>JBHGBE010000006.1:0-98624 GCA_041946855.1 Phycisphaerae bacterium | reverse complement strand
CTCTGGCCACCTCCCGCCGCTATACGTACAATCCGTTGCAGACGGGTGAAATGTTACCCAGAAAGATGCGGTGCATGTCGCAGAAGCTCAGAATGGACCACACCGACTACGGCTACAACTGGAACTACAGCTGGTACGGAAGCTGGGGCGAAGGCGTCAACTGGTGGCAGTGGACCAAGGAAGGGGAAGTCTGGGTAGACGGCAGTTCCTCGTATCCGAAGTTCATCACCATGGTCCCCTCCTGGATGGCCTATAACGCGCCCCGCAACACGGAGAAGAACGACCTGGAGAAGAAGGTCCAGATTGTCGAGCCATACGACGGATGCGGGAGCATGGATCCCCAGTCCGGGTCAGGATGGGCGTGGACGGCTAACGGCCTGCCGTCGGGCCAGAACTACATCAACAGCATGCCACACGCCGGATACACGAACGCGGCGTTCGGGGACGGCCACGTGGAAGTGATCTCCAGGGCGTTCGTCCAGCAGTACCTCCAGGACAGGCTCAACGGCGTTGTCAGAACTTACCCGTTCAGATCGCCGTAGAGCAGTCGAGTCAGGCGGCCCAGCTTCCCGTCCTTGGGCGCGCGGAGTGTTCGTTTCCAATGAAGGGGAACTGGAGTCTTCACAGCATGCCCGCTGAATCGCCGAGGTCATGGCCGGGCTATTCCTGCTTCGACACGCGAATAGGGTCTTCGCCACGAAGCGCGCGGATCACCTGGGCCTGCTGGAGGGCACAGTCTTCCCAAGCGCTGGCCAGGGCGGGCAGGAAGGTCTCGCTGCTGGAGACGTAGAGCGCCCGCTGCACGGCGTCGGCCACTGTGCATCCGCCCTTGACGTGCTCCAGGAAGTCCTTGAACTGCCTCTCGGTGAGGCGGCCGTGGAGGAATTCCGTGAAGCTGAGCGATTCGGCGTAGAACACATCCGCCCCGCCCTTGTCCGCGCAGTTCTCACGGGCGCGAGTGAACAGGCCCTCAAGCGGGATCTTCTCCTTGCCCGCCAGGACCGAGCCGGCCAGCAGCGTGCGGTCGCCGTCGACTGCCGACTCGCTCATCATCGCCAGGCCCTCATCCAGGAACAGCGGGCACGCGGCATCGCCGAAGTACTCCTTTGAGACCAGGTGGCACAGCTCGTGCGGCAGGACGCGGTCGATCATCACGGTGTCGAACTTGCCGGCCTTGTCGAGCTGGGTCAGGTCGATCCGGCGCGTGACGACGCCGCCGGCCGTGGAGATGCTGAAGCTGCCGCCGGACCACTCCGGCGCGCTGCGGGCATTCGCCAGGTATTCGCGCGAGTCGGTCCAGACGTGTACCTCGACGCTGTGCGGAAATTCCTGCCCGGATAGGACACTACGGCATATCCGCGCCAGCGAATTCTCGCACTCGCCCACGACGAGCTTGGAGAGCTTCGCGTTGCGGGAGCGGACGACGAAATGTTCGCTGGATTCCGTCGCGACCTCGTCCTCGACTTTGGCCAGGTCGTCCAGATCCTTGTCCTGGAGGCCCTTGGAAGGAGGCGTGAGGGGCTTGGGTTCCGCCAGGCCGGCCTCGCAGGCGGCGATCTGGTCGAGGACATACTGGCGCAGCTCGCCGGCCGGGCTGGTGGCCAGATAGGTGCGGTAGGCGCGGATCGCCCCGGCGTAAAGCTTCTGCTCCTGGCGGGCGGAGGCGACGATGAGCCACATCCGCGGCTGGGCGTCGTCGGGGCGGCTGGCCAGCGAGCGGGCCTGCTCTTCGGCGGCCGCGAAGTCGCATTTGGCCAGGCTGTCGAGCGCCTGCTGAATCTGGAGGGGGACAGAGGCCCCGTCCGTCGCGCCGTCGCCGGCGGCGAAGGCCAATGCTGCGATGAACATCATCAAAATGGCGGCGGTCTTACTTGGCGCCATTGAGCTCATCCAGAAGGAATTTTCTCATGGCTTCCAGTTTTTTCAAGTCTAATTCCGCCCATTTCAGCTCGAGCACCAAATCGCGCGGATATGGCTTGGCGGCCGTCACGATGTTCTTAAGGTTGTCGCGAACGTTGTCCAGCAGGCGGATCAGGTTCAGCATCATGTTCTGCTGTTCCTGAGGCGAGACGGTCTTGGTCCCGAACTTCGCCAGCGCCTTGTCGAACCGATCTGCATCCGCGTCGGCGTCCTTGCGCATGGCGGCGATGCGGCGGCGGACAATTTCCAGGCGGTAGCTGCGGGATATCTGGTCCACCAGGGCGTCGGCGCGGTCGAAATTCTGAAGCGCCTGGAGGCACTTGACCTTGGCGGCCTCAGGGTCCGTCGGCTCGACCTTGGCGGCGGCGTCCATCAGCTTACGCCCGGCGTCTATCTCCTTCTTCGCGCGGTCGCGGATGGCGGCCTGGAGGACGTTGGGGTCCGAGAGCGACGACGGACCGGCCTTCAGCAGGGGCTTGTCGGCGCCAAGGACGCTGGCCGTCGCGGGGAACGACTCCGAGACCACATACATGCCGTCCGCATTCTCCTTGAGTATATCGGCGATGGCTTGGAACCGCACGGCCGCCGGGGCCTCGGCCGATTCGCCCAGAGCCGCGAACGTCTTGGCGGCCGCCGGGTAATCCTTGTTACGTAGCTGCGCCAAGCCCTGAAGCTCGCGTACGGCCTGAATCCTGTCCTTGCCGCTGGCAACGTCCATCAGGGCGGGGACGATGTCCTTGAGCACCGCATCGCCATCCTCAGCGTCCAGCTTGCCGCGGGCCACCTCGACGGCCTTGGCGAAGGCCAGCCACTGGCCGTCGATCTTGACCTGGCCGAGCATCCTATGCGCACCGGCGTGGTCGGGCGAAAGCTGGAGGATCTTGGCGCACAAGTCCTGGGCCTGCTTGTCAAGGCCGTTGGTCGCGGCCCACTGGGCGGCCTGGAAGAGGCCTGCTGCGTCGGTCTGCGAAACATCCGCCAGCTTGCGGGCCAGTTCCTCCTCCGGCGTCAGCTTCTCCTCGATGCGGAGGACCTGGTCCCTGGGGAAGCTCAGCGTGGCGTTGGAGGTGGTGATGACAACGGTGTCGCCGTCGATCTTGACAGAGCCCGTAAAGGTGCGTCCGTCGTTGAGCACCAACTGGTCGGCCGCGGCGACGGTTGTCAAGGCCGCCACCAGCCACCCTGCCGCAATCGATCGGGCCATCGTCTGTACCCTAAGCCCCTCCGCCCTGTCCGCCGACAGCCACTAAGGCGCCGACAGTACTCACCTCTACTATACCCGATGGGCGGGAAATGACCAGCCCGTTTTGCCCGGGATAGCGAAAAATCCGCGAAAAAAGCCCATTGCGGCATATAATTGCAGCATAATCGACGTGCCCGGCAGGGACGCTGCGGCAGTGCAACAAGGTGTCGCCCCGGCCGGGAGCGGGAACGCCGGCCAAGGGGCGTCTGGCGCCGGGTCCCAAGTGGTGCCCGGTGCCGAAGGAAGCCCCGCTTGGCCGCGATCTGGAAGCACCGGCCGGTTCGGCTGCTGCTGGTATGTCTGCCATGCCTTGCTCTGGGCGGGCCGCATTCAGGCTCGACCGCAAGTGCGGCACTTGCAGCGCCTTCTTCGCGATCCGCGCCGAGGATTGCCGCGGCCGTGGTCGCCAGTCCGCCGGACAGCCACGTCACTACGATGCTGATGCGCGTAACCGCCTATTGCCCGTGCTCAAAGTGCTGCGGCCCCAACGCCAGGGGCATAACCGCCAGCGGCAGGAGCATCCACGCCAACCACGGCCGGTTCGTCGCCGCTGACACGCGCATATTGTCTTTCGGAACAATGGTTTCCATTCCGGGGTACAATGACGGGCTGCCGGTCGCGGTCATGGATCGCGGCGGGGCGATCAAGGGCCACCGGCTCGACGTGTTCTTCCCCACGCACAGGCAGGCTGTCCAGTGGGGATCGCGCTGGCTAAGGGTAACGGCCTACAAGTCCTAGCGGGGACGGCAGCAACATGGGCCGGCGGCCGAGTTCGTGGCCGTCAGGCGAACGGGCACTTCCCGTCGGCGCATGAGCCGGCATCGGATTCCGCCATCGAAGGGCAGCTTCCCGACTCGCACGGGGTCTTGGCGCCTCCGCCGTGGGCGGCAAACGTGGAGAACTGGCGCTTGATCTTTCGCGAGCCGCAGGATGGACACGCGGACTTGGCGTTTGCGGAACTGACCAGGGCCTCGAACGCCTTGCCGCAACCTTGGCAGATGTACTCGTAAATCGGCACTTCTTATCACCTCTGGCCGTGACGAACGGGATTCGACCGTCTGAAGTATACAGCCTTGGGCCGGCCGCGAACAAGGCCCAACGGGGCAACAGACACACGGTTTCACGCGGGCGTGCGGCCGCGAAAGTTTTCTCGATTTTTCTCTTGAATGCTTGCTCCGTGTGCGCCCGCACGTTAGAATGTGCGCAAAGGCAGCTTTGCGGTCTTTGCGCTCGATCAGTTCACGATGCTCGCATTTCGCCAGCATTCAGGGCCAAACCGCAATGCGCGTGATACGGCGCCTAAAATAATCAAGAGAGCATTTGTTCAGCTAAGTTCCAAAACGGACCATGAAGCTTCGGATCAGGATAATTCGGAACGAGAACGGAGGCTACACCGCTCAGTGTCCCTCTCTGCCCGGCTGCACCTGCCGCGCGAACACCCGCGAAGAGGCCACGGAAAAGATCAACGAGGCCATCTACGGGTACATCGCCGCCGTGGGCAATTTCGTGCCGGAGCACCTCGTACACGAGGTCGTGGAGGCGTGACCAGGGCGTGAGCGCTCGCTGAGGCCTACTGTTCCTTGCCAAGAACGCCGGCGGTCAGGGCCGGGGGTGAAATTGTTTGTGAATCGACTTCAGCCGCGATGCATCCACGTGCGTGTATATCTGCGTCGTGGCGATGTCGGCGTGGCCGAGCATTTCCTGAACGCTCCGCAGGTCCGCTCCATGGGACAGCAGTTGCGTCGCGAAGCAGTGCCGCAGCGTGTGGGGCGTGACGTTCCCCCGCAGCGCGGCGCGGCGGACGTACTTCCGCACTATCCGAAACACGTCCTCGCGGGCCAGCGGACGGCCGGCTCGCGACAGGAAAAGGGCGTCTTCGCGAGAGCCGCAGGCGAGGTTGGGGCGAAGCCTGCGAACGTACTCATCCACGGCCCGCATCGCCTCATCGGCCACGGGGACTATCCGCTCCTTGGCGCCCTTGCCGAACACCCGCGCCACGCCCAGGTTGGCGTTCAGGTCGATGGCCCGCAGGCCCGCGAGTTCACTGGCCCTCATCCCGGTGGCATACAGCAAGGCGAGCATGGCTCTGTCCCGCAGGGCAAGGGGATCTTCACCGTCAACCGGCGCGTCAATCAGAAGCCTCGCCGAGGCGTCGTCCATCACCGTGGGGAGATTGCGCCATTTCCTGGGCGTGTCGATACTGTCGCTGACATCCCGCGCAAGCACGCGTTGGAGGACCAAGTAGCGGCAGAACATCCTGACGGCCGCCAAAGCCCGGATGATCGACGGAACGGCCAGGCCGTCGGACTTGGCCTGGATCAGGAAATGCTCGATGTCGCGTGTGGACAGGTCCTTGAGGTCGTGCTTGCCGCCGCGCTCCAACACCGACAGGAAACGGCAAAGGTCCCGCCCGTAGGCCTTCCGCGTATTGAGGGCCAGGCCGCATTCCGCCTGGAGGTAATCGAGGAAGCCCGCCAGGCACCCGGCCCACTCACGAGGCCCGCAGCAGCGCTCGGGTGGCGCGGTCGGACTCATACTCGCCGGCCTTGGCGACTAGTTCGCGATAGACGGTGCATTCCGAGTAACGGTCCGCGCAATGGGTGAATGCGCGGATGATGTTGTTGAGGGTAAGGTGCGGGGCGCACCGGGGATTCGATACATCCACTAGCGGGCACACGTTTGGTTCTCCTGCCTGAACTGGTTAGAGCGACCACGGCAGCCTGAAATGTGTATCGACATGCGGCCGAAACTATCTTGAGGAATTCAGCCGCCCGGCGCGGTCGCGGCGTCCGTGAGAGGCACTTCGTACAGCTGGAAATACCGGCCCCACTCGGTTGAGATCTTCTGCTTCAGGCCGCCGGGCTTGTCGAGCGGTTTGCGGGATTGGATCACGACGTACCATTCCGTTGCCCCCTCGAATTCAGGCTTCCTCCTCATATCTATGGCAAACCGGCGAATGGCCTCGCCATCAGGCAGGTGCATCAGGCTCCTCTGCCTCTTGACGACATTGACCCATTCGCCGAGTTTCCAGGGGGCCAGGTAGTAGATGTACTTTGCGTCATCGGGGCAAGCCACCACGGACCGTCGAGAGAGCATGCGGAAGTCGGTGTTGTCCGTGATGAACACGGCCCCCACGCCCGTGTTGTCGCACACGTACCTCCCGATGGCAGTCAATTCGGCCATCCTCGCCTTTCGATCATGGAGTTCTCGGACGCGGCTGGGCTTGTCCGTTTCGTTCATGAACATCGTGGCGGCGTCGAGCACATCGTGGCGCGCGGTGCGCAGGTTGTCCGACGGGATCATCCACGCGGCCGTGACTGCCGCCAGGGCCAGACGCAATAGCAGGCGGTGCGTCCGCACAAGGCGGAACAGGAATGTGATCGCCTGCGCCAACAGTACGTACATCGGGAGCATCATCAGGCTCGCGGCCTGGACGAAGTCGATCGTCAGCGGGGCCGAGTTCGTCTGCCGCCCGATCAACTGGAACACGCCCTGCAAACCCATCGCCACGGCGACCGCCCCGCCCATGAACCACACCCATACCTTTATGTCGCGGACGCGGTATCGCTCCACGCGCGACAGGACCATCGCGGCCGGCATCAACAGCACCCCCGCTATCACGATGATCCAGTTGAGGACCAACTTGAGTATCTCCGGATAGAGTACGGGCATGTCCCCCAAGTCGGGTCCAAACGCCTGAAACACTACCTTGTAACTCGTCGGCCCGGCCGGTCCCAGCGAGGCGCGAAGCTGAGAATAGTAGATCAGGTAGGGCATTGCGCAGAGCACCGCCATCAGGCAGCAGGCAATCGCGCCCGCCCACGCCCGCGGCGAAAACCATCGCTGCCCCAGGTACACAATCGCAAGCACGATTGTCAGATTCGCCGCGACCACCAGGTGTATGTTCCCCAGCAGGCCGATGGCCGCGAACACCAGCAGCAGGCGGGGCCAGTTGTCCTGATAGTGCAAAAACGCCAGCACAATCAGGGGCGCAAAGACCTGGCAGAGCGTCCAAGGGGTGATCGAGGCAAGCGAGCCGACTCCCCAGTAACTTCGCCCCAGGGTGTAGATGATGGCCGAGCTGAGCACGGCCGTGAATGCCGCAATCGACCAGCTCTGGCACTGCCGGTAGAGCAGAGCGAACATCCCGCACAAGTACAGCAGCGTGACGAAACCCACCAGGATGCGGAACGGAATGGCCATGTCGTCGTAGTCGGTGGGCCCGAGCACCGTCCCCAGCACGCGGTGCATGGCCGGCGTGTAGAAGCGCCAAAGCCCGCTGGCGCCGAAGATCGGATCATGCGGATACAGGGATTGGTTGTGGTACTTCAGAGCGGCCGTGGACATGTAGACCTGCGTGTCGCTCAGGCGCGTGTCCCGCAGGGCAAAGAGGCCGTACGCGGCGGCAACGGCCACGAAGATCAGCACCGCCTTGCGAGATTGCGCTTTGGGAGCGGGTCTCATGCGATAGGTTGCCTGGGCAACGTGGAAGATGATACTATACGCCCGCCCCGTCCAAGGCAAGCGGCGGGTCCGTTCGACGCCGCCTGCGTTTGCGCCGGCGTGATGGAGACGTTCACGATGGTTCGGTTGCTCGCAATTGTCGCAGCCTTCTCAACTACGCTGGCCGTCGCCGCCTGCGGGTGCTCTAAAGACAGCAAACAGGCGCCCGCTCCCTCCTCCGCTCCCTTGGTTGGCGCGGCATCGCCCAAGGAAGCCCTGCTCAACATCGCCACCGCGTTCGAGACCGGCGACAAGCGCCTGTTCCTTGCATCGGTATACGTTACGGACCCCGAGTGGGCCGGCGCGGCGTTCGACGCCAGCATCGTCGCCGCGGGGCTCCGCGAGTTGCTTGAGACGGCCTACGGCCAGCAGGAGGCGTCGTCCCTGGACGCCTTCATGGTAAGCTTCCCGTCGCGCGATGAGGTCGAGGCAAAGGTCACGATCGTCGAGAATGGCGACCTCGCAGGCGCGGGAATGCTTGGCAGCCTGGACATCCAACTGGTCAGGAAGGACGGGCGATGGCTGGTTGAGCTGGCCGACCAGCAGCCCAAGCCAGACGAGCGGGATGAGAGCCTGGATATGCTCCGAAGGTTCGTGCAGGTCGCGCCCGGCTTTCGCGACAAGATCGGCCGTGAGGGATACACGGCACTGAAAATCGAAGAGGATCTGATGTCCGCCATGCTGCCGGCGACGACGGTGGAAAGCGGCACGCAGCCCAAGTGACGAGAGGACATGCCCCGCAAGACAGGGAAGTCTGAATCAGCGTTCGAGCAGGCCCGGCGAGTGCTGGTGGGCGGGGTGAACTCGCCCGTCCGCGCGTTCGCGGCAGTCGGGGGGACGCCTTCTGTCATCGCATCCGCCCAAGGCTCGCACATCACGGATGTTGACGGCAACGAGTACATCGACTACGTCGGCAGTTACGGGCCGGCGATCCTGGGCCACGCGGCCGGGCCGGTGGTCAAGGCCGTCCAGGAGGCCGTCGCCAGGGGGATGAGCTACGGGGCCCCCACCGAGGTCGAGACGCAGCTCGCACGGGCCATCATCGACATCATGCCGTCGATTGAGCGGATCCGTTTCGTCTCCAGCGGGACCGAGGCGGTGATGACCGCCGTTCGCCTGGCACGCGGGTTCACCTGGCGCACGAAGATCATCAAGTGCATCGGGTGCTACCACGGCCACAGCGACCCGTTGCTGGTCTCCGCGGGCAGCGGCGCGACCACGCTGGGCGTTCCAAGCTCCCCCGGCGTCCCGGCCGGCGCAACCTCCGACACCGTCCTTGTCCCCTACAATGACCTGTCCGCGGTCCAGGACGCGATCGAGGAACACGCGGGCCACGTGGCGGCCATGCTCCTTGAGCCGGTGGCCGGCAATATGGGCGTCGTGCCCCCGGCGGATGGGTATTTGGCGGGCCTGCGCGAGCTATGCGACGCCCACGAGGCTTTGCTGATCTTCGACGAGGTGATGTCCGGCTTCCGAGTCGCTCTAGGCGGGGCGCAGGCGCTCTGGGGCGTGCAGCCCGACTTGACGACGCTGGGCAAGATTATCGGCGGCGGCATGCCCGTGGGCGCCGTCGGCGGCCGGGCCGAGATCATGGACCGCCTGGCCCCAATAGGCCCAGTCTATCAGGCAGGCACGCTTTCGGGTAACCCCGTGGCGATGGCTGCGGGGCTGGCTACGCTCGACCAGATCCAGGCCGATACGGCGTTCTATGCCAAGCTGGAGGCACGTTCCGCGGCCCTGGCGGATGGGCTGATCCAATCGGCGGCAAGCGCGGGCCTGGCGGGCCGCGTGTGCGTCAATCGCGTCGGGAGCATGTTGACGTGTTTCTTCCGCCCGCCGCCCGTGGAGGATTATGCCGGCGCCACCGCGAGTAACGTCAAGGCGTTCGCCGCCTACTTCCATGCCATGCTCGACGAGATGATCTACCTGCCGCCCAGCCAGTTCGAGGCGCTGTTCGTTTCGGCGGCGCACAGCGACCAGGACATCGCCGCCACCGTCGCCGCATCCGGCGGGGCATTTGCGGCCGCCTCCAAGGCCTATTGAACTTTTCCCTTGTGCCGCCAAGGGCCGCAGCGCACGATGGATGTCGTTTCTGGAAAGGAGACGGCAATGGCCATCTACCAGTCCGAGACGCTCGATGCCGACTGCGCAGCGGCATTCAGGTCCGTCCGGTTCGCCAACTGGATATTCATGGTCCTGGTGCTCCTGTCGCTGCTGGCAGTGCTGGCGACGGTAGTGCTGGTGCGGTTCGTGGGCGTGCTGGAGCCGCCGGCCAAGACCGCCGCGCCAGCAGCATCGCCGGCAGGCGCGCCCGCGACCGCGCCGGAAACCGCGCCTGCCAGCGCCCCCGCGAAGGCCCCTGGTTCCTCGGCAGTTCGCGACGCCGCGACGGCCGGTTCCACTAGATCCAAGACGTGGGATTGCGTCTTGGGCGTCGCTATGGCAATAGCGCGGGCCGCGGCGCCGCTGGCCTGCCTGCTGATAGTCATTGCCTTCTTCCTGGCCTCAAACCTGGCGATGGTCGCGCAAAAAGGCGGCAGCGGCGCGTTTGTCAGCGGGTTCTTCTGGTCGCTGGTCCTGCTGGTGCTGCTGGCGCCGTGGCAGTTGCTTTTCCCTGGTCTGCTGCCGGGCGTGACGCCGGAGATCAGCGATCTTGGGCACGGCCCGGATACGACCCTCCCCAGGCTCACGGCCGCCATCCTGTTCTACATGCGCTACCTGGGATTGCCAGTGGTCGCGCTACTCGCGTGGATACTGGTGGCAGTGAAGTTCGCACGCGGGTACAGGAAGGTCGCCGCGGCTACAAGTGTGCCGCCCTCATCGCCGGAACGGCCTTCATCTGGCCAGTAGGCCCATCAGACACGCCGGCGCGAACGCCGGCAGAACACTGCCGCCACGCCCCACAGGACCAGGATGGCCGTGGATGGCTCTGGCACAAATCGGAAATCGTCGAAGTACCCGCCCACCACAACGGTCTTGCTTGAACCGCCCTGCGGTTCGTCGGCGCTCAACTCGCTGGTCAACATGATCCTGATGGTCACCAGTTGGGCCGTATCGACGCCGGGCAAGTCCATGTATGCGGGCGTGTTCCAGTCCTGCGCGTTCACGACGACCGTGGGCGTGTTCACCGTGCCGCCCAGCGTGAGATACGTGGCGGAGACAACGGCGGTCGGCATGCCCGATGCGCTTGTCCCGAACACGCTCGCGCCCTGGTACGTCGCCGACAGCCGGAACTCCATCGCCGTGGCGCCTGAAGGCGCAAAGCACATCTGCCACACATCCGCCTTGGAGTAGTCGGCCTCGTCAAGCGACCAGTGGCCGCCTCCGGCGTCGGTGACCCACGTGTAGTTGTTGGTCGTGGTAAGCTTGAGGACGTTCGCAGTGTTCGCATAGATGGGGAGGACTTGTGACGAGGCAAGTTGGGTTAGATCGGTCGTCCAGCCCGTGGTTGTCCCATTCGAGAACGATCCGTTGGCAATATCGGCCGTGGCAGTCGCGCCCATCACCCCTATGCAGACGAGCATCACTGATATCCTGTACATGACTGGCTCCCTATCCATCGGTCGGCGAGAAGTCTTTGCTCGCGTGGTTCGCCGGGCCCGAACCGCCGCCCGGTATGGCGGGAGCATGTACGCCAAAACTTCCGGCGTCCTCCTGGGATACGCCTGCACGCCGAGGTGAGCTATCGCGCCATCCATGGCCGGCCTCCTTCGACAAGGGACAGTACCTCGTGGCCCGCCGAATTTCAAGGGAAAAGCCGGCAACCGCGCCGAAAGACTGGCGGTTTGACCTTCCGACGCGTCGCGCGACGTTGACACCTGCGCCGCCCGCCGGTAACATAACTGTCAGCGATGCGTTACGGCCGGTTACGGTCGCGGTGATTCAACGATGGCACGGCCCGCGGGTCTTGCCTTCACAGTGCCTATGAACCGTGTTGGCATCTTCTGCCTGGTCCTGGCGGCGGCACTGCCGTCCTGCAAGCCTGCCGACCCCGCTACCCCCGTTACCGGCAACCCGACTTCCATGCCAGCGTCTATGGCGGCGCTGGCCGATGGCAAGCCAGTGCTCCTGTTCGTCCGCGCCAAGATATCGGCCATCGAACTGCCTGCCGGGACAGTCAGTGGCTCTGAGGAACTGTGGAGCTACCTGGACGAGGAGCGCATTGACGCCGCCGGAGCGGGCTGCCTGGGCCGCAATGGCCTGCGAATCGGGACGGCCAAGGAGACGGCCTGGCCCGACCTTGCGAAGATCCTCAAGCGGCTGACGGGGCGGAACATTCAGCAGTCCGATGGCGTCATCCTCCCCGGCAACCCGTTCCCGGTGGAGGTCAAGCAGTCCGAACCGGTCCAGACCATCTTTGTGACTCACGAGGACCGCACGGTCAGCGGCGCTGATTATCCCCCCGGCGACAACATGATCGTGCTTAGTTGCACGCTCGACCAGGATGACCTGTCCACGGTGATCGTCAGCGGGGTGCCCCAGATTCGCTCCACCGATCGCCACGCCGAACTCGTTCACGAGGGCGGCTTCTACTCACTGCGGAACGTTCCCTTCATATACAGTTTCACCCCGGCGGCGTTCAGGGTGTCGCTCCCGAACAAGGACATCCTCGTGATAGGCCCGGGGCCGGAGTCGCGACGCCCCTACAGCCTCGGCAACCATCTCCTGGTCCGCAAGCGAGACGGCGTGGAATACGAGACGGTCCTCATTCTGTCCCTGATAGCGGCGGTCGCGCCGGCACAGAAGTAGGCAATGCCCGACAAGGATGCAAATGCGAGCGTCGGCCTGCCGCCGGACTTCTACCGGAGGCTGTGCGAGCACGCCGCCATCGCCCTGATCGCCACGGATGGCGACTTCCGCATCGTGTCCTGGAACCGATCCGCCGAAGCACTGCTTGGTATGACGGCCGACCAGATGATCGGCAAACAGATTGCCGAGGTCGTGCCGCCCAACCGGCGCAAGCTTCTGTCCCGCCTGCTCCAGCGGACCACCCAGCGGGGCCTCACCAGCCAGTTCGAGGTGCGGGCGGATGGGCCTTCCGGCCGCGGCCGGCGGCTAATGGTGGTTCTTTCTCCTGTCCCCGGCGACGTCGGCCACAGCCACGGCGTTGCGGCGTGGATCGTCGACGAGACCGACCCTCGCAGGATGGCCGAACGGTTGGCCTCGGCGGAGAAGATGGCCTCCCTGGGCACGCTGGCCGGCGGTGTGGCGCACCACTTCAACAACATTCTTGGCGGAGTGGCGACGTTCGTCGATTTCGCCCTGACCTCCGGCGACGTGGTGGCCATGAAGCGCGCGCTCCAGATGACCGCGGAGGCGGCAGCACGCGCATCCAAGATTACACAATCTCTCTTGAGCTTCGCCGAGCACAAGACCCACCGCAGCGACCTGGCGGACCTTACCGAGGTGGTCCTGACCTTCGTCCATCTCGTCGAGCGGCCGCTGGCGGCCAGAAAGATAGACCTTCACCTCGACCTGCATCCCGTGCCGGTCGTGGCCGTCGAGGCCAACCGCATGCACCAGGTCCTCGGCAACCTGCTGACCAACGCCGAAGAGGCCATGCCTGAAGGGGGCACGATCACGATAGCCATCGACCGCGTCGGCGACAAGGTGGAGCTATCCTTCGCCGATACCGGCTGCGGCATCAAGCCCGAGCATCTGCCCCTGGTCTTCGAGCCTTTCTTTACCACCAAGGGACTGCTCGCCGGCGGCGATCGCGCCAACCCCGGCCTGGGCCTGTCGGTCGTACACGGCATTATCCTGGAGTTCGGCGGCGCCATCCGCGTCGAGTCCGAGGTGGGCCGCGGGGCCAAGTTCATCATCTCATTTCCCGCCGGACGCAAGAGGACGTAGGCGATCACCAACCGCGACATATCGCGGCTGGGCCCCCTGAAACCTTTGCCTGCCCGCGGGGGCATTCATTAGAATGGATGGGTGCGCCGGAAGGGTAAACGTCGTCCCGGCCGCTGCCGATAAGTAACGTAGCGCGATTTCAGGGCTTATGACGAAGAAGAACATCACCGCTCGCCGCTGGTGGCAGGAAACATGGTGGCATGTCACGGCGATCCTCCTCATCGCGGGCGTAACAATAACCGCATACTGCAACAGCTTCATGGGCCGCGAAGGTCTGCGCGACGCGCCTCCGTTTGTCCTCGACGACCCGGACCAGATTGAGAACAACATCAAGATCCGGGATGACCTCGCTTTCAACCCGTGGAAGGTCATGACCGAAGGCGGCGCGCTCTGCCGGCCGGTCGCCTACCTGACGCTTTCGCTGAACTACGCCTTCAGCAGGTGGTGGGACCAGGGCGACACCCGGGACAGGTCCGGCCAGATGTACCCCACGCCCGACGCGCACATGCACGCCCCGGGCCTCCATGAGTGGAGCTACCACGTCTTCAACCTGGCGGTTCACGTGCTGGCGGCCCTGACACTGTACGGCATTGTCCGCCGCACGCTCCAGAGCCCCCGCCTGCGCGACCGTTTTGGCCTTCACGCCCCGTTGCTCGCGCTGATCGTCACCCTTATCTGGGCCGTCCATCCGATGCATACCAGCGCGGTCACGTACATCATTCAGCGTGAAGAGTCGCTGATGGGGCTGATGTACTTCCTGACGATCTACTGCGCAATTCGCATAGGCGATTCCAGGGCCAAGCTGTATTGGGTCTGCGCCGCCCTGCTGGCGGGAATAGTGGGCATGGGCACCAAGCAGATCATGGTCACCGCCCCGATCATGCTGCTGGCCTACGACTGGGTTTTCATGGAGCGGTCCGACCCAATTCGCCGCCGCTTGCCGTGGTACATCCTCGCCGCCTGCGTGATGGCCGGCATGACGACGCTCAAACCCGTCGTCTTCGGGGCGCTCGGCATCGAGCCGCGCGTATTCCGTGATGTCGTCTACTTCGGCCTCGCGTCGCTGCCGATGCTGGTCCTTCTGTTCGACCTGCTGTATTGCAGGTTCGACTCGGCCGCCGTGCCGGCGTCCAACGGGGCAATTCGTCAACTCCAGCCGCCAAACGCCCCCGCCGAAGCCCGCTGGCGCCTGGTGCTGTACATGGCGGTACTTGCTACTTACTGGATGCTGGCCGTGTCCATCAACGCCACGCCGATGAACGACACGGCCGGCTTCGCCATGCAGAACCTGACCAAGTGGGAATACGCCAGGACGGAGTTCGGCGTTATCACGAAGTACCTGCGGCTGTTCTTCGCGCCCTATCCGCTGTGCCTGGACTACGCGCTGCCGGTCGCCAACGTGTACGGAGACCTTCCGTCGTGGCTTGGTGGCGGAGACGTGCCTTCATGGACTGGCTTGCATATCGGCCCGGACAGCGTCTTCTACTGGCCGCTCAAGCTTGTCTTCGGGCAAGTCTTCATATACGCGGTCCTCATCCTGGCGCTGGTCGGGCTGACGTTCTACGCACTCTGGCGATGGCCGACGGCCGGGTTCCTGGGCCTGTGGTATTTCGGCATACTGGCGCCGTCGTCGAGCATCATGCCCATCAGGGACAAAATATTCGAGTTCCGCGTCTACCTCTCCAACGCGGCGCTGATCTCGCTCATCGTTGTGGGCGGATATCGGCTTGTAAGCCTGGCCCATCAGAAGATCGCCCGGACCAGACCGCGGAACGCCCGCATCTACGAACTCCTCCTGTCAATAGCGCCATGGGTGATGACTGGGGCAGCCATCGGGGGAGGCTTGATCTTCACCTTGTGGCAGATCCGCGGCGACGTCTCGGACTCGCCTTGGAAGGCGCTCCTGCTGGTCGCGGCGTTGGGTCTGGTGGTGGCCCTTTTGCCGGTCCTGTGGTTCCTGACCTCCGATGAAGAGGATTCCGCCGGTTCCACCGACAACCGCATGTTCGCATGGATCGCGGCGGGCGGCGAGGTCGTGCTGCTGCTGGCGGCGATGACGCTCCTGCGAAACCACGACTACCGCTCGGCCGAGGCCATCTGGCGGCAGACCCTCTCGCTGGTGCCGAACAACGCCCGAGTACACAGCAACCTGGGCGTGATCCTCATACAGTCGAACAAGCTGGAAGAGGGCCTGTTCAACCTTCGCGAGGCGGTCCGGTGCGACGACAAGTTCCTGGATGCGATCTACAACCTCGGCGTGATGGAGGGCAAGTTCGCGCAACAGGACCAGCAGGCCGGGAAGCGCGATGAGGCCGCGCAGCACATGAAGAACTCGTTCGAGAGGTACCGGCGATGCCTGGAGGTCGATCCCAACTACCTCAACGCGCGGTACAACCTGGGTGTCGCCCTACAGGACGTGGGCAAGCTCGACGACGCCGAGCAGGAATACCTGTACATCATCAAGGTCGAGCCGGCGCACATTCCTTCCTACTGCAACCTGGGCGTCATCTACGGCATCAGGGGGCAAGCGGACAAGAACAGGGAGAAATACTGGCTGGACAAGGCCTTCGCGATGTTCAGGAAGGCGCTGGACCTCGATAACAGGAACTACCAGGCCCACGACAACATCGCAAGGTGCTACATGAGCATGGGCCGCTTCGAGGATGCGCTGGCCAGCTTCATGTATGAGACCGAGATCTGTCCCAGGGACCCGGAACTCTTCAAGAAGATCCGTGAGGGAGTGCTCAACTGCCTGACCGCCCTCAAGCGCCAGGAGGACATCCCCAGATACGAGCAGATACTCCAGAAGCGGCTTGTTACGCCCCGGCCGTTCCCGTTGAGCCCGATGGGCCTATTCTTCGTGCCTATGTTCCTCGCGATCCTGCTGGGGCTGGCTGCATGGTTGTGCGTGAAGATCATCCGCCTGCCCATGCTGAACGACGAGTCGTAGCCCGCCTCCCGGGCGTGCTTCCTCATGCGTCTTCCGACCGGCCGCCCGGCGAGTCGAACTCATCCCCGCGGAACGTGTGGCCGAGGTAGGTCTTGCGGACAAGGTCGTCGTTGATCAGGTCGCGCGGAGCGCCTTCGCGGAAGACCTTGCCATTGTCAATGATGTACGAGCGATCTGTCACGGACAGCGTCTCGCGGACGTTGTGGTCGGTCAGCAGGATGCTGATGCCGCGCTCCTTTAGCCCGCGGATCTCTCGCTGGAGGTCCTCCACCGCGATGGGGTCGACGCCGGAGAAGGGCTCGTCGAGCAGGATCATCATCGGATTGGTGACAAGGGCGCGGGCGATCTCCAGTTTCCTCCGCTCGCCGCCGGAGAGCGTCCTGGCCAACTGGTCGCGCATCAGCGTCAAGCCGAACTGCTCCAGGAGCTGGTCGCACTTCTCGCGCCGCTCGCGCCTGGAGATGCTCATCGTCTCCATAATGGCCAGGATGTTCTGACGGACCGTCAGCCGCTGGAATATGCTCGGCTCCTGGGAGAGATAGCCAATCCCCCGGCGGGCGCGCTTGAACATGGGCAGCCGCGTCACCTCGACGCCCTCGAAGACCACAGTGCCGCTGTCGGGCGTGATCATGCCTATGGTCATGCGGAACGTGGTGGTCTTGCCGGCGCCGTTTCGGCCGAGCAGGCCCACGATCTCACCCTGCCTGACCACAACAGAGACATGGTCAACGACGGCCCTGCCGCTGTAACGCTTGACCAGGTTCTTCGCCTCCAGCAATATCATAGGTCTGACCAGCCTTCGTCCTTGTGTATCCTGTGGACAACTTGTGGATAACTCGTGAAATAGCGGCAGCCCCAGGCATCCGCCCAATACCGAACGGAGGCCTTGGAATTCTGTCCGCCCCTCATCACCAATATGTCATAGCCCTGCTTCATTCTTGCTCATTTTGCCCAAGCGAGTTATATCAGCATCGGGCGGCACCTTTCTGCCTTTGGTTCGCAGGGGCCTTCTGACGCCTCCCCCGCCGCCAGTAAGCGCCTTATTGACCGGTGGCCGGCCTGCTGTGTACAACTCGGCCGTGCGCCCTCCTCCGGCTTCTTATCCCGTCCCCCGTTGCCCTTCCCCCGAATCCTTCCGGCTGCTAGCGTATAAGCCTCATCCTACCGACGTTGGGGATGATGGGCAAGCCTTCCAGACCGGGGATGCGAAAGCCGCTGGGCCAGTAGACGAACAGCGCCCTGCCGGTCAAGTTGTACCGGGGCACGGTCCCAAGCTCGTATAGCGCATCCTCCCGATTCTGACTCGGCTTCATCTCGGCATGATTCCAGTCCGGATGCTTCCATAACCTGAGCGTCGGCGCGGCCTTCGTCCAGCACCGCCCATCCAGGCTCTGCGGGCTGTTGTCCCCCAGCACGAAGAACGGGTCGAGATCCTTGTCCTCCGGATGGCGCTCCAGGTAGATCGGGTTGCCCATCGAACCCCAGCCCGGCTCTCCGGGCCTCGCGCCCAGATCCTTCGCGAACTCACACAGCGCGGTGTCGCTGATCGAGTCGGTCCGGCCGGAGGTGTAGTAAACATCGCGCATGAGCCTGACATGGAGCAGCTCGCTCGCGCCGCCGGATGCGCCGATTCGCACCTCCGGTCTGGGCACGGCCGTACGGGATGCGTCGGCCATCCTGGCCGTCAGATAGTCGTGGGCGTTCGTGGCGTGCGGGTATTGATCGTCAGTGCTCTCGAAGACCGGCTTGTCGTCCACCCACAGTGTGAGGCGGAAATCGACGTTGGTCAGGGCGATCTCATGCCCGCGCCCGACGGCCATCCGCTCGATCCCCTTGGCCGGCCAAGTCTCCCATTCATCCCCATCGAGCCGGGGCGAGTGCTTGACGGCGATCGTGCCGTCCGCGCCGACCTCGGCGCGGAAGCGGTCCTCGAAGCTCGACAGTTCCAGGCTGACCCTGGCGTCCTCAGCCTTGGGGACGAAAGTGACGGCCAGCTTCAGGTCCGTGCAGATGTCCCGAACATCGTCGATGAAGTCCCTCTCGCTCCTTGGGAGGTTGTAGCCGTACCGAGGGAGGAAGGCGCTTTCGTCGGCCATGAACTCAATCGTGCCTTCCCGCGTGCCCGCGAACTCGAACCGCCTCCCGTCAAACTTGGCCAGGTCCCACTCGCCGGTGGGCTTGCCCCAGCCCTTGCCTGAGGGATCGTCGGCCGGGCGGTAGTCGTTGTCGAACACGACCTGCCACATGGCGTCCTGGGCCTTCTTGGGCTTGCGCCGGATCCGCCAGGGATCACTGCTGTCCGGAGGGCCGGACTTGTAGAATATGTCCCCGTGGACGATCTCGATGCTCTCGCCGGGCAGGCCGACAAGGCGCTTGATGTAGTTCTCGCGGTTGTTCTGTGGGTTGCGGAAGACCACCACGTCCCACGGCTGGGGGTCTCGGAAGTCGTAGAGGTACTTCATCACCAGGACGCGGTCGCCGGCGTTGACGAACTGCTCCTTGCTCCCCGTCTGGCGGTTGGTGTACGTGAAGCCGCAGTTAGGGCAGCGGGCGCCTTCGGGGATGCGCTTCTGGCTGCGAGGAGGCTGCGGGATGTTCGAGGGCCAGCCGTAGGCGTATTCGTACCCGCAGGAGGGGCACTGAAGGTCCCAGTGCTCGCCCATCAGCCGCGGGGCCATCGAGCCGGTCGGGATTATGAACGCCTCGATGAAGAACGCCCGCAGGACGAACGCCAGGACAATGGCGATCCAGATGCTTTCGACCATGTCGCGGACGGCGTTGTAGTCCGTCTGGATGTCCCTGGACGTCTTGACGTTGGCCTTACCCATGAACCCCGAAGGATAGCGGACGGCGACGGCCGGGCCAAGCAAATTCGCATGAGGAGAGGGACGGATGAGGGACTAGCGACTAGGCGATCGAGGTCAGTGGCCAAGCGTTCGGTCCTCCTAGTCGCCAGTCGCTCGCCCCCAGTCCCTTCACCAAGGTCTTGCATCCCCTGCGGTCGCCGCGTCTAATGTGCCGCAGGAGCGACCACATGGAAACTGCGGAACTCGCCAGGCGGATCAAGCAGGCGGCGTACCTGGAAGGCGACTTCGTCCTGCGTTCCGGCAGGCGGAGCAAGTACTACCTGGACAAGTACCTGTTCGAGACTCAGCCGGACATACTGGCGGAGCTTGGCAAGCGCCTGGCGGCATTCGCCTGCGACGCGGAGGTGATCGCCGGACCCGAGCTTGGCGCGATAGCCTTGGCGGCGGCCGCATCGATGGCGTGCGGCAAGCCCTTTGCCCTGGTCCGCAAGGCCAGGAAGGAATACGCCACGGGCAAGCTCATCGAGGGCACGCCCGTGGCCGGCAAGCGAGTCCTGCTGGTGGAGGACATCGGCACGACGGCCGGCGCAGCCCTGGAGGCCGCCGCGACGCTCAAACAGGCCGGCGCGAACATCACGCGCCTGGTCTTCGTCATAGACCGCATGGAAGGCGCGCGGGAGAACGTGACGGCCGCCGGCTACGAGTTCAGCGCCTTGCTGACCAAGGCGGACATGGGGATATAGACCATGAAACAGGCGATCTCACTTCTGACTGCATCGGTCTTGTTGGTGGCGTGCGCCGCATTCGCGGCCGGTTGCAGGAACAAGGCCGCGGCCGCGGGCGACAAGCTGGTGGTCATCAGCCCGCACAACAACGACATCAAGAAGGAGTTCGAGGCCGCCTTCGGCAAGTTCTACAAGGACAAGACCGGCAGGCAGGTGGACATCGAATGGCGCGACGTGGGCGGCGGCTCGAACCAGATCCTCACCTACATCGTCAACGCCTACAGCGGCGGCTCTTCGCCGGGCGTCGATATCATCTGGGGCGGCGGCGACCAGAACTTCCAGCGGCTGGCGGACCTGAAGCTACTTGCGCCGCTCAAGCTGCCCAAGGATGTGACTGACAACGTCCCGCAGGAGCTGGGCGGCGTGCAGCTCTACGACGCGACAGGCAACTGGGTCGGCACGTGCCTCAGCGCATTCGGTTTTCTCTACAACAAGGAACTCCTCAGCAGGCGCGGCATCGCCCCGCCCCAGACCTGGGATGACTTGGGCGGCCCGCAGTTCTACGACATGATCACGCTGGCCGACCCGACGCTGAGCGGCTCGGCGGCCGTGGCGTACGAGATGGTCGTGCAGTCTGGCAAGGACTGGCCCGACGGCTGGGCGCGCCTCATGGCCATCATGGGCAACACCAAGAAGTTCTACCCCAGCGCATCCGAGGCCGCCAAGGCCCCGGAAACCGGCGAGGCCGCCATAGCCGCGTGCATCGACTTCTACGGCGAGACGCGCGTGGCCGCCCTGCCGGACAAGCTCGTGTTCGTCCGTCCGAAGAACCAGACCGCGTTCACGCCCGACCCTATCGCGATCCTGAGAGACCCGCCGCACCCAGAGCTTGCCCAGGGGTTTGTGGACTTCGTGATGTCCGACCAGGGCCAGTGCCTGTGGGCGCTCAAGCCCGGCTCGCCAGGAGGCCCGGCAAACAAGGAGCTTGGACGTCAGCCCATCCGCAAGGACTTCTACTGGCTGCACAAGGGCCAGATGCTCAACTGGATCGTGAACCCATACGAGCTTTCCGCCGGCATGAAGCTGGACTCGCAAATGAAGCAGTCGCGCGGCGACGTGCTGAATCTGCTTGTCCGCACGGCCGCCATCGATAACCGCGACGGCATCAAGAAGGCCCGCAAGAAGATCATCGACAGCAACTTCGACAAGTCCCTGGTCGATGAGTTCAATCGCCTTCCCGACAACGTCAACACTCGCGAGAAGGTCCTCCAGGTCGTCGCCCAGCTTGCGGATAAGGCCCAGGCTGACACCATCGCCACGGACTGGACGAAGTTCTTCCGCGACAAGTACGAGGCCATCGCCAAGTAAGCCGTGACGCCGAGCGACCTTCTTCGAAAAGACGCACCAGGTCTGGCCGACCTCCGCGGGCGGCTCCGACCGCTGCCGCTGGCCGGTTCATCATTCCTGATCGTCCTGCTCGTGCTGTTCCTGATCGTCCCCATCGGCCTGGCCATCGCCCAGGCGTTTACCTTTGCCGGCCGGCCGAGCCTTGAATGGATGCGCCGGGTAGTCACCAACCGGATTCTGCTACGGGAGCTCGCCAACGGCCTGGTGCTGGCTTCATGCACGACAATCCTCTCGATGGTTATCGCCATTCCGCTGGCGATGCTGCGGGCAAAGTGCAGCTTCCGCGGGCAAGGCTTCCTGTCGCTGGCTGTGCTGGTGCCGCTGATCCTGCCGCCGTTCGTCGGCGCGCTGTCGATGAAGGGCCTGCTGGCCCAGTACGGCGTCCTCAACCGCATCCTCGACAAGCTGGGCCTGGTCCAGCTTTACGGCGCATCGCCCCCGCCCGACTGGCTGGAGAGCGGCTTCTGGGGAACGGTCATCCTCCAGTCGCTGCACCTGTTTCCCATTCTCTACCTCAACGCCTCGGCCGCGCTGGCCAACATAGACCCGGCATACTCGCAGGCGGCCAGGAACCTGGGCGCGTCGCCCTTGCGGACGTTCTTCCGCATCACACTGCCGCTGATGCGGCCGGGCCTGTTCGCTGGCGGAACGATCGTCTTCATCTGGGCGTTCACGGACCTGGGCACGCCGCTCATCATGGGTTACGAGGCCTTGACGCCCGTACGCCTGTTCAAGGAGCTGGCCGGGGCCGACATGAGCCCGCGTACGTTCAGCCTGGTGTTCATCATGCTCTCTTCGGCGGTGGGCCTTTACATCGTCGGCAAGTTCCTCTTCGGCCGGTCAGCCGCGGCGGAGTCGTCGAAGGCCACTGTAGCGGCGCAGAGTCGCACGCTTGGTGCGGGCGCTACGCTCGCGGCCTGGGCCCTGTTTGGCACAGTGACGCTGCTGGCGCTGGTGCCGCACATCGGCGTGGTCCTCAACGCGGTGTCCGGCGAATGGTCGGGGACCATCCTGCCGTCGAAGTACACGCTCCAGTACCTTCGGGACACGCTGACCAGCGACGAGACGCATCAGTCCATCGTCAATAGCCTTCGATACGCCGGCCTGGCGACGGCCGTCGACCTGCTGATGGGCGCGGCGGCGGCGTGGCTGATCGTCCGTTCGCGCATCCCCGGCCGGAACACTCTCGACGGGCTGACGATGCTGCCGCTGGCCGTGCCGGGGCTGATCCTGGCCGCCGGCTATGTCGCACTGACCGCGCCGGGGACGTGGCTCCAATCCATCGGGCCGGCGCGCGACCCTCTGGTAATCATCGTGATCGCGTATTCCGTCCGCAGGCTGCCGTTCGCGGTGCGGAGCATCTCGGCCGGGCTTGAGCAAGTGCCCACATCGCTGGAAGAGGCGGCCAGGAATCTCGGCGCATCGAAGTTCATGGCGGTGGCTCGGATCACGGCGCCGCTGGTGCTGGCCAACATCGTGGCGGCGGCCGTGCTGACGTTCTCGTTCGCTGTGCTGGAGGTGAGCGACTCGTTGATCCTGGCCCAAGTCAGCGACGACTACCCGATCACCAAGCAGATATACATCCTCGCCACCAGCGGCAACCGCGAGGCCGTCAACATGGCCTCGGCCCTGGGCGTGTACGGCATGGTGCTGCTGGGTGGAACGATGGCGTTGGCCTCGGCGCTTCTCGGCAAGAAGCTTGGGGCCATATTCCGAGCATGACGTGATTGCAGTATGCCAATCTGCAATCTGCAATCTACAATCTGCAATTGATAATGACCGACATACGGCTGGACAACATCAGCAAGCTCTACCCCTCGGCCGCCGGGGCGGTCCGCGCGGTGGACGGCGTCAGCCTTGACATCGTCTCCGGCGAGTTCTTCTTCCTGCTTGGTCCCAGCGGCTGCGGCAAGACGACGCTCCTGCGTATAATCGCAGGGCTGGTCGAGCCGTCGGGCGGACGGGTCTACTTCGACGACGACGACGTTACGGGCCTGAGCGTCGAGCGGCGCCGCACGGCAATGGTCTTCCAGAACTACGCCCTTTGGCCGCACATGACAGTCGGGCAGAACGTGGAATTCGGACCCAAGATGCAGGGCCTTGGCCGCGACGAGCGGAGAAGGGTCGCCACGGAGAACCTGGCGCTGGTGCAGATGGCCGACTTCGCACGGCGCAAGCCAAGCCAGCTTTCCGGCGGGCAGCAGCAGCGCGTGGCGCTTGCCCGCGCGCTGGCGGCCAGGGGGCGGTGCCTCCTGCTGGATGAGCCGCTGTCGAACCTCGACGCCCGCCTCCGCCTCCATATGCGTCACGAGCTGCGGCAGCTTGTCAAGGCGGCCGGCATGACGGCCGTGTACGTTACTCACGACCAGAAAGAGGCGCTTTCGATGGCCGACCGCATCGCCGTGATGAACGCCGGGCGGATCATACAGTCCGGCCCGCCGCAGGAGCTCTACGACCGTCCCGCCACGCGGTTCGTTGCCGACTTCCTGGGCGAGGCGAACTTCATCGACGGGCGAATCAGCGAAACCGCGGGCGGCCGGGCCGTCGTGGAAACGCCTGTCGGCAGGCTGGCTGCGGCGTCAGAGAAGCCTCTAGCGGTTGGAGCGCCGGTCACCGTCTGTATCAGGCCGGAGCGGTTGAGCATCTCGGCCTCGGCCGACGGCGCCGGGGCAGGCGCGGAGTGCCGCCTGCCCGCGACGATAGTCTCGGCGACCTATCTTGGCGAAATTCGCCAGTTCACCTGTCGGCTGGCAAATGGCGCGATCTGGCGCGTGTCGCAGTTGGCCGGCGCGGGCATCCCGCCTGCGGAGGGCCAGGCAGTCACGCTCCTGGCATCGGCCGCCGACGCGGTCCTGCTCACGCAATAGAAACGCTGGCCGTCGGGGACCGTCCCGCAGTGTGGGACTGCTCCCGGTTACCCTCGGGAATAACAACTGGGGACAGTCCCAGACGACGGGACAGTCCCCGGTACTCTACTTGTTGATGACTATCGGGCAGGTAGTCATGCCCAGCTCGAAGATTGCCGTCTCCGCATCCGAGATCATCGCGTTCTTGGCGGCTGCCGCGGCCTCATCGCCCGGAGCGTCCTTTCCCGCCTTGCGGTCGGTGACCTTGATGATGTGGAAGCCGAACTGAGTGCGGACGATGTCCGACGTGTCGCCGACGCCCGTCGCGAACGCCTTGATGGAGAACTGCGGCACCATCCGCTCGAACGTGAACTCGCCGAGGTCGCCGCCCTTGTCCTTCGAGGGGCAGTCGCTGAACTGCCTGGCCGCGTCCTCGAACTTGATCTCGCCGGACTTGAGCTTCGCGGCGATGTCCTTGATCTTCGCCAGGGCCTTCTTCTGGACCTCGGTGGAGTCGGAGGGCTCGACCTTGACCAGGATGTGGCTGGCCTTGACCTTCGTGCCGTCGAAGTAGTCGGGGTGCGCCTTGATGTAGGCGTCCACCTTCTCCTTGGTGGTCGTCTCCCTGACCATCTTCTTGAGGCAGGCCTCGTCGTGAAGCATCCCCGGCGTGATGGCGTTGTCGTCCATGAACTTCTCGACCGTCACGCCAAGCTGCGCCGCCTGCTTGGCGATGGCGTCCTTCTGCTCCTTCATGTCGGCGTCGCCGACCTCGATCTTCTTCGCGGTGACGTAGACCCGCGCCAGCTCCTGCATGATCATCTTGCCCAGGATGGCGTCGCGCACGGTCTGGACCTTGTCGGCCGGGATGTCCTTGTTGGGATTGATCATCGTGAAGATCTTGTCCACGCGGTCGGACATGATCTTCGCCTCGCCGACGGTCGCCATGACGACGGGCGTGCCGGCGGGCTTCGAGGCCGTCGTCGGGGCGGTCGACGGCTTGGGGGCATCCTGTGCCGCCAGGTAGGCCGGCAGCGACAATGCGACAATGGCCGATAGGACAATCGAGGCTGACTTCACCAGAAGACTCCTTGTTCATTGCGCCCATCGGCCGCACGGCCGGGGGCTCGGACTCCGCTTCTCCCGCACGCGCACAAGCGCATCAGACGTTCGCGGAATTATCTAGTCTAGCGGAAAAGTCGCCCATTCTCAAACCAATGTTATCGCCCGTGGTTGCTGGTAGTGTGCCCGTAAGGGCATTGCGCGGCCCACAGCCTGCCGCCTCACGGCGGCGCTACGAACGCATGATGTCCTTGCGAAGCTTGAGCAGTTCCTTGAACGCCCGGAGGATGACCCTGATGTTGGCCCCGGTCTGCTTGCCCGCCTTGCGCGGCAGGTGCGTGACCGGCACGGTCGCTATCGTGTACCCCAGCCGCGTGGCCCGCGCCAGCACCTCCGCGTCGATAAGCGCCCCGGTCGACTTGAGCGTCATGCGGTCGAACATCTCCCGCTTGTATAGCTTGAACGCGCTGTCGACGTCGCGGCAGCGGAACTTGAGCATCCGCTGCACCAGCCAGCCCCAGCACTTCGCGTTGATCCTGCGGAGCAGGTTGTCCTGGCGGTTGCGCCGGTAGCCGCTGATGATGTCGGCCTGGCCCATTCTCTCCAGGAGCTTTTCCAGTTCGTTCATGTCGAACTGGCCGTCGCCGTCGGTGTAGAAGACGTGCGGCTTGGTCGCGGCCGCGAAGCCGCTCCGCAGCGCCATGCCGTAGCCTTTGTTGGGGCTGTGATGGACGACGCGGATTCGCTTGTCCTCGGCGGCAAGACGGTCGGCGATCTTGCCCGTGTGGTCCTTCGAGCCATCATCGACGATGATGATCTCCCAGTCCCTCACCAGGCGGTCGAGCGCCTCGACGGCCGCGCGCGTCACCCGCTCGACGTTGTCCTGCTCGTTGTAGCAGGGGAAGAACACGCTGAGCGACACGTCGAATGGCGCGGCAGGTTTCGCGCTGGGGCCTTCGGCCATTAGCACATGATACCGCGCACCGGCGGGCGTGAAAACCTCCAGGCGGACCGCAATTGCCATCGCTTGACGGCCGGGTGCAAACCGCATAGATTACGCTGGAAGTTGATGTGCAGACCTTCAACATCAGGGACGCCACGGATGGCCAAGAAGCCAAGTAAGCGACTAGGGACTAGCGACGAGGGACCAAGGGCCGACAAGAGGGCCGCCAAAGCGCTTGCGGCGGGCAATCCGAAATCCGAAATCCGAAATCCGAAATCGCCTCCGGCCAAGCCGGGCAAGCCCGCCGCGAAAGCTCCGCCGGCCGTCCAGGCGATCAATCCGCAATCCGCAATCCGCCATCCACAATCCGACCTGCCGGCCAAGCGCCCCTTCGCCACGGCCGAGCAGATGGCCAAGGCACAGCGGAACATCTCCGTCAGCGAGTTCTTCGCCAAGAACCGCCACCTGCTCGGCTTCGACAATCCCCGCAAGGCGCTCCTGACCACCGTGAAGGAGGCCGTCGACAACTCGCTCGACGCCTGCGAGGAGGCCGGCATCCTGCCGGCCGTCGAGATCTGGATCGAGCAGCTCGACGAGACGCACTTCAAGGTCATCGTCCAGGACAACGGCCCCGGCATCGTCCGCAAGGAAATCCCCAACATCTTCGGCCGCTTGCTCTACGGCTCGAAGTTCCACCGCCTGCGGATGAGCCGCGGCCAGCAGGGCATCGGCATCTCGGCCGCGGGCATGTACGGCCTGCTGACCACCGGCCGGCCGGTCCGCATCACCTCGCGACACAACCCGCGAGGCAAGGCCCTCTACTGCGAGCTCCAGATCGACACCAGCCGCAACACGCCCGACGTCATCAAGGAAGACCAGGTCGATTGGGACGTGCCCCACGGCACGCGCGTCGAGATCGAGCTTGAGGCCAAGTATCAGCGCGGCCGGCAGAGCGTGGATGACTACCTCCAGCAGACGGCCATCGCCAACCCGCACGTCACGCTGGTCTACCACGCGCCCGACAGCCGGGCGGACAGGTACGAGGCCAGCCACAAATCGCTGCCGCCGCCGCCAAAGGCCATCCGCCCGCACCCGCACGGAATCGAGCTGGGCGTGCTCATCAAGATGCTCACCGACAGCCGCAGCCGCACGCTCCGCCACTTCCTGTCGAGCGAGTTCTCCCGCGTCTCGCCGCGCGTGGCGCTGGAGGTCTGCCAGAAGGCGAATCTCTCCCCCGACCAGCGGCCATCACGCCTGGGCGGCGAGGAGGCCCGCGCGATCTACAACGCGATACAGCAGACGCGGATCATGGCGCCATCAACCGACTGCGTCGTGCCCATCGGCGAGGAGCAGCTCATCGGCGGACTGAAGCAGGTGGTCGAGGCCGAGTTCTACGTGGCCACCAGCCGCAGCCCGGCCGTCTACCGCGGAAACCCGTTCATCATCGAGGCCGCCATCGCATACGGCAAACCGGAGCAGCCGGAAGATTCCCAGACCGCAACGGCCGGCGCGAAGTCCGCCGGCGCGAAGACGGCCGGCAACTCGCCGGAAGATCAGGACCGGGAGGCCAACGGCAACGGCGCCGAGGCCCCCGCCGCCGCGCCGGCCGTCGCCGCCGATGACGAAGAGGAGACTTCCGAACTCGCCAAGCTCATCCGCTTCGCCAACCGCGTGCCGCTGCTATATCAGCAGTCGGCGTGCTCCATCTACAAGTCGGTGGTCACGCTCAACTGGCGGCAGTACGGCATCACGCAGGCTCGCGGCGCTCTGCCCGAGGGACCGCTGACCGTGGTCGTCCACATGGCCAGCGTCTGGGTGCCGTTCACCAGCGAGTCGAAGGAGGCCATCGCGTCCTACCCGGAAATCCTGAAGGAAATCCGGCTGGCGCTCCAGGAGTGCGGCCGGAAGCTCGGCACTCACATCCGTAAGACCGTCCGCATCCACGATGAGATGAAGAAACGGTCCTACATCGAGAAATACATCCCCGCGATCGGCGAGGCGCTGCGCGACATCCTGGAACTGAAGGACCGCCAGGTGAACAAAGTCTGTGCCGATCTGAAGCACGTCCTGGAACACAGCCGGAAAATGTAGGCCCGCCGCCCGCACGACCTGCCAAATTGACGGATTTTCAAAAAATGGGTTTGTCCTGCAAAACGACCCTTTTTCGGCGCGGGCGATTTTCGGCTGTTCGCTTATTACATCTAACCTATTATATCACAAGATGTTACATCACAAGCTGGAAACGCTTGAATCCTCCAGATTAACATCTTGTGTATGCTGTTTTTTCTGCGCATGTTTCCCGACACACGCCTTTTAACATTGCCTGCGTTGTCCGGTATGTGCAATCCATGAGCACACTACGAGCGACACGGCCATCATTTCACGGCCAGTACGGTGATGCTGGCCGCGACGCCGGCCAAGGCATCGGCCGGGGCGGCCTTGTCGCCAGCGGACGTGTCGCCGGCCGTGTCGCCACAGGCCGAGTCGTTCCCGCCGGTCGCGGCGGCGAGGATGGGATCGTTGCACGCCACGTTCGCACGCGAGGCACCGTACGTCGTGTCGGACAGCACTTCCACTCTGACGAACCCGGCGGCGCGGACGGCCGCGAGGTAGTCATCGCGCAGCAGCGCCCCGCCGATGCAGGAAGAGTACAGGTCGGCGTCTTCGCGGGCGGCCTCCGGCAGCGGCCGGTTGAGCACGATGTCGCTGACGACCATTCGGCCGCCGGACTTGAGGACGCGATGCACCTCGCGGAAGACCCGCGGCTTGTCGGGCGAGAGGTTGATGACGCAGTTGGAGATCACCACGTCCACCGAGCCATCGTCCACGGGCAGGGACTCGATCTGCCCCTGGCGGAACTCGACGTTGGCCAGGCCGGTGGTCGCGAAGAACTTGACGGCGTTCTTGCGGGCCAGGACGAGCATCTCGGGCGTCATGTCCACGCCGATGGCACGGCCGGCGTCGCCCACCTTCTGAGCGGCCAGGAAGACATCCTTGCCGGCCCCGCTGCCCAGGTCCAGCACCACGTCGCCGGGCTTGATGTGCCCGAAGGCCAGCGGGTTCCCGCACGACAGGCCCAGCTCCGACTCCGGCACGGGATGATCTGGCACGGTGTAGGGCTTTCTGTCGTCGCAACAGGACTTGCTCGGTCCGCAGCAGGATGACTGCCTGCGGGCGACCTCGGCGTAGGCGTTCTTGACGACTTCGTGGGCGTTGAGCTCTGTCATTTCGTGGCTCCTTCAACTTGCTGGTTCATTGCTCTGGAACTTTGTCTCTATTGAGGATGGGCCGGCCGCCGGTGGCGCACGCACCGACGCCCTGGATCTGGGCGGCCTCGCCGGCGAACCACCTGCGCTTGAGCCACAGGCTCACGTTCACCAGGCCGATGAGGACCGGCACTTCGACGAGCGGGCCGATGACGGCCGCGAACGCCGCGCCGTGGTGGATGCCGAAGACGCCGACGGCCACGGCGATGGCCAGCTCGAAGTTGTTGCTGGCGGCCGTGAAGGACAGCGTCGCGCTCCGCGCGTAGCCGGCGCCGGCCTTCCAGCTCATCCAGAAGCTCGACAGGAACATGACTACGAAATAGATCAGTAGCGGCAGTGCGATCAGCAGCACGTCGCCGGGGCGGTCGATAATCTTGCGGCCCTGCATCGAGAACATGACCACGATGGTGAAGAGCAGGGCGACGAGCGTGATCGGGCTGATCTTGGGGATGAACCGGCCGTGATACCAGGCCTTGCCCTTGGCCTTGACGAGCACAAGCCGCGTGAGCATGCCGGCCAGGAACGGCACGCCCAGGTAGGTCAAGACGCTCTTGGCGATCTGGCCGATGGTGATGGCGGAGGTGTCGGCGCCCGCCAAGCCGAGCATCGGCGGCAGGACGGTGATGAACAGCCAGGCGTAGACGCTGTAGAAGAAGACCTGGAAGATCGAGTTGAAGGCGACAAGGCCGGCGGCGTACTCGGTGTCGCCTTCGGCCAGCTCGTTCCAGACGATGACCATGGCGATGCAGCGGGCCAGGCCGATCATGATCAGGCCGATCATGAACGCCGGCCTGCCGTGCAGAAAGGCGATGGCCAGGGCGAACATCAGGATCGGGCCGATGACCCAGTTCTGGAGGAGCGAGAGGGCCAGGACCTTGACGTTGCGGAAGACGTCGCCGAGCTCCTCGTACTTCACCTTTGCCAGGGGCGGGTACATCATCAGGATGAGGCCCGCGGCGATGGGGATGCTGGTCTGCGAGCCTTCGGGCTTGAGCGAGCCGATCCAGTCGCCGACGGCCGGGGCGACGTAGCCAAGCAGCACGCCGGCGGCCATCGCGAGGAAGATCCACAGGGTCAGGAAGCGGTCGAGGAAGGAGAGTTTCCTGGCGATACCTTCGGTCATAGCTTGCGCTCCTTGTTGGGTTTCAACGCACCCGGCAGCGTGAGGATGAACGCCTTGATCTCATCGCGCACGCGGCGATAGTGGCCGAGGGCCTCTTCCTCGGATTTGGCGTGCATCGCCAGCGTCGGCGGGTCGTCGAAGCCGACGTGGACGACGCGGGCCTTCCGTCCGAGCCACGCGGGGCACGACTCGTTCGCGTGGCCGCAGACGGTGACGACGTAATCGAAAGGGACCTCGGCCAGTTCCGCGACGTTCTTGGATCGCTGGCGCGAGATGTCCACTCCCGCCTCCGCCATCACTTTGACGGCCAGGGGATGGAGGCCGAATGCCTCGATTCCGGCCGAGGATGGCTCGATCACGTCGCCCTTCAAGGCGCGGGCCCAGCCCTCGGCCATCTGGCTTCGGCAGGAGTTGCCGGTGCAGAGGAACAGAATCTTCAGTTTGCCGGACATCCAATTCCTCGCAATCAGCCTCGATACCGGCAGCAGAGCTTCTCCTTGTCGATCTTCATGACGGCCTTCCTACGGCGGTCATCCTCGGCCGTCCGCGGGTCGTCCGCCAGGCACGACGTGAGCCACGCGAGCGCCTTCTTCACGCAAGGCGTGGGCTTGCCGCTCAGGCCGTAGTAGACCCAAAGGCCCTGCTTGCGCGATTCGACAAGCCCGGACCGGTATAGGATGTCCAGGTGCTTGGAGACAGTGGAGGGGGCCAGGCGCAGCATCTCGACGATCTGGCAGACGCACATCTCGCCGCCGCGGAGAAACATCACGATCCGCGATCGGCTCTCATCGGCCAGGGCCTTCGTTATCGCCATCACTTCGCGCATCATTGCCTCCCGGCTTCGGGCACGCCCCCGGAACAGGCGCGGGAGGCGTCCGCGCCGGACTCGTCCGCGACTTTGCTGAGTCCGATGCTGATGTCCTTGGGAAGCGCCAAACCGGCCGCGACCTGCATCGCCTTGAACACGCCCACCGGGGCCGCGCACGCGGCGCAGCAGCCTTTGAGCGCCTCTTTGGCCGCGCTCAGCACGACGCTCCGCCCAGCCGGGCCGATCTCCTGGTACGCGTCAACCGCTCCATTGTCCTTCAACGAAGCGGCCATGGCGCGGACCTTCTCGCACCCGCTGTAAATGTCGATCCTCACGTGCTGCTCGTCGTCGCAGGTGGCAACGGCGATGGTCTTGAACCCGCAAACTCCGGCATCAATCTCCGCCTTGGCTTTCATCGTTCTTTCTCAGATCTTCCCGGCGACTGCACTAAACTGTGGCCGCCTTTCCGTGAATCAGCCCGTCCTCCATCTCCAGCGTCCGGTCGAACACGTCCAGGGCCCTGTGATCGTGCGTGACCACCAGGACCGCCGACTGCCGCTCGTGGGCAACCTTGCGAAACAGCTCCATGACCTGCCGGCCGCGCACGCTGTCCAGGGCGGCCGTCGGCTCGTCGGCCAGGATAAGGCCGGGCTGGTTGGCCAGCGCCCGCGCCACGGCCACTCGCTGCTGCTGCCCGCCGGAGAGCGTGTTGGGGTAATGGTCGGCGCGGTCCGCCACGCCCAGGTACTCCAGCAATTCCATCGCCCTGCGCCGTGCCGCCCGTGGCGACTGGTCGTTGATCTCCATCGCCACGCGGACGTTCTCGGCGGCCGTAAGGAACGGAATGAGGTTGGCCTTCTGGAACACGAAGCCCATGTGCCTCCGGCGGAATGTCCGCACGTCGACGACGAACCGGCCATCGGTGACCACCGGCTTGCCTTCCATGGCGATCCGGCCGGCGGTCGGTTCGCTGACCAGGCCGATGACGGTCAGGAGCGTGCTCTTGCCCGCGCCGCTGGGACCCAGCAGGGCGATGACCTCTCCTCGCGCCAGGCACAGATCCACTCCGCGCAGGGCCTGCACCTCTGTGTTCCCGCTGCCGTAGACCTTCGTCAGGCCCGACGCCTCGACGGCCAGACAATTGGCTGTTTCGACCATCAGGCGATCACCTCGTTGGGCCGGACCTTCATGGCCCGCCAGATGCCAAGCATGCTGGCCAGCACGGAGATACCCAGCACGATCCCCGCCAGCAGCCACAGGTCCTCATCCAGGATCAGCACGCGCCGAGGAAAGACCGGGAAGACCCACTGGCCGATGCCGTAGGCGATCCCGTAGCCGATGGTCCCCAGCAGCAGCGCCTGCTGGAGGATCAGGTTGACGACGACAAGGTTTCGGGCGCCCATGAGCTTGAGCACCGCGATGTCGTGTATCTTGTCCAGGGTGAGCGTGTAGAGGATCAGGGCCATGATGATGGCCGAAACGATGATGAGCAGCCCCCGGAACAGGGCCAGTTGCCGCCTGGACTTGTCCACCATGCCGCTGACCAGGAGCTGCTTCTGGGCGTCGGCGGTGTAGACGGAGACATCGGGCCAGGAGGCGATCGCGGCCGCCACCTGGGCCGCGTTTGCCCCCGGCGCTACCTTCACCACCACCGCGCTGACGGGGGGCGGCCCCAGAGCGGGGATTCCCGAAGATGGCCCGGCCGCTCGGTCCAGAATCCCCGGTTCGATCCTGCCCGGATCAAAATCAGAGGCACGGACCTTCCGTGCCTCCCGCTCCAGGCGCACGGCCTCCCCGGACTGGTCGTATTGGATGGCCTGGGAATCGGCCAACGTGACGAAGATCATCGAGTCGCCGGCGGTGGACGCCATGTTGCGCGTGATACCCACGACCGTGTAGGTGTCCTTCCCCAACACCATGCGAGTTCCGAGGGGCAGGCCCAGCGACCTATCCGCGATCATCTCGTAGTGGGCCTGTGCCAGTCCGCGCCCGGCGACCAGAGGAAGCCACGCTCCCTTGTCCTGCGGCCAGGAAAGCCCTTGGACCGTCATCCGCAATGTCCGGCCTCCTTGCTCGCGCTGGATGGTGTAGGAGACAAAGTCGTTGGATAATAACACCCCGGGCACTGCCCTCACGCGGTCTTCCATATTGGCGGGGATGCGGGACAGCTCGGTGAACGGGCCGCGAGTTTCCTTCTGCACCACCCAAAGGTCTGCCCCGATGCGGTTGACCAGCAGCGTGGCGTCGTCCACAAGGCCGCGATAGATGCCGCCCATGCCCATGACCAGCATGAGCAGCAGGCCGATGCCGATGGCCGTCAGCGCGAAGCGCCCGAAATTGTGCTTGATGTCCTTGAGGGCCAGGTTCATCGCTGGATCGCCCGCCCATCCGTCAGCTTGCTGTTGTCCCCGTCGGCGGCGGTCACGACCGCCTGGCCGATGTTCAACCCGCGCAGGACTTCGACACTCTCCCGCCCCTTGAGGCCCAGGCCGACTTCCTGATACAATGCCTTGCCGCCGTCATCGACGAACACGCCGGGCTTTCCGTCGCGCCAGAGGAGCACCTGCTGCGGGATGGCCAGGGCGTCAGCCTTCGAGGCAGTCTGTATATAGACCTCGGCCCTCTGGCCGACCGACCAGTTCCTGGGCAATTCCTTCACGCTGACATCCACCAGGAACTCGCGTGTCTCGCGGTCGGTCTGTTTTGCCAGACGGGCGACCTGGCCGGAATATGACTTCTGGGGCTCCGAACGGAAGACCACGCGGACAGGCTGGCCGACGGCCAGAGCGCCCGACGCGGATTCATCCACCCAGGCCGATACCCACATTTCCTTTAGGCACACCACGTCCATGATGGCGGTGCCCGGAACCACGATGTCCCCGACCTCGCGGTAGCGGAAAGTCACCAAGCCATCGTCCACCGGACAGAGGATCCTGGTGTACGCCAGGCACGCCTGCTGATACTTGAGCGTCCGCTCGGCCGTCACCACCTGGTGCTCCGCTTCAACCTTGGCGGCCTTGCTGCTGTCGAGCCCCGCCTGGGCAACATCGAGCGCCTCCTTGGCCTTGTCCACCTCATCCTTTGAGGCGACATGCTTCTGGAGCAGTTCCGATGAACGGTCATGGTCCAACCGTGCCTGGGTCAGGACGGCTTGAGCGCGGGCGATGTCGGCTTCGACTCGTACAAGGGACGCCTTGGTGGCCTCCAGGCTTGCGGTGGCCATCTCCACTTGCTGGCGCAGATCGCTGTCGTCCAGCGTCGCCAGGAGCATGTCCTTGGACACCGGATCGTTCTGGTCAGCGCCCAGTGACGCGATCCGGCCGGTGATCTTGGAGCTGATCGTGATCTTCGTGCGGGCGTCCAGCACGCCGGTGCCCATGACCTCCGATTGCACGGTGTCCGCCTTGACGACGAATGCCTTTACCGGCACGGGGCGAAAGCGAACGTAGTACACAACTGCGCCGGCGATGGCCGCTATCAGCGCCAGCTTCCAAGCTAACCTGAAGATGCGACGAACGTTGCCCTGTGCCATCTCGATAGTCTCACATGATCACGTTGAACAAACCCAGGACCATTATACGAAGGCCGCCGCGCCGGCGCCGGCCGCTGCTGGGGCCTTGCGCGACGAGGTCGCGGCCTAACCCCAGACCGCGCCGAAGATCATCCCGGCCGCCGTGGACAGGACGATCACCAGCGTCACATAGACCGCCGTCTTCCTGGCGCCCAGCACGCTGGCGATCACCAGCATGCTCGGCAGCGACAGGCTCGGGCCCGACAGCAGCAGCGCCAGGACCGGCCCCTTGCCCATGCCCGAGCCGATCAGGCCCTGGACGATCGGCACCTCGGTCAACGTGGCGAAGTACATGAACGCCCCGAAGACCGAGGCGAAGAAGTTCGTCCAGACCGGCCAGATCGTCCGGATGAACGCCTCCGACGAGCCGCCGGCCAGGGCGGTCATGGACAGGAACGTGTCCGGCTTGTCGCCGACGAGCATCCGCACGTATTGGCTGGGGATAATGCCTTCCTTGCCAACCCGCCCCAGCAGGAACCCCGCGACCAGCACACCCACGAGCAGCAAAGGCATTATCTGTTTGGCGAAGGCCCACGTGGAGGCGAACCACTCGCCTGCCTCGCCCTTGTCGGTGCTGGTGATTGCCGACAGCCCCAGGACCGCCGCGGCGAAGGGGACCATCACCATAAGGCCGTCAGTGGGCAGGATGACCGCAAGGACCGCCGCCGGCAGGCCGGCCGCGGCGACCTTCCACCATCTCAGGCCGAACCAGAAGACCAGAATAAGCCCTAATGCAGCCGCCAGAGCGCCGGTGATGAACCACTTGGCGTGGAATAGGGCCCACCAAGCCCCCCCCGCCGGTTCGACCGCGGCGCCGGCCCGCGGGATCTCGAATACTGCCGCCGCCGACAAGCCGGCGCTTGCCTGCACGTAGCCTCGTAGCTGGATCGAGCCTTCGTCCTGTCGCTCGATGATCCCCCCGTAGGTGGTCGAGTCGCCGTGGTGGTCGATGACCGTTACGCGAACTTCAGCGGGCCTGGCCCAGTTGGCGAAGACGAGGATGCCCACCAGGGCGGCGAAGAATGCCGCGTTCTGCCACAGCGGGCGCTTGACCTCCGGTTCCGGCATGGCCATCTGCCCGTTGGCCTTCTGGATCTCCTCCTTGCGGTAGATGAAGTGCATGGCCAGGCCGATGATGACGCTGAAGCTGACGGCCCCGACGGCGCGGGCGATGCCCAGCTCCGGGCCGAGAATCCGGGCGGTGAGCACAATGGCCAGGACGCTGATGGCCGGCCCGGAGTAGAGGAACGCGATGGCGGGGCCCAATCCGGCCCCCATGCGATAGATGCCCGTGAACAGCGGAAGGACGGTGCAGGAGCAGACGGCCAGGATCGTGCCTGATACGCCCGCCACGCCGTAGGCCATCACCTTGTTGGCCCTGGCCCCAAGGTACTTCATCACGGAAGCCTGGCTGACGAACACGCCGATAGCGCCGGCGATGAAGAAGGCAGGCACCAGGCACAGCAGAACGTGCTCCTGGGCGTACCACTTGGCCAGGGCCAGTGCCTCCGTGACCGCGTTGTCAAAACGGCTCCAGCCCAGCGGAAGCCAGAGGAAGGCCAGGAACACAACCACGATGGCCAGCAGCTTCTTCCATTCCGTCTTCCAACTGATCATTACTGCATTCCTCGACTCAACCCAGGCTCATCCGGCCACGTATATCAGGTACACCCCGCCGGCCAGCACCAGCAGGCCGCAGACCTTCTTGAGGATGACCGCGCCCCTGGACTTCTCATTCCAGTTCAGGTACTTCTGCACCCAGCCGGTCGATGTGCCGGCCAGGACGATCACCGAGCAGTGTCCCACGCCGTAGGCGGCCAGCAGGGCGACCCCATACACCACATTCGCCGCCGCCAGCTTGAAGGTGACGCCCAGCATCGGCGCCATGTACGCGAAAGTGCATGGGCCCAGGGCCACGCCGAACACCAGGCCAAGGATGAAGGCGGCCAAAAACCCCTTGCGCTTCAGGCCCACCGCGCCGGGGCCGGAAAATGGCATGGGGATCACATCCAGCAGGACCAGGCCGACGAGGAAGAAGAGCCCCGCGATGACATAGTTGCCGTACCGGCCGACATCGCCCATCATCCGCCCGGCGGCGGCCGTGACCGCGCCGATCGCCGCGATCGTGATGAGAATCCCAACGGCGAACAGGCCGGATATGCCGAACGCCCTTCGCGGAGAGACCCGCCCCTGCTGGTCGATGAACCCGACAATCAGCGGGATGCTCGACAGATGGCACGGACTGAGAAGTATGCTCAGTATGCCCCAGATGAAGGAAGCGCCCAGGGCTATCGCCGGCGCGCCCTCGACGGCACGGGTCAGGGTTGTGAAGAGCTGCTCCATCTACTTCACTCCGAGCTTGGCCATCTCCTTCTCGATTTCCTCCTGCGGGTAGAATCCCACGTGGCGGGATACTTCCTTACCGTCCTTGTCGTAGAAGACCTGGACGGGAATCGAGCTGATCCCGTAGCGCGCGGCCAGTATCCGCTCCTCGACCACAGACACGAACAGAACGTTGGCCTTGCCCTCGTACCTTGTCTTGAGCGTCGCCAGGATCGGGGCGAGCATGTCGCAGGGCTTGCAGCCCTTGGAGCCGAAGTCCACGAGCGACGGCCTGCCGCTGGCGCGGGCCTTGTCCACGGGGTTGTCCTTGGCAAGCACGGCCTGCTCCTTGGCCCACGCCGCCGAGACCTCGATGGCCGTGCGCTGCCCCAGGGCCTTGACGTGCTGCCAGATCAGCACTTGGGCCTTCTCCTGGCGCAGGTACTGGACGATCTGGGGCTTGACCTTGTCCAGCTCGGCGCCGCCCACGGCGTCCTTATTGTTCTTGTAGAACTCCGAGACTTCGCCGTCGCTGATCTTCACCTTGTCCGCCAGCTTGCCCAGGTAGCCCTGGATGAGGGTGCTGTCGTCGCCCGCCGCCGGTTCCTTGCCCGCATCGGCTTTGGCCTCCTTGAGCAGCAGGGCCTTGGTCGCCATCTGCTCCAGGAGGAAGAAGGCGTTCTTCCTGAGCTGGTCCTGGACATCCTTCGGCGCCTTGGCGATCTCGTCGGCGATCTGCTTGTCCGTGATTGTCATGTCGCCCGCCTTCAGGAGCGTGCCCTTGGGAAGGTCGGCAAGCCGGGAGAAGGTCAGGCCGCTTGTGGCAAGTTCGGGGTAGGCGTCGTTGACGGACGCCGGCTGCGACGCGGCCGCAGGCGCCGGAGCCGCCGCGGGCTTGTCGGCAGCCTGAGCGCACAGAACTCCCAGGGCCAGGAACGCCGTCGTGATGCTGAATACTCTCATTGTCTTGCTCGCTTTCTTCGCGTTTCGGTCCGTTGATGCCTACTTGGGGGCGCACTGGCCGATCTTGCACGCCTTCTGAATCTGCTGGGCGGTAAGCTTCATCTTGTCGGCCAATGCCTGCTGTATGGTGATAAGCCTGCCGGTCTCCAATGGATTCTGTTCGACCCACTTTCTCAGGTTGTCCGCGTTGACGAAGAAGCCCTGGTGGAAGCAGCCTGCCGACGCGAACTTGCCGTCCGCGCCTTTGCGCAGGCCGAACCACGCGACGGCCGTGGCCGGCTGGATCGAGGCCACGCCGCCGTCGGCGGTCTTCACGACGATCTCTTCGCCGGTCAGGCGGTCCCGCTCGTGGACCTCGATGTCCTTGCCCGTACGGGCGGCCACGCCTAGCGCGCAGTGCGAGCAGCATCCGAGCGTGCTCAGGCCGCCGACCGTGACCTTCGCCGAATCGGCCGGGTAGCAGGCGCGATCGCAGAACCCGCAACGGTTCTCCAGTTCCTTGTCCCGCAGCACTTGCCAGCCGATCAGGCTGCCGCCCGACGCCTTCAGCTCCGCGCCGGCGGCGTCCTTTTCCGCGAACGCTCTGATCGTCGGACGGCCTGTCCCGGCGTCCAGGCCGTAGAGGTAGGTCGCCTCCGTCGCCGCAACCAGCTTGCCCGTCGCCCAATCGGTGACGGAGACCTTCTTCTCAAGGCCCGTCTTGTCCTCCGTCAGGCAGGAGTACATGATGAAGAAGCAGTGCGGGCCGCACAGGCGGACGTCGCCCTTGTCGCTCCTGACGACCACCAGCGTCTTGGGGGAGATATCGCGGTCGCACATGAAGCAGATGGCGTCCTTGGCCCGTGTATCCGCCTGGGCGGGCTCAAGCCGCTCAAAGGCCGGAGCGTCGGCCGGCTGGGAGGCGGCCGGAGGCGGGGCGGCGAACAGAATTCCCTTCGCCCCGAACCTCGCCAGGATGTCCTCCTTGGAGATGAAGCCCTCGTTGCGGTCTATCTCCGCGCCGGAGGCGTCGTAGAACACCTGGGTGGGGATCAGCTTGATGCCGTAGGGCTTGGCCGCGTCGGGGTTCTCCTGGACATTGATGAACTCAACCCGCATCCGGCCGGCGTATTCTCTTGCCAATTCCTCCAGGACCGGGGCCATCATCTTGCACGGGATGCATGTGGTGGAGCCAAGGTCGACCAGGCGTGGCAGCCCGGCTGCTTGGACGGGCGCCTGCGCGGGCGGCGCCGAAGGGCCGCTGTTCTTCATCACGACGATGGCGACAACCACAACAGCCAACAGGACGACAATTGCGATCTTTCCGATCTTGCCCATGACTGAAGCACCTTCCTTGTTCCAGACGTATCGGACGAGCAGCCACGCGCCCAGGCCCACGGCCAGGGCGAGCCACGCGGCGGCCCCGCCCGCGCCGCCGCCGCTGCAAGGACACTGGCTGAGCATCGTCTGTGACACTGCCTGCACCCGCTATTGCCGCGGCGGCGGAGCAGTCAGGTCCACGCCCAGTCGCCGCCAGTTCGCAAGTATCTCCTCCTTGGACGCATAGCCGACGTGGCGGTACAGCTCCTTGCCCGACGCCGCAATGTATATCTGCGTTGCGCAGAAGGGGGCCTTGTACTGCGTCTTCGCGCCGGGGTCGTACAGCGTGTCGATGACCTCCACCTCAAGCCGCCCGGCGTACTGCGCCTTCAGTTCGTCCAGGCCCGGCCGCATCAACGCGCAGGGGATGCAGGCGGCCGTGCCAAGCTCCACCAGACGCGGCGTGCCAGTGGGCTGGTATGTCAGGTTCGATGTCTGGGCCTGCTGGCAACCTGTCCCCAGCAGCCCGGACAGGCCCGCCAGGGCAAACAGCGTGAACAGGCATCCATGCTCTCGCAGCCATCTTCTCATTTCCGAAATCCTTTCCTTGTTGGCCATCATGCCTGGCGGCCACGGACCTATCCGAGCATCGCCTTGATCGCCTCGGAGTCGGGGACCCTGCCCACGACCTTCACCACCCCGTCCACGGCCAGGGCGGGCGTCATCATCACGCCGAACTTCATGATCTCGTTGATGTCCGTGACCTTCTCGATCGTGTACTGGATGCCCATCGCCTTTGCCGCCGCCTCGGCGTTCTCGGCCAGCTTCTTGCACTTGGGGCAGCCCGTTCCCAGTATCTGTAGCTTCTTCATCAGCTTCTCCGTAGATGGTCGATTTCCTTGCTCATCCTGTTACAGCCGCGGAAGTCTCGACGCCCAGGCCGGCGCATATCTCCACCAGTGCATCCTTCAGGTGTCGGAATTCCCCGACGAAGACCGGCCTGCACCTCACGGCCGGCAACTCGCCCATGTAGACGCGGACCGCGAACGCCAGGCAGGTCTGCTCGCCGCACGAGCGGCAGTTGGTCCGGGGCAGGCGTCTGAATATCTCCAGAGCCGGCGGCTTCTCGCGCATCTCGTAGGATGGCTCGATACCGGCTCGCGCCTGCCAGGTCTCGTTGGCCCTCCGGCGAAGGGCCTCCAGCACTCGCCAGCCGTCCACGATGTCATCGGCCTTGGCGACGGCGATCCGGCGCGGGTATACGGAGACCATCCTGTAGCCGTCCATGAACGTGAACGTCGGTCCGGCCTTGTTGTAGGATGCCTCGCGCATCACGGCGTTCATGTAGGGGAAGACCTCGGTCAGGTCGCCCGATATGTGGGCGATCAGGCGGATCTTCGCCGTGTCCGCCACGCATGGGGCCAGGACCATGATCGCAGCAGTGCCGAACACATCGTCGAGGTAGGTCTTTGGGGCTTCGGCGGGAACAGCGGCCTTGACCGGCCGGTAGTCCACCCAACCCGAGCAGGTGAAGGCGTTCGGATACCTTGCATAGAGCGTCTTGTGGGCCTCCTGATCCAGCGCGAGCGATGGCACGCCGACGCTGGAGTACGCGGGATCAGGCGAGATCACCTCATGCGGCAGACCCAGCGCGTCCAGGCATGCCCTGGCCTTGTCGAACTCGCCGCGCCGCGGGAACGTGCCAACTAATGCGCCCATGCTCATCGGGCCATGCCTCTACCCGGCCAGAACTTCCTTGACCTTGGCCACGACCTTGGCGACCTGTTCATCCGTGGCCCGGACGCCCTTTGCCTTCTCGATGCCCAAGTCGGTCACCTTGACATAGCGGTAGTTGGCAATGCCGGCCTTCTCGAAGACTTTCCTCGCGCAGTCCATCGGGCAGCCGTCGATCACCAGATTCACGTCCGCGTCCTTGGCCGTCTGGATCATGCCCTGTATGCCGGCGCCAAGTCCGGCCAGGCAGAACATCGACCCGCAGCCGCCGAACATCAGCTCGCGGGCGGCCTTGTCCGCGATCTCGGCGACGTTGGCCCCGCCGGAACAGGCGTAGATCAGGACCGTCTTCCGGGCGTCAGGGCCGCATGAGCAATTCGCCATGGCTTTCTCCTATGTCCATTGCCGCTATTATTATACTTCGCCAAACAACGAAGCAATGGAAAAAGGAGAAATTCCGCGCACGCGCCGCCCTGGGGGCTACTGCGCGGCAAACACGCGGATCGTCCTCATGCACGACGCGTCGAGGGTGCTGGAGCTTCACGGCCGTGCGGCCTGCGATGGGACGGTGTCTTGCGCCGACGCCCGCGCGGGCAAGGCGGCACTTCGGGCCCGGGAGGACAGGTGCAAGAGTGCGAAAGTGGTTTCTGAGGGCGAGTGCGTCTGCGCCTGAATCAGGAACTCGTCGAAGTATCGGGCGGACTGACCGCGCAGGCGTCTCATTCCGCGGCTTCGCACTCGGCCATTTTGCGGCCGTAGAAGCCATCCGTGATCAGTCCCTCCTCGTAGAGCCACTTGAGCTGGCGGATGAGTCCGGCGACCTCGCGCTTGGAGAATCTTGGCTTGGCCGCGCCTGAGGCGGGCGCCGGTCTGGTTTGCGTGGAGGCTGGCCTGGTCTGGACCGGCCTGGGTGGGGGGACCCGCTTAGGCGGGGGCGAATAGGCGGGGTCGTAGACCAGCACCTTCAGGTCCTCGGCGGGCACCAGGTGCCGCCAGAGGAATGCCTGCATGCGGTCTTCCGCGGGCAGGGCCTCGTGCGAGAGGTCAACCTGGCCGAACTTCGCCTTGCCTTCCACAGTCAGGTTGACCGGCTGGGTCGTGGCCGCCAGCGTGGTCTTCAGGCTCATGTTCCCGGCCGTCGCGCCCTTGGGGACCGAGCCTGCCGTCGCCGTGAACCCGCCGGGCAGGTCCTTGAAGTTCAGCGTGATGGGACCCATGAAGCCGTCCTTGCGAACGGCCACTACCTTGAGGTAGGCGCTGCCCTTGGCGGCCATGGCGGCGCTTGTCGGCACGGCGAACAGCGAGAAATCCGGCCGCGGCTGGCTGATCCGCAGCCGGTAGGCGTACTCCGGGCCGCCGTTGCGGTCGGTGTCGCCCAGGCGGATGTAATAGGTCCCATCGGCCGGCAGCTTGAACATCAGGTACGAATCGGCGTCGTGCGTGTTGACGCCCGCTTCGGGGTCCTCGTGGTCGTCGTTCATCGCGAGCACCTTGCCCGTCGCGTCGGTCAGCTCCAGCACCGAATCCAGCGGCGACTCCAGCCGGCGGGCGATGACCTCCGCGACCACCGTGTCCCCGGCCTGGCCGGTGAACTGGAACACGTCCCAGTCGTCCGGGCGGTCGATGCGCCCGTTGACGATGACGGGCAACGTCACCTTCTGCGCGGCCGAGACGCTGTTGTTGGGCTCCCTCTCGAAGATTTCGGGCAGCGTGTCGACGGCGAAGGGCAGGCGGTTGGAGACGAGGCCGCCCTTGCTCGCGGTGACGTAGTGGATTCCCGGCCCGGCGTCCTTTGGAGGCTGGGTCAGCACTGCCTTGTCGATGTTCCAGCCGGTCATCTCGATCTTCGGCAGTTCCCCCGCCTTGCCGCCTAAAGGGAAGATGCCCGTCACGAACGGCAACTCGCCGATGGTGAGGCGGTAGACGAAGTCCTCACGGCCGCGATAGATGGCGTCGATGATGCTGGCCACGTACTGGCCGTCCTTGGGCGCCTCGAAGAAGATGACTGGGTCGGGCTTGAAGCGATAGTCGTCGCAGAACGCCATTTCCTTGCCGTCGGCGTCGCAGACCGACAGGATCGGCTGGAACCAGCCGGGAACGGCGTCGGCGATGTAGGGATTCAGCGAGCGGCCCTCGACGGACAGCAGCAGCCGCTGCCCCTTGCGGGCCTCGAAGCGGTAGCGGTTCACCTCGCCCGAGGCGATCTGCCCGTTGGCGGTGCATGGGAGGGCGATGCGGACTTCCTCCTCCTCCGGCGGCCTCTTGCGGAGAGCGGATTCCTCCTTGCCAAGGACCTGGAGGCTGGCCGAGAGCATCGGCTTGCGGGCGGTCTCGGGAACCTGGCCGACGTGGAAGACCATCGGGTTGGAGATTCCGCGGAGCGTCACCAGCCTGATCTCACGCCGGCCGGGGGCGGCGTCGGGCGCAATCGTCACCTCGACGAACGACAGGCTGGACATCGCGGCGCTGGCCGGCGTGTTGACGTACTCGGCCAGGCGTTTCTCAATCCTGGCCATGATCCTGCCCTCTTCGCCTTCCATCGCGCCGGATGGGCCGGACTTGCCGGGCGTGTCCATCATCATGCCGGGCTGTGCCATCATCGGCGGGGAGTCCATCATGCCCGGGGCAGCGGCCTTGCCGGACGTGCCGGACTTGGCCGCGGCGGCCTTGGCAGCCTTCTGCAACTCGCCAAGTTGCTCCCGCATCAGCGACATTTCCTGGTTGCCCAGTCTGCCGAAGTACTCCGTGATCCTGGCGTGGACGCCTGTGCCGGAGACGATCACCGCGCTGGCGCCGTCGGTGTTCTGCCCGCCGATTCTTATCTGGAAAGTGGTCCCCTGCTGGCCGCCGGCCGGATAGACGAAGCCGATATAGGGCCTGGCCTGCGCGCCGGCCGTCGAGGGGCCAAGAAGCAGGAAAGAAAGGCAAAATGCAAGAGGCAGAATGCATAAGGCAAAGGGTGGGCGGCGGGAATACCGCATGTCCTTTACTGACCTGGTCATTGTGCCTTCTGAATTCTGCATTGTGCCTTCTGCCTTCTTCTATCCTTCTGCCTTCTACATTCCGCCTTTTGGTTCTACATGATCTCGGTCAGCAGCCCGGCCGACTTGACGCCCTCGGACGCCGCCGGCAGGACGTGGGCCTCGATGCCCATCGGGTGCGGGAGGCGGGCGGTCGTGTCGATGCCGGCCAGTGTGTAGATGCTGCCCAGCAGGTCCACGGGATAGACGGGCCGGTCCTTGACCTCCTCGGCCTTGGCGTCCGAGGAGCCGACGATCTGCCCGCCCTTGAATCCGCCGCCCGCGACCAGGACGGTGAAGACGTTGCCGTAATGGTTGCGCCCGCCGTTCCAGGGCGGCTGCCAGTCGATCTTAGGGCTGCGCCCGAACTCGCCGGAGCACCAGACGATCGTGGTGTCCAGCAGGCCGTGGTCCTTCAGGTCCGCCAGGAGCGCCGCCAGGCCCTGGTCCAGTTGCGGGCACTGCCGCCGCATGGTCGCGAAGTGGTTGCTGTGCGTGTCCCAGCCGCCGGGGTAGTTGATGACGATGTAGGGCACGCCCGCCTCGACCAGCCGCCTCGCCACCAGGCACTCCTGCCCGAAGGTGTGTCGCCCGTAGAGGTCCCTCAACTCCTTCTTCTCCTTGTTCAGGTCGAAGACGTCCCTGCCCGCGCCGAGGATGAGGTCGTATGCCTGCTTCTTGGCGTCCTCGGCCGCGGCCACTTGCGGGTCGGCGGACATCGCGCTGCCCATCGTATTCATTTTCTCGAGCAGTTCGCGCCGGGCCTTCTGGCGGTCGTCGTTGATGCCCCTGGCGATGACGCCCTCGACCTCGAACCGCTGGGCGTTGGGATCGCTGCCGGTGGCGAAGGGCTTGTACTTTGGCCCCAGGAAGCCTTCCTCGGAGAACCGTCCCTGCGGCCTGGTCAGCACGATGTAGGGCGGGATGATGCCCTTGTACTCCTTGGCCTTGAACAGCGCGAACACGGCCCCGATGCTCGGGTAGGCCAGCCGCTCGCCGGGCGCGTGGCCGGTCTGCATCAGGTAGGCGGCCGTCTCGTGGCCGTTGTTGCGGTGGGTCATGCTGCGGATGAGGGAGTACTTGTCGGCCTGCTTGGCCAGTTCGGGGAACAACTGGCCGATCTCGACGCCCGGCACGTTCGTCGGGATGGCCTTGGCGAACTCGCCCATGTATTCGTAGCCGGAATCGGGCTTGGGGTCCCACGTGTCGTTGTGCGACATGCCGCCCCACAGAAAGACCTGTATGACCGACTTGGCCTTGACCTTGCCGGCGGGCTTTGTCGCGGGGCCGGTCGTGGGCCTTGTTTCCGGGCCGGCGGCCAATGCTCGGCCCAGGCTCCCCGCCGTCAGCACGCCGGCCGCGCCGTAGAGACCGAGGCGCATCGCTTCGCGCCGCGTTATCCCCTTGCCGTTAATGCGATTCTCGCCGCTGTTCATCGCACCGTTCTCCTCTCTGGCCCGTGTCCAAGTACCCAATATTCAATATTCAACAAGCAACGACCAATGAACAAGTGCAACGATGGAGGTGTTCTTGCACCCGAACATTGAACATTGCTTATTGGTTATTGAGTATTTCATCCTGACTGCCAACGTCGTCATCAATGCCTGTACAGGAACTCAGTGCTGTTTATCAGTGACCAGGTGATGTCCACCCAGTCCTCTCGTCTCTTGGTCGGAACGGCCGTCGGCGGCCTGGCGTTCTTGTTCGGCTGCATGATCGGGCCGTACGCCTCCGCGATCCGGACCTCCTCGGCGGTCGGGAAGCGCGAAAGGACCGTGAGGTACAGCTCCTCTATCATGTCAGAGGGCTTCCGCGGCGACTCGAAGAGCGCCTTTAGCCTGGGACCGGTCTCCAGCTTCCGCTGAATCTGGAGCGAATTGAGCATGTACAGTGATTGCGCCGGGACCGGCTTATTGTCCCGCTCGTTCTCCATGCCCGTGGCCCGCGCCGACCGCCCGAATAGTGCCAGGAAGGGACTGGTGATGCTCCCATCGGGGATGGCGACGGCCGGCTGGCTCTGGGGGATGTACGTGAACGGCTCGGGGATCGGGCTGGTGTACAGTTCGGTCGAGCCGGTGATCTTGTTGATCGCGTCGATCAGCACCTCGGCGTCCATGCGGCGAAGCGGATAGCTCGCGAACTGGGCGGCGGCCTGCGGAGTGCCCGCGTGCGGCATGGAGGATAGCTGGTAGGTGCTGGAATTCAGGATCAGCCGGTAGAGCCGCTTCATGTCGTAGCCGCCGTCGGCCATCTCCTTCTCAAGATAGGCCAGCAGCTCGGGATTGCTGGGGGGATTGTTCTCGCGGATGTCATCCGGCTCGTGGATGATGCCCCGCCCCATCAGCCACGCCCAGACGCGATTGACGATGGCCCGCGTGAACCAGGGATTCCTGGGGGTGATGAGCCAGTCTGCAAAGACCTCCCTCGGGTCGCGGTCGGTCGGCAGCTTGACCGTCGTGCCATCAGGGAACATCGCCGTCAGCAGCGCCGGCGCGGTGGCTGGCATGACGGCCGGCGTCGGCGCGGGCTGCTCGGCCGCGTTGACGTACGGCACGGCGGTGTGGAGCGGGTCCCAGAATACGTCTTCTTCCTTCCATTCGCGCGTGGCCTTGTAGCCTATCTGCGAAAAGAAGACGGCCGTGCCCGCCGGGCGGTCCTTGGGCCAGGAATCCACTCGCGAGCCCATGAACGCGAGGGCGACGGCCGCGGTGATACCGTCGGGCGTCCTGTTCTGGATGGCCCGGTAGAAGTTGACGGGGCCCACGCGGAAGTTGCTCCCGCTGGAGGTGAGCAACTCGCGGACGAACTTGTCGTAGGGCTTGTTGGACGCGATGGACGAACGGACCCAGCGGTGATAGGCCTGTGCCGCGTTGGGCCACAGGTTGACGGGAAACTCGGCCTTGATACGCAGTATGTCGCCCCACTTCATGGCCCAGTAGTCCGCGTACTCATCCCGCTCCAGCAGGCGGTCGATCAGTGCGCGGCGCTTGCCCTTGGTGTCGGGGTCCTGGATGAAGTCCCTGGCTTCCTTCGCCGTCGGCAACGTCCCCGTGATGTCCAGGTAGGCGCGCCGTACGAACACCGCGTCGGAGCACAGGACGGGCTGGATCTTCATCGACGCGAGCTTGGCGAATACGATGCGGTCGATCTGCCCGGCAACGGGGGCGGGCGGGCCCTCGAAGACGGCTGACGGCGGCGTGAGCTTCGTCGCTGGCGCCGACGCGGTCGCGGGCGCTGGCGCCTTCGTGGGCGTGGGCGCCGCTGTGGGTGTCGGCGTCCTCGCGGGTGTCGGCGTCAATGCCTTTGCGGGAGTCGGCGTCGGGGACTTGGTGGGCGCCGCCATGGGCGCACGAGTGGGCATCGTCGCGGGGGCCTTTATGGGGGCAGTCGCGGGCGGGGTAGGCGTTGCCGCGACCGCCATGAGGAGCACTGCCGAGACGAATGGCGCGTCGATCATGTCATAGCCCTCGTTTTCTCAACTCGCCACGCCGGACCGCGCTAGCGGGCAGTTGGCACGGACCGTCCGACACTGTTTGTGTTAAACCCATTATACAGGTCCATGGGGCCGACGAATCTTCAATAGCCAGCCCGCCCGCAAGACCCCCTGGTCGCTAGTCGCTCACCCCTGGTCCCTCATTCGGGGCATGTCGCAAATCGTCCATCTTGCGACTTGTAACCGCCGGCGGGCGTGATTATCCTCTTGCTCAGCCGGCCCCGATGGGCGGTCAACTCCGGGCCGGACAAGACATAGGGAGCGCAGCCATGGTTGAATGGTGGGCGAGCCTGACGGGTATGAACCAGTGGTTCTTTATTGCGGCCATATTCTTCAGCGTCTTTCTGGCATGGCAACTCATCGCGGCCCTCATAGGTTTGGGCGGCGACGGCGGCGCCGACGTGACCTCGCAGGTCGATGCCGGCGTGGACCACTCGGCCCTGGACCAGACCGCGAACATCGACGCGCACGAGAGCGTCGCGGCCTTCAAGCTCCTGAGCATCCGGTCGGTGCTGGCGTTTTTCACGCTGTTCTCGTGGGCCGGTGCGCTCTACCTCCAGGGCGGAGCGTCGCTGACCCCGGCGCTGGTGTATGCGGCGCTCTGGGGCGTGGCGGCCGGGCTGATCGTGGCTGGCATCTTCTACCTCATGCAAAGGCTGACCGAGTCGGGCAACCCGCGCCTTGGTTCCTGCCTGGACACCAGCGGGACGGTCTACCTTGACATCCCCGCCGGCGGCACGGGCGAGGTCCGCGTCACCGTCAGCGGCGTGATGACGCATATCCGGGCCAAGGCCGCGGACGGCGTCCCACTGCCGGCCGGCACGAAGATCAGGGTGACGCGCATACTCGACCCGGTGACGATCGAGGTCAAGAAGGATGACTCGGCGGCGTAGCGTAACGATTGGGATTCCGGACACAAACCGGTCGCTGTCAACTGAAGGAAGGACAGACAAATGAACGGACTGCTTGGTTTCGCGATGATGCTGGGGCAGATCAGGAAGCCGACGCCGGAGGAGCCAGGTTCCGGGCTTCCTGCCGGGATCATCCTGACGATCATCCTCGCCCTTATAGTCATTGTCATCTTCGTCACCATCGCCAAGCGGTACAAGCGATGCCCGTCGAACAAGATCCTCGTCAAGTACGGCAAGACGGGGGGAGGGACGGCGGCCAGGTGCATCCACGGCGGCGCCACGTTCGTGTGGCCGCTCATTCAGGCCTACGACTACCTGGACCTGGAGCCGTTCGTCGTGCCCATCGAGCTGACCAACGCCCTGTCGCAGGAGAACATCCGCGTCACCGTGCCGACGACGGTGACGGCCGCCATCTCCAACCAGGAAGGCATCATGCAGAACGCCGCCCACCGCCTCCTGGGGCTTTCAACACAGCAGATACAGACGCTGGCGCAGGACATCATCATCGGGCAGATGCGCGCGGTCATCGCGACGATGCGGATCGAGGACATCAACCGCGACCGGCAGTCGTTCATGGCAAAGGTGAACGAGGCCGTCACGACGGAGCTCGAGAAGATCGGCCTGGCCGTCATCAACGTCAACATCAAGGACATCGAGGACGAGTCGGGGTACATCAAGGCCATCGGCCGCAAGGCGGCGGCGGAGGCGGTTCAGCAGGCCAACATCGACGTGTCCGAGCAGGAGCGGCGCGGCCAGATAGGCGTGGCCGAGCGGCAGAGGGACCAGCGCGTCGCGGTCGCCGCGGCGACGGCCGATGCCGAGATCGGCGAGGCGACGGCCGCCCGTAACAAGCGACAGCAGGTCGCCAAGCTGGACGCCGAGGCGGTCCAGGCCGAGACGAACGCCAACGCCAACAAGGCCCGCTATCGCGCCGACCAGAAGGTGGCCGAGGAAGAGTCCCGCAACAAGGGCGAGTCGGCCGCGAAGGAGGCCGACGGCGCCATTCGCGTCGCGCAGGAGACCGCGCAAAAGAAGGCCGAGGACGCCCGCGCGCTCCGCGAAACGTCGCGGCTGAACGCCGAGGTCGTCGTGCCGGCCGATGCGCAACGGAAGCGGATCGTCATCGAGGCCGACGCGCAGAAGGAGCAGGCCATCCGCGTGGCCGAGGGCCAGGCGGCCGCGATACTCGCCAAGGCGACGGCCGAGGGCAAGGGCCAGCAGGCCATACTCGAAGGCAAGGCGACGGGCTACATGGCCCTGGTCCGCGCGGCCGGCGACCCGCACTTGGCCCCCGCCCTGCTCATCATCGAAAAGCTCCCCGAGGTGGCGCACATCCAGGCGCAGGCGATACAGGACCTGCCTATCGACAAGATCGTCGTGTGGGACGCGGGCAGCGGCGCCGACGGCCAGGCGGGCCTCAGCGGCCTGGGCAAGAAGCTCATGGGCGTGCTGCCGCCGCTGCACGAGCTGGCCAAGCAGGTGGGACTGGACCTGCCAAGCTACCTGGGCCACGTGGCCAAGGGCCCGGAAGCCGCCGATATGCCCGGCGCAGCCACGCCCGCCGGTCCGTCCGGCGGCGGCACGCCTGCCGGCCCCAGGTCCCCCGCCCCTCCCGCCGCCCAATCCGCCGGCAGGCCCACGCCGCCAAAGCCGGCGGAGCCGAAAGTGTAGAGATTGGCGATTGACGATTTGCGATTGACGATTTGCGATTGACGAATTACCAACTGAGGAGACGGCAGAAGCGCCTAACGGCAAGCCAGCATCGTGATTGGCTTGCCGTCAGGCGCTTCTGCCGTTTCCGTGTGCTCATCTCCTCGCGCCGACCCCCGCCATCTGCTCCATGAGGAGCGTGCTGATGGGCTGGCGGGAGGCGGGGCTTTCGCCGATCTCGCGCCAATGGCTGACGCCGCCCTGGCCGTGCTGCCAGGTCAGGCGGATCTCGCGCCCGCTCCAGAGGCATGGGAACTCGACGATCCCCAGCGCCCAATCGACAAGCTCCACACCGACCTCTTCGAGCTCCTCCAGGCATGACTGGAGCGTCTCCATCGTGGCGATCAGCTCGCGCCGGACGGCCTCGCACTCCTGCCGCGACTGGCGGGTCTGGAGCGCCTCGAGCGTCTCCTGGAGATCCACCAGCCGGCCGTAGCCGCCGACGATGTCCTGGACGATCCTCCGCACGAGCACCAGCGCGCGGCCCGCCTGCTGCGGCGTGAAGTACCGCGCGCGGGGCGGCAGCAACTCAACGTCACCACGGAACCTGGTCATTCGACGCTCCTGCTGTCGGTTCACGAGACACCGCCGCCGGGTGGCAACCTGCGGCATGGCGGCAGACTGTGTTATCGGCTTGGCGCGGGCTCGGGGTTGAGCCCCTTCCGGCCGCAGTGTCGAAATGGCAGTTCACGCCGCAGGACGGCCCGCAAAGTCGCCGCCGCAACTCTCTGAACTCACGAAACTTGCGAATGGCCCGGCGAGCCCGAATAGGTGGCACGGCGTGTGCATAGAATACAGTAGAGCGAAGGGAAGGGCGTGTCAAAGGCCATATAGCAAGAAAGGAAGGTAAGACTATGGCTGACACATCGTTGAGCAAGAGGCCGGGCATCAGGTCACTGACGGGGTTCCAGGATGCCATGAGCGACCTGTTCAGCAGATTCTTCGAGGGCTGGGACATAATGCCGACCTTCGAGGGTCGTACCTGGTGGCCGCTCCTGGACGTCGTTGAGCACGGGGACGAATACCTGGTGAAGGCTGACGTTCCCGGGATGAAGGCCGAGGACATCGAACTGTCCATCGAGGGCAACATCCTGACCATCTCCGGCCGCAAGAACCAGGAGAAGGAAGAGAAGGGCGAGAACTACTACTACAGCGAGCGCCGGTACGGCGACTTCCGCCGGGACATCACGCTGCCGTCCACGGTCGATTCGGACAAGATCGAGGCGGCCGTTGAGAACGGCGTTCTGTGCATCACGCTGCCCAAGAGCGAGGCGGCCCGGCCCAAGAAGATCAAGGTGCAGGAGCACGCGCTGACGACATGACGCCATCGAGGGGAAGCCACCTCCGATATCGTAGCGCCATCCGGTTTCAGGCGCGGAGCGAATGTCAAATTAGGAATGAGTGAATGCCGAAGGAATTACAAAGGCCTGAATGACAAGTGGACCAGTCGTGTTCTGGTATTTTGGCACTGTGCACTTGTGATTCTTTCGCCATTCCTCATTCCTAATTTGACATTGGCGGGTGAAGGCGCCCGCGCGTGAAGTAATTCGACAATCCGCCAGGCACCTGCTAACTTGAGCTCGTGTTTGGCTTTTTGAACGTCAACAAGCCAGCGGGCATGACCAGCCACGATGTCGTCGCGACGGTGCGGCGAATCGCGGGGCGCGGCGTCAAGGTCGGCCACGCGGGGACGCTTGATCCGTTCGCGACCGGCGTGCTCGTGGTGTGCATGGGCCAGGCGTGCCGGCTGGCGGACTACGTCCAGGCCCAGCACAAGTGCTACCGAGCGGTCGTCGTGCTCGGGGCAACCAGCGCGACGGACGACCCGGAGGGTCCGATCGCGCCAACGTCCGGCGCGCGGCCGCCGGCCGAGGATGAGATACGCGCGGCACTGTTGCGCCTGACCGGCAGCATCGAACAAGTCCCGCCTGCGCACAGCGCCATTCACATCGACGGCCGGCGAGCCTACAAGCTGGCCCGCGCGGGCAAGCCGGTCCAGCCCGCGGCGCGGACGGTGGAGGTTCGCCGGATCGACCTGCTCAAGTACGAGTACCCGCGTCTGGAGATCGAGGTCCAGTGTGGCGGCGGGACTTACATCCGCGCCATCGCCCGCGACATCGGCCGGATCACGGGCGCCGGCGGATACTGTAGCGAATTGACTCGCACGCGAATCGGGCTGTTCACCCTTGACACGGCCGTCGAACTTGCGAAGCTGGATATCGCGCGAGATCTGATTCCGCCGCTGATGGCGCTGCCGGACATGCCGAAGTTCCCGTTTTCCCCCGATGAAATCACGGCTATCATGCTGGGCAAGCCTATCCCCATGCCCAAAGGACAATCCTCGGCTTCCGAGGCTGCTCTTGTCGATTCCGGCGGCCGACTCATCGCTATCGCCAGGCCATCGGCGGATGGCAAGTCTCTCAGGCCCATCAAGGTCTTCCCGCAATAGTGAATGATGGGCGGCAAGATGTTTTTCTATTGCAATATCATTCCATATCTGCCATAATGTTCATGATCTTGAACTCACCTGTGTTACGGTAGCATGGACAAACAGTTACGAGATCGACCATGAACGCAACAGCGACCAAGCGTCTGACGGCCTCAATGGAGGACTACCTCGAGGCGATCCTGTTCCTGGTGCGGCGGAACCGCGTCGCCAGGGTCCGCGACATCGCCCGCGAGTTGAAGGTTGGCATGCCGGCCGTAACGGCCGCGCTCAAGACGCTGGCGTCCCGCGGCCTGGTCAACTACGACCCCTATCAGTTCGTCACGCTGACCGACCGCGGCGGGGAGCTGGCCGAGCAGGTCAGCCGCCGCCACTACGACATCCGGCGCTTCCTGTGCGACGTGCTGGGCCTCGACGCCCAGGAGGCGGAGGCCAACGCATGCCGGATGGAGCACGCGGTCGATGAGGCCGTGCTGGAGCGGCTGAGGCTCTTCGGCGAGTTCGTCGCCGACTGCCCCCGCGCGGGCGAAAGCTGGACGGAGGCATTCAGGCGGCATTGCACGTCCGGGCTGGCGCGAGGGCCGCGGGAGTGCCGCAAGTGCGTCGCCGGCGCTGTTCGCGAGATGCGCAGGCCCGCCGACGTCAAATCCACCCAATGAGTTCAGGGCTCGCGGCGGAAACGAGCGGGCCTTGCGGAGTTAGTGCGAAGATGGGCCGTATCGGTGCGGTTGTTGAAAAGGAAGGCGCGGGCGATTCCCACCGGCCTCCAAGCGAGGCTGGCGCGGGCGCCATCTTCATCGTCGGCAACCCGAACGTCGGCAAGAGCGCGCTATTCAACCGGCTTACCGGCCGGTACGTCACGGTATCCAATTACCCCGGCACGACCGTCGAGGTATCACGCGGCCGCTCCAGGCTGCTGGACGCCGAGGTCATCGACACGCCCGGCATGTACTCGCTGCTGCCGATCACGGATGAGGAGCGAGTGGCGCGGTCGATCCTGCTGCGGCGGACGCCCGCGGCCGTCGTACACGTCATCGACGCAAAGAGCATCGAGCGGATGCTGGGCTTGACGCTTCAGTTGGTCGAGGCCGGCCTGCCAGTGGTGCTGGCCCTGAACATGTGGGACGAGGCCCAGGAGGCCGGCATCCGCATCGACTGCGCCGCGCTGGAAAAGGCCCTCGGAATACCAGTCGTGCCGACCGTGGCCACGTCGGGCAAGGGATTGGCGGAACTTGCCGGAAGAATCAGGTCTGATTGCGGAATGCGGAATGCGGAATGCGGATTGCCTGGGAGTCAGTCTGCGCCTCCTGGAATCCGCAATCCGCATTCCGCATTCCGCAATTCCTTCAAGGTCGATTACGGCCCGGTAATCGAAAAGGCCATCGCCGCGATCCAGCCGCACGTCGGCGACGGCGACGGGATCGGCCGGCGGACGCGGGCGATCCTGCTCATCCACGGCGATCACGAGATGCGCCAGTTGCTCCGCGAGGAGGCGGGCGACGACCACGCGGCGGCCGTGTCGGGCCTCGTCTGGGACGTGACGATGGCCCTCCGCCACACGCCGCACTATCACACGGCGATGGCCGTCAAGGGCCGCGTGGACCGCATACTGAAGGACACGGCCGTGCTGCCCCCACGCCGCTCGCACACGCTCCGCGACCGTCTGAGCGAGCTGTGCATGAGCCCGTGGACGGGCCTGCCGCTACTGTTTGCGGTGCTCTACCTGGGGCTGTACAAGTTCGTCGGCGGCCTGGGCGCGGGCGTGATGGTCAACGGACTGGAGGGCCTGTTCAAGGACTACGTCAGCGGCTGGATCGACCGCACGGCCGCCGCGACCATCCCCTGGCCGATCCTGCGGGACCTCTTCGGCGGCGACTACGGCATCATCACGCTGGGCCTGCGCTACGCCATCGCCATTGTCTTCCCAATCGTCGGCACGTTCTTCCTGGCGTTCTCGATACTGGAGGACAGCGGCTACCTGCCGCGGCTGGCGATGCTCGTTGACCGCGTGTTCAAGCGGATCGGCCTCAACGGCCGTGCGGTCATCCCGATGGTGCTGGGCTTCGGTTGCGACACCATGGCCACGATGGTCACGCGGACGCTCGAGACACGCCGCGAGCGGGTCATCGCGACGTTCCTGCTGGCGCTGGCGGTCCCGTGCTCGGCGCAGATCGGCGTGATACTGGGCTTGCTGGAGGGCCACCCGGCCGCGATGGCGGTCTGGGCCGGCGTGATAGCCGCCGTGTTCCTGGCGGCAGGGCTCTTGGCGGCGAAGTTCATGCCTGGCGAGCGCCCGGCATTCTACATGGAGCTTCCGCCTCTCCGCCTGCCGCGCGTGGGAAACGTGCTGGTCAAGACCTACACGAGGATGGTCTGGTATTTCAAGGAGGTGCTGCCGCTGTTCATCATCGCCAGCGCGATCATCTGGGTCTGCCGGCTGGACTGGTGGGGCCTGCTGCCGGAGGGCGGCGTGTTCCAGATCGTCATCAACGGCCTGACGCCGATAGTCAAGGCGCTGGGCCTGCCCGGCCAGGCCGCACAGGCGTTCCTGTTCGGCTTCTTCAGGCGCGACTACGGCATCGCCGGCCTGTACGACCTGCACACGAAGGACCTCCTGATGGGCAACCAGCTCGTAGTGGCGGCCGTCACGTTGACGCTGTTCCTACCGTGCATCGCGCAGTTCCTGGTGATGAGGAAGGAGCGCGGCCTGAGGATGACGCTGCTGGTCTCCGCGTTCATCGCGGTGTTCGCATTCGGCGTCGGGTTCGTGCTGAACCTGGCGCTCGACGCCCTGGGCAATCTGGGAATACACCTATGAGATGCCCTTTCTGCGGAAATGAGTTCGACGAAGAGGCGGCCGTCAGGGCGTGCTCGGCATGCGCGGTGTTCGGCGGGTGCCGCAAGGCCAAGTGCCCGCGATGCGGCTATGAGTCGCCGCGTGAGACGCGCCTTGTCCGCCTGATCCGGAGATGGAGACAGCGTCGGCATGACAAATCCACGTGTTGACAAGCCGGTTCCGCCCGGCGAGTGCTGCCGCCGAGCCGGCCAGGACGCAATAGAGGAGGCCCGTCCGCTCTCCGACGCCCCCTTGGGCGCGGAGGGCAGCATCGCCTACCTCAGCACCAGCGACCACCGAGAGATACAGAAGCTCATGGCCATCGGCATCCTCCCCGGCGTACATATCCGCCTGATTCGGCGGTTCCCATCCTATGTCTTCCAGGTGGGCTACAGCCAGTTCACCGTTGACAGGGAGTTGGCCGCCAAGATCGTCGTCCACTGGCAGCACAAGTGAAATCGCACAACGGATATCCGTTCAGGACACCGTGACTCACAACCCCCCGAAGAACCTATCGATTGCCTTGGCGTCGAGTCTCGCGCCGTACTCGCAGCCCTCGAACGCCTCGGCGTACTTGACGGCCTTGCCGCGCTTGGGGCCGTAGCGGGCCACGAGCTTGTCGCGGAACCGCTCGGCGACGTGCGCCGACTGCGGCGCCCACTTGTCGAAGAGCCACTGTTTCCGGGCCTTTTCCGTCTTGGGCACCTCGTCGAGATACCCCTCGATCCACGGTACCCACTCGTAGGCCTGGCTGGTGTGGCGGTGGAACATCGCCATCTTGGCGCGGATGGTGTCGTCGATGTCGATGACCACGTCGGCCTCGAACGGGCAGGGCTTGCGGAAGTTGTCGCTCGTATACGCGATGACGGGGCTGTACCGCAGGGCCGGCACTTCCGGCGCGTTATACGGCACGCGGACCAGGTACGACGAGTCCTGCACGAGCTGAGACGTGTAGCGGTGGTCGGGGTGGTAGTCGTTGGGCCGGTGCGTCAGGATCAGGTCCGGGGCGAACTGGCGGATGAGGCGGATGAACATCCACCGATTGAACAGGTTGGGCTCCATCTGGCCGCAGGGGATGGGCAGCACCTGGCTTTCGACGCCGATGACCTTCGCGGCCGCCGCCGCCTCGGCCGCCCTCCGCTGCACGACGGTCGACAGCGGATCGGCGTGATGGCCGCTCTGCCCGTTGGTCGCGGCGACGAAACGCACGACGCAGCCGGCCTTGACCCATTTGGCGGCCGTCCCACCGGCCCTGAGGTCGCAGTCGTCGGGGTGGGCGCCGATCACCAGTATCCGCGGTTTCGTCCTCGCCATATACGATTCCTTTCAATAACTGCCGCAGGCCCTTGGCCCGATGGCCGCGAGATTGTATCGTATGTGTCCGCATGACACCACATCAGGCGACATCAACCGTCGCGGGCATTATCGCGATGCTCACGGCCGGATGCGCCGCGGAGAGAATGACCATGGAAATCACCAAGGCCCCGTTCGGGAAGACGGCGGATGGCACGGCCGTGGACCTCTACACGCTGACCAACACCGGCGGCATGAAGGTCACCATCACCAACTTCGGCGGCACGATAGTCTCGCTGCTGGCCCCTGACCGCGATGGCAAGCTTGCCGACATCGTGCTGGGGTTCGACAGGTTCGAGGACTACCCGACGAAAAGCCCCTACTTCGGCGCGATCTGCGGGCGGTACGCCAACCGCATCGCAAAGGGGCGTTTCACGCTCGACGGCAAGCAGTGCGTTTTGGCCGGCTCCAAGGGCGAGAACGTCTTGCACGGGGGCAAGGTGGGCTTCGACAAGGCCGTGTGGTCGGCGTGCATCATCCAGGCCGGGGGCCGGCCGTCGCTGGAGCTCAAGCACACCAGCCCCGACGGCGACGAGGGCTTCCCCGGCGCGCTTTCCGTCACGGTGCTCTACACGCTGACTGACGCCAACGAACTGGTGATCGGCTACATCGCCACGGCCGACAAGCCCACCGTCCTCAACCTGACCAACCACGCCTACTTCAACCTGGCCGGCGAGGGATCGGGCGACATCCTGGGCCACGAGCTGACGATCAACGCGGACAACTTCACGCCCATCGACGGCGACCTGATCCCCACGGGCGAGATCAAGCCCGTCAAGGGCACGCCGCTGGACTTCACCGCGCCGCACAAGGTAGGCGAGCGGATCGACCAGCCGGACCAGCAGTTGGGCTTCGGAAAGGGCTACGACCACAACTTCGTGCTGAACAAGCCCGGCGGCGCGGCCGGGCCCGCCGACGACCCGACGCCGTCCCTGGCCGCACGCGTGTGCGAGCCCAAGTCCGGAAGGATCATGGAGGTCATCACCACGGAGCCGGGAATCCAGTTCTACTCGGGCAACTTCCTTGCGGGGGTCAAGGGCAAGGCCGGCCACGTCTACGCCAGGCGAAACGGCTTCTGCCTGGAGACGCAGCACTTCCCCGACTCGCCAAACCGCCCCAACTTCCCAACGACGGTGCTACGGCCGGGGAAGACATTCTGGTCGACGACGATCTACAAGTTCTCAGCGAAATGACCGCGTGAACAGTCAATCGGGCCATCATAGGCAATCTGAAACTTGAACATTGAGCATTGCTGATTGAATATTGAATATTCAATAATCAACACTCAATGTTCGATTCTCAAGTTGAAGGCCCGGAGCCGAACTCAAAGACAATCTCCGTTCTTCCCGCCAGCTTGATCGTGAACCACATCCGGCCGGGGGATTGGCCCGTCGTCAGCAGCTTGTCTGCCCTCACGGCGCAGGGCGCATCGCTGTGGGCCAGCCCGATGGTGGTTCTGCCCTTGCCGGCCAGCGTGACGGTAAGCTTCCTTGCGGCGGCGTCCCAGACGCAGCCCTGGAACGTCACATCGCGCGGCACGAGGACGCGCGGGGCCATCGCCACGAGCATCGTCTCCAGCACCGGCCCCGTCAGCGGCGCGCCTTGGAGCTTGAGCAGACTCGACGCATCCTCGCCAAGGACCAACGCGCAGACCGCCAGGCGCGGATCCAGCGAGTAGTGATGCACGGTCCGCCTGTAATCGCTGCCCGGATAGTTCGTGGCCTTGCCGTAGCTGTACGGGTCGGTCCGCCAGTTGGGGAAGTTGCGCGTGAAGTTGTCGAGCTCCTGCCGGAGCGCGTCCTGCAAGCCCAGGTCGCTCAGGAGCATGAAGACCTCGCGGACGAAGTACGAGTACGTGCCGCACGGCCAGCCGGAGGCCTCGCCGTAACGCGGCCCGCGGCCCTCGTAAAACCCGCCCATGCAGCCGGGCTTCGCGCCTTCGTACGCGAAGAACTCCTGCGCGTACGAGCTGCCCATCCAGCAGTTGTGGATGAACGCCTCGCACTTTGCCGCCAGATAGTCGCCGAGCTGCGCATCCTTTCGCTTGCCCAGCCGGCGGGCCATGGCCGCGTAGCCGAGCATCCCCTCGTATGCGTAGTTGATGCCGTCCAGCCAGGTCGCCTCGCCGCGGCAGCATGTCCACGCGGTCTGCTGCGCCCAGTCGGTGTAGGCCAGCGAGTACGCGTTGATCTCCTGGGCCAGCGTCCAGTGCCGGCGAAGGAACTCATCGGCCTTGGGGTCCTGGCCGAAATACGCCCACGCCCACAGGCCGGCCAGGTTCATGCCGTTGTACCACTCCATGTCGTAGTCGATCTCGCCCAGGTAATCAAAGATCGTCTTGTGCCTGGCCCACGGCGTGCCGGTGACGGGCGTCCTGTAGCGGAGGAACTCCTTGAAGTCGAAGTTGCCCAGGCCGCGTGTGAGCAACTCCAGCACCTTGGCGCGCTTCTCGGGATCGATTGACCAGAGCGCCCAGGCCATGATTCGCAGGTCGTGCAGCGAGTCGAGCGAGGTGCTGGGGTCGTAATGGTCGTCGCCGCCGAACGTGCGGTAATCACCGCTTTCCAGGTATTCGGTGAGCTTAGCGGTCACCTCGTCGGCCGTCGGGTCGTTCTTGACCATCATCGGCGCCAGCACGTGGTTGCGGAACCGCGACAGCGGAAGCTCGTACTCGATGGTCGAGCCCGGCACGGCCTCGTACCAGCCCATGAACGTCGGGCAGAGCTTTTCCAGAAGCTTGCCGCTCATCTTGACCGGATAGCCGCAGTGCCGCGCGTTGGCAAGGATCGGCGGCAGAGGCGCAAGCTCGACAGGCTTGACGGGCCATGCGCACTTCGACCGCTCGTAGCTGTACTCGTCGCGGATGCGGACAACGCCCTGCTTCTCATCGACGCGGTAGGTCTCTTTGCACGCCACGGGGTAGTTCATCGCGGCGGCCGCCCAGAAATCCATCTTGGCGGCGACATCCTCCGGCAGGCCGGCCGCCCACGCCTTGGTCGCCTCCTTGTCGAGGCGCTGGGCCCCGAACGGGTGAACCTGAACTACCGTCGCCTTCCTGTCCTTGAAGTGGACCTTGAGGTACTCGTGCGTCCACACCTCTATCTTCTCCGGCTGCTTGTCGAAGACCAGGAGCATCGGGTAGTCGAACGGCATGGCCGACCTGGAGAAGTAGAACAGCACCCACGGGCGCGTCAGGTCGCCGTCTCGCTGGCGGTCGTAGCCGGCCGTCCCGCGGACGTGCTTGAGGCCGTCCGCCAGGGGAAGGACCAGGTCCGTCGCGCCGTAGTTCCGCAGCCGCCAGTAGTACTCGAACCGGCCGGTCTTGACGCGGTGCAGGAAGCCGGGGAACAGCAGTGAACGGAAGACAGTCGAATGGGAGACGCCGCTGGCCAGGCGGAAGTCGTACCGCTTGAGCGTCCAGGTCGAACGGGTCTTCTGGCGGAAGTTGGGCGGCAGCAGGTAGTGGCCCAGGTCCTCCTTGAGGTCGTCGCGGCGCTCAAGGAACACGTCGACGGCCGTCGCCCCGCAGGTCAGGTAGCCGTCATCATAGGGGATACAGTCGTCGCGATATCCGCCGAAGCGCCCGATTGAGGTCTTTGAGACGCCTTCAGTCCAGAATCCGATCGCCATGGTCCGCCTCTCTATCCGTGCGCGCGGCATTTGGGCCGCGCCAACTATCGGAAAGGGGCGGATTGTACACGAACCGGGACGGGTTTCAACTCATAGCGCCTATAGCGCCTTCAGGACGCGAACGGCCTTGGCGGCCGCGCCGGCCGTGTCGAAGGCAAGGTGCATGATGAACTGCTTGCCGACGACGCCGGCTGACAGGCCGCGGAGGTTGATGCCCGCCTCGGCCAGTGCGCCGGTCAGGCATGCGCCCATGCCGCGCTTGTCCGGGCCCTGAATGCGGACGGTATGGAGGCTGCTCGACCTGGCGAAGCCGGCCTTCTTCGCGGCGCGGACCTGCTTGGCGCCCCTGATCGGCGTGACGAACACCACGCCGGTCCCGGGTTTGTCGGGCGAGCGCCGGGCGACCACGAACTCCAGGTTCGCGCCGCCGGCCTTGAGGACCTCCAGCTTGCCGGCCAGCCCGCCCGGCTCGTCCTTGATACCAGCCACCCACGTGTCAGCCTTGCTGATCTTCAGTGCCATGACATGTCTCCCTGTGATGTGTGCCATCAGTATAGCGGGCCGGTGCGGGCCGTCAACAAATTCCGTCTGCTTATAATGTTACGGGGCCAACGCTGAGGATAGCCCCGGACGATCACGCGACATGGACAGGAACAGACTTGATGAGCGGATCATCTCGCGAGGCATGGAGTTCTTCGATTGCATCGGCGACGAGCGCCCATCCGCCTTCAATCGCTCGACCTGGTCGGGCAAGCTCATCGAATGGTGCATGAGGCACGAGCCGTTCAAGGTTCAACTCTTCCGGTTCGTCGACGTGCTGCCCGCGCTGGCGACGAGTCAGTCGCTGTCGCGCCACCTGGACGAGTACTTCGCGGGGCGGGAGGGCGTGCCGGAGTTCCTGAAAGTCGGCCTGGCGGGGGCCGGCCTGCTGGGCGGACTTGGTGAGAGAGTGCTCGGCAGGACCATTCGCGGGCAGGTCGAGGGCATGGCCCGGCAGTTCATCGTCGGTGCGGATGCGGCCGAAACGGTAGCGGCCCTGACGGCGCTGAGGCGGGATGGGTTCGCGTTCACGCTGGACGTCCTGGGCGAGGCGACGGTCAGCGAGGATGAGAGCGAGCGGTACGTCGCGACGTACTTGGCGCTGCTGGATGAGCTGGCCGGGGCGCAGAAGGACTGGCCGGCACTGGGCGGCGGCGCGGGCGACCTGGACTGGGGCCACGCGCCGCGGATCAACGTCTCCGTCAAGCCGTCGGCCCTCTACTCACAGGCCAGCGCGATGGACTTCGAGGGATCGGCCGGGCGAATTCTGGAGCGGCTGCGGGTGATCGGGCGCAAGGTCGTCGCCATCGGCGGCTTCATGTGCATCGACATGGAGGCGTACAGGCTCAAGGACCTGACGCTGGAGGTCTATCGACGGCTGCGCGAGGACGGCGAGTTTCGCGATTACCCGCGCCTGGGCGTGGCGGTGCAGGCGTATCTGCGGGACACGGACCGCGACACCGACGACCTGCTCGCCTGGGCGCGGCAGCGGCGGCTGAGGATATCCATCCGCCTCGTCAAGGGCGCGTACTGGGACCAGGAGGTGGTGATCGCGCGGCAGAACAACTGGCCCGTGCCGGTCTACACGGTCAAGGCCCAGACCGATGCATCGTTCGAGCGCAACGCCGAGAAGCTGCTGCGGCACAGCGACATCTGCCATTTGGCCTGCGGGACGCACAACGTCCGCACGGCCAGCGCGGTGATGGAGATGGCCCGCGAGTTTGGCGTGCCTGAGGACCGGTACGAGTTCCAGGTGCTGCACGGCATGGCCGAGCCGTTCCGCAAGGCGCTCCTGAAGCTCGCCGGAAGGGTGCGGCTCTATTGTCCGCACGGAGCGATGCTGCCGGGCATGGCGTACCTGATCCGCCGCCTGCTGGAGAACACGTCCAACGAATCGTTCCTGCGGCAGACATTCACGCAGAAGGCGGATGAGGGCCTCCGTCGGCGGCTATTGGCCGATCCGCGGACGGCAGTCGAGGAGGCGCAGGAGAGCCGGGAAGAGATCGAGGTCAGTCGGCCAAAGGACGCATCGGAGAATAGTGGCATGGGCGTCTCGCCCGCGCGTTCCGAAGGCGTCTCGCCTGCGGAAATCGCGGCCGGGACGGCCGCGAGACGCGCGGGCCAGAGGCCCACGCCACAACCGGCCGATGCACAGCGGCCGCGGGACACCGATGATCTGCCGCCCTTCCGCAACGAACCGACCGCGGACTTCACTCACGCGGTCGTGCGCGAGGCATTCACGGCCGCGCTGGCCGCGGTGCGTAAGCAGCTAGGCCGGACGCACAGGCTCTTCATCGGCGGAAAGGATGTAGCCACCGATGACCTGTGGGACTCGGTCAACCCGGCCCGTCCTGCCGAGATAGTTGGCCGGATATGCCAGGCTGGCGTCAAGGAGGTCGATGCCGCCATCGGTGCCGCGCACGAGGCATTCCGCGCCTGGCGGGATGTGCGGCCGCGCGATCGCGCCGAGCATCTCATCCGCGCGGCCGCAGTCGCGCGAAAGCGCATATATGAACTGGCCGCGTGGCAGGTCTTCGAGGTGGGCAAGCAATGGAACCAGGCCTGCGCGGATGTGTGCGAGGCTATCGACTTCCTAGAGTACTACGCCCGCCAGATGATCCGCCTGGGCGGCCCTTGGCTTCTTGGGGATTCGCCGGGCGAGCTGAACGAGTACGTCTACCAGCCCAAGGGCGTGGCGGCCGTCATCGCGCCGTGGAACTTTCCGCTGGCGATCAGTTGCGGCATGTGCGCGGCCGCCATCGTGGCGGGCAACTGCGTAGTGTACAAGCCGTCGGAGCACTCGCCCGTGGTCGGGCGGCTGCTGTGCGACATCTTACGCGAGGCGGGGCTGCCGCCGGGCGTGCTCAACTTCATCCCCGGCAGGCGGGAGGTCATCGGCGATTACCTGATCGACCATCCGCGAATCGCGCTGGTCGCGTTCACGGGCTCAATGCAGGTCGGCCTGCGGATCGTCGAGCGGGCGGCGCGGACCGGCGAAGGCCAGACGGCCGTCAAGCGAGTCATCGCCGAGATGGGCGGCAAGAACGCGATCATCATCGACGACGACGCCGACCTGGACGAGGCGGTGCCGGCCGTCATCCAGTCGGCGTTCGGCTACGCTGGGCAGAAGTGCTCGGCCTGCTCGCGGGCCATTGTGCTGGGCGACGTGTATGAGCGATTCGTCGAGCGGCTCATCCCGGCCGCGCGGTCGCTGCGGGTCGGGCCGCCCGAGAATCCGGCGAACTTCCTTGGACCGGTCATCTCCGCAGCCGCACGGGACAAGGTAATGCGATATGTCGAGCTGGCCCGCCAGGAGGGGGCGATCCTGTACCAGACTCCACCAGCCTACGTGCCGGCCGATGGGTTCTACGCGCCGATCACCGTCGTCGGCGGCATCAGCCCGCAAAGCCGACTGGCGCAGGAGGAGATCTTCGGCCCGGTCCTGGCCGTCATGCGAGTGGAGGACTTTGACCAGGCCGTTGAGCTGGCCAACTCGACGCCGTTCGCCCTGACCGGAGGCGTGTTCAGCCGCAGCCCATCGCGGATTGAGAAATGCCGGCAGGAGTTTCAGGTCGGGAACCTCTACATCAACCGCGCAATCGTCGGCGCGATCGTCGGCCGTCAGCCATTCGGGGGGCTGAAGCTATCCGGCGTGGGCGCGAAGGCCGGCGGGCCGGATTACCTCCTTCAGTTCATGGACGCCCGCACGATCGCGGAGAACACGATGCGCAGGGGGTTCGCCTCCGAATGAGGCCGGGTCAGTAGTCGCGTCTACAGAAGATGAAACAGGCCAGCGCGAGGATGACGGCCTCGAAGGCCAGGCTCGTCCCCAGCACCCAGGCCACCGAGCGGCCCTGTAGCTCCTTGGTCACATCCTCGGCGCCGCGATCCGGCGCGTCGGGACTGGCTCTTGGAAGATCGGGCATGTCGGCCTTCGTTACCATCGCGCGCTCCAGCAGGGCGACTGTCTCGGAAGTCTTGGGCAGGAAGGTCTTGATCCAGTAGATGACGCGATTCCATTTGCCCAGTGCGGCCGCGGTAGCGAGACGCTCATCCCGCTCCTGCTGGAGCCGGCCTTCCCTGGCCTTGAGGGAATCCATGCTCTCGGATGGGCCCGACGTGCGCCTGGCGGAGGCTGCCGACGCTGGACGGGAGGACGGGACGACTGGAGGAAGGGAGGCCTGACTAGCCGGATGCGATGATCCTGTCCTCCGCTCTTCCTGTCCTCCTGTCCTCGCGTCTTCCCCTCCTTCCGCCTGATGGATCTGCTCCTGGACCCGCCGGAGCTGCTTGTCGGACCTGGCGGCCTCTTGCTCCATGGACGCCTTGAACACCAACAGGCCCGCGTCGGCCGTGTTCAGGATGTACAGGAGGAACCAGAACAGCAGCGTCAGCAGGATGGCGGCGACGGTAGACCTCGTCCACACGCCCAAGAGCACGCATACCGAGAACAGGAAGCTGAAGAAGGCCACCACCAGCGGCACCGCCAGGAACAGCCACGGTTCCCACACTCCCCCCCGCAGACCCAGCACCAGGAAGCTAGCACAGCAGAAGATGCCCACCTGGAGCGTCACGAAGAGCAGGCCCGCGACGTACTGCGTCAGGAACAGGCGGATGCGGCTGATGGGCTTGGAGAGCGTCAGGTCGATGGCCCCGCTCGAGATGAACTCCGGGAAGATGCCGCCGGTGGAGATCAGCGCCAGCAGCGCCGCCAGCCAGCTCAGCCAGAACCCGATCCCCAGCCCGCTGAACAGCGACTTGTAGAAGAACGCCCGCGTCATGTGGCTCGTGCTGAGCATCTCCAGCCCGATGGACCAGCCCAGGATGGTCATGCCCTTGTCGTCTATGCCGATCGCGCCGAACGCGAGGACCACCAGCCCGGAGATGGCCAGGACGATCCAGAACATCTTGCGCGCCTTCAGGGCGCGGTATTGATCGACGAAGATGGCGAGGGTCTGGCTCATGCCCGGCCTCCCGCCGCGGGCGACGCCGGCAGGTATGGCGGAGGCGCATTGTTGGGACGGCCGGGGGCTTCCGTCGGCTGCGACTCCACGGTCTGGATAAAGAAGTCCTCCAGCGATTGCCGGACGGGGCGGATCGCCTTTATGGTCAGCGAGGCCCGACGCAGAGCGTCGATGATGCCTTGTATTCCGGCTGCATCGCCGGCGGCCAGACGGATGAACGCACCGTCAAGCTCCACCCGGCGCCCGTCGGGAAGTTGCCCGACCCCTACGGCCGTCGCGCCCTGCACGGCAGCAGGCCCGGCGGCATCGACCAAGTTGCAGCCCAGCGCGGCCGTGACGGCCTCCCTTGCCGTCGCCGGGTCAATCTGGAGCTCGATCTCGTAGTACGAGCGGTCCCGCGTCAGGTCCGCGATCCGCCCCTGCCGGACCACCAGGCCCTGGTGGAGGATCGCCACGCGGTCGCAGATCATTTCCACCTCGCTCAGCAGGTGGCTGTTGATGAAGACGGTCTTGCCCAGCAGCTTGAGCTCCAGCAGTGAGTTGCGGATGTCGCGCCTGCCGATGGGGTCGACGCCGTCGGTCGGCTCATCCAGCAGGATCAGCCGGGGATCGTTCAGCATCGACTGCGCCAGGCCGATCCGCTGCATCATGCCCTTGGAGAACGTGCCGATCCTCGCGTTGGCGTACTCGGCCATGCCCACGCGGGCCAGGAGATCGGCGATGCGGACCTTCCTCTGCGCTCGGGGCACTCGTGCCAGGGCCGCGTAGTATGCCAGCGCCTCCTTCGCCTTCAAGTACGGCGGGAAACGGTGGTGCTCGGGCAGGTAGCCGACCTGCGCCAGCGTGGGCTTGGAACCGATGGGCCTTCCCAGCAGCGTCCCGCGGGCACGGGTCGGGCGGACGATGGTCATCATGATCTTCACAAGCGTGGTCTTGCCGGCCCCGTTCGCACCCAGCAGGCCGAAGATCTCGCCGGTGTGTACCTGCATGCTGATGCCGCGCAGGGCATGCACCTTCCGGCGGTAGACCTTGGCGACGTCGTGGAGGTCGATTGCCAGTTGATCGTCCGACGCCATTACACATGTCTCCCGGATGAGCCGAGCCCCGAGTGCGGCGGGACCCGTTTGGCGGATTGTCCATGATCGGCGCGGTTCCGCAAGTATCTTTATCGCCCGGGACTGTCCCGTCGTTTGGGACTGTCCCCGGCTGCCGTGGCCTGGCAACTGGGGACAGTCCCAAACGGCGGGACAGTCCCCAGTTGAACCGTACGCATTTTTCTGATGACAAGCCGATTGCCCGCCGCGTAGAATACGTAAGCGTGGCGGACTCATATTGACCCCGGTCGAAGACCGTTCACAAGGCGCACCGGGTATGACAGGACCGGCAAAGGGCATCGCTGGAGCCTGGGGCGGCATGGTCGGCGCCCGTTGCGGCGATTTTGTCCGCCGGACTCGCTCGTCTTCCACTTGCCGTGCTCCCATCCGCGAACGCCGAATCGGAATTCAGTCAGTCTTTGGGAACAGCTCTTCCGCGCGCAACACTACGTTCATCGGAACGCCGTGTCTTATTAGTTTGACCGTTCACTCGCCATGAGTAAGGAGAACTTGCCATGCCCTTTGGTCTCGCTCTAAAAACGAACTGGTTGACGGTGAGTGTCTCGCTGTTGGCGTTGATGGGCCTGTCGGCTGTCGCTGCCGGCGCGCCCTTCGGGTTTGTCCCCGGAGGCCTGAGCGGCACCTGGCCGAACATCGGGATATCGGTGTCCACGGCCAACGGCTGGGTGGTAGCCGAAGGCAGGACGGAGGACATGAACCAGGCCATCGTCTGGCGGACGCCGCTTGCGCCGATGAACGGGCCGGTCGTCGTCGAACAGGCCTACGGCTCGGCCTTCGTGCAGGTCGGCGGCCGGCAGTTCGTGATCGACGCCGCAACCGGCAGGACCGCCGAGCTTCGCGCCGGGCAGGTCGTCCGCCAGCCCTGGCTTTGGGGGCCGTCGGCAACGGCCAGCGCGCCTGACGCTCCTCCCGAAGCACAGCCGGCGCAGGCGGCCGCGACGCGCCCGCCCGTGGACAGGAAGGAGGCATCTGTAGAGCGCCTTGCCAACGCTAGCCTGGCATTGTCCCTGGCTTTGAGCCATCTGGACGACGTCTACGCGATGGTGCAAGCGAGAAAGGCGACAGCCGCCGACCTCAAGGCGGCCCAGCAGGTCGTCGACGATGCCCGCAAGGCCGTCCAGCGTGCCCAGGCCAACGCAGTGACAGTCGTTGCGCCGGAGTACGCCGCCCAGGAGCCCGCCGCGCCCGCGGCGACGAAGCCGACAGCGCCCCCGCTGTCGCCGGAGATGCGCAAGGCGCAGGCCCGCGTGCTTGACCTTATGGCCCAGAAGATCAAGGCCGACGGCGAACTGGAGCAAGCCCGCACGCGCTCGCCCGTGGATGAGCAGGCCGTCGAGGCCGCCCGGAAAACGGCGGAGTCCGTGACGACTCAACTGGCCGAGGCGGACAGGCAGCTTCAGGCGCTTCGGCTCGTTGATGTCGTTTCGCCAGACGCCGAGCTGCGCATGCCGCTTCCCACCCCGGTCGTGGTGGACCACTCACAGCCCAGCTACGTCAGCATCACGACGCCGGCCGGCACAAGCTATACCATCAACAGCGACGGCCGGCTGTGGGGGCCGGGCACGCCGCAGGCCGCCGTCCTGAAGGCCATGGCCCGCGACTTCGCGCTGACGGAGCGGCAGCCGCTGCGTGAGGCCCTCACGGCCGGCCGCAGCGAGGCGATGGCGGAGTCAGCAAGGGTCGGCGGAAGCCCGGCGTACCTGGACCTGATGCTGCGCAAGTCCGACCAGAAGGTCCGCCAGGAGCACGCCTACCTTCCCGAGTTCAGGCCGTACCCCAACGCCGCGGCCGATGCCTACGAGGACCTGCGCGGCCTGCCGGGGTTCAGGCAGACGGGCGCGAAGTCATTCGAGATCACGATACTGGTGGCCGAGACGCGCACGCCGCAAACCAAGCCGCTCTTGAGCAAGTGATGACCGGAAGTCCCGCCATGAACGATCCGGATGCTACGGCGGAAGCGAGCACCGCGGGCGATGAAGACGCCTACAAGTTCGCGCGCTTCGAGCGCGTGGTGCTGCCAAGGATCATGGCGCTTTTCCTGACGGCGCTGTTGATGGCCGTCGCGGCCGTCGTCCTCTTCTGGCACATCCTGCCGGCGCGGGACGTGCATCAACCCGCGGCGGCGCTCACGCCCAATCACGATGTCCTGCCGGCTGCACAGCCGCAACTTGCCATGCCGCAGTCTCCAACGGCCGCAGGTGCGCGCTCCGCAGACAGTAGGCCAGTGGCCGATGGGAACGCCGCGGCGCAGCTTGCTGACCGCGTGGCTGTGCCGACGCCCGCCGCCCCTGCCATCCCGGCCGTGCCCTTATTCCCTTCGCCCGCTCCGACCCCCGCCGCCGGCGTGGGCGAACTCGCGGTGCGTCCCCCGCAGCCTGCCCCCGAGCAACGGCCTGACGCCCCGGCCGTCAAACGGACGATCCATCGCGCCTCCATGCCCGCCGCTGTCAGCGTTGATGATCCGGTCCTTCGGCAGATGATCGAACTGATCGAGAAGTGCGACATCGCCACCGTCCTTGCCGCCTACAACCGCGCATACGCAATCGCCCCTCGCAACGTCGCGATGAACCGCGCGTTCGTCCGGAGGATGCTTGAACTAGGCCGGCCGCGGATGGCCCTCGACGCCGCCAGGACACTCACGCAGGTGGATGAGGGCAATCCCATCGGCTGGGCCGTCTGCGGCTACTGCTGGGCCAAGAGAGGCGACTATCCCGCCGCCATGGCCGCGTTGGTGAAGGCCCTGGATCTGGGGCACTCCGACCCCGGCGTGCAGAGCGACGTGGGACAGCTACTGGCATGGTACGACGCCCAGAAGCCGCCGGTGCCACTGCCCGACGAGACAAGGCGGATCATCGATGAGTCCCGCGGCGATTGGGCCAGGACCGGGCGCTTCGCGCAGGGATACGAGAAGATGGCCTCAGCCATCCGCCAGCAGGCCGAGGACCAGGCGGAATACCAGCGAAAGCTCGCCGCCGCTCAACAGGAACTGGACAACCTTCAGCAGAACTTCAGCGACCTGGCCGGAAACTACTGGCGGATCCTCGGCGAGATCGAGGTCCACCGGAACAACATCGACAGCATCGATCCGAGGCTGTATTCCGCCGCCGACTACAACGCAATGGTGGACAAGGAGAAGGCGGCCATCGCCCTGCTGAAAGGCCAGGCGCAGGCCATCTACGCCGGCGGTCAGACCGCGGCCTCCGCCATCAAGAACAAGCAGGCCGAGATCGCCAGGATGAAGGAGCCGGCGAAGGTCAGCCTCCAGCAGATGTTCCTGTTTGACCCGCCGGCCGTGGACGGGGTCATCACGCTGGAGACCCGGCAGCCGCTGGCCGCGGTGACGACTCGCCCCGCCTTGTCGGTCGACCCGGAGTTCGACGCGAGCCAGGAGATGGAGCTGGCCAAGCTGTACATATCCAACGGCATGAACGCCAAGGCCGTCGTCTTCCTGGACGACATCATCGCCCGGTTCCCGCGCACGAAGGCCGCCGCCGAGGCCAGGCAGATGCGAGTGACCATCGGCGAACAGGTCCGGCGCTAATTCGAGCCTGGCGCCACCTAAGTCGAGCAGCTAGTGCAATGAGCGATCCGATGGCCATGTTGACCTGAAAACTAGTGCCTGTCCCGAATTTCTTCCTGATCGGGCGAGGTTGCCTGACGGAGAAGGCCTGTAGGTCCGACGCTGGTGGTGCGTCAGACAGGACGGCCGTGGGCGAAACAAGGACTTGAGATCACCTGACCCCCAATCGCCCGCCTGCAAAGCCACCGTCGCCAACGGTCATAGAGGGCGTGGCGTTCAGCACGCCGCCAAAGCCGCCTCCGACGATCCGACCGGCAACGATGTTCGGCGCGACGCCAGCGCCGGCGCTAATCGTCCGCGATGGCCCGCCGAAGGTCGAGCCGGTGAAATTGAACACCTGGCTTGAGCGGCCGAGACTCGTCCCGGCGCGGCCCCATGCCGAAGCGCCCAGGCTGCGGCCGAAGGGGTCTCTCACCTGGATTGCCAGGTACCCGGAAGAGCCGCTGAACAGGATGCCGTTGTGTTTCGACCTGGGCTCCGAGTGGTTGCCGATGAGTATGTTCATGCCTGACGCGGCCGTGTGCGACCGCGCCGAGGCGACGTTCATCTCCGGGCTCAGGGCGTTGGTGTCGGCGCCGGCCCCGCCGTGACTCCCCTCGCCACCGTGCGAGCGCCCATCGCGATTGCCTTCACCGTGGTGCGATCGGCCCCCGCCATCGCCCCAGCCCCAGAACCGGCCGTTGGGTCCGACGACGGCGAACGGCTGCCCGTTGCTGAAGAGGATCGTCTGGCCGTCACGGAACGGTATCACGCTCCCGTCGGCCAGCCAGATGCTGCTCCATGCGCCGCAGTCACGCCCGTGGTGACGGAAAAAGAAGTCATTTCCGCCCCACCACGGCCAGCCCCATCCCCCGCCCCAGAACGGATACAGGGGGTAGCCGTAATAGCCGCCGATGCCCATGTCACCGGGCTGCTGCTGGCCGGCGGGGCCGACCCCCTGGTTGCCGGCGACCTGTGCGGGCTGCGACGCGGCAGGCGGCTGGCCCTGCTGTTTGGTCAATTCGTTGTACGCAGCCATCGTCTCCTTGTACGCCTGCGCGTAGACGGGCATGTTGACCATGCGGGCCCGCAGCCGGGCGACCAGGAGCTTGACGCCCTCGGCAAGCTCGGGGTGCGGCTTGCTGTCGTACCAGGCGATGAGCTGGGCCGCCGTCCGCTGGATGAACGGATCATCCGGGAAGTTCTGTGCCGCCAGGGAGATGTTCGACAGTGCGGCCGCCGCCTCGCCTTTTCGCGCCGAGACGTAGGCGATGACGGCCCAGGCCAGGCCGTTGTTGGGGTCCAGGGCCACCATTGTCAGCGCCTGCGAGTAGGCCATCTCCGGCGAGCCGAGATCGACCATCTTGCGGATGTAGGCGCGCTGGACCTTGAGGTCCTTGCGGCCGCCCGCCATCGCGTCGGCGTAAGCCTGCACGGCCGCGGAGGGGTCTTGTGCCGAGTTGATCGCCTTTACCATGGCCGCGGTGTTGTCATCCTGGGCGGTGCGGGCCGCCGGGCGTGTCTGCGCGCCGGCGACCGAGGCCAGGATTCCCATCGCGGTTACGAAGACTGCTGCTGTCCATGCCTTTTTCATGGTCCGTCCTCACCCACGTTTTCGGTCAAAGAAACCGGTCCCACGAATTGCCGCCGAGCGCTCAAGGCCCGGCACAGCGAGCATCGGATGATCAATCTAATTATAACATCGGCAGTGGCGATGGCTAGAAAGCCGGAGAAATCCAGTAGCGGATTTCCGCTACTTCGCAGCTTCCTCTATAGTCACTGACACGGCAGTTTGGAGACAGTTAGCGAAATTCGGCGGCCACCCCTTTTCGACGCCAACCTTGCGTGGCGTGGAGCGGAGTTCGCGTCTACTTCGGGGCCTCCACAGGCGGGCTCTTCACGCGGAGGAGTGATTCGCCCTTCATGGCCAGGTACTCCAGCGTCCCGTCGGCGCGGAAGGCCGGCGTGTTCCTCAGAACGGCGTCGTACTCGGGCCCCGGCTTGTCATCGACGACGACCAGCCACTTCTCGCCATTCCTGGCCGGATACGCGACGCGCTTGCTGTCCGGGCTGAAGACGGGGAAGCCCCAGGCGACATCGTCATATTCCGGTCCCGCCTTGCCATCCACGACGGCGGACCACTTGGTCCCTTTCTGGACCAGGTACGCCGCGCGTTTGCCGTCGGGACTGAATATGGATGCGCCCTTTGAGACGCCGTCGCACTCCGGTCCGGTCCTGTCGTCCACCACCATCACCCACTTCTTGCCTTGTAGGGCGGGATACGCCACGCGCTTGCCGTCGGGACTCAGGACGGGGTAGCCCCTCATGATGTCGTCATACTCCTGGCCGGCCTTCCCATCGACAACCACCAACCACTTGTTGCCCTTCTGCGCGGCGCAGGCCATGTGCGAATGGTCCTCGCTTACAAAGAGCGACGACCAGATGGGCTTGAGGCCCTGCATAGCCCCCAGCACCGTCTCCTCGACCTTGCCGAGGGCCGGCGGCGCGGCGGGTGTCTGTGCATGCGACTGAAGCACGATCCCGATAACGACCATCAGGAGGACTGCGGCGAGCAGACAGACGATGACGTGGCGCATTGTGTTGTCTCCGTGTCCCGGACGGTGCGGCCGCGTCATCCGAGGCGAGCCGCCCCGCAGGTGCATTTGGCGGCGGCCAAAGCCGCCGCGAGATCTTCCCATGCTCGCGAAGGGACTCCAAATGCGATACTTCGCGTTTGGGGTCCCCCCTTATACGGCCCTGTAGCGAGTGCTTCGCGATTCGCCTTCCCGGAGGACCGCCCCGGCCGCAATCAGACCGGCCAGCGCCTTGGTGACCGTCTCCTCCGCCGGGGTCATGTCCACCTTGGCCAACTGGTCCATGATCGCCTTCTTGGGCAGGCCACCCTCGCCGGCGGATTTCAAGTATCCGACGACCTTCTCGGCAATCTCGGCCTGCTTGATGTGCCGGGCCTTGGGCCGCATACGGGGCGGGGCGGACAGCACGATTCCCATCTCCTGCGACGCCTTCTTGACCCCGCCGATGAGCAGCGTTTCAAGCTGGCCAAGCTGGCTGTTGATCCCCTTGATAGCTTCCTCGGCCGCCGAAATGCTCTGCTGGTGCCTGGCCCTTTCCGCGCGCAACGACTCGGCCCTTTCGGCCAGAAGCGACTGCGCGGCCTGTAGGCCCTGCGCCCTGACGACCTGGGAGAGCGACTCGACGGTGAACTCGACTTTCGGCATCTGCGCTCCTTCCTGGGGAACTTTCGGATTGGGAGTATATCCCCACCGCGTGCGGACAATCAAGGCCTCGAATTCGCGGAAGTCCTTGCAAAAACGCCAGTCCGCGGGACAATATGAAGATGGCGGCGTCAGTTCCGGCCGTGTCACATGATATGATGGTCGATGTGCCGCGAGGTGGCGCATGAACACGAAGGCCAAGGCCCTGGCCGGCTTCACACTGATCGAATTGCTCGTCGTCATCGCCATCATTGCGCTGCTGCTGTCAATACTGGTTCCGTCGCTGAGCAAGGCCCGCGAGATGGCCCGCCGCGTGATCTGCATGAACAACGAGAGGCAGATGGGCACGGCCGTGCAGGTCTATGCCAATGACAACATCGAATACGTGCCCCCGCTGGAAGTCTGGGTCAGCAACGCCAGCGGAAGCCTGTGCTGGTGGTGGGAGGACTTCATCCAGCCCTATTTCGACACTGACGCCAAGCGATCGACTACCTCCAACGGCTGGGGCGAGTCGATCGGCTGCCAGCCCGCCGACGGCAACTACGACCGGAACTGGCCTCGCTATCGGTACAGCCGCCGCATGGACTGCCCCAGCATCAAAAACGCGAACATCTCCGAGTACACCTGGAGCTGCATCGTCAATCCCAACGGCGACTATGGGACTGGCGCCCACTGGCTGTTCTGGATGCAGAACTGGGTGGACCCCGCGACCAACTACGAGACCTCGACCAACCCTCTTCCCCAGGACCACTGGATCGACGCGCCGCCGCCCGGCTGGTGCAGGTTCACAAAGAACGCCGTCAAGATCAACCGGTTCAAGAACCCATCCGGGACGTGCATCATCGTCGACCCTAACGTGAAGGGGTGGAACTTCTACTTCTTCGGCTCGCTCCAATCGCGTGTGGACCTGGCGCAGGTGGTGCCGCACATCGGCTCGTGCAACGGCGTGATGGTGGACGGCCATGTCACGTCGTTCACCAGGGAGTATCTGATAGGGTGGGACCCGTCCCAGGTCTATCCATTCACGGGCCCATGACAGCACCCCGGCCCCCCGTAATGCCTCGCCGCCGTATCCGGCCCTTGTTCGACCTTACCAGCGGAGGATGCAGAGAAGTGAACCTTATGTTTGAGCGATGCGGATTCAGGGCACTGACGATGGCAGTGGCGCTGCTTGCGGCAACGACATGCGGCATCGCCGCGCCGGCCGCGAGCGGCCCGGCCGGCAAGCCGGCCACGCAAGCTGCGGCGCAGGAGCAGGGCCAAACGGTTGTCCTCGACACGAGCGGCTTCTGGCGGTTCTTTTTGACGCTGCGCACGCCGGTGGTAAGCGACGGCGAGACGCTCAAGGAGATCGGTGCTCCGTGCAATACGCCTGCGCCGCCGAAGGACTGGACATCGGCCCAGTTCGACGATTCTCAGTGGGTGCGGCTGGTCGGCGCGCCCCTGTCGAGCTGGAGCCACTGGGAGGAATGCGCGCGGGCGAACGTAGGGTTCATCTACTGCCAGGCCGGGTCGCTGGCGGTCGCGCAGGAGTGTCTGCGAGCGAGGTTCCACGTCGATGACCCCGCGAAGGTCAAGGGACTGAAGCTCTCGATGACCTACAGGGGCGGGGTGGCCGTCTTCGTCAACGGCAAGGAACTGCTGCGCGACCATCTGCCCAAGAATGGCCAGCTCGGACCCCAGACGCCGGCAGAGGTCTATCCGCACGAGGCGTACTTCCTGGAGGATGGGAGCCTGCCGGAAGGTTACGGCCGTAAGGGTTCCAAGAGCGAGCGGCTGAAGCTCCGGCTGCGAAGCGTGGAGGTCGAGGTCCCCTCCGACATGCTGAAAAAGGGTACAAATGTCCTGGCGATATCGCTCCACCGCGCCCCAATGCCCAAGGATGCATATGAAAAAGTCGCGGCGATGAAGGCGGATTCCGGGCTGGCCTACTTCCTATGGGACACGTGCGGGCTGCACTCGGCCCGGCTGGAGGCCTCGGGGAAGGACGGCCTCGTGCCCAACGCGACAAGGTCCGCGGGGGTACGGGTCTGGAATTCCAGCCTGCTCTCGACAGACACGGACGTGGACTGGGGCGACCCGAATGAGCCGCTCAAGCCGATCCAGATAGCCGGAACTCGCAATGGCACGTTTTCCGGAAAGGTGCTGGTCGGCGCCGACAGCGCGCTGAGAAATCTCAAGGCAAGCATCACGGACCTGGCCGCGCCCGGCGGCGCATCCATCCCGGCCGGCAGTGTCGCGCTGCGGTTCGCCGCTCCCGACCTGCCCCGGAAGGCCACTGATGTCAACAAGTTCGATTCGCTGCTGGAGTCGCCTCCCGCGGAAGTCCCGGTGCGCGCGAAAAAGCCCAATCCCGGGGCCGTGCGGACGCTGCCGGGACAGCCCGCCCCAGTCGCCGGCGCGGTCGTCCCGGTCTGGGTGACGGTGAAGGTGCCGGCCGATGCGAAGCCCGGCCAGTACGGTGGGACGCTCACCATCGCCGCGAACGAGAAGTCCTTTTCGGTCCCGGTGCAGCTAAGCGTTTCAGGTTTCAGGCTTCCCGACCCGAAGGACTACCGCACATTCGTCGAGCTCATCCAGTCGCCGGACACGCTCGCCTCGGAGTACGGGGTGAAGCCCTGGTCCGATGACCATTGGAAACTCATCGCCAAGTCGCTCCGGCTGACGGGACAGATCGGCGCGAGCACGTGCTACGTTCCGCTCATCGCCGAGACGAACCTGGGCAACGAGCAATCCATGGTGCGATGGATCAGGCAGCCGGACGGCAAGTACAACTATGACTTCACCGTCATGGAGAAGTACCTGGACACGGTCGCAAAGGAGCAGGGGCCGCCGAAGGTGATCTGCTTCGTCGTGTGGGACAACTTCCTGGAGGGCGGGCAGTTTGGCGATGAGGTGCAGAGGCTGGAGGGCGAAAAGGTCCGCGAGGACCGGTTCGGCTACAAGGGCAAAGGGCCGGAGGTCACTGTCCTGGAGGGCGACAAGGCGTCCAAGCTCCAGCTCCCGCAGTACTCCGAGGCCGGCGCGAAGGAACTATGGCGGCTGCCGGCCGAGGAGTTGATGGCGCGGATGAAGAAGCGCGGGATGGAAAAGGTCATGGCGCTGGGCCTCGCGACCGATGCCGCACCCACGCCGGCGGTAGTCAGCCTCTGGAGGGAACTGCTGCCGGGCGTCCCGTGGGCGAGCGCCGCCCACCCCTATCGCGACAAGCTCTACGACGTGCCCGTGGCGTACACTGTCGCGGTGTGGGCGCCGAGGTTCATCTCGTACGACGGCACTAGCCGGCAGGGCTGGAAGAACGGCCGGCTGATGGCGCAGTTCGCGCGCGATTTCACCGAGTCCGGCCGGCTGACCGTCCCGCGGCTCATCGGCGAGATGAACGTCGGCGGCGACCAGCGCGGCTTCGGCCGATGGGGCGCGGACTTCTGGCCGGTGCTAAAGAACAAGAGGGGCGAGCCCGAAGGGCGCATCTTCGAGCGATATCCCAAGGCCAACTGGCGGAACCTCAATATCAAGATCGCCATGCTGGGGCCGGGGCCCGATGGTCCGGTCGCCACGGCCCGCTTCGAAATGCTCCGCGAGGGCGTCGAGGAGTGCGAGGCCCGAATCGCCGTCGAGCGGGCGCTGGAAAGCGGGAAGCTCCCGCCGGAACTGGCGGCGCGGTGCAAGGACATGATAGCCGAGCGCAACCGCGCGATCGCGATGGGACTGTCGCCGCACGCGCTGGAGGGCTTCCAGCCAATGGACGCCTATTGGCGCATCCACGACTGGCACAGCGACGGCGGCTGGGTCGGCTACTACTTGTACATGATTTCCGGCTGGCAGGAACGCTCCAGGAAGCTGTACGACCTGGCGGCGAAGGTCGACGCGGCGGAGCCGAGCAAGTGAGAGCGCCGCCGGGCGGCCGACGTCCCGGGCCTTGATTGCGCGTATTGCCGCGACATCAGGTCCCGGCGGCAAAAGAGTGGCATGTCCCCCCTTCTCGCGTTATCGTGTTGCGGTTTTCCCTTGTCTGTAAAGGAGCGACTATGCTTTGCGGCGTCGGCAGGCGAGTCATCAACCCGGAACCTGGCCACCACCTCGCGGGCTACGGGCCCGACCACCCTAACGCGGGCGTACACGACGACATCGTCGTGACGGCCATGTACCTTTCCGACGGCCGGAAGGAGGCGTTCCTGCTGACGTTCGACCTGATCGGGCTGGAGGCCGAGTTCAACCTCCAGGTCCGCCAGGCGGTCGCGGACGCGACGGGCCTGACGGCCGAGCAGGTGTTCATCACCGCCACGCACGTCCACAGCGGGCCGGAGGTGCGGAAGAAGCACTTCAACTCCGGGCCGACCAAGATCTGGCGGCCGGACTACAACGAGCGCCTGGCCGTCTGGTCCGCACAGGCAGCCAAGGACGCCAAGGCCTCCGCGGAGGAGTGTACGCTGCACTACAACTACGGCTACGCCGCCGAGAACATGAATCGGCGGTACATCTTCCCCGACCGCCGCTGGCTGTACATCCCCGACAACAAGCAGCTCGCCGGGCTGTCCGACCAGTACGTTGACCGCGAGTTGGGCGTGGTCGCCTTCCGGCGCGCGGGATCGCGCAACCAGTACAAGGCGCTGGTGACCAACTACACGTCGCACCCGCTGTGCGTGGGCAACTCGTCAAACCTGGTCTCGGCCGATTTCCAGGGCTGGATTCGCCGGACCATCGAGGACACATTCGCCGGCAGCATGGCCCTGACGACCACCGGCGCGGCCGGCGACAACCATCCGCTGATGCCCGAGTCTGGCTTCAGCCGCGCGATGAAGATGGGCACGAATCTCGGCGACCTGGCCATCACGCGGACTTACGATTCGGTCCTTGTCGATTACGACACGCGCCTGCGTTTCGCGTGGAAGCCCATCACGCTCAAGGTCAAGGACCGCCGCTCGGCCGACCTCTTGCCGCGAAGGGACCAGCGCGGCCTGTCGTGGTGGGCCCAGCAGGGCCGGACGGAAATCCAGACGGCCGTCAGCCTGCTGGGAATCGGGCCGATACTGCTCGTCGGTATGCCGGGCGAGCCGGTCGCGGAGCTGGGCGCGATCCTCAAGTGGTCCAGCCCGTTCCTCAAGACCTACGTCCTCTTCCAGGCTACGGACAACCTGGGCTACATCGCCACGGCCAACCAGTTCCTCTGGGGCGGATACGAGGTGGCAACGACGCCGCTGGCACAGGGAGAGGGAGAGCGGCTGGTCGAACTGGCGGTGCAGACGGCGAAGGAACTCCTTGACGTGGACCCTCTGAGTCTTCCGGCAAAGGAATGAGAGAAAGGCTGGACGATGTTCACGCAGATAAGCTACTGGGCATTTCGTGATGGCGCGACAGGCAAGCGGAATGTGATCGAGGCGATCGGCCTGGCCAAGGCGGCCGGGTTCGAGGGCATCGAACTGTGCGTATCCGCCGAGGGCGACATCACGCCCGACACCCCGGCGGACAAGTGCCGCGAGATCTCCGCGGCCGCCAAGTCGATGGGCATGAAGATCGCCTCCACGGCCAGCGGCCTGCTTTGGGACGCCAACCCCGCATCCGCCGACGCCGCGACACGCAAGCGGGCGCTCGACATCACCATCAAATCGCTTCGCGTGACGCGAGACTTGGGCGCGAAGTTTCTTCTCGTCCTGCCGGGCGCGGTGGATGTGTTCTTCAAGCCCGGCGGCGAGGTCGTGCCATACGACGATTGCCACAAGCGCGCACTGGCCTTCGCCCGCAAGGTCGCAAAGGCGGCCGCGAAGCTCGGCGTATTCGCATGCTTTGAGAACGTCTGGAACCGGTTCCTCCTCAGCCCGCTGGAGTTCCGCGACTTCGTGGACGCCGCGGGCAAGGGCGCGGGCTCGTATTTCGACGTGGGCAACGTCTGGCTGACCGGCTACCCGCAGCACTGGATAAAGGTCCTTGGAAGGCGGATCAAGGCGGTCCACGTCAAGGACTTCAAGCGGGCCGTCGGCAACGTCAGCGGGTTCTGCCAGCTCCTCGACGGCGACGTGCCGCTGGCCGAGAGCCTTGCACTGCTGGCCAGGCAGGGCTACAAAGGTCCGGTCACAGCCGAGGTGTTCCCGGGGCCGGATGACGATGAGATGACTTTCCTGCGGACGGTGGCCGAGCGGATCAGGAAGATCATGCCATGAAGCGAATGACAAATTGGGAATGACTAAATGACGACGGAATGGCAAATCCACAAATGCCAAAATGGGATCGGCTGTACTGGACGCGAGGGCCATGCCTCGCAGGTCGCGGAGCATTTGACATTCAAGCATTTGGCATTCCTTCCTCACTTACTCATTCCTAATCTGCCATTCCACTTGACCCACAATTCTGAAGAGAACTGGAGAAAGCGATGCCTATGAAGGTCGGAGTAGTCGGTCTTGGTTTCCTGGGGATGATGCACGCGAAGAACATCCGCACGCTGCCCAATGCGGAGCTTGCGGCCGTGTGCGACGTTCAGCCGCACCGGCTTGAAGGCATGATGACGGCCGGCAATATCGACGTGGGCGCGGGCCGCGTGGACCTGGGCGGGGCGAAGAAGTACACGCGGTTCGAGGACATGCTCGCGGATAGCGCGCTGGAGTTGATCGTCATCGTCACGCCGACGTACCTGCACGCGGAGATGGCCGTCGCGGCGCTGAAGGCCGGCAAGCACGTCTTCTGCGAGAAACCCATGGCCCGCACCGCCAAGGAGGCGAGTTCCATGCTGGCGGCCGCGAAGAAGGCCGGCCGGGGCCTGATGATCGGCCACTGCCTGCGGTTCTGGCCGGAGTACGTCGCGGTCAAGGAGATGATCGACTCCAAGCGCTATGGGCGTGTCCGCGGCGCGACGTTCCGGCGGATCGGCGGCACGCCGCGATGGGGATTCGAGAACTGGTTCGTCGACTCCAAGCGGAGCGGGCACTGCGCCCTGGACATGCACATACACGACGTGGACACGGCGCAGTGGTTCTTCGGCAAGCCCTCGCGCGTCCGCGCGGCCGGCACGGTAACGGCCGACGGCGGCGTGTCGCACGTGATCGCCCGGTACGACTTCGCGGACATCGACATGGTGACGGCCGAGGGCGCGTGGTTCCACGACGGTTACCCGTTCTCGATGGCCGCGACCATCGAATTCGAGCAGGCGACGGTTGAGTACGACTCGTCCAAGTCGCCGACGCTGGTAGTCTGCCGCAACGGCGCGAAGCCCGAGCCGCAGACGGTGCCGGCAGGCGACGCCTACGCCAACGAGATCAAGTACTTCATCGACTGCCTGCTGGAGGGCAAGGCGCCAGACCGCGTGCCGCCGGAATCCTCCGTCGACGCGGTCGCGACGGTGGAGGCGGAGATGAAGTCGGTGAAGACCGGCAAGCCGGTTTCGCTTGCGCGTGGTACAGGCGCGAAAAAGTAGAGAGTAGGGAGTGGGGAGTGGAGCGTGGAGAGTTGGTGATCGGGAACCGGGCGCTATGAGCAAGGACAAGATTGCATTCGCCGTCGCCGCCCATCCGGATGACATCGAGTTCATGATGGCCGGCACGCTGGCGCTGCTCGGCCGCGCCGGGTATGAGCTGCACTACATGAACATCGCCAACGGCTCGTGCGGCTCGGTGACGATGAACCGCGAGCGGACCATCGCCACGCGGACGCGTGAGGCGCAGGAGGCGGCCGCGATGCTGGGCGCGACGTTCCACCCGCCGCTAGCCGATGACATTCAGATCTACTACGAGCCGCGCCTGGTGGCCAGGCTCTGCGCGATCGTCCGCGAGGTCCGGCCGCGGGTCCTGCTGCTGCCCTCGCCGCTGGACTACATGGAGGACCACACCAACACATCGCGGCTTATGGTGACGGCCGCGTTCTGCCGCAACATGCCCAACTTCCCCACCGACCCGCCGAGGCCTGCGATCGATACGCAGATGGCCGTCTACCACGCGCTGCCCTACGGCCTGCGGGACCAGTTGCGCCGGCCCGTGACGGCCGAGTTCCACGTTGACGTGACTAGCGTGATGGACATCAAGCGCCGCGCCCTTACCTGCCACAAGAGCCAGAAGGAGTGGCTCGACGCCAGCCAGGGACTCGACAGCTACATCAAGACGATGGAGGACCTCTGCGCACAGGTCGGCCTACAGTCCGGCCGGTTCAGGTTCGCCGAGGGATGGTCGCGCCATTCGCACCTGGGCTTCGGCGCGGAGGAGTTCGATCCTTTGCGCGAAGCGATTGGGGAATCTGCCGCCTGAGCGGCCCAGCGACGAGACTACACTTCGTACCTCATCGCGGCGGCAGGCTCGACCTTCGTGGCCATGAGCACGGGCACCACGCTCGCAAGGAGCGACAGGCCCACGCCGATGCCCACGCACCAGAGTATGTTGCCGAGCGCGCCGGAGGCGACTTCGGAGTTGAGGAACCGCGAGCCGACGGTGTTGATGAAGTTCAGTATCGCCACGCCATAGCCGAGCGCGCCGCCCAGCACGCCGCCGATCAGCCCCAGCAGCAGCGACTCAAAGAGGAATATCTCCACCACGTGGATGTTGCGGCTGCCCAGGCACTTGAGCGTGCCGATCTCCTTGATCCGCTCGGTGACGGACATGACCACGGCGTTGAAGATGCCCACGCAGCAGATGAGTAGGGCCACGTAGACCCATAACTGCTGGAATATCCTCACGCGCGTCTGGCCCTGGGCCTGCTCAAGGACGCTCTTCGGGAGGCGGTTGAACATGTCGTCCGTCGACCACAGCACGCCGACGAAGGCGATGGCCACCGTCACGCCGGCGAGCACCAGCAGCATCCGCCCAAGCCGCAGGCGCACGCCCTGGAGCGCGAACAGGAACGCCTGGCTGATGGGGAAGGTGGATTGGCTGACAGCGGTCGTCATGGGGCGATCCTCGGCCTCGGCGATGGCCGGGAATAGGACTTATAGGACTTATAGGACTTATAGGACGAATAGGAGTGGCTATCGCCGTACCCCTGGCTGCCTCCTATGCGTCCTATAGGTCCCATTCGTCCTATTTGTCCTGTGTTTTCCACGGCTCCCATCGGCTTTTCTAAAGGTTTTCCGCCGCGGTCCCGCTGGCGTCGTGCATCTGTCCGACCTTGACCTGCACCTGGTCCTTGGTCTGGATCTGGGCGACCTTGCCGTCGCGAATCCAGACGATGCGGTCGGATGCGTCGATGATCTTCAGATCGTGCGTGTTGCACATGATCGTGACGCCCTGCCGCCGGTTCATCTCGACCAGCAGCTTGATGATCTCCATGCCGGTCTTGAGGTCGAGGTTGCCGGTGGGCTCGTCGGCCAGCACGATGGCCGGCTGGTTCGCGAAGGCCCGCGCGATGGCCACTCGCTGCTGCTGCCCGCCGGAAAGCTCCGGCGGCTTGTGGTTGGCGCGCTTGCCAAGGCCGACCAGCTCGAGCAGCTCCATGCCGCGCTTCTCGCGCGAGCCGCGGTCGACGCCGGCGAAGATCATCGGCAGCATCACGTTCTGGAGGGCCGTCATGATCGGGATCAGGTTGAACGTCTGGAAGATGTAGCCGATCTTCCGGCAGCGGAGCCACGCCAGCTCGTTGGGGCCAAGGCGACTGATGTCGGTCTTGTCGATGAAGACCTGGCCGCCGGTTGGCTTGGTCAGGCCTCCGACGACGTTGAAGAGCGTCGTCTTGCCGGAGCCCGACGGCCCCATGATGCTGACGTACTCGCCGCGCTTGATCTCCAGGTCGATGCCGTCCAGCGCCTTGACCGTCTCGCCGCCCATAAAGTAGTGCTTCATCGCGCCGCGGACGATAACGGCCAGGCTGGAGGCGTGGTCGGCGGCGGTGCCTGCGGCTTTGCCTGGGCTGTCGTTTGTGCTGGGCATTGTCACACTCTCAGGAAACTGCACCTATAGGACATATAGGACGAATAGGACGGATAGGACGAATAGGACAGACGCCCACCGAGCGCATGGCGGCACGCTAATGCCTCCCATCTGTCTTGTATGTCCTAGTGGTCCTATTGGTCCTATTCGTCCTATTCTTCCCATTGTCGTTCAATACGGCAGCGCCACCAACGAGCTCACCATCGCCGCAATCGCGGCCATCAGCCCCACCACCACGCCCTCGCCGACCGCCAGGCCGGCGACGATGATGTTGCGGTTGCGGCCGAACCACTCCTGGCCGGTCTTGCGCTTGATCCACATCGCGACCAGCCCACCGACAAGGAGCGACATCGCGAACGGTATCGGCATCACCATGCCCACCGCCAGGCCGATCAGCGAGATCGCGCCCCTCTTCCACAGCTTGCCGAGGATGAAGACGGCCACGAACACGCCGGCCGTGATGAGCATCCACTTGACGTTGAAGAGCTGGCTGATGATCGACTGCGTCGTCGGGTTCACATCCGCGATGCCGGAGAAGCTCAGCGACGCGGAGATCCAGATGCAGAACTGGTTTGCCCACACAGGCAGCGTGGCCGTCGTGTAGGGGTACTGGCTGGACGGGATCGGCGCGATGGACCAGAAGATGCTCATGAACAGCAGGCTCGCCAACATGCCCACTGGATAGGCGATGAGCTTCGCCAGGATCAGTGATCGCGGCTTGCAGCCGGTGAGCTCGGCGGTCTTGAAGTCGCTCACCCAGCCCGATGCGCCCAGCGCGATGGGCCAGGGGGCGAACCAGATATCGATCTTCCGCGGCTTCATGGCGAAGATCATGCCCTCGCGGACATACGGCGGGTCGATGCGGAAGCCCGTGGTGCCGATGGCGCGGATGTCGATCAGGCTGAACATGAGCGACCATATCAGCGCGAAGGGGGCGACGATCCACCAGGGGAATTCCCACCCGCTGAAGACGCGAATGAGGATGGTGAACAACGCCGTCGCGCCAGCCACGCTGAACAGGAACGTCGCAAGCAGCGCGCGGAGCGGCAGCATTCGCTCGCCGATCGCGCCGCGGCTGGACTTGCCAAGAGCGCCGAAGGTCCTGGCAAGCTCGCGCGGCGATGTCAGTAGCGGCAGCAGGCCCGCGCACAGCATCGCGGCGATGACGGCCGGCATCCACACGAATATCTGGTTGGCCAGCGTCTCGGTGACGCCCATGCCGCGGACGAACCGCTGGAAGTACTGTGCGCTCTGCGGCACCTGCACCACCGTCTTGCCGGAGGGGGACACGCTTGTAGTTATCATCTCCGGGTGGGCCACGCCGCACAACGTGGGGTGCTTGACCGGATCGAGATGGAGCATCTCGCCCAGGCCGCCGGCGGCCCACGCGTTGCCGATGAACTGGACGGCGACCGCGCCGATGACCATGCTGACGATCACGCGGAACGGGATGATGAACCCGCCGCAGAACGCCAGGATGTCCGTGGCGATGCCCATCGACGCGCCCTTGAGGAACGTGTGTATGCGGCGGTTGAAGTCGGCCCAGGGAATCGGATAGTCGCTGATTCCCTTGCCGAGCGTCATCGGCAGATAGATCAGAAGGCCCCACACGGCCCCGATCAGGCCGGTGATCGTGAAGACCTTCTTGGCGTCGGGGCTGCCGCTGGTGAGGGCCTTGCACGCCTCGGCCGGCGGGTGGGCGAACGGGAAGGGCAGCTTCTCGACCTTGACGAAGAGGTAGTAGCCCAGCACGCCCATCGTCAGGTCGGCCAGCATGTGGAAGAACCACGAGCAGATTCCCACGCCGATGGGCAGCAGCCACGCCGCGTTCATGAAGCTCCGCTGCCTGACCACATCGACCGGCGGCGCCCACCAGGCTGGGGCGGCCTGGCCGAACGTCTCCCGCCGGCCGGTCGCGGGATCGGTAAAGCTGAACAGATCGGAGTTGGCCACTTCGCTGACGCGGAAGTACGACGGAAAGATCGCGTATGCGTAGAAGAGCAGTTGGCCGGCCGCGACGGCCGATACCGAGTAGACGATGAACGCCTCGGCGGTCGTCAGCGGCTTGCGCGAAAGGCGGGCCGCCTCCACCCACAGGATCAGGGCGATGAACGATATCGGCCCGACAAGCGACTGTCCCGCCACGAGCATCAGGTAGATGTTGGCGGGCATCAGGATGAACGCGCCGTAGAGGATGACCGGCCAGGTGCGGCTGGTCAGGCCGTTCTCCAGTGTGCCGGTCGCGGCGTCTATCGGAATGTCCTTCGGAATAGCCGTCATGCGCTCGCGTCCTCGCACTCTACGACGGGGAACACCCTGTCCGCCTGCGATAAGCACTGCGCTTCCTGTTCGGGCGTGGCCGCGCGCCACCGCAGCAGGTGCTTGGAGACCATGTTGACGAAGATCGTCGTGCCGCGCTTCCACAGGTACGGCGGGCCGCTCAGGCGGCGCAGGTCCAGGTGCAGCTCCCACCACGCGGCGTCGGCTGATGGCTGGGCCTGGAGCACGGCCGTCTGCGACAGGTTCCGCTCGAACGGCGCCAGCCAGACCGGCATCGTCAGGCGCACCACCTCGCCCAGTCCCTGCACCGTCGTCCGCGAGCCGCGAGGCGGCCGTTCGCAGACGAACCGCCCGCTCCGCTCGCCCTGGTGCATCACGAGGTACTCATAGGCGTAGACCATCATCGCAAGCACCTCGTTCCAGGTGGTGGCGATGAACGGCAGGCGGATGTGCCAGTGGTCCTCGTCCTCCTGGCCGGCGCCGGCCGTCTCTGACACCTCCCACGTCCGCCCGGCCGACGGGTTGACGATCTTCGACGCCAGGCGGATCGGATACAGACTGCTGGCCAGCGTGGCCAGCACCGCCACGCCGATGGAGTATAGCACGAACACGCCGAGGTAGTTGGGGTAGAAGTCCTGCTGCTGGCCCGTGGACTTCAGGTGCGCCAGCAGGACCTTCAGCGCGATGATTCCGATGAAGTAGCCCAGCACGGCCGCGATGCCCGCGTACACCAGCGCCTCGATGAAGAACATGCCCGCCACGTGCCGCGGCGAGAGGCCCACGGAGCTGAAGATGTGAATCTCCCGCATCCGCTCGTAGACCGTGCCGGTCATGATCGCCAGGATCATCAGCACGGCCACGACCATCACCACGAGCATCATGCTGGAGCCTTTGATGTGCGTGGCGGTGCGCATGGAAATCCGCTCGGAGCTGCTCGCGCCGGTCCGCGGGTCGATGGTGTGGCTGAACACGTCGACGTTGAGGATCTCGCTGGCCAGGCGCTCGGCCACCGCGGATACGCTGGCGGCGAAGGCCGCCTTGTCCGCGGGGCGGGGGATGACGATCATGGAGTGGACATTGGTCGGGAAAATGTGGTTCCTGGCTATCCACCTGCGCGGGACGATCACGACCTCGCTGCTGGGTGCGTGGGTCGGGTTGTCGGCCTCGCCGCCCCGGTAATTCGCCTGGCGAAGCGCGGTGATCGGCAGGCCGTCCAGGTCGCGCAGGCGGTCCAGCGGGCCGGGGAAGATGCCCTCCTCCTTGCCCGCTGCGTCCAGCTTCCTTATCTGCGCCTCCCAGATGCCCTTGACCTTGAGGGGCAGGCCGATCAGCGTGACGGTGTCGCCGGGGTGGACTTTGAGGTCCTCGGCGATGTTGTTGGGCAGGAGGCAGACATCCTCGTCGCCCTCGGCAAAGAACTCGCCCTCGACCATCAGGTCGCGTAGATGGACCTTCACATCGCCGCCTGCGGGCCACTTGTCCGGGCGCTTGGGCGGCTTGACGGGCTTGGTCGTCGTCTTCCTGGCGACGGCGACACCGGGCTTTGTCGCGGCCGCTGTAAGCGTGCCGGCGGCTGGCGAGCTTGGCTGAGATGTCGCCTCCTGCCCAGCGCGGCGCTCATAATCCCTGAACCCGCCGGGGAGCGTGTACTCTATCTCGTCGTCGTGCTCATCCATCAACTGGAGGTACGGCGCGGGCGAGCGGCGGGCCTGCGAAGCGCCCCCCGACGTCGCGGCGGCGTGGGCCGCGCTCACGTACAGGCACCCGCTGTCCGTCTGCGGGTCATAGCCGTAGTTGACGAACTCGCGGCGGATGACCAGGTTGTCCTTCTTGAGCAGCGCCTCGTACATGTCCACCATCTCGTTGACCAGCGTGTAGCGGCGGTCGGCCGAGTTGTAGACCTGCACGCCCTGGAAGCTCGCCCGCGCGCCGCCCCCGGGCTCGAGCACCTTGAAGTCGAACGCCGAGGAGGTCGTCAGCAGCACCAGCGCCACGACGAGCATGGTGATCGTCGCCAGCGTCAGGGCGGTGCGGAGCTTGCGGCGGCGCATGTTCGAGACAGCCAGGCTCAGGCTGGCCATCACCATGCCGGCCGACTCCGCCTCGCTCTGCTGCGTGATGACGGCCTTGGAGCCGATCGCCCGCAGCATCGCCACGCCGCGGACCAGCAGCAGGATAAGCGCCGGCAGGCTCATCACCACGATGATGAACGTGATCGTGATGACCAGGACATTGTGGGCCAGCTTGAAGCCCGGATGGAACGCATACAGCAGGCCGGCGAATATGGCGAATATGCTCGTGGCGACAATCGCGGTCCGCGCTACCGTCCGCTGCGGCAGCACCAGCCGCTCCATCAGGAAGCTGAACGGGATCAGGAGCACGAAGTAAAGGACCGTCGTCGAGACCACGTCCACCAGCAGGCTCATCGTGTTGCGATACGCCTGCGTCTCCAGCACCCACGAGCGGATGTCCTCCGCCCGACAGAGCTCCTGGTCGCCCTGCCCGCGGGCGGCGTCGGCCTCCTTGACGGCCGCGGCTGCTTCCGCGTGGTAGCGGTTGGCCAGGGGGCTGGACACGTCGTATTCCTTGAACTTCCTGATCCGCTCCCCGTCCAGCCGCGAAAGCTGCTCGACGCAGATGGCCGGGGTGGTCTTCCACCGGTCGTCGGCGTCCTGCCCGCTGGGGCACGAAAGCCGGATCGTCTGCCCCGACGCCACGCTGTAGCCGCGTCCCTCGCCGCGCGAATCCGGGTTGTTCAGCACGGCGAAGTTCGTGAAGAAGCTGCCCAGGAGGATCTCCGCGGGCGTGCCCACGGCGGAACTCGGAACTGGGAATCCGGAATTCGGAACTTGCGATTCGGGTTGTGAACTCGGCCTGGTCGGTCCAGTTTCAGCATTCCGGGTTCCGGATTCCGTGTTCCGTGTTCCGTGTTCCGGGTTCCGGGTTCCGGGTTCCGGGTTCCCTCCCCCGCCGGAGGCGGGCAGGAATACCATCGCGGTCGGTCCGTACTGGGTGAAGCCCCACCGCTCCAGGTCCGTGTGCGATTGCGTGTCCTTGACCGCGGCTACCCGCAGGTACGGCGCCACGCCCATGTCCGCGTATCCGTTGCCGGTGCCGTATCCGAACAGCCAGTCGCCGTATGTCTCCTTTCGCGGGTCGTATCGCTGCGGATCGGTCAAGTCCATCAGCTCGATCGTGCCGCACTCGAAGAGGCTGACGGGCACATACGTGTCCCAGTTGTCCAGCGGCAGGTCGCAGCACTGGAACGCCTTGTTGCCGTCGCCGTGGACGCCGTAGTCGGTGGCGTAGCGGATCCGCCCGGCCGCATCGAGGCTGTAGGCCACCGTGTTGTACTGCGTGCCGGGCAGGGCAGTGTAGATCGCGTTGATGCGGAAGTCCGGCCGGTCCACCAGCATGAGGTCCTGGAACGTGAAGCACTGTAGCTCGCGGTGCTTGCCGCGGGACGGTATCTGCGGCCAGCGAATGTAGTTCCTCGGCCGGCCGCCAGATTGAGCGCCGATGCTGGAGTCGGTCGGATAGGCGTGGACAAACGTCTGCATTGGTTGCGGATTGCGGATTGCGGATTGCGGATTCCCACCGCCATCGACGCCGCTCTTGCTTGTCAGGTCGGCTCCCGTAGCCGGGCGCGAACTGCCAGCAAGGGCCTGGGCCTGGCCGGGAAGCCGTTCCGCGAACCAGCCGATGGAACGGTCCCACTGGAGCACGCGGCCGGTCAGACGGCCGTAGCCGCCCCATCCGCGCGGGCCGCGGTCGGTGGGGATGTTCCGGGGCAGGAACTTCGCGGGATAGTCCTGTAGGAATTCCAGCGCGCCCAGCGTCACCTGGAGCTGCGGGCGGAGCTGACGGTCGATCTCGGTGTCGCTCATCACGGCCGGGCCGGATGCGCCGCCAATCCTGTCCAGCGGCGTGAAGTGCAGCAGGCGCGTCAGACGGCCGGTCTGGAAGGCGAAGCTGGTCTGATGGAGGTACTGGAATATCTCCTCTGCCGTCGAGTAGCGCGGGGCGTACATGAGCGGGCTGCGGTTGTTGCGGTCGGCCATCACGTCCTCGAGCGTGGTCGCCATGATCGGCCTGACGCCCGCGAGCAGCTCCATCGGCGGGGTGATAGGCCACGGCTTGGCGTCCTTGGGCTGCGTGTAGCCGAAGGCGTCGAACAACTGGTCGCGCCAGCCGCCCTGCGTGAACACCGCCCGCGACAGCCACAGGTACGGCCCGCGGGCGTTGTAGTCCCACTGGCTCTCGGACATCAGATTGAGGCCGACCCCACAGCCGACCGACTGCGTCTGCGGCGACATGTCCAGCGCCAGCCCCATTCGGATGTAGCGGCCGAGCTCCTCGTAGTGACGGCCGTCGCGAGAGAAGTAGTCGCGCATGAGCTTCTGGTTCTGCCAGTGCCCGCTGACGAACATGACGCGCGTGTCGCACTCGGGCCTGGCGTCACTGGAGTACAGGCCGGCGAGCCATCGCGTCGTCTCCAGGAGTTCGGCGATGCCCCAGGTCTCGTCCCCGCCGTATGCAAGGTCGGGCACGACGGACCTGGCGTCGAAGTGCCCGGCCAGGACGAAGCAGTAGCTGCCGGCCGTGCCTGCGCTCTTGCCGGGGAAGTTCAGCTCGATGCCGCGGGCGGTCACGTTGCGCCATTCGAGGCGGCTGGCCAGCTTCACGCTCATCCCGGCAGCCCCCGATGCGGCGCTGTTTGAAGACGGGAGGACTGGAGGACTGGAGGACCGGAGGCCGGGAAGATCGGAGGGCTGGAGGACGGAACCGTCGGCGCCGCTGGTCCTCCTGTCCTCCCTTCCTCCCCTCCCCCCTTCTTGCCCTCTCTTTCGGGCAAGCATGTCCCGCAACTCTGCGCCGTTCCTTGCGTTCACATAGAGGCGCGGGAAGTGCAGCGGCAGCGTGGCGATGTACTTCAGGTCCGCCTGGAACACGGTCGTCGTCTTGGGCTCAACGAAGACGGCGCCGTACGCGCCCAGTTCGGCGGCCTTGAGCCACGCATCCGCGCTGTTGAAGTCCAGCAGTACAACCGCGCCGCGGAGGTCCTTGCCCTTCAAGTCGTCCCAGCCGCCTGCGCCCAGGTCGACGAGCGGCCGGTACTGCTCGCAGTTGGGGCACGTCGGGCCTTTGTCCGCGTCCCCGGGCGCGCTACTTCGCAACGGGCACTGCTCCGGCGGGTGCGTCCGGCAGGACTGAACGCAATTGGGCATGAGCGAGTAAGCCGCAAACCGCACCTCGCGGCCTGTCGCGTCGCGGATGGCAATGTTTGAGTGTTCCGAGAGCGGTCCATCCGCGCCGCCCGCGTCGTCGGCCGCGAGGCGATCAAGCGGCGCGGTGACCGTGGTCGAGAACTCCTCCATCCTGAACCCGCCTGGCTCCCGCCCAGGGCGGCTGGTCGCGGCGTCAGCTTCCGCCGGTTGCCTGGCAGCCGGCCCCACAACAAGCCTGCTACCCGCGAACCGGACGAGGTTGTCCTTGATGTACCCCAGCGTCCTGTCGCACCCGGCCTGGCCGGTCTGCCGCGGGCCGAAGGATGCGATATTGCGGACGTGCTCGCGGATTCGCGGGAGCATAAGCTCGACGGCCGCCCCGGCTTCCTGGAGCCGCTTCTTGTCCGGCCCCTTCTGCGGCCCCTGGGCCTCCTCCTCGGTCGGGGCCTTCTCCGCGGCGCGGGGAGAGCAACCCACAAGGGCAGCCAGTACAAGAACAAGAATTGTGCGCGCACATTGTGAATTGCGAATTGCGAATTGCGAATTCCCATTGGCGGCGCGCTGCCAAGAACCGACATCCGGCTTCAATTCGCAATTCACAATTCGCAATCTGCAATTCATTTGAGCGCCCCCGCGCCAAGCGATATCTGCCTGAAGACGTACAGCGTGATGCCGAAGATGATGCCGCACAATAACATGATGACGGCCGGCTGGACCTTCTCGCGGAACGACCTGACCCCCAGCCAGCGGAAGATCAGGCTCTTGGCCACCCAGGCGATGAGGTAGCTGAACCAGACGATCTCGGGGCTGAACGGCATCTGGCCGTCGCCGCTTACCTCCGCCCCGATGATCACGCCGACCGGGCTGAGCGGGAAACGCGGATATTCGCGCCGCAGGTACATCAGGCCGCCGATGATGAGCATCCCGTAGACGGCGTTGAAGATGTTGTGGTACGTGTCGTAGAAGCTGTCGGTCTGGTTGACGAAGACGCGTGAAGTCGAGCGTATGCCGTAGGACGCCGCCCGCGCGCTCCACTGCGTGGGAGAGTTCCAGGTCTCCAGCTCGCCCTGGTAGCTGTTGTCGAAGCCATAGGTGTACATCAGGGTCAGGTAAAGCACGGGCGTGATGAACGCCACTAGAAGCATCGTCACGAGAACCGCCTTGGCGATCGTGCGGGCGTGGACACGGAACTCGTGGCCTACCTTCATCGCCTCCAGGAGCATGTTGTGCGGGCCCCAGCTCTTCATCTGCCCCGTGAACCCCCACTGGTACCAGTGCGTTATCCAGGATGTGGCCGTGACGCGGACACCAGGCACCCCCATCTCGGCCAACTGAAAATGGTCCTTGAGCAGGTCGCGCTGGACGCTGGTCATCTGGTGGCTGGTGATGTTGTTGTCGTAGTTGCCCGGGAAGCCCTCGATCCTCTGGCGGACCTGGACGAAGGCGTACAAGAGCGTGAAGCCGGTCAGGAAAAGCATCTGCGCAATGGGCGAGGTGATGCTGTAATAGACGCCGTCCCACGTCCATTCGGTGACCTTGGGGGCGATCGACACCATTCCGAAGATGCCCAGACCGAGGAAACCCAAGAGGCCCAGAATGAACGTCAGGACGACCCATTGCCTGGAGTGTCTGGACATCTCGTCGTCGCTCTCGGCATCCGTCGGCGGCCGGCCCCAGAGGCCGCGGAAGTATCCCCACAGGCCCTTGCGGTGATACCAGAACGTCCAGACCATCAGGCCTACCGCGCCGCCGAACCGCAGGCCCCACTTGACGAATTCCTGCATCTTGGTAAGGCCCAACTGCACGCCCATCTTCGTCAGTATGCCCGGCATGAGCATCGACAGGACGACGTGCGTCAGCACGGCCGACATCAGTATGTCCAGCGGGAACAGCAGGAACAGCGTCAGTATCAGCGGGCACCAGAACAGGCGCAGCGGTACGCCCGGCAGCAAGTTGAGCTTGCTGAGGTCGTATCCGCCGGTTATGCCCTCCTGGCCCACCCAGGGAATCGGGGTCCAGGTCGAGAGCGTCTCGCCGGTGGTCGGGTTGACCAGAAGCGTCGCGGGCAGTGAGAAGCTCATGCCCACCAGGAACAGTATCCACATCAGCCGGCTGACGCGGTCCACCGGCGGCTGGCCCAGAAGGTCCGCGCCTGGGTCCGGCTTTGCGTTGCCGATGATCTGCATCGCGGGATAGGCCCACACGAACGGCAGCCGCTCGTGTTCGATCCACCGCTTGCGGAACAGGAGCAGCATCCCCATGAGCATGGCCTCAAAGGCCACGCACATGGCCGTCCAGTAGATGACCGGCCGCCACCAGAGGTCCCACGGCACGTGCCCGCCGTTGCCGCGGACAAAGCCGCGCACGGCATCGAGCGCCCGCGGATCAGGGCCGCTCGTGGACGTCGCTATCGTCGGCCCCCACCAGGGCATGTCCTTCGCCCACGAGTACATCTGCGGCTCGCTGCGCCGCTGAATCTCGAAGAGGTTGGCGACGCTCGACTCCAGCGCGGCCTTGATGCAGATGCACCACGGAATGGCGATCACCACGCAGGCGTAGATGACCACCAGCTCGCCGCGCCGCAGCGGCTTGCGCCACAGCCACACGGCCATGCCCGCCAGCACCGCCAGCACCGGAAGCGAGACCACCAGGCCGCGCGTCAGGCGAGGGTAGTCCTCGGGGGTTGCCGCGTAGAACATCAACGACCACATCGCGCCGTACACCACGACGACGGCCGCCAGGAACATCCGCGGGAACTGGAGCAGGAAGATCGTCATTATCGCCCCGAACCCCAGCATCAGCAGTATGTACTGCGTGATGACCCCCCCGCCGACCGCGATGAAGCAGCCCGCCAGCGTCCATAGCGCCACCAGCACCAGGGCGATACTGGCCGCGCGCCAAGTCAGTGCTTTGGGGGGGCCAGAAACGGGCGATTGGGGTTCCGACACTAGACAGACTCTTTCAGGAATCTTGTGAAGTCCGGCGAAACCGTCGGCGTCGAACATCGGCGCTTCAGACAGCCACTATACATGAAACCCCGCGCGGTCTTCAACGTTCTGAAATGGCCGGTCGCCAACGAAAGGGACTAGCGACCAGCGATTAGGGGCCAGGGGCATCGTCGTGCGGCCGGGACCGGGATGATGGCATATCTTTATTGGCCCTAGTCGCTAGTCCCTCGTCGCTTCTTGGCGGCTCGTCCCTGCTCAAAAGGGCAAGGCACTCGCGGCGCCTCAATCCAACCCGCCCTTGAGCGGCTTCCTGCGTTTCTTGCCGCCCTTGGCGGCTTGGACTTCGGCCTGAGGGGCGGGACCGGGCGCCGCGGTGGAGTATTCGCCGTGGAACTCCTCCTGCCCGACCTGCTTGAGCGACAGGGCGATCCGCCGGCGATCCTCCTCCACCGTGAGCACCTTGGCCTTGACCAACTGGCCTTCGCGCACCACGTCGCTCACCGAGCGGACGCGATCCGCGGACAGTTCGCTTATGTGTATCAGGCCCTCGACGCCCGGCGTGATCTCGACGAACGCCCCGAACTCTGTGATCCTCTTGACGACGCCCTGCACCTCGCTCTTCTCCGGCCAGCGGGCCGACGCGCCGGTCCAGGGGTCCTCGCCCGCCCGCTTGATGGACAGGCTAATCCGCTTGCGCTCCAGGTCGACGCTCATCACCTTGGCCCGCGTGACGTCGCCCTCCTTGACGATCTCGCTGGGGTGCTTGATCCGCCGCTCGAAGGTCATCTCGCCGATGGGCACGAGGCCCTCGACGCCGCTCTCCAGCTCCATGAACGCGCCGAACTCCGCCAGGCGCGTGATCCGCCCCGTGACCACCACGCCGACGGGGTACTTCTCCGCCACGCCCGCCCACGGATCGGGCAGCACCTGCTTGAGGCCCAGGGCGATCTTTCGCGCCTCCTTGTCGACCTTGAGCACCATCAGCTCCAGCGTCTGGCCCTCCTTGACGATCTCGCGCGGGTCCTCGACGCGGGAGTGCGACATGTCCTTCACGTGCAGCAGGCCGTCCGCCCCGCCGATGTCGACGAACGCCCCGTATGACATGATGTTCTTCACCACGCCGCGGACGGTCTTGCCCTCGACCAGTTCCGCGAACATCTTCTCGCGGGCCTCCTCGGCCTCCTTCTGGAGGATTTCCCGGCGGGAGACGATGACCTTGCGGTCTTCCTGGTTGACCTCCATCACCACGCAGCGCAGCTTCTGGTTGACGTAAGGCGCCAGCTCGTCGACGCGGAACATCTCGATCTGGCTGATGGGCATGAACGCCTCAATGCCGTTGATCGTCAGCACCAGGCCGCCCTTGTTGTGTTCCGTCACGCGGCCCTCGACCACCTGGCCTTCCTCCAGCGTCTCCCAGGTGGCCTCCATGACCGCGCCTTCGCGAGAGAGCACCAGAAGGCCGTTGGCGCTGTCGAAGCCCTCGATGGTCACGTCGATGGCCTCGCCTTCCTTGGGCAGCTCCTCTTCCTCGCTGAACTGCGTGGCGGCCAGCACGCCCTGGCTCTTGCCGCCCATGTCCACGAAGATGTCGTCGCCCTGGATGGCTATGACCGTCCCCTTGCGGATCGCGGTCTTGCCGGCCGTCGGGCCGCGCCGGGCCTTCTCCTCGGCCTCGACGATGTCCTCCAGGCTCATGTCGCCCAGGGCCTCGTCCAGCTCGCGCTGGAGGGCCGCATCCAGGTTCTCGACGGGCCTGAACTTGCTCTCTTCACGTCTGGGTTCGCCGCTCATGCGCTTCTTGCTCCGTTAATCGGGACGGAGAATGATACCCATGCTCTGGCGGCAGGTCAAAGACGAAAGGAAGGGGCTAATCGGTGAATCGGTTATCGGTTAATCGGGAGAAGACCAAGACTATGGCTCCGGTTAGCCGACTGACCGGTCAACCGATCAACGATCCTGCACGATGTCCCGCCGCCCCAGCGACCTGGCGACGCACGCGCGGGTGCGAGGGCACGCGCTGATGCAGATGCCGCATATCGTCATCGTCAGGCCCACTATCGGCATGCGCCGGCGGATCGAATCGAGGCAGGCCCGCACGTCGATGATGTCATCCCGCGTGAGGCCCAAACGCCACGCCCTGCCGGTGGATGCCCGCGCGGGGCATGCATCCATGCACAGGCGGCAGTCGCCGCACCTGGATTCATCCTGCGGCGCGGCGCAGGGCAAAGGCGCATCCGTGAGTATAGAGCTGAATCGGATGGCTGACCCGAACCGCTCCGTCACCAGCAGCGCGGTCTTCCCGATCCAGCCGACGCCGGCCCTTGTGGCGACCGTCTTGTGGGGCAGCGTGGTCGACAGGTCAGCGGGCAGGGCTTCCACGGTCGCCGGAATCGCGGATGCGCGGAAACCGGCATCACGCAGCACCGCCTCGCCCTCGGCGGCCAGCTTGTTCAGCAATGCGTTGGCGCGATGATACTCGGCCTGGTACTCCAGCGTCGGGCCGTCGCGAATCTCATCGACTATGCGGGCATCGAGCGCCACGCCTATCGAGACGCCAAACGGCAGCCCCTGGCGCTGCGCTTCCGGCAGGCCGCGCAGGTCGCCGTAAGCAACGTTCGCCGCGCCGGATGCCAGGAGCATTGCGCGAAGCTGGCCGCCGATCGCCGGATTGTCCTTCTTTCGTCTGCTCATGTTCTGCTAATCGCCTCCTCGACCATCTTCCTCCCCGCGGCGACGAGAGCCGGCATGGCCTTCTTGAGTTCCTCGCTCAGCTCCCGGCCGTAATCGACCCCCGCCGGCTGGATGGCCATGATCGTCACCTCCCCGGGACACGTCGAGAATTGCTCGCAGAGCTTGAGCGTTTCGATGAAGGGCATGTCGTGGAGACTCACACGGCCGGCGGTGTCAGCGACGACCTGCTCGGGCGTGATGACGCGGAACTCGCCGGCGAGCAGCCCCATGTCGGCCGCGTCGAAGACGATCAGTCGGCTGGCGCGCTCGATGACGGTCAGCAGGTTCAGCCCGCCCGCCCCGCCGTCGATGAACTCAACCTCCGCCGGCCACGACCGCGAGTCGCGCACCCGCTCCAGTACGGCGACGCCGATGCCTTCATCGCGCATCAGTACGTTGCCTATGCCAAGGACCGTCAGATAAATAGGGACAGACCCCATTTATTTGCCCTTATCTTCACCTGGCCGGTGAGGAATCCGCCGAGATAAATAGGGTGCGTCCCTATTTATCCGAACGCCCATCGCGGCCAGATCGCGGGATATCTGCGAAGTTGACTTGGCGACAATGCCCTTGATCCCCATCGCGACGGCCGCCTGCACGTTTGGCTCGTGGTCGTCGATGAACACGACCTCGGCCGGCGCCATCGACAGGTAGTCCAGCACTCGCTGGAAGCACTCCGGCTGGGGCTTGCAGACGCCCATCTCGTAGGACATGAAGACCTTCTCAAACCGGCTCACCACGCCGGCGTACTCGCGCCGCCACCAATCCGCGTGGCCCGAACCGGTGTTAGTCAGCGCCACAACGCGGATTGTCTTGCGCAGGCCGATGAGCAGTTCCTCGATGCCATCACTCACCCCGATGTAGATGCTGTTCCACGCGCTGTAGAAGTCATCATACGAGACGGGCCTGTCAAGCAGGGCGACAACGTGTCGATAGTACTCCTGCATGGACAGGCGCCCGATCTCCATCAGGTCGCGCCTGCCGCCATCCACTAGCGCGGCCGCCACTTTCTCGGCCGGCAGGCCGGTCATCTCGGCAAGCCGCCTCGGTACGGCCGTGAGGTCGATCCTGATGACGACGTTGCCGAGGTCGAATATTGCGGCGCGGATCATCTGATTCCTCACTCTCGCTGATGGCTACTCGTCCTGGTTGAAGAGGAAACCGTAGAACAACTCGCTCAGGAGTATCGACAGCAAGACGCACACGGGAACAGCCAGTGCTCCCCACCAACTCAGGACCTCCCAGTTCCAAGCTAGCCATAGCCAGGCGCCAAGTCCAAGGATCAGGCCGACCACAATGCGGACGGTCATCTTCGCCAACAGTGCGATGGGGTCGAACTTCTCCTTCTTACGGGTCCGCTTCAATGTCGGCTGGAAGGTCATATACCGCGGATGTTACCGCGCGCGGGCCGGCCAATTCCAATCGCTTCCCCTTCCGCCGCGCGGCCCCGGAGAGTAAAATCACGGTTTATGCGTCTTGCGATACGTACACTCCTTGCTGCGGTGCTGGCGGCTGCCTTCTGCTCCGGATGCAATCTGACGAACCAGGACAAGCCGCCCCTGGATGCGTGGGCCGCATCGGAGATGGCCGGCCTTACCGACCGCACGCCGAAGTTCGCCGACGGCCTCATACTCGACGAGAAGGGCCGCGTGAACCTGTTCGCCGGCTCAAACGAGACGGTGAGCTTCCAGATCGTCATCGACGCCGGGAAGGACCCGATCTCCAATCTCCGCATTTACACGTCGGCGCTCAGCGCGGGCGCGGCCGGCATCCAGGCCGACAACATCCGCATATTCCGCATGCTGCCGGTGAAGGTGGCCGAGTTCCCCGCGTGGTACCTGCGCCTGGTCGACAGCGACGCCCAGGCCGCCGGCTACTACGACGCGCTGGCGCCCATCACGGCCCCAAAGGGCGGGGGCCCCCAAACGCGGTATACCGCGTT
>JBHGBE010000059.1:0-31616 GCA_041946855.1 Phycisphaerae bacterium | reverse complement strand
TTTCGCTCCTTCTTTCGTCTCCCCATCTGCGGCTCCTTCCACCTTGGGTCCACAGATGGCTATCGGCAAAACGAGGCCTTTTGAGATAGTTTCTAAGCAGAAGAAAGGGGTACGCTATGTTCAGGCCCGCCCGACTTGCCCTGATCGTCTCGGCCGTGCTGCTTGCCGCCGTCATCGTCTCGCCGGGCCAGGACGGCCCGCCGTCCGATCCTAACGCTCGACCGGGGGTCGCGCCTCCGCCCGCCGCCACCGAGCCGGCCACGACAGAGCCGGCCGTCCCGCCCGTCGTGACCCAGGAGACCATGTTCAAGAGCATCCCCGCAGACACCATGGGGTTCCTGATCGTCAAGAACGGCAGGGCGCTGGCCACCAGGATCGAGAAGTTCGTCAAGGGCCTGATGCCGCCCATCCTCGCCGTGCAGATGGGCCAGATGAACCTGCTGGAGAACGTTACCGCTGGCGCGAATCTCGGCGAGACCTTCGACCCCAACGGCGCCTTCGCCGTCGTCGTGCTCGACCCGGTCAAGTACGGCGCCTTCAAGAAGCGCGCCGAGAAGCCCGCCCCAAAGCCGGAAGCCAAGGAGGGCGAGGAAGGCGTCGAGGCCCCCGACGTTCCAAGCCAGCCTGACACGCCCGCCCTCGAGGAGTTCCCCCTTGCCCTGCTGGTCCCGGGCAAGGACGCGATGAAGATGTTCGCCAATCACTCCCCTTCCAAGGACGGCAAGTTCGTCAAGCTCGCCGGCAACGGCCAGGAGCCGCCCTGGTGGTGCCGCGACATGGATGTGTTCGTCGTCGTCACCCCCAACAAGAGGGTCCTGGACGCCTTCAGCGACGTCAAGCCCGTCACCACGCGCTTCGGCGCGCAGGACAAGGACATCGTAGCGCGCAACGACTTGGCCGTCTGGCTGGACATGGCCAAGCTCCGCAAGTTCCTCAAGAGCCCCGACGGCAAGATGATCGAGCGGGCGATGAAGGAAAGCACCCCGCTCGGCTACATGTTACCGATGGCCATGATGTCCTCGCCGCTGGGGGCAGGCGGCTACGTCGGCTTCACCCGCAGCGAGGTGTTCGACGCGGCCGACACGTTCTGCTTCGGCATGGAGTTCGCCAGGACCGGCATCATGGCCCAGCTCCGGGCCAACTACGCCGCTGACACGCCCTTCGCCAAGGCCCTTGCCGCCTACAAGCCCTCCGACAAGCCCCTGACCAGTCGCCTGCCCGACCTGCCCTACATCTTCGCTTACGGCGCAACGCGGGACTTCAAGATGCCCGATGAGATGTACGCGGCGCAGCTTGACAAAATGCTCGCAGGCACATCCCTGGACAAGGTGCCCGCCGAGCTCAAGGCCAAGGCGAAGAAGGCGGCCATCGCAATCCGCAAGGAAGTCACGGCCGTGCAGCACTACATAGGACCTTCCAGCGCCGACGACAGCGCGGGCGTGGCCTGCCTCACCGTGGCCGAGTGCAAGTCTCCCGACAACGTCCGCAAGGCCGCAAAGGAGCTTGTCGAGGCGGTCAGCGACGCGCTGAAGGACGTCCGAATCGGCGACAGCAAGGACAGCGGCGATTCCGACGACGAGAACAACCCGCTGGCCAAGCTCAAGCTCTTCTACACCGAGGCCTTCGACAAGGTCGGCGATTACGCCGTCGACGCCGTGAAGGTGCAGCACCCCGCGCTTGCCGAGATGGACGAGGCCGACCGCACAAAGATGAAGGCGATCCTCGGCGAGGACAAGGTCCGCCTGCTGATCGGCCAGGCCGACAAGAACACGCTCATCATCACGCTGGGCGGCGGCATGGGATTCATGAAGCTGGCCATCGAGTCGGCCGGCAAGAAGAACAAGCTCGAGCAGGACGCCGTCACCGCGCGGACGCTGACCATGCTGCCCAAGGAGCGAGCGATCGTCGCCCTGGTAAACATCAGCAACGCCTGGAACAAGGGAATGAACATGGCCGCGTCGATGGGCGCGATAGGCAGCGTCGCGCCGGTGAAGGCCACGCCCCAGGCGCCCATGGCCGGCACCGTGTCGTTCGACAAGGGCGGCTGGACCTTCAGCCTGTACATGCCCAGCGAGGGACTCAAGGAGGTCGTCAAGTGCGTGATGAACATGACGACTCAGGGAATGTGGGGCGGCGGCGAGGAGGCCCCGATGCCCGTGCCCCAGCCGCAGCCCGAAGAGGAGATGAACGAGGATTAGCAGGAGTTTATTCATGCTGATGTTCGCCGCCGCGGGGATGGCCGGCACGGGCAGTTGCCGGCAGTCGAGCCACGCCGTGCCGGGCGGCTTGCCGCCGATGAAGGCCCCCCACGTCCTTGTCGAGAAGTCCCAGCGCCGGCTGACGCTCTATGACGGCGCCGCCGTCGTCAAGGTCTACCGCTGCTGCACCGGCCGGGCCGCCGGGGACAAGGAGGTCGAGGGCGACCGCAAGACACCGGAGGGCGATTTCCGCATCTGCTACAAGAACCCCCAGTCGAAGTTCACGCTGTCGCTGGGCCTGAGCTACCCCGACGAGAGGGCCGCCGCCCGCGGCCTGCGAGCTGGGCTCATCACGCGCGAGGAGCACGACCGGATCGTCGCGGCGTGCAGGGCGCTGGCGGCCGCTCGGTTGGGACCGGAGGCCACCTCCATGCCGGGCCACGACTGGGAGAAGCTCTGGAAGACCCGCCTCGGCGGCGAGATCATGATCCACGGCAAGGGGGCCGAGGGCGGCACGATCGGCTGCATCGGCGTGGACGATGCCGACATCCGCGAGCTTTACCCCGCCCTGCCGATCGGCACGCCCGTGCGAATCGTGCCGTAGACGCCCACGCGGAAATGCCGATTAGTGCATGGATGAGCCAAGGTAAGATACATCCATGACACAGCCCAGAGGCGTCGCCCGGAGCGGGCCGAAAACCGAAAAGCAGGCCAAACCGCCCGCCAGTCATCCATGTTCTCGCGGCGCCGGCGGTCCGCCGGCGATCTCGCGGCTGGGAGGCCTTCTGTCGGCGGTGGTCATCGTGGGAGCGTGCCTGGCGGCATACTTCAACAGTTTTCAGGGCGTGTTCGTCTTCGACGACAAGACGGGCATAGTGGAGCACGACGACCTCATCAACGCCGGCCAGCCCGGACGGCTGGCTCACTATGTCCTGGGCCAGGCGCGACCGATGGTCGTGGGGGGACAGGCCGAGGAACAGGGGCAGGGCATGAGGCCACTGACGCGGGCGACATTCGCCGCCAACTACCTCCTGAGCGGCTCGACCGCCTGGCAGAGGCGCACGAACACCTGGCCCTACCACGCGGTCAATCTTGCCATCCACGTCCTTGCGGCGCTGACGCTTTTCGGCGTGGTCCGCAGGACGCTCGTGACGGACCGCCTGCGCCCCACGTTCGGCCCCGCCGCCTCGTGGCTGGCGCTCCTGACGGCCCTCGTCTGGGCGGTGCATCCGCTTGCGGTCGGGGCCGTAACCTATATTGTGCAGCGGGCTGAATCCATGATGGGCATGTTCTATCTGCTGGCCCTGTACTGCGTGATACGTGGTGCTGGCGCAACGTTCGGAGACGGGAGGACGGGAGGAGGGGAAGATGGGAGGACTGCGGACACGAGATCGGCCCGTCTATCCTCCCGTCCTCCCATCCTCCCTTCCTTCCCTCCCCACGTCCTCCGGTCCTCCCATCCCTACGTCTGGTACATACTCGCCGTTGTCGCCTGCGCCATGGGGATGGCCAGCAAGCAGGTCATGGTGACTGCGCCGCTGATCGTGCTGATCTACGACCGCATCTTCCTCGCGGGCTCGTTTGCCAACGCCCTCCGCGAGCGCAAGTGGCTCTACGCCGGCCTGGCAGCGACATGGGCCATGCTCCTCGGATTGGTCCTCCTGCACCCGTCCAGCCCAACCGCCGGCTTCGGCGTTCGCGGCGTGACGCCGCTACAGTATGCCGTGAGCCAGCCGGGCGTGATCCTGCACTACCTTGCCGCGGCCGTCTGCCCAGTGGGCCTGAGCTTCGACTACGGCTGGCCGATCGCGAGCACCGCCGGCGCGATCATACTGCCTGGCCTGGTGATCGCGGGCCTGATCGCGCTGACTATCTGGGCGCTTGCGCGGCATCCTTCGGCGGGGTTCCTGGGGGCGTGGTTCTTCCTGGTCCTGGCGCCGACGTCCAGCTTCATGCCGATCATCGACCTGGCCTTCGACTTCCGCATGTACCTGCCGCTGGCGGCCCTCGCCGCGCTGGTTGTCATAGGCGGCTATGCCGCGATCAATCGCCTGCTCGGCGCCCCAAAGGCCGCCAAGTCCATCTCCGCCGGCGCGGTCATGCCGGCCGCCGCCGCACTGGTCGCAATCGTGGTCCTGGTCCTGGGCGCCGCGACGTTCCAGCGCAACGCGACCTTCCACGATGAGATCAGCTTCTGGACCGGCGTCGCCAGTGCCTGCCCGGACAACGATCGCGCGGCGTTCAACCTGGCCAACGCCCTTGCGCGGGCGGGCAGGTTCGACGAGGCCGACCGCCGCTATAGGCAGGCATACGACATAGAGCAGTCGCCGGACAAGTACTTCCCCGCCGTCCGCCCGGCCAAGTGGGAGACCCTCACCAACTGGGGCCGTGTGCTGATTGAGGCAGGCAGGCCGCAGCAGGCCATCGACAAGTATCTCGAGGCGCTGGATCTCAAGGGCGACCTCGTCCCGGCCCGCTACGGGCTGGCCGAGGCGTACATCAGGATTGGAAAGCCGGACCTGGCCGTCCCGCACCTGCACGCGCCGCTGGAGCAATACGCCAATTCGCCCGATGCCCGCCTGGCCCTGGCCACCGCGCTGGCCGCCGCGGGGAACTTCGACGAGTCGATCGCCCAGTGCCGCGATGCCATTGCGCTGCGGGATTCCCCGGCCGCTCACAACACGCTGGGATACGCCCTGCAAATGACCGGCAAGGCACAGGAGGCGATAGGCGAGTTCCAGCGGGCAATATATCTCGACCCGAAGTTCCTGCCGGCGCACTACAACCTGGGCATGGTGCTGGAGGGGGCGGGCCGCACCCGTGAGGCAATCTGGGAGTTGCGACAGGCGATACAGCTCAAGGGCGACTACGTTGACGCGCTCAACAACCTGGCCTGGATACAGGCCACGTGCGACAAGGCCGAGTTCCGTGACGGCCGGTCCGCGGTGGAGCTGGCCAGAAAGGCCTGCCAGGCCACCAGGTTCGCCAATGCCGATGTACTGGACACGCTCGGGGCCGCCTTTGCCGAAACGGGGAACTTCGACGATGCGGTCAAGGCCGTAACCGGCGCGCTGTCGATCGCCCAAAAAGCCGGCGACACGGGCCGCCAGGCCCTGTTCCAACAGCACCTGGAGCTCTACCAGGCCCGCGAGCCCCTCCGCCAGGCCCCGACCACCCGGCCGGGGTGATATTCGTGATTTCCCTGCCGCTGGCGTCCCCTCTTGACAGCCGCCCGGTGGTAGAATAGGGTGTTGCGCTTGCGGAAGCCCGCCCGGGTGGCGGAATTGGCAGACGCGCCAGCTTGAGGGGCTGGTGACCGTATAGGTCATGCAGGTTCAAGTCCTGTCCCGGGCATCTTTTGGGGACTGTCCCGTCGTTTGGGACTGTCCCCTGTTGTTCGGGAAACCGGGGACAGTCCCCGGCGGTCTCCGGCATTTCGTGCTGTTTCTGGCCTTTGGCGCTTGTGAGAATTGACTTGGCGCGGGATAATGTAGTGTCCCGGAAAACGCCGGGTTTGGCGACCATGGAGGCGCCTGAATGTCCGGTATGCAGACAAGTCCGCTTGGCGGCCCATCCGCGATAGCAGGCATGGAAAACCAGTTGGCTTTGGCGGTCAGCCGCGCGGTCGGCGAGGTCGCCCGGCTCGAGACCCTGGACGAGGAGCAGCGCGCCGAGATCTACGCGATCCTCGGCACCATCCAGGAAGACGTCCGCGTGCATCGCGCCGTCGCCGATTCGCTGGGCCTCGCCCCGCTCTCCCGTGCCGACGCCTGATCGAGGCATGCCTACCGTGGGAATGCTTGAGCAGGAACAGATCGCCGAGCAGTTCCAGGCCCTTCTTGAGATGGAGAAGAAGGCCGAGGCCCTCTACGCCGAGCTTGCCGCCAGGGCCGACCCCGCCCTCCGCGCCCGCATCGAGGAGCTCCGCCGCGATAAGCTCAGGCACATCCGCCTGACCGAACGCCTGCTGGAAATAGTCTCCTCCTGACGGGTGCCCGCTGCCCAGGTCATGCTGCCTTGACACCGTGCGCGCCCGCTGCTACCGTCAGCGGCGACGGGCGCTGGCCATCGTGACAGCGCCTGCTCACAGTTCCTGGCCCGCTTTCGGGACTGACAATGGCAAGCCAGCTTTTCGCGAAGAAATCGCTGAAGGTGCTGCTTGAGGAGATGGCCGGCGCTCACCGCCTCCGCCGCGCCCTGGGGCCGATATCGCTGACCTCCCTTGGCATCGGCTGCGTGATCGGCGCGGGCATATTCGTCGCCACGGGCGCCGCGGCCCGCAACGTCGCGGGGCCGTCCCTGATGATCTCCTACGTCGTCTCGGGCATCACGTGCGTCCTTGCCGCCCTGTGCTACGCCGAGTTCGCGTCCATGGCCCCAGTCGCCGGCAGCGCGTACACCTACGCCTACGCCACGCTGGGGGAACTGCTGGCGTGGATCATCGGCTGGGACCTCATCCTCGAATACGCCGTCGGCGCGGCGGCGGTCGCCGCGGGATGGTCGGGGTACTTCCAGAAGCTGCTGGGCATGTTCAACCTCCAGATACCGCACGTGCTTCAGAAGGCGTCGCTGGAATACCTGCCCGCCACGGGCGAATTCGCCTGGACCGGCGCCGTGGCCAACCTGCCGGCCCTTGTCATCGTGACCATTACCACCGTGATCCTGGTAAAGGGCATCCGCGAGTCGGCCGGGTTCAACGCGCTGATGGTGTTCCTCAAGGTGGCGGCCGTCCTGTTCGTGATCGGCGTCGGGGCCTTCCTCGTCGTCCCGGCGAACTGGACCAACAACTTCGCGCCCTACGGCTGGTCGGGCATCAGCCTGTTCGGGATTCAACTGACCGGGCAGACGACGTCCAAGGGCGATCCTGCCGGAATGTTGGCGGGAGCCGCCATCATCTTCTTCGCCTACATCGGCTTCGACTCGGTCTCCACGCACGCCGAGGAAGCCCGCAGGCCGCAGCGGGACGTGCCCATAGCCATCGTCGCATCCCTGCTGATATGCACCGTCCTGTATGTCGGCGTGGTGGCCGTCCTCACCGGGATGGTCCCGTTCAGCCAAATCAGCGTTGATGCCGGGGTCTCCGACGCCTTCTCGACCCACCTGCCCTGGGCGAGCTACATCATCGCCGCGGCCGCGGTGGCGGGCCTAACCTCGGTCATTCTGGTGATGATGCTCAGCGCGCCCCGCGTGTTTATGGCGATGGCCCGCGACGGGCTCATGCCGCGCCAGTTCTTCGCCGATGTCCACCCTCGCTTTCGCACGCCCTGGAAGAGCACCATCGCCGTGGGCGTGTTCGTCGGCGTGCTGGCGGGCTTCCTGCCCCTGGACTCGCTGCTGCACATGACCAACATCGGCACTCTCTTCGCGTTCGTGATCGTATGTGCCGCCGTGCTGGTCATGCGCCGCACCGACCCCAACGCGCAGCGCCCGTTCCGCTGCCCGTGGGTGCCGGTGGTCCCCGTGTTGGGCATCGCGGCCTGCCTGATGCTCATGCTGTCGCTGCCAACGGCCAACTGGTGGCGGCTGCTTGCCTGGATGGGCATCGGGCTTGTGATCTACGTCGCCTACGGCCGGCGGCACAGTGTCCTCGGCCGGCAGCTCGCCCACGAGATCAGCGTCCACGGCGTGTCCCCCGCCGGCATGCCACTGGAAGAGGACCAGGGCAAGGAGTGACGGTCGCCCCAGTTTCGGCAAAGCCGCTCAGATCGCCAGGGGGATGCGAACCGTGAACGTCGTGCCGTCGCCCGGCGAGCTGGTGAAGTCCGCGGCGCCCTGGAGATACCGCTCGGTCAGCAGTTTGATGCTGTACGTGCCCAGGCCCCGGCCGGGGCCTTTGGTGGAGAACGACCGCTTGAAGATCTGAAGCTGCACGTCCTCGGGGATGCATCCGGGATTGCGCACGCTGAACTCCACCTCGTCGGCCACCCTGCGGCAGCTCACGGCCACTCGGTCGCCGGGGCCGGAGGCCTCCACCGCGTTCTTGACCATGTTGCCCAGCACGCGGGAGAGGATCGTGCAGTCGCTCTTGAAGGGCATGTCCTCGCAGCCTTCGTCGATCTCCAGCCGGCAGCCGCCGGTGACCTGGCAATGCCGGTAGGCCGCCAGCAGCTCCACCAGGAACTCGCGGGAATTCATGAAGATCGGCCGGACGGCCAGGTCGCGGCTCTCGGCCGAGGTCAGGTCGCGCTGGCTGTTGATCTCCTCCATGAGTCGCTCGACGGCTACGCGGATGTCGCCGGCCATCTTGCGGAGCTGGCCCTCGGTGGTCCTCTCGAGCGTCGTCGAGAGCATCTTCAGGCCCGTGGTGGTGTTGATGATGTCGTGGAAGAAGACCCGCTCCAGCGCCCTGCGGCGCTTCTCGTGGCTGATGTCAGTCAGTGCGACGATGGTGAACCTCTCGCCGTCGAGATCCAGCGGGGAGGCGCGGACCAGCAGGTCCAGCGCGTCGCCGCCGGATGCGCGGAGGACGCGGCACTCCTGGATGCTCTTCTTGCCGTCCAGGCCGCTGAGGATGGCCCGCAGAGCGCCGCAAGTGGCGCACGACTCGGCCGCGCCGCAGCCCCCTTCGCACTCCGCGGCGTGCGCGCAGCCCAGGGCCTCGCCCGGCCGCAGGCCGTGGAACTCGGAGGTGTCCTTCGCACGCAGCAGCTCGGCCAGGTTGCGGTTGGAGAAGACGATCTGCCGATGGGCGTTGAGGATCACGACCACTTCGGTCACCGCGTCGTAGAGCTGCTGGAGCATGCCCGTCTGGAGCACCTGGCGCGCCTGGCGGCGGATTTCGCCGTCGGAAGCGCGGCTGGCCGGTGCGAAGTGCGTGGCGAGTGCTTCGGGCGTCATTGCGATACTGGTCCTTCCGTGCTTCCGCCCGCGACAGGGCGAGCACCTCACTGGATTATAGCCGGATGCTCTACGCCGACGGCGGGCATTTTGCGCGGGGCCGCACAGCAACCTGAGATGGATCGCCGACGGCAAACTCTAATCTCGAAGCACGAAATCCTAAACAATTCACCAATGCCCCAAATCACAATGCACCAACAGCTTGAGCGTCTCGCCCGGATCAACGTGGGCCGGGCTTTGGGTCATTTGTGTCTGGAGCTTGTTTCGGGTTTAGGACTTAGAGCTTAGGATTTCGCCGGCTGGGGGAACCGTTTGTCGAGGAACCGGCCGTCTCGCTGGATGAGCTTGCCGTCGGCGTATACCTCGCCGCGCTTGCGGAGGTCGCAGACCATGTCCCAGTGCAGCCCGCTGGAGTTGCGGTTGCCGGTCTCCGGGTAGCCGTTGCCAAGGGCCAGATGGACGGTGCCGCCGATCTTCTCGTCGAAGAGCGTGTTGCGTGTGAACTTCGTGATGTTGTAGTTCGCGCCGAAGGCCAGTTCGCCCAGAAAGCACGAGCCTTTGTCCATGGCGATCATGGCCCTGAGGTAGTCCTCGCCCTTGTCGGCTGTGGACTTGACGCATCGGCCGTTGCTGAATTCGAGGAACACGTTGGTGACTTCGCGGGCGTGGTGGACGGCCGGGAAGCTGAACCGGATGTGCCCGTTGACGGCCGTCTCGACGGGTCCGGTGAAGACCTCGCCGTCGGGGAAGTTCTCGTGCCCGTCGCAGTTGATCCACTTGCGCCCGCGGACGCCCAGCGTGATGTCCGTGTCGGCGGCGACGATGCGGATTTCCCTGGTCTTGTTGAGCGCGGCCACAAGAGCCTTCTGTGAGGCCGAGATCGCCCGCCAGGTCTTGATGGGGTCGGCGTCGTCCAGATGGCCTGCCGAGAAGATGAACTCCTCGTACTCGGCCAGCGACATCTCGGCCTCCTGCGCGCCGGAGCTGGTGGGCCAAGCCGTGCCGGACCAGCGGAGCTGCTTCTTCGCGGCCCGGTCGAGGAACACCTTGTTCAGCGGGCGGTGGGCCTTTGCCGCAATGGCCAGCCGCTTGGGATCGACGTTGGTCAGCGCGCGTGTGTTCGTGCCGCCCATGATCGCCAGCAGAGCATCCGCCCGCCGGACCATGAGCCTGGCAACCGGCGAGACGAACGCGAGTTGAGCCTCGGAGGCCTCCTTGTAGAATATCTCGGTCAGGCCTTCGATGCTGATGTCCACTTCGGGGTTGGCGCCCGCGCGCAGCGCCGCCCGGTAGCACGCCTGCACAAGCGGCGCTGCCACGGCGTGGGCGCGAATCGAGACGAACTGGCCCTTCTCGAGGCCAAGCGAGTAATGCACCAGCAGCTTCGCGAGCTTCTCGACGCGAGGATCGATCATGTCTGGCCCTTTCTGTTGGACAATAGCGTAGCGGTAAGAGGAATAAACAGCAATCCGGCGCGGGTCGAGTTCCAGGCGCGGACGAGGAAAGTCAACACGGATTGCGCGGAATTGGCGGATTCGAAGACAGGAGACGGCGACCGTGAATCTGATTGCAGTAGGATTTACTGCAATTGCAGTAGATCTTACTGCAATCATGCCCTCGGATGCTTCGCGGGCGCAGTGCGCAAATGACGCCCTGTTCGACGAGCAGCCTATGCAGGAGGGCGCCTTGCAGATCGGGGATTGATTCCCAGTCTGCAAGGTCCGCACTCCTTGAATCACCTTGCAGGAATGTTCTATGATCGCAGGAACTCGTGCTTAGGAGAGTGCAAGGATGAAACGGCGCTTAGCGAATTCCATGGTTGCCGCAGTGCTGGTGTTCTTCGCGGGACTCGCGACTTGCCCGGCCCAGGCGCAAGCGCCGGCCAGCGCGCCCGCGACTTCGGCCGCCTCCATGCTCATCGACTCGATGGACGGCCCTTCCGCCTGGAAGTGCGAGCAGAACGAATCGTCCATTGTCATGTCGGCCGATGATTCGCCGCACGAGGGCAAGGCGGCCGTCAAGTTCAACGTCAAGCTCGGAAAAACCTACGCGGTCGCCTATCGCCTGGCCAAGCCCGACGCGGCCTGGAACGATTACGGCGGCTTGTCGTTCTGGGTCAAGGGCGACGGCTCCGACAATTACGGCTGTCTCCGCGTGCAGGCCGGCTCGTGGGACAAGGCCTGGCTGGGCAACTTCCCCCTAAAGGATGCCGAGTGGCACGAGGTCCGCCTGGCCTGGGGCGACCTGGTTCCCTCCGGGGCGTCCATCCCCGAGCTAGGCACGGCCGATGGCTGCCGGCCGGGCGACATCAACCTCGTCGCATTCGGCAAGAGCTGGAACTTCAACACCAGCCACAAGAGTCCCGAGATCACCTTCAGCATCGATGACCTGCGGCTGGTCCGCGGCGTCAAGTCCAGCCGCACGCGCGTGAGCGTCGACAAGTTTCCGCCGGTCTCGGCCGTCGTCGAGAAGCTCAAGGCCGGCAAGCCGGTGACGATACTCGCGCTTGGCGACTCGATCACCTGGGGCACGAACGTCGACGGCAACGCCCACGCGTATCCGGCCATGCTGGGGAAGATGCTCTCCGAATACTACAAGAACGACAAGATCACCGTCGTCAACAAGGCCATCGGCGGCTCGACCACCGCCAAGGGCCGGCAGTGGCTCAACCGCGACGTGCGGGGCGTCGAGGCTGACCTAGTGACCGTGATGTTCGGCTTTAACGAGATGCCGTCGGAGAAGACCAGGGACAAGGACGCGGCCGCCAAGGCGTTCACGGCCAACCTGGTCAGGTACATCGAGGAGGCGGCCGGCACGATGAAGGCCCCGCCGGCCTGCGTGTTCATCGCGACCGTCCCCGGCAAGGACAAGCACTGGGAGACTCTCGACCCATACGCTGCGGCCGTGCGAGAACTGGTCAAGGCGCACCCCAACACGGCCGTCGCCGATGCCAACGGGCGGATCAAGTCGCTGGGCAAGGAGGCATACGCCAGGATGATGACCGATGAGGCGCATCCAAACGCCGACGGCCATCGCGAGATCGCCAAGGCGCTCTTCGAGACGATAACCGGCGTGAAGGCGCCCGAGCCGGCCCCATCATCCACTGCTCCAGGCGCGCACTGACAATCGAACACGCATTGCACGGATTCTGGGGATTCAAGTGGAGGGCCGGACCTCGGCTCGGCGCGCCACTGCTCCTTCATCCATCTTCCGTGGAATCCATGACATCCGCGTAATCCGTGTTCCCCCTTCCCCTTCCGCGCCAAGAACTTGTGCGAAAATGCCCTGTTGACGCGCCGGCAAACTGGTGCGATAATGTCTCGACTTCGCTAGCTCTGCCATCACTTCGGAGGCATAAAATGGAGCGGCAGTACGACGTTTACCAGGCGGCGCAGTTGCTTGGCGTCAAACCGATGGAAGTCGTGGACCTCGTTCAGCAGGGCCTGCTGACGGTGCAGCGCCAGCCCAACGGCCCGACGCGGATCAGCGCCGCCAGCATCAAGCAGCACGTCAAGCGCCAGGGCGGCGACCTGAACGCGCTGCGCCAGCGGCTCAAGGCGATAGACGACGCACACAGCCAGGCGGCGGATGGCAAGGCCGCGCCGGCTGAGCCGGACAGGCCTGAGCATCCGCCCGCCCATGCACTCGATGCCGAGCCGGCCGTCGGAGCAAACGGCGGCCCGCTCTCGAATGGCGCCCCGGACGGCGATGGGCTAGCCGGGCGCACATCGGCGATCCAGACGGCCGCCGTCCTCAATGGCAACGGCCACGCGCCCGCGGCCAATGGGACGCAGCCCCACGAAGTCGATTCCCCCCTGGACCTGAACGGCAATGGCCACGGCAACGGCCACGGCCCCAAGGCCGCCCCCGCCGCGCCGGTTGTTGCCCCAATTGGGCAGGAGCCGCCCGCGCCCGCCGAGCCTGAGCCGGCCGTCGCGGCAAACGTCTCCGCCGGGGCGCACCAGTCCAACGGGGACGACATGCCCGCGGTCGAATCCGCCGAGCAGGTCGTGGCGGCGGTGCTTCGCGACGCGGCCGTCCGACGCGCCGCCGGGGTGCTCCTTGAGACCTCGCCACAGCGGATGACGCTCCGCCTGCGGATCGATGGCGCGATGGTCGAGAAGGTCAAGTTCCGACAGCGAGTGCCCGTTGCGATGGGCCCGCGGATCGTCGCGCACCTGCGACTCCTGGCCGGGGCCGACGGCGGCCCGGTCGCGCGCGGCTCGTTCTCGCTGCCCATCGACGGGCGCGACGTCCGCTTCGACCTGTCGGCCTGTCCGACCGCGGCAGGCCAGCGCATCGCCATTCGCGTGTACGATCCGGACGTCGCTGCGCTCGCACTGGCGCAGCTTGGCCTGGCTGCGGCGGATGAAGCGGCGCTGCGAGCGGCGATTGCCGCCCGGTGCGGGCTGGTCGTCGTTGCGGCCCCGCCCCGCAGCGGCAAGCGCACGACACTCCGCGCGATGGCGGCCGAGGCGGACCTCGCCCGGTGCGATGCGGCCGTCGTCACGCGCCGCGCCTGGCCCGCTACACAGTGGCTCAGCACCATCTCGCCGCGGCCCGCCGACGCCCTGGGCTTCGCCGATGCCCTCGGCGCGGCCGTTGACCAGGAAACCGACGTGCTGGTCCTCGACGACGCACGCGACCTGCGGTCCATCCAGGCGGCCCTGAACGCGGCCCTCGACGGCAGGCTTGTGCTCGCGTCGATGCAGGTTCCCCGCGCCGCCGACGCACTCCGCCTGCTGCTGACGGCCGGGAACCAGGCTGGCCTCGACCGCTGGGAGATGGCCCTGGCGATCAAGGCCCTCATATCGCAGAGGACCCTCCGCAAGCTCTGCCCCGCCTGCCGCGCGGAACAGGCGCCCTCGCAGGCGGCGATGGCCGCCCTTGGGTTGGCCGCCGGCAAGATCGACTTCCCGACCTTCGCCCCGCGCGGCTGCCCGCAATGCGCGCGGACCGGATACGCCGGCCTGACGGGCGTCTTCGCCGTCGCGGCAGGCGACCTGGCCTTGGCCGACCTGCTTCGCGGCGGCGCGGAACTGGCCGAGATCGAGTCGGCCCTGCCGGCGCTGGGGCCCGCCGCGCTTGTCGGCGCGGGCCTGGCCAAGCTCCGCGATGGGACCACGAGCCTCGAAGAGCTTGCGCTCCGCACGCAGCCTCTAGCGCGCACGGCCTGATACTCCTGGCCGCTGTCATGCCTGAACCCTCGAGTCAACCGGAGCAAGCATCGCAGGAGCGCAGGCCCGTCGTGGGCCCGATGCTTCGGCACCCGCTGACCGCGATCTTCATCGGGTTCCTGCTCACAGGCGTCGTTGGCACGGTGATAAGCAATCAGCTTGCCTCCCAGCGTCAGCGCGAGGCGGACATAGCGCACCTCCGCGAAACCCGGCGCGATGCCATACGCGGCCTGTCACGGCTGGTGTCGGAGCGTCTGCTGCGGATGCAGATACTCATGACCGCCATCGAGCGGCACTATACGCCGCAAGCCATCACGGAACTCAAGCGCCTCTATGATGACTCCGAGACCAAGTTCGCGTTGGGGCGCGGCGAGAGCTTCCTGCTTGCGCGCGAGATCCTGGGAGAGAGCGATATGGAGGCCTGGCGCTCGGAGATGGAGACGAGGATCACCCGCAAGCGCTTCCTGCCCCTTCGCGAGTGCCTCGAAAAGGCTTCCGACGCGGCAGCCAAGGGCGAGGACGGGGCGGCAATACTGAAGGAGGGCAACGCCGCCAGGCTCCTTCAGGAATGCCAGGCGGGCGCCGACGTGCTCGTGGACGGCCTCTACGAGCTTGCGACAGTTTCCAGCCTCAGCACATCCGACCCGGAGGCCGTCAAGGTCCGCGAGCGGTTCCGAAAGCGATTCGAACAGGTCTGTCCATAGCTCCCAGGCCCCTCGCGCAACTTGAACAGTTCCGCACTGTTCGGGCCGGCCCCCGTCTCGTATAATTGAAAGGGTAAACGGCCATTCTCAGGAGCAAGATACGCAGCGAATGATCGAGACCGAACGCACCGACTTGTCAGTCCAGCAGGAGCGGGCTTTGCTTGTGGGGGTCATCCTACCCGATTCCACGGCCGATCCGATGGACCCGCTCGGCGAGCTCCGCAGCCTGGCGCGGACGGCCGGCGCCACGGTGGTCGATGAGATGGTCGCCCGCCGCGTCAAGCCCACGCCCGCGCTTTACGTCGGCACGGGCAAGGCCCAGGAGATCGCCGACCGCGCCGCCCAGAACTCGGCCGACGTCATCATATTCGACAACGACCTTTCCCCCGCCCAGATCCGCGACCTGGAGAAAGTCGCCGCCCGCAAGGTGCTCGACCGCAGCGAGCTGATCCTGGACATCTTCGCCTGCCACGCACGCACGGCCGAGAGCCGCCTCCAGGTCGAACTGGCCCAGCTCGAGTACACCTACCCGCGCCTCCGCCATCTGTGGAGCCACCTGGAGCGCGTCGCGGGCGGGGCGACGTCGGCCGCCTCCGCCGTCGGCGCAATCGGCACGCGCGGACCCGGTGAGAAGCAGCTTGAGATCGACCGCCGCCTTGTCCAGAAGCGCGTCACCATGCTCAAGCGAGACATCGCCGAGATCGACGGCCGCAAGGTCCGCCAGGTCCGCGCCCGAAAGGACGCCTTCAGTGCCTGCCTGGTCGGCTACACCAACGCCGGCAAGAGCACGCTGATGAACCTGCTGACCGGCGCCGGCGTCTACGTGGCCGACAAACTCTTCGCCACGCTGGACACCAAGACCCGCCGCTGGAACGTCGGCGACGGGCTGGAGGTCCTGCTGTCGGACACGGTCGGCTTCGTCCGCGACCTGCCCCACCACCTGGTCGCGAGCTTCAGGGCCACGCTGGAGGAGGCCATCTGGGCCGACCTGCTCATCCACGTGGCCGATGCGTCGCACGACCGCGTCGAGCAGCAGATCGCGGCCGCCTCCGCCGTGCTCGACCAGCTAGGCTGCTTGCCGGAGAAGCAACTGCTGGTCCTCAACAAGATCGACCGCGTGAAGGACCCCACGGTCCTCAACGTACTCCGCAACAAGCACCCCGACGCGCTGCTGGCGTCGGCCGTCACGGGGGCCGGCGCGGATGTCCTGGTGGCCGAGGTCGCCCGGCGGGCCAACGGGCAGTTCGTCCGCCTAGACGTGCGGGCCAACTGCCGCAACGGGCGGCTAATGGGCTTCCTCGCCCGCCACGCCCGTGTCGAGCGCCAGTCATACGACGACGCCACATGCCGCGTCGAGGGCTCCATCAGTGCACAGTACCTGCCACAGCTACGCTCGTTCGGACAGGACGTCCAGATCGCCGAGCCGAAGGGCGAATGAGAAATTTGTGAAGGTTCAGTCGGAATTGGGCGCGCCCCGGTAAACGTGGCTTCATTTCTGCGGGCACCGGGTATGACAGGGCAAACCCAGGCAAGGAACTCCAGGCTCGCCCGCCAAACGTCGCCGTTCCGGGCAACGCCGATGAATGGTTTGTCAAGCTCAGAGGGAGAAGCACTCGATGCTGACGGCGCCCTTGACGGAGTCGATCCTGATCGTGCCCGTGTCGTACCCATCCCGCGTGACGAAGTGGTACGAGCCGTCCGGATTGCTTGTGACGGCCGGCGCGGAGGCCGTGGTCATCTTTGCCGCGACGAGCCGCGGCGCGGCCGCCTGGGCCTGGAGGGCCTTGGCGAACGCGGCCATGTCGGCGGCGCTCAGTTGAAAGGATGCCTCAAGGTGATAGTCCTGCCAGCGGTCGTACTTGATCTGGATGGCCGACGCGCCGGCCGGGACAGTGACCGGCAGGAAATCCTGGATGAAGGCGATCCTCTGTGCGTCGTTCTTGAAGTCGCGCTGGGTCCGGTCGCCCTCGCTGAACCCGCGGTCGATGATGGCCACCGTCAGCGCGACGCCGCCAAGCGCGACGCAGACCGCCGCCGCGATGGCGATCAGGATGATGCTGCGCGACTTCACGCTTCCAGTTCGGCCTTCCTCCTGCGGACGATCTGCCGTTTGGCCTCCGGCATGTCCGGCTCGGCCAGCAGCGCATTGCACCCGTCGATGAACATGTCGCGGGCGAACTCGGTCGTGAAGACCCGCTGCTCGGGCGGGCGGGTCCTGGCCGTCTTCAGGAACCCCTCGAACTCGCTGAAGTAGCTGCCGTAGATGTGGAACGAGTCGGCGATGTGCATGTACTCGCCGGGCGCGACGCCGATCTCGCCCGCCATCGCCCGCTGAAGCTCCGTGAAGCCGTACATGTTCATGAACGCGGCCTTGAACGCGTCGTTGGACCGCATGTGGACGTTCATGTGCAGCTTGCCCTCGTCGATGCGGAACCACATCCGCTGGAGGCACGCCGGGTCGGCGATGTTCATGTCGTTCCACACCTGCCACGTGACCGCCTGTGCCCGCCGCGTGTAGGGCACCTCCTTGAGCCTGGCGACGGCCGCCGCGATCTGGTCGTAGAGCCTGCCATCCGGCGTGCGGTACTCGCGGAGGCGCTGGTGGTAGGTGTACTCCCACTTGCCGGCGGCGGGGTCGATCCAGTGGTCGTGTACGCCGTAGAGCACCTCGCTGCGGTACTTCTCCAGGTCGTCAAGCCCACCGGGGAACGCGCGGTGGATTCGCGGCTCGTCGAACGGCCGCTTCACGTGTATGAGGCACGCCACATCGCGGCTGTTGGGGTCGCCGGGCTTGTCGTACTCGGTGGGGAAGCTCTGGCCCTCGTTCCAGCAGGCGATGACCGCCTTCTCCCAGGCCAGCGGCAGGCAGTCCTCGACGATGTGTATGGATTTCATCGGCGCGCCTCCATGCGCGAAACGGCGGCATGGCAGAACTCTGGAGCCATTGTTGCGTCTATTGATAAGCCCGCGCCCGCGAGCGGTCAAGCGCCGCGGCGTGAAAATAGGGACGCACCCTATTTTCCGCTCCCCCGGCCGGCGCGAACGGCTGAACTTGCCTGTTGGGTGACCAGAGCAAATTCCCCGGCGGAGGAAAATAGGGTGCGTCCCTATTTTCTGGTACGATGGCCCTATGACGGCCCGGCACGGCCAAGACTGCCGCGCCGGGACAGGAGAATGCGTGATGAGATGTCGGTTCGGATGGGCAACCGTGATGGCCGTCATCGTGGAGATGTGGCTCGCGCCAGCGCAACTGGCGCAGGCCGCCGGGCCCAAGTGGAGCCCAAAGACTTACGACTCCAAGTACTACGCCATCACGACCGATCTCGACGAGGACCACGTCCGCGAGGCCATCGTCCGCCTGAACTCGATGGCCGAGCAGTACGCCGCACGCACTCGCGGCTTCGCCGGCAGGATCAGCGGCAAGTTCCCGTTCTTCCTGTTCAGCAAGGCGGAGGACTACTACGCCTGCGGCGCGCCGGCCGGCAGCAGCGGCGTATTCCAGATGTGGAACAACGCCGGCGCTCTGCTGGCCATCGCCTCGACCAACTCCGACCGCCAGACCTGGCACACGGTCCAGCACGAGGGCTTTCACCAGTTCGCGGCCAAGGTGATGACGCCGCGCCTGCCGATCTGGGCCAACGAGGGCATGGCCGACTACTTCGCCGTGGCGATATGGACCGGCGACGACATGGTCTGCGGCGTCATCCCGCCCGGCAGGCTCAAGCGGATCAAGCAGTACATCAAGGATGACAAGCTCGTGCCCTTCGCCGAGATGCTCTCCATGCCGCACGCCGCGTGGAACAAGAACCTGGACTACCGCAACTACGACCAGGCCTGGTCGATGGTCCACTTCCTCGTCCACGCCGAGGGCGGCAGGTACGCCGTCCTGTTCAACAGGTGCATCAACGACGTGGCTGGCGGCGGCGACCCGGTGGGGACGTTCGCCAAGCACTTCGGCCGCGACATGGGCAAGTTCCAGAAGAGCTACTGCGACTGGTGGAGCGGCCTTGGCGACAACCCGACGATGGACCTGTTCATCCAGGCCAACGTCCAGACGCTCACGTCGTTCCTCGGGCGGGCGACCTCCATGAAGATGAAGTTCGCCAGCGCGGATGAGTTCTTCGCGGCCGGCAAGGATGGCAAGCTGGAGATCGATCCGCGCAAGTACGGGCCGAAGCTCTGGCTGCCGGCGGGCCTGCTGGCGGACAACCTCGCGACGGCCGCAAGGCTCAAGACCTGGTCGCTCGAGACGGCCGACAGAAAGCTGCCCAAGCTCAAGCTCACGCTGCCCGATGGCACGACGTTCGTCGGCGCATTCGAGATGGGGGACGATGTGTCCAACGTCCGCGTCGTGGTGACCAAGCCGCCGGCGGCGACCAAGCCGGCCAGCGGCCCCGCGACCAAACCATAGTGCGGCGTCTCAGTCAGACGTTGTCTTATCCTGCTGCCGCAACGCGCGGAGGACGTGCTCCACGATGGTCTGCGTGCCGGGCTTGTAGAGGCGCCGGGCGGCCGCGCTCATGCGGGCAAGCTCGGCCTTGTCCGCAAGCAGTCGGCCGGCCTGCTCGACGACCTCGGCGGGCCTGCGCGTGACGACGGCCGCCCCCTCGCGGCGGAGGAAGTCGGCGTTGCCGCCCTCCTGGCCGGGGACCGGATTGAGCAGGATCATCGGCGCGCCCTTGGACAGGCACTCGGCCGTCGTGATGCCGCCGGGCTTGGTGATCATCATCGAGCAGACCTCGACCAGCTCCTGCGAGCGGTCGGTGAAGCCCTGCGGGAACAGGCGCCTGCCGGCGTCCTGCTCCCGCGAAAGCTCCGCCAGCAATTCCTTGTTCCGCCCGGCCAGCACGACGACGACGGCCGTCGGGCAGGCGGCGAGGATGCCGCGGGCGATGGACACTATCGGCCCGCAAGTGAACTCCGTGCCGCCGGTGAGGATAACGATGTCCTTGTCGGCCGGCAGCCGCCAGTCAGCCAGGACCTTCTCCCGGTCCAGCGGGGCGATCCACTTGGGGTGGATCGGGATGCCGCTGACCGTGATCCGCTCTTCGGCGACGCCCCATCGCCGCACCTGCTGCGCGCTGAACTCGTGGGGGAGGAAGTACCGCTCGACGCCCTCGCTGTACCACCAGCGATGGACGTTGATGTCCGTGACGACGACCATCTGGCGGGCCTGGAGCGCGCCCTCGCCGACCATCCTCGCGACGGCCGGCGGGGGCAGAAAGTGCGTGTGGACGACCAGCGGCGGGCGGCGGTCCAGGAGGAACTGCCGAAACTTCGCCAGCGACCGCCACTCGCTGGCCAGGCGGATTCGCTCCGAGACGCCGCGCGCGGCGGTGTTCGGACGGTTGGTCACCCAGAAGCCCACGCCGTAGGCGCGGGGCAGGCGTGTCATGCTGAGCTTGAAGCCGCCGTTGTAGTATGCGCGGAACGCGCGGGACGTGAAGGTCAGCACGTCGACGTGCTCGACGGCCAGCTCGGGGTCCGCCAGGCGCAGGCCCTCGACGACGGCCCTGGCGGCCTGGTTGTGCCCTGCCCCGACGCCTGCCGACACGATGAGCACTTCGCACGCCTTGGATTTGGGTTCGGAGTCCATCCGCCTAGTGTCGCCTGAAACGCTGGCATTGGCAAGCGGGCGGCGAGCAGGTCACGGCTGAGTGGTGGCCATCCACTTCTCGGCGCGGTCCTTCCATGGGTTGGGAGAGCGGTCCAGGACGCACTGGAAGTAGGCACGCGGCTGCTTGAGGTTCATCTGCCCGCGCACCGACTTCTGCATCGCCAGGCACCCAAGCTCGTAGTTGGCCTCGACGGCCGCGTCGCTGCCGGAGGCATCCTCCGCCAGAATGGCGAGCATCTCCACGCGCTTCTCGCGGTCGGCGCAGGCCTTGGCGGCCGCGACGAGGATCTCGTTGCCCACCGGCGTTCGCTCGCAGTTGAGCTCCTCATCCTTCAGCAGCGCGCGGAGCTTGTCGTAGTAGTCGCCCTCGCAGGGGTTGATGTTGAGGAACGCCGCCATCGCGGCCGCGCAGCGGTCATCGTTCAGCGCGCCGTTGCCGTCGATCATCCACAAGAGCCGTTGGGCTTCGAACAGGGCGGTCTCATAGCATTGATGGGGAGGCAGCGAGGGCATGCGGGCGAATATCCGCGCCCTGTCCGCCGCCGGCGGCGCGGAAGGAACCAGTGTCCGCAGCCGCTGGACGGCCGTCACCAGCAGATTGCGGGCCAGGTCGCACTTGCGATCGCGGACGGCCAGCTCGCCCAGGCGCCAGCGGGCGATCGCCGCCTGTGGCGAATCGGGGCAGTTGGCGGCCAGGGCCTCCCAGTCGGCGCGCGATGCGGCCGGCGTGAAGCTCTCGGCGTACTTGATCGTTCCGGAACGGAACGCATCCCGGTCGAGCTGGAGCGTCCGGCACTGGGCAAGCACCCATCGCACCTCGGGCGCCCGCCGGCTGTAGGGATAGCGGGCCAGGAACCGCAGGCACGCATCCGCCAACTGGCCCCGCCGGGCCTTCAGGTCGCTGTCGGCCAGGTCGGCCAGGCGGTCCTCGCTGAGTCCCGCGGCGTCGGGCCTGCGGGAAAGGTCCTCCCGCAGCGAGGGGCTGAAGATCGAGGCATTGCTCCCGATCGGGCGCGCGATGAGCGCGTAGTCAAGCTCGGCCGCGCCGATCTTCCAGAAGAAGACGGCCACCGGGACGGCCAGCAGCACCGCCATCGTCGGCCAGAGCACGCCCGGGCGATATCCCGTCCGCCTGGCCAGCGCGAGCACGACGGCCGTCGCCGCCATTGCCGCCAGCAGCGCCGCCGCCAGGGGCGTGTAGAGCACCAGCTTCTGCATCGGCGCCGCTTCGGCGGCGTCTCCCACAGTGAACGTCGCCAGGCAAAGATACAAGCCGGATGGCAGGATGCCCACGAGCACGGCCAGGAACGGCCACTTGCTCCGCATCGGCGTACAGGCCGCAAGGAAGCACCCCAATCCCAGCGTCAAACCCAGCACGGGAGCGTGCCCCACAAGGAACGTAACCGCCACGAACATCGCCGCCACCCACAGGCGGTAGAGCACCGAGACCATGACCGGGACGAAGACGATCATCCCAAGCAGCAGCCCCGTCACCAGGATCATCCACGGGTGGGAGAAGATGCTCAATGGCCGATAGAGCACCTCGCCCAGCGGCGTAACGAGCATCCGCTGCCAGGCCGACAGCGAGACGCTCAGGCCGCCCAGTGCCTCGCCCGTGGACAAGTATTGCCAGAACATGTTGGCCGCCACGTATGCCGCCAGGCTTATGGAGATGAATATGCAGGTCCGCAGACGGCCCGCGCTCCGCAATAGCGGCGCGGCGCCGACGCGCCGGTTGTCATCTGGGTCTGGGCCAAGCATGACCCACCATTCTACGGAAAATCCCCTCCGGAATCACCGGCTACTTGCCCTTGGGCGACCAGAGCTGATACACGCGGTTGTTCTTGATGAACATGGCCGCCAGGGCCTCATGGGGCCAGGGATATGAGACCGCCTCGTCGTAGAGGCGTCCGCCCTCTATGCGGGCCTTGAACGTCAGCAGCAGGAGCCTGCCCAGGTGGTACTCGTGGTTCCATTCAGGCGACTGCGGCTTGTTGAGCAGGATCAGCCCGATGTCGTAGCGCCCGATGTCGTCGGGGCCGGTGACGCCCTCGATGTACATGTCGTAGTCGGCGCCGTCCACGATGATGTCGTTGTACGTCGTGCCGTCGGTCCGCTCGTCGGCGAAGATGGTCATCTTCTTGTACCGCGTCCTCGCGAGGTTCAGGCCGGGGAAGATGGCCGTCACCGCCTTGGGCGCGGCCCGTCCCGTTAGCACGCCATCGACCAGTAGCGTGCGAGCCCAGCCGGCCGGGCGCAGCCGGTAGAGAGGGTTGCTCTTGTGCGCAAGCGCATCCTCCAGCGCCATCATCTCGACCCGCTTCTGGTTGAAAGTGCCGATCACCGTGTTGCCGGGGAAGAGCTTGACCAACTGCGGCTGGATTGATTCCGTCGCGCATACGTCCTTCAGGTCCGTCTCCAGGGAAAGCGCCGGGTCGGGCTTGGTGAGGTCCACCTCCAGCCTTTGGCGGAAATCGCCGCCGTTGAGGCAGGCGACGTACTGGGCGCCCAGGCGACCGTCCTTGACGGTCACGTTGAGGTCGACGCTCAGCGCGTCGTACAGCTCGTTGACCGTCCCGTCGAAAGTCAGCATGTGCTTGATGCCGACGTGGCCCTGGATGTCGGCCTGGGCAAGCCGCCTCCGGGCCAGCGCGATGACCTTCCGCGCCTCCGCGAGGGCCTTCGCCCTGGCCTCCGCCGTGATCTTCTGTGTGGGGATGCCCTTGACCGCCAGCGCCGCGGCGACCTCCTCGGGGGTTCGCCCCTGCGACCAGTACAAGAGGTCGATGTCGCTCATCCGCGAGAACAGCACGTCGAACGTGCCGGTGGGCTTGTGCAGCACATCCTGGATGTCGGCGATCAGCCAGCCCTGGTTGCCGCCGATGGAGAACTCCAGCTTGTCCGCCTGGAGGCGTCCGACGTGCGGCTGCCCACGGCTGTCGAGTCGGATACCGCTTGCGCTCAGACGCCCGGCGACGCGAAGGTCCCTGAAGTTGTATCGCCCGGTGAGGCCCTTGGAGACGAATTCGGCGGAGTCGAGCTCGCGGCCTTCCGCGCCGCTCCAGTGCAGGTCGATTGATGCATCGCCGGCCGGTTCGTAGCCGGCCAGTTCGGGCCAGAGCTGGCAGAGGAACCGGGCGTCGGCCGTCGATATCGAAACGCGCCCGCCTTGCGGCTCGATGACCGGTCGCGTGCCGGCCATCTTCACGCCCGCGCTGCCGTCGGCCCCGATGGCGAGGTCCCCGACGCGGGCCTTGAACGCGGCGAGCTTCAGGATGCCGCCTTCGGAAAGACCGTCGGATCCCGGCTCAATCGTGAACCCCTCCCGTCCGGGGCCGGTGATGTGGGCAAGGCCGCTGTTGAACAACGCCTTGCCACCTGACCCGGCCAGGGCCAGCTCCATCTCCATGCCGGCCGGCAGGCCCGCAGGTTTTACCAGCGGGCCTATCTCGATATCCGAGCCTGTGTCCGGGTCCTTTCCCACGACAAGCGGCCCAACGTGCCTGGCGACCAGCTTGTCGGCATCCAGGCGGGCGGACACCTTGATCCCGTCGCGATTGGCGACGATCGTCCCGGCCAGCGCCAACTGTCCGGACAGGCCGTGCTTGTTGATGGCGCCCGCCGCCTCCGGAAGCAGTTGCCGCAAGGCGGCGTCGGCGTGAATCTCGCCGCTGAGGCTTCCCTCGAACCCCGTCACGGCGACGGTCCGCCCGCCGCCCGGCGGGGGATCGAGCGACTCAAGCCTTGCCTGCCCCGTCAGGGCCAGTTGGGTTTCGCCCACCCGCACTGTGGTCTTCCGAATGTCGGCGAGCATCGGGGTACCGGCCGTGCCTGTGCGCCTCACGTGCAGGTCCATCGTCGCGCCGAGTGGCGTGCCCGCGGTCTTTGCCCGCACTGGAGCGCCAGACCAGACGTACTCCATGTCGTCACCGGTGAACTTGACGGTGGCGTCAAGCGCGCCATCCGCCCAACCGACGCCGGAGGCCAGCGTACACGGGCCCATGGCCTGCTGGGGCCCCAGCCGCTCCGAGAGCGTCGGGCTGACCTTCTTGAGCCACGCGGCGTCTTTCACCTCCGCGACGAGGTCGAACGAGGCGGCATCGGGAACGCCATCGGCGAGCTCCGAGCATGTTCCGATGGCGGTCAGCCGCGCCTGCCCGAGCATGGCGTCGGCGCTATACCGCACCCGCTGGGCCGGAGGCGCCGACTTGTCGTCCTCAAGCCCGAACTCCAGCCATCCCTTCTCGCCCGACAGCGCAAGCGCGCGCCCGCACGTGAACTCAAGGCGCGACAGGTCCGTCTTGATCGTCACGCGGGACTTGGGCGACCCCAACGACACGTCATATTGCCCGTGGAGCGTGCCTCGCAACGACAGGCCGCCGGGCAGCTCCGGCAGGCAGGCCAGCAGCGACTCGACGTGCAGACAATCGAAGTCGCCGGCGGAAGACACGGCCACGGCCGACTTCCCATCCGCCTTGGGCTCCTCGAAGGCCAGCGTCGCGCGGTCGACGTCGAGCCAGCCGTCGCCGACCGTCACGTCGAAATCGATGTCCTTCAGCAGCGTCTTGTCCGCGTCGATGTTGCCGGCCGTCTGGAGAGTGGCCACTACTCCGGCCGGCTTGGCGAACCGTCCGGCAGCCTTGAGCGTCGTGGCCTTGTCGGCCCGGAGCGCCAACTGCACGCTCGCGGGCGAGTTCTTGACCGACCACTGGCCGCTCACACGGCCGGTCAGCGCAGCGTCCTTCATCGCCTTCGCCAGGTCGTCCGACAGGTCGCGCAGGCTGTCCAGGTCGCGCACCTCCAGCGACCCGCCCAGGTCAACCAGGCCCGCGCCCTGCATGATGCGGCGGATGGAAGGCGACTTCTCGTGGAGCAGGCCCGCCAGGCGCGAGCAGTTGAGGATGGTCCCGCTGGTGACAACAAGCTCGTTGGCGCCGAATTTCAGCCGGGCCGGCCCAGCGCTGAACGCCCTGAAGCCCTTGTCGAAGACGCCGGCGAGGCTCACCTGCATCGGCCTTCCGGCCGGTTTGATGCCGCGCCCGCCGTAGCGGATGGTCGAGTCCTTGAAGTCGGCCCAGAGGTTCTCTATGGCAAGCCGCCCATCCAGGTTTCGCGAGGAGAACTTCACCTCCACCGGCCCCTCGGCGTCGACCTCATCGGGCCGCGCCGGCCGGCCGCGCCACAGCAGCGCCATCCGGGAGGGGTGGATCATGCCCCCCAAGTCAACCGACTTGATCGCCTGCCAATTGCCGTCGCGGATGCTGGCCAGCACCGTCGCCTGACCCGAGACCTCATCCTCCGGCGGCAGGCCGATGCGGAAGGAATGAACGACGATCTTCCCCTCCCCGCCCGCGACGGCCAGGTCGAACGAGGCGTTCAGCCGCAGCCTGGCCTCATCGATCAGGGGGAACTGTGTGTCGCCCAGCGGCTGGAGGTTCAGCCGCCGCACCGATACATCCAGCGTCAGGCCATCGACCTCGGCCTTGCGGTTGATCCGCAGGTCGAGCGAGCCGCCGCACCGCCCGGCAAGCTCCTTGAGCGGCAGGCCCGCCAGTTGCGGCAGGTCCAACTGTCCCAGGTCGATGTTGCCGAAGGAAAGCGATGCGCTGGCCGCCGGTTCATCCTCCGCCCCGCCGGCCATCTGGAGGCTGATCGGCGCATCGCGCGTCCCAGGGCCGCTCGCGGCCGTCGCCGCTACCGTCGTCGATGATGCCGTCGCAAATGGCCCGGAGGCGCTCCGGCCGGCCTCCTCCTGCTCCAGCGCCGCCGACATCGTCACGCTGCCCAGGCTGCTCAGCCGCCCGCCGCGGATCTGCACATCCGCGATGTCCAGCTTCAGCGGGCGGTCCCGCTTGGGGAGCTTCACCGTCGCGGCCGCGCCGTGAATGCTCACGCGGTCAAGCTCGATCGGCCGGAGCCTGCCCAGCGGCGAAAGGTTGCAGTTGCCCCCAGCGTCGAACTGCGCGGCTAGTTGCGGCCCCTGCACCTCCACCCACCGGATGCGGTTGCGGACAAACAGCGTCACCGGCGCGTACTCCGCCCGTATCGCCTCGATGCGGACCATCGGATCGGGGCCGAACTGCCTGGGGGAGCCTATCGTCAGCTCGCTTATCCTGATGCCGTCGGCCCAGCTTAACGACAGTGACTTGATGCTGACATCCACCCCCAACTGCCTGGCCAGGTCGCCCGCCACGATGTCCCTGATAAGCCCCACCGGCGCCCACCAGGGGAACGTTATGTACACTACCGCCACTATCAGCGCAACCAGCACGGCCGCGCGAAGCGCTCGCTGCCACCATCTGCGCCGGGGCTTCAGTTTCTTTGGCGGTTTCGACATGCCTGATCCGCAATCTACAATCTGCAATCGAAGGCCCTGCCTACACGTTGAACCTGAAGTTTATCACGTCCCCGTCCTTGACGATGTAGTTCTTTCCCTCCAGGCGGACCTTGCCGGCCGCCTTGGCGCCCTTCATGTCGCCGTGCGATTTGAGGTCCTCGAAGCTCACCGTCTCGGCCCGGATGAACCCGCGGGCGATGTCGCTGTGGATCTCGCCGGCGGCCGTCACCGCGTCGGTACCGGCCGGTATCGTCCACGCGCGGCACTCATCCTCGCCGCACGTCAGGAAGCTCACCAGGTTCAGCCGCTTGTAGCACGCCTGGACCATCCTGTCGCGGGCCGACGCCGTCAGCCCCAGGTCGGCCAGGAAGTCCTTCCGCTCGTCGGGGGCAAGCTGGGCGATCTCCTCCTCGATCTTCACCGAAAGCGCCAGGCACGGCAGCCCCTGCATTTCGGTCATGTCCTGTTTGGTCCCCTCGTCGCAGTTGAGCGCGACCAGCGCCGGTTTCTGCGAGAGGAAGCCGAAGCTTTTCAGCAGCTTGGCCTCCGCGTCGCCCTGCACGGCCGTGGCGATGGGCTTTTCGGACTCCAGCGCCGCCGCCAGGCGCTTCATCAGGTCAAGCTCGCGGGCCTGCTCGTCCCGCTTGGCTGCGGCCGTCGGCTTCTTGAGCGACGCGTCGAGCTTGTCGATGCGGTTGGTCACCTGCTCCAGGTCGGCGAAGACCATCTCGGCCAGCAGCTCGCCAAGGTCGGCGGCCGGGTCGATCCGGCCGCGGTACGGCGGCACGTCCTTGCTCGCGAACTGCCGCAGGACGAAGACCAGCATGTCGCACTGGCGCATGGCCGCCCAGTGGGCCTTGGCCCGCGTCCGCCCGGCGTCATCGGCCAGGTCAAAGCCCGGCAGGTCGAGGAACTCCAGCTCCGCGAGCGTCGTCTTCTTGGGCTTGTAAAGCTCCGCCAGCCACAGCACCCGCTCCTCGGGCACCTTCACGACGGCCAGGTGCGCCTGGTCGGCGCGGTGAATGTCTATGTGCGAGCCGCCCGCCTCCGCCACCGCGGCGAAAAGCGTGCTCTTGCCCGACTGCGTCGGCCCGACCAGCGCGACCCTCATCGTGTGCCTTCCTCCGGCCGGGATTGCCTGGCTTTCCTCTAGGGATCGCCAATGGGCGCTCCATGCCTTCCCGGCCGGCGTCCAAACGGGCCTGACTACCATTTCCCAACGCGGAAATCAACGGCGGCGGGATGGGCATGTTCGCGCCTGCTGGCGCATCTGCTACAATCCCATCCCATCATGAGTGACATAGGCAAGCTGGATGCGAGCATGGCCGTCGGAAAGGCGGAAGGCGGCCTGGTGTGGTTCGACATCAAGGCTCTTGGCGTGGAGGGCCGCGGCTGGCCGGACACGGAGCGGTTCTACGACCGTCTGCCCGCGCGGGCGAAGGCCGTCGTCCGGCCGCCCGTCTGGGAGCTCAGCCGCCACTCGGCCGGGATGTGTGCGCGGTTCATCACCGACTCGACGAGCATCTCCGCGCGGTGGTCGCTGCTGTCGCCGAGTCTGGCGATGAACCACATGCCCGCCACGGGAGTCAGCGGGTTGGACTTGTACGCGCGAACCGGGAGTTTAGCCGCGAGCCGCAGGCGAGCGCTTGCCGATTCGGATGCGCAAGCGGGCGAGCAAGGTGAATCGGGCGACTCCCAAGGCGGCGCATGGCGATGGTTCGGCGTCGGCCGGCCGGACTCGCAGCTTATGTCCGCGGCCCTGGTCGAGGGCCTCGACGGCCGTGCCCGCGAGTACGTGCTCTACCTGCCGCTGTACAACGGCGTGGAGTCGGTCGAGGTCGGCGTCAAACCAGGCGCGAAGCTGACCCCGGCCGCGCCGCGCCGGCACAAGCCCATCATCTTCTACGGCACTTCCATCGTGCAGGGCGGGTGCGCATCACGCCCGGGCATGGTCTACACGGCCATTCTCGGCCGTCGCCTGGACCGCCCGACGATCAACCTGGGCTTCTCAGGCAACGGCAAGATGGAGCCGGAAGTGGCCGCCCTGCTCGCGGAGCTGGACGCCTGCGCGTTCGTGCTGGACCCTCTGCCGAACATGCAGGCGTCCGAAGTAGCCGAGCGGATGCCGCACGCGGTTCGGACCATTCGCGCGGCACGCCCGGCCGTGCCGATAGTGCTGGTGGAGGACCGCACGTTCTCAAGCGCCCCCTTCCTCCGCGCCCGGCGCGAGGAGCACGACGCTCGCCGCGCCGCGCTCCGCGCGGCCCATCAGGCCCTCGTCGCCGAAGGCGTCCGCGGCCTGCACTACGTCGAAGGCCCGCCGCTCCTTGGCGACGACGGCGACGGCACCGTCGACGGCTCGCACCCGACGGACCTGGGCTTTGTCAGGATGGCGGATGCGCTCGAACCCGTCCTGCGGCCGATAGTCTAGAAGCGAAGGCGGAATGCAGAAGGCACAATGCAAAATGCAGAAGTGAAGAGGCAAGGCTCGTCTGGGCCTCTTCAATCCTGCATTTTGCATTCTGCCTTCTGCATTGCCGTTTTCCCTTACGCCGATTCCTTCTTGACCTTCCTTGCCGCGAAGAGCGTCGGCGTCTGGCCGCCCTCGACCATCGACTCGGTGATCTCGAACGTACCGCCCTTGTCCTTGGACTCGGGCAGCTCGTACATCAGGTCGAGCATGAGCTCCTCGACGACCGCCCGAAGCGCCCGCGCGCCCACGTCGCGCTTCATCGCCCGCCGCGCGATCGCACGCAGCGCGCCCGGCGTGAACTGGAGCGTCGCGTTCTCCATCTGGAAGAACTTCTGGTACTGCCGCATCAGCGCGTTGCGCGGCTCGGTGAGGATGCGGACCATCGCCTCCTCGTCCAGCGGGCCCAGCGCCGTGATGCACGGCAGCCGCCCGACGAACTCCGGGATCATCCCGAACTCCACCAGGTCCTCCGGCTGCACCTGCCGAAGGATGTGCGTGTGCTCCTGCGCGGACTCATCCGCGACCTCCTCGGAGGCAAAGCCGATGAGCTGCCGCCCCAGGCGCTTCTTGATGATGTCCTCAAGCCCGTTGAACGTGCCGCCGCAGATGAACAGTATGTGCGTCGTGTCGAGCTGGATGTACTGCTGCTCGGGGTGCTTACGGCCGCCCTGCGGCGGGATGTTGGAGACCGTGCCCTCGAGCATCTTCAGCAGCGCCTGCTGCACGCCCTCGCCGCTGACGTCGCGCGTGATGGAGACGTTCTGGCTGGTCTTGCCGATCTTGTCGATCTCGTCGATATAGACGATGCCGCGCTCGGCCGCCTCAAGGTCGTAGTCGGCGTTCTGGAGCAGGCGCAGGAGCAGGTTCTCCACGTCCTCGCCGACGTAGCCGGCCTCGGTCAGCGTCGTCGCGTCGCCGATGGCGAACGGCACGTTCAGCACACGGGCCAGCGTCCGCGCCAGCAGCGTCTTGCCGCTGCCGGTGGGACCGATCAGCAGCACGTTGGACTTGTCGATCTCGACGGCCTCGGTCTCGTCCAGGTCCGCCTGGGTCAGCCGCTTGTAGTGGTTGTGGACAGCGACGCTCAGCACGCGCTTGGCGAACTCCTGCCCGACGACGTACAGGTCCAGGAACTCCTTGATCTGCCGCGGCGTCGGGATGCTGGTGAACAGCGGCTTGGCGACGGCCGTGCGCCGCTGCTCCTGGCGGATGATGTTGTGGCACAGCTCAACGCAGTTGCCGCAGATGTAGACCCCGCCGGGGCCCTCGACGATCGGCCCGGCGTCCTCGGCCGTCCGATGGCAGAAACTGCACGTCTGGTTGCGGCGCCGCCCGCCGGTCTCGCCGGTCTTGAAGGGCGGCTTATCACCTGGATTGGACATTGATACTCCTGTGTCGGCCGGGCTGGCCGGCCGCCTTGCACTTTGCCTCTCGCACTCTTCATTCTGCCTTGTGCAAGGCGGAATGCAAAGTGCAGAATGAATAAGTCAAATCTTCCACCACCTCAAGCGGGAATGTCTTTTTCATCGTCATGCTCCGGGGGGCCACTTGAGGGATACGCCGGCGGAGGATCGGTCGCCTCCGGTCCCTGTGTATCCTGGCGCGCCTCATCGTCCGGGGAAGCATCCGCCTTCGGCTGGTCGGCCTGCGGCGCGGCCAGTTGGTCGAGTTTCTCCACGGCCGGGTCGGGCCTGTGCATCCGGTCATCAGCCGCGCCCGCCAGCGCCTGGGGCGTCATCGGCCCCTTGCCCTGGCCGCCGGCCGGAGCAACGCCCAGCGCCGTGCGGCGGAGCTTCTTGAACTCATCATCCGATATCTGCCCGGCCGCCAGCAACGCCTCAAGCTCCTCGATGGCGAAGCCCGGCCGCGCGGCCTTGGCCTTCTCCATCGCCCGCCGCCGCGCCCGCAGCACGAAAAATCCCGCCACCAGGGCCACCACCATCAGCGCGCCGCCGTAGACGAACACCGCCATGACCGGCGTAAGCGCCATCAGGAACGTCGCTCGACCAGGCTCCACAGGCGTATTCTACACACTCGCCCGCGCGTAGCCAATGGCTTCGCCCGCCGCCCGTCGCCAGTGGCATGGGCCTCCCGCCCGTGCGTCTCGAGGGCCTCCGGCCCGCGGAACTCGCGACAGCGGTTCGCCCTTGCCCAGGCCGCCAACGACAACAGATAATACGTCCGGCGCAAGGCTCACCACAAAGGACACGAAGGGCACTAGCCCCTGAACAAGCGTGATTTTCGGAGGCGTAGCGCAAAAAGTACTCGAAATC
>JBHGBE010000058.1:0-36726 GCA_041946855.1 Phycisphaerae bacterium | reverse complement strand
CCGCCGAGGTAGGCGTTGGCCGGCAGCTTCGGGTCGTAGATGATGTCCATCCCGTTGCCGGTGATCGCGCCTATCTGCGCCAACCCGCCGGCCAGATCGAGCACGCCCACGTACATCGCGCCGCCGGGCGTCGAGTTGCCGTCCTGTAGGACCAGCGAGTTGCCCGCCGCCAGCGACAGCGTGCCCCAGGCGAAGTTGTTGGAATAGGATGCCCGGAGGGGAGCGAGGCCCGCGCCGGCGACCTGGAGCGTGTGGCTGCCGCCCCCCTGGAAGACAAGCTTGGCCGCAGTGGTGTCCCAGGTGGAACCCTCCTGGCTGGCGTTGGTGAAGTTGCCCGTGATGAGGAAGCGGGAAGTGCCGGCTGCCTGGAGGCAGCCGCTGGCGCTGATAGCCAGGCTTGAGAAGTAGCTGTCAGATGAGAAGCCGGCGTACGTGCCGCTGACGCCCGTCGCCCCGGTAACGCGCACCGTGAACGATTGGGCCAGCAGCGATGATCCCTGGCTGACCGTCAGCGAATTGGCCCGAAATGAGCCGGGGAACGTGGTTTCCCGTCCCGTTATCCTGACATGCCCCTGCTGCGTGCCGCCGACGGTCAAGGCGCCGAGCCCATACAGGTCTATGGCGTTGCCGGACAGCAGGTACATGTTCTGCGCCGGGCCGCCGTCGATCACCAGGTTAAGGTTCGCCAGCCCCGAGTTGTTGTCCGTCGTCAGTGCGTAGTCCGCCAGGAGGTCGCCGAAGACATGGAGCGAGCTTCCCGGCACGGCCGTTATCCTGCCGTGGGAGACGAGGAACAGCGTCCCGACCGAGACCGTGGCCGATGGCGATGCGATGGCGAGTGTGCCGGTGGCGCAGTCGCACCCGACGGGCCGGATCGTGATGCGGTCGGCGCGGAGGGAGCCGCCCGATATCGTGTATGTCCCCGGGCAGAAGTGGTCTATCGCGATGAGCAGCTCGTGTGTCGAGACGTCGCCGCCCGTCTGGATGTAGCTGCCGGTGGCGCCGGTCCCGCCGGCCAGCAGGCCCAGGTTGATTCTGTCGAACTGACACTGCCCGCCGCTCTGGGTGAACTGGCCGCTGGTCCTGTAGCCGACGTTCATTGTCGATCCGGTCAGCGTCCCGCTGCTCATGGCTGAAAGGCTGTCGATGACGGTCAGCGTGCCTGCGCCGAGGTTGACGCTCCCGCCCGGCACGTTGACGCCGTTGGCCAGGTTGATGTAGCCGGCGGGCGCGGCGGACAACGACCCCTGGCAACTGACCCTGTCGCTCAGGTCGGCGGTGCCGACGATCGCGCTGGAGGAGGGGATGGATAGCGTCGTCCCTGTCACGTGGGTCAAGCCCGCGTTCGCATAGGAGGCGAAAGACGGCCCGATGTCCTGTCCGGGAGCGAGTATGACAAGCGAGTTCGGCCCGACGGCCAGCGTGCTGCTGGTCCCGCCCAGGACCGTCCCGCCGGCGAAGTCGAGGATGGTGTTGTCCAGGTTCAACGCCCGGGATTGTCCTTTGAGGTCGAACTTCCCGCGAAACGCCAGGCCGCCGAAATCCAGCTCCCCGCCGGCCCACTCGTACGTGGCGCCCGCGCTGACGGACATGTATGCGGTGGTGTGGCGCCCGCCCTGGAGGCTGAAGACGTTGGATCCGATGTAGGTCTTGTTTGTGTCTAGCGTGCCGTCCACAAGCCTGTAGGGCGTGGTGCTGGATGATGCAACGGTCAGCGATCCGCTCACGGCGGCACTTCCGCCGAGTTGCTCGAACCGTCCATCCCGTACCACCGCGACGGCCGACGCGATAAGCGTCCCGCTGCCGCTGAGCTGGTACAAGCTGCCGTTTCCGATTGAGAGCTGCCCGGTGACGGTATTGAGGCCAGCGCTATGGTAGAACCAACCCCGCGCGTTCAAGGACGTCAGATCGCCGATGTCCTCCTTGACAGCCTGGATCTGGCCCATGCCTCTGAGTTCGCAAGTCCCGCTACCGTAGAGACCCACAGTAAGGGTGCCGACAAGGAGGAGCCCGCCAGTCTGCGTGTATGTGGCCGAGCGGCTGCTATTGGTGGCTACCCAAACATTCGAGGCCCAGAGCACGCCGTCGATCAGGTTGTATGTTCCGGCGGAAGAGTAACCGTCCCCAATGCCCACGCTGGCGGCCGTGACGGTCCCGCTATGCTGCGTGAAGGCGCCGGTGCTCCAGCGGCCCACGTTGAGTCCGCCGGTCTTGAGCTGGCCGCCGTAGATGTCGTAGGCGGCGTTGGCGTTCTGGTCTTCTCCCACGGTCATGTACGAGGCAGGGACCACCGAACCGCCGTTCTGCGTGAAGTGCGCGGTCCCGTGCCGTCCGACGATTATCGCCGGACTGGTGAGCGTGCCGCCGTTGATCAGGTATGTCCCGCTGCTGCCGGTTTGCGCGCCCATGACCAGGCTGCTTGTGGCCGTGTTGGTCCCCCCGTCCTGGGTGAAGGCCCCGGCGCCGGCGTCGCCGATTGTCTGGATCTTCGCGGTCAGGCTCCCGGACGCCATGCCGGATCTCGTGTCGGACACTGTCAGACTGCCATTGCCCAGGTCAACCCGGCCGGCGCCTTGCACCGTCAGCCCGCTGCCGAGGTTCAAGACATTTGTCCCGGCGCCAACGAGTGTGCCCATGCACTGGACATGATCCGGAAACGTGGTGGAGAAGGAGTATGTAACGCCGTCCGGCACGACAAGATCGGTGCCGGCGACGTGGTAAAGCCCCTGCGTCTGGATAGATCCTATCTGCGTGGCGGGATCGAAGCCGCGCGGGAGGATTATCATCGAATTCGGCATCCCGATGAGCGTTGCCGACTGGGCGTTGAGAATCGTCCCCGAGAAGTTGAAGCACCTGCCCTCCGGGACGGCCAGGGAGACGTTGCCGCCACCGAAGTCGAACACGCCCTGGCAGGCAAGGTCCTGGTTGATGGTCAGTTGGCCGCCGCTGAAGATGTACCGCCCCTTGGGGTATACGTTCAGTGCGTCCACCACGTTGACCCCGCCAGTCTGCTGAATAATCCCCCCTGCGGACCCGCCAACGTCTTCGTATCTGGCCGTGAGGCCCCCTGTCCCGCTGATCGTCAATGCCCCGGTTCCGCTTGGGGCGATGGACAGGCGGCTGCCAACGGAGAGCGTGCCCCCCTGAAGCAGGAACATCGCGCCGGTCAAGATCAGATCCTGGGACGTGGATATCCTGCCGCCGGTCTGGGTCACAGTGCCGCTGTATAGAGTTGCCGTAGGCATGGACAACTGGCCGCCGCTGAGCTGATATGTGGCCCCCCTGACCTGCCATTCACCGGATATGGTGTGAGCGCCTCCATACTGATCGATCCGCCCGTACAGATACTCCCGTGTGCCATGGGACATGATGGTGCCGGATGTCAGTATCCACGTCCCATAGAGTTCCACACCGCCGCCAGCAGTGCCGACATCGCTGATGTCGAACACGCCGCCGTTCTGTGTTATCACCCCGTTGGCGTAGAACCCGAAAGAGGACGCAGTGACTGTGCCGCCATCCAGTTCGTACTGCGTGCTGGACAAGGCGTTCCTTCCAACTCGCACTCCTGCTGTCACAGTTCCTCCGGTCTGAACGAAGCGTCCGGAACCGCCTTCTCCTATCCTGAGGTATATTGCGGTAAGTTGCCCGCCGTCGATCCCAGAGATCCAGTCGTTGACATACACGTCGCCATTGAGGTTGACGATCCTCGTCCCGGATATCTCCAAGCCGCCTCTGAGGTTGAAGGTCTGGCCGGCCCTCGCGCTGACCGCGCCCTGGCAGATGACATGATCCACGAAATCCCCCTGACCGGCGAGGATCATGCCGGCCGGGACCACCAGTGTCGTGCCACTGACGTGAGTGATGCCCTGGCTTGTGTAGCCGCCGAACTGCGTATACGGATCGAATCCTCTCGGAAAGATGGCGACCGAGTTTACGCCGGCGGTCATCGTTGCCGCGGTGGAGTTCACTATGCTCGCTGCGGACATGTCCGCCCAGACCCCATCCGCCAGCGCGATGCTGCCGGCCAGGCCCCCGAAGTCTATTGTTCCCGCCTTCAGCAACATCAAATTGCCCACTCTCAAGGCGCCGCCCTGGAGCTGGTAGAGTCCACCCATCCGTTCAATCACCATGTCCCCGGCATTGTTGACGCCGCCTGTCTGGGAAAACCCCCCGCCGTACATGGGCGTCCCAATCGTCTCTGACCCGGCTGACAGTGTCCCGCCGCTAAGGACATAGGACCCGGTCTCCCGGGGGATCGACAACGATGTCACCGTATTGGTCCCGCCGCTGTGCAGGAACAGGCCGGTTATGACCTCTGACGAGTTGCCAAATAGCGTTCCGCCGCTAAGCTTGTAGGTCCCGTCAATCGAGGAGGCCCCTACGTTGCTGCCCCCGCTCTGGATGAAGGTGGCGCTCGGCCCGACGTTCATCCCGGAGGTCTGGAGTGTCCCGGCCTTCAGTTCATACGTGCCCGAAAGCATAAGGCCGCTAAGGGTCACGGCGGCCCCGTCCTGGACGAACATCCCTCCGCCTAGCTTGCCGATATACATGACGGAAGAGGCCACGAACACGCTGCTCGCGCCGCTGATATAGTATGATCCGCAGGAGCCCGCGTTCTGGCCCAATATGACACTCCCGCCGCAAAAGTAGCCGCCTGTCTGCACGACCTCGCCGACGCCGGAGACCCCCACATACGTGCCATTGGCCCTGACTGTCCCTGAACCGGAGAGATTGTAGTATCCGCTGCTTCCGGCGTTGTTGCCGAGGTAGATGTATCCGTAGGAAGCGTCGCCCCCGGCCTGCCAGACGGTGCCGCTGGCGGCAAATCCAGTGTACAGGTATTGGGCGGCGGCCGTGCCCGACGAGATCAGGGCCGTGCCGCCGTTGTCGAGGCACGCATCTTGGCCGGCAAAGGGAACTCCCGCCGTCCAGTTCGCCGGGTCCAACCACGAAGCAGGCGTCGATGGATCGGCCTGCCAGTACGTCGTCGCGGCCGACAGCGGCACGGCCATCGCGCACACGATCAGCTCCGTCAGGGCGTGCTTCCAAAGCCCTTGCATGGTCGTCTCCTTATTCCCGGTTTGGCGCCCCATGAAGCAGGCGCGCGCACCCCCCCCCCCCCCCCGGCGCCTCAACTAAAGAAGAAAAAAACGGAAAACCTTCTGCCGGCGCGCCGGAAATCCGCGGCCAACGTCTCTGGCCCGAAGGCCCGCCCCTGGTGCATCAGCCCCGGCCGGGCGTCACTTGCGCGGCACGTGTTTCTTCACGGCCGGCGGGGGCGGAACGGGCGGCGGCGGATTCGGCATCAGCGCTGCGGGCGGACTCGCGGGCGTTGCGGTGGGTGATGGCCGCGGCCAGGCGGTCGATCGTGACGCTAAGGCGCTTGAGCATCTCGCGGCCCAGGCCGCCGACCTGGAGAATGCCCATCAGCAGGTCGGCGGTGCCGGCCGGACGGCCCTCCTGGCGGGCGATCGCGGCCGCGGCGTGCATCGCCTCGCGGGCCTCGGCCGTCCGCGCCAGACGGCGGGGCGAGGGCGACGAGCCGGGCTGGACCAATGACTCGAACACTGCCCTCACCTGCTCGGGCTCGACGCCCAGGTCGGCCAGCAGGCTCGCGCCCGTCGACACGCCGTTGGCGACGATGCCCAGCAGCAGGTGCTCCTGGCCGAGGCGCTCGTGGCTGTAGCGGCGGGCCTCGGCGTGCGCCAGGCGGATGGCCTCGCGGGCGTGCGGGGTAAAGTTGTCCATGCGGCGGATGGTCCGCTCGGCGGTGGCGGCCGCGTCGCGCCGGGCGGCTGTCTGCCTGGCCGTCTCCTTGGCCAGCCACTCCAGAAGCTCCTTCTCCGGGATCAGCCACTTGCGCCCAAGCTGGATCGCCGGGATCGTCCCCTCCTGGAGGAACTTGTAAACGGTGTTCCTCTCGACGCCGAGTTTCTGAGCAACCCATTCCGGATCACGATAATCAATTTCGGCCATGTTATTTTCCATTCTTTTCTATTTTGAGTTATTTTTGTCTATTATAGCCACGTTTATCAAGCTGTCAAGAACGGTTTTTGCCTGCCAAAAACGGAAGAAGGGACGAAACGAAGCCGAACTTACGGGCATCCGGGTAAACTGGGTAATCTTTAGAAAAAGAAAATGGCGGGTTGCGCTAATCGGCGTGTATCGACCGGTTTGGCGGCGGCTGCCCTGTCTGACTGTCGGCTGGCGGCCGGCGGTGCTACTTGTACGTAACCTCGACCAGGACGCTCTGTCCGGCCGGCAGCCTGTCGGCGGGGATGAATCCGCCGACGACCGGCTTTCCATCGACCAGCACGCTGAACTCCTTGCCGCGCTTGAAGTCGAGGAAGATGCTGCACCCGCGGAAGTTGCGCTTGACCTGATAGGCCGGCCACGCCGATGGCGGCTGCGGGGCGATCCTCAGACCGTCGAACTCCGGCACGACGCCGACGACCTTCTCGATCGTCCTGCGCAGCCAGCCGACCGAGCCGGTGAAGTTGCTGAACAGGTTGGTCCCCCACGCTACGTGGTCGGGGCCTACGGAGAAGTTCGACTGCTGGTGCGGCGGCCCGCTGGAAATGTCTGGCACAGCGTGAGATGGGAGCGTCTTGTAGACCTCGCGATGCCAGTCATCGGCCTTGCCGGCAGACAGCAGCGCGAACAGGTAGAACGCCTCGCCGTGCGTGTAAACGCTGCCGTTCTCGAACATTCCGGGCATGATGTCCGCGATTCGCCCGACGCCCTTGCGGCTGGCGAGCGTGTAGGACGGCTTTAGCAGGATGTGGCCGAACGGGCTTGCGAGTTGCTCGATCGCCTTCCAGACCTGCTCTTCCCGCCCGGCGGCCGCCGCCACGCCGGAGAAGATCGACCACGTGTTGACGTTGAGGTGCAGCTTGCCCTCGGCACTCCTGGATGAACCGATCGGCTCGCCCTGGCCGTTGATGGCGTAGATGTACCACTGGCCGTCCCAGGCGTGCTCGTTGATCACGGCCGTCAGCGCGGCGGCCTTGTCGAGGAACTCCTTCTGGTCGCCGTCCTTGCCAAGCCACGTGGCAAGCTCGGCCATGATCTTGAGGGCGTAGACGCAAGCCATCGACAGCCAGACGCTTACGCCCTTCTCGCCGCCGATGCCGCTGATGGAGTCGTTCCAGTCGCCGTAGCCGATGCGGCACAGGCCGTGATAGCCCGTCTGACCGGACACGAAGCGGATCGCCCTGCACGCGTGCTCGTAGACGCTGGCCTTGTCGGTCGCCGACGGCTGGAGCGTCTTCTCGTCGAGGAACGCGACCTGCTCGTCGAGGAACGCGCGGTCGCCGGTCTCCTCGACGTAGCGGACGAGCGTGTCGGGAATCCACAGCGGCATGTCGTGGTAGAGCCGCATGTCATGGCCGGAGCCGGCGAACTTCTCGTACTGGCGCGGCGCCAGGCCGTTGGGGAACTGGTACCTAAGCGAGTGCGTGAACGCCGCCTTGACGAACTGCGGCTCGAAGTCGGTCGTGCCGAGCATGTACTGCATGATGTCGCGGTAGCCGACCTTGTCCAGGGCCGAGATGTACCGCGACTGGTTGCGTAGCTGGTACTTCGACCAGACGTTGTAGTAGCGGTCAATCTGCACATCGGGCGTCTTGATCGCGCTGCCGGTGACGCGCTCGCGCCACGTGCCTTCAAGCTCGGCGAAGCACTTTTCGGGATTGGCCAGCACGTCGTCGCGGACCTTCTGGAGGAAGGACTTGCGGGCGTCCTTCTCGTTTGGCGCGCGGCCGTAGATGATGGTCCACGTGCTGCTCTGGAGGCCTTCGAGATGGGCGTTGAACTGCTGTGCGGCAATCAGGCCGGCGTATGGCTGGAGGCCCAGCGAGTTGAAGCACTGCCCGCGCGCGACGGCCGCGGGGATCGGCGCACGGCCGGGGCCGCCCTCGAAGATCTCGTTCATCATGTCGAAACCGTCCATCGCCGGCGAGGACATCATGAAGGCCGTGCGCGGGTGCTTGTTGCCCTTGTCATGGTTTAGGAAGACCATCGCCCCATCCTCGATGACGCCCTCGCACACCACGCGCGGCACGAAGTAGTAGAACGGGAAACTGTCCACGTTCACGCGGATGCGGAGGAACCACGACAGGTCGCGCGGGGCCTTGCGGCGGTTGGTCAGCGTCACCTGCCAGACCTCAAGCGGCAGGTCGCGGTGTACGTACACCAGCAGGCGCGCGGACAGCGCCTCGCGGACCGCCTCAAGCTCGAAGTGGTCCATTCCTTCGCGGCAGGACCACTTGGAGTACTTGCCGTCCTCGTGGCCGGCCACGGGGAACATCGGCCAGGAGCGGCCCTTCTCGTGGATGTAGAAGTTGCGGACGTCCTGGAGTTCCGGCGAGGTGGGGACGTAGTTGGTGTCCAGGTGGCTGGTCATGCGCCCGGCCAGCACGCTGTCGACGCACGAAAAGCCGCCGCCGTGCTGGTCCCAGAACGACGCCCACTGGTCATAGAGGCCGAAGTGGTTGGTCGAAAGGAGATGCACAAACGGACGCGGCGTCAGCATCTTCTTGAGGACGACCTCACTGGCGGTGAGGAAGCCTTCCTTGTCGAAGGCATCATCGAACGTGGAATAGCGACCTTGGAGGGCCTCGACTTCCTCGGCCTCCAGGCCATCCAGCGGCTGCTTGCCGGCCTTCATATTGGCGCGGCAGCGGGCGATGAGTGCGTCGTACTGCTCCGGCGTGAGTTCCTGGTCGCGTGCGGCCGACTTGGGCGACTTGCTCATGGCTGATACTCCGGCTCCCCGGCCGGCCCCGGCAAACCGGGAACGCCGCCGGCGAAGCTGCGTTTCATGCGGTCTTGCAGAACGTTCCTTTTCCCCGCTTCGCTCCATCGTCGCGAGGGGGGAGGATGAATGTAATGGCCGGCAGTAGGATTTTCCAGCCTATTCAGGCGATGCGCGGGTGGCTGGGCAGCATACGGCAATCCACTGCCCTGAAATCCGGTGCGCCAATGATTTTGCGCCGGCATTGACGCCCGCCCGCCGCGCGTGTAAGTTCTGTGGTTTCTCTCACAGCGGGAAATGCGATGGAAGAGGCGATAGCAAAGGCGCAGACGCTAGTCGAGGCCCTGGGGTACATCCAGCGGTTCCTCAACAAGATCGTCGTGGTGAAGTTCGGCGGCTCGGTGATGGATGATGAGGCCGCGATGGCCAACATCCTGACCGACATCGTCTTCATGAACACGGTCGGGATGCGCCCCGTGATCGTCCACGGCGGCGGCAAGGCCATCAACACCGCGATGGAGCAGCGCGGCCTGGAGGTGCAGTTCGTCCAGGGCCGGCGGTACACCGACCAGCGGACGCTCACCGTCGTCGAGCACGTCCTGTGCAGCGAGATCAACCGCCAGATCGTCTCGACCATCGAGGCCCTGGGCTCATCCGCGATGGGCCTGCACACGCTGGCGAGCACCGTGCTGTTCGGCGAGAAGCTCTTCCTGGAAGAGGAGGGGCGGAAGATCGATTTGGGCTTCGTGGGCAAGGTGACGGGCGTCAACGCCAAGCTGGTGGAGCTGCTCTGCCAGGCCGACACCGTACCGGTAATCGCCCCGCTGGCCCGCGACAAGACCGGCGCGAAGCTCAACTGCAACGCCGACACGGCCGCCGGCGAGGTGGCGGCCGCGCTGAAGGCCGAGAAGCTCGTGGTGGTGTCCGACACGCACGGCATCCGCCGCGACCCCAAGGACCCCGCCACGATGATCCCAACGCTGACCGAGGCGGAGATTCGCGAACTAATCGCCAATGGCACGATCAGCTCGGGCATGCTGCCCAAGGTGGACGCGTGCCTGAGGGCGCTGGATGCCGGGGTCGCGCGCACGCACATTATCGACGGCAAGGTCCCCCACGCGCTGCTGCTGGAGATATTCAGCGACCAGGGCGTCGGGACATTGATACAGAAATAGGGACTAGGGACTGGGGACTAGCGACTAGGTGGACGTGGCCAAGCCCCCCTGGTCGCTAGTCCCTGGTCGCTAGTCGCTTTGAGGTGAGACATGACGAACTTCATTGACCTCAGCGACTTCACCGGCCCGCAGCTTGAGGGCCTGATAGACAAGGCCATCGAGGACAAGGGCCGATGGAAGGCCGGCAAGCTTGAGCCGACGCTGCCCCGCAAGACGCTGGCCATGATCTTCGAGAAACCCTCGCTGCGGACAAGGGTGAGCTTCGAGACAGCCATGAGCGACCTGGGCGGCCACGCCATCTACCTGACCAAGGCGGATATCGGCCTTGGCAGCCGCGAGGCCATCCAGGACATCGCCCGCGTGCTCGGCCGCATGTGCGACGGCATCATGGCCCGCACCTTCAGCCACAAGTTCGTGCAGGACATGGGCAAGTGGTCCAACGTGCCGGTCATCAACGGCCTGACCGACTACAGCCACCCCTGCCAGGCGATGGCCGACCTTATGACCGCCAAGGAGAATTTCGGCGCCCTTGCCGGGCGGACGATGGTGTTCGTCGGCGACGGGAACAACGTCGCGCGGTCGCTGGCCGTCGGCTGCGCCAAGCTCGGGATGAAGTTCATCCTCGCCTGTCCGGAAGGCTACGAGCTGGATGCGCAGTTCGTCCAGGCCCTCCGCGCGGAATTCGGGCAGGAGTGCTACTTCGAGGTCCACGACCCCGACGCGGCGGTGGCGACGGCGGATGCGGTCTACACCGACACGTGGATCTCGATGGGCCAGGAGAAGGAGAAGGAGAAGCGCGTCCGCGACTTCCAGGGCTTCCAGATCAACTCGCGGCTCCTGTCGGCCGCCCCGAAGCACGCCGTCGTCCTGCACTGCCTGCCTGCGTACCGCGGCTACGAGATAACCGATGAGGCCTTCGAGGCCCACTCCGCCACGATCCTCGAGGAGGCCGAGAACCGCCTGCACTTTCAGCGGGCGCTGCTGGAGGTGCTGATGGGACAGGGAGGGATTGAGTGATTGTTGCTTTTTGGTTGACGACCCGCGCCGACCCCTAGGAAGATATCAGTGCCTCTGGCGATGGTGTGTAGTTGGACGATGGCTAGCCGAGATACTGTCTAGCCGCCCCGGATCGGCGCTGGCGCTGGCACGGAGACATGCGGTGCTTAGACGGCTGAAGACAACAGGTTTCAAGTCCATCCTAGACGTGGACATGCGGTTCCCCCAACTGACCGTTCTTTTCGGGCCCAACGCGGCTGGAAAGAGCAATCTGCTGGACGCGATCCAGTCGCTCTCTCGAGCGGGAACGGAGAGGACCCTCTCGGATGCGATGTCGGAACCTATCCGGGGATATCCCGTTGAGTCTTTTGCCTTCCCCCCCGGCGGCTTGAGCGCGCTGCTAGGGAAACAAGAGGCGTCTTTTGAGTTGGAAGCGGACCTGGGCAGCGGGAAAGACCTATTCCGATACCGGGTCCAAGTCGCGATACAACCCTCGTCGGGTGGTCTGTCAGTCAAAGACGAGTACTTGACGGCCCTCAGCGGCGGCGGAGAGCCACGGGGAACGCCCTCAATCGAGAGGATCGAGAGTCAGATCCGAATCAGGCGAAAGAGCAAGCCGGCGCACCCGCGGCAGGAGCCGGTCGGACTCAACCATACGATCCTTTCGGACCCTCGACTGGGCGGGGTCGAGTACCGACCCATTGAGAAGTGTCGATCCGAACTAACCGGATGGCGCGTGTACTATCTTGACCCTCGATTAGCGATGCGTGCGGCCAAGCCGCCCGCGGAGGTAACTGACATAGGCGTGACGGGGGAGAACATCGCGCCTTTTCTGTACCGGCTGCGGGCGGAAAGGCCCAAGCACTTTGATGCAATCAAGCGCACCATGCGATCCATCGTTCCCAGCGTCGAGGGAGTCGACGTTGACCTGGACAAGCGGCGAGGGACGCTGGATGTTCTGATCCGTCAGAATGGCACGGATTTTTCCTCCCGAATAGTCTCGGAAGGAACGTTGCGTGTCTTGGCCCTTTGCTCCATAGCGGTTAACCCCTGGGGTGGGTCGCTCATCGCGTTCGAGGAACCGGAGAATGGTGTCCACCCCCGCCGGCTAGAACTGATTGCCCGACTGCTGATTTCCCTTGCCACAGAGCAAGGCCGCCAGGTGGTCGTGACGACGCATTCCCCGTTGTTCTGCGATGCCGTCCTCAAGGAAAGGGCCTCTCGCAGGGAGGAAATCTCGCTTTTCAATGTACGGCGTGTCAGCGGCAAGACAGCAGTGCGTCTTTTCGATTACACCGGCCCTCTCTTGGGAGGCCAGGACATCGACAATGCATTGACGGCAGAGTCTGAGGACGGTCTGTTCGAGAATCTGCTCATGCGAGGGCTCCTCGATGAGTAGGACCGCTGTCCTGGATCTTTTCGCCGAAGACCAGGCCCACGAAGAGGTGGTTGGGGCAATTGTGCGCCGCGTGGCGAGAGATGAGGGCGTCTCGATCGAACTGCGCGTTCGACGCGCACGGGGGGGGCATGGCAGGGCCAACAGCGAATTGCGCATATACCAGAGGAGCCTTACTGAAGGGATTCCGGGCCTCAACTTTCCAGACTTGTTGGTTGTGGCCATAGACGCTAACTGCAAGCGATATGCGGCCGCACGAAAGGAGATTGAAGGCGTCCTTCAGGGCGGTCTTAGGAATCTGGCCGCCATCGCATGTCCGGATCCTCACATCGAACGATGGTGCCTCGTCGACCCGGCAAGCTTCCAGAAAGTCGTCGGCGTCAGTCCTAAGATGCCTAGGAGAAAGTGCCAGCGTGACGCGTACAAGAAGGTGCTTTCGGAGTCGGTGAAACTGGGGGGACATGTTCCTACCCTCGGTGGGATAGAGTTCGCAGCAGATCTGGTGGAAGCGATGGACCTGTATCGTGCCGACAAGGCCGATCGCAGCCTGAAGGCATTCATTGAAGAACTGCAAGGGCGCTTCCGGAACCTTGGCGCATCTGCAAGCGAAGGAGCAACTACATGAGCAAACCCAAAGAAGCCGAGGCCACGTTCCGCATCGGGTTCAACTGCTGTCAGGCGGTGGTTACATCTCTCTGCCGCGAGCTGGGCGTTCCGCGGAAGACAGCCCTCCGCATCGCCACGGGTTTCGGCGGCGGCATGGCGCACCTGGGCCAGACCTGTGGTGCAGTTACCGGCGCGATCATGCTCATCGGCCTGGCGCACGGCCGGGTCAAGGCCTCCGACGACAAGCCCAAGCTGGCCGCCATGAAGCTCGTCCAGAAGTTCGCCCGGCGCTTCACCAAGCTCCACGGCTCGATCAACTGCAACGAACTTGTCGGCTTTGACCTCGGAACTTCGGCCGGACTGGAGAAGGCCCGCGCCAAGGGCGTCTTCAAGACGGTCTGCCCCGTGCTGGTCCGCGACGCGGCCAGGATCGTCGAGAAGCTCCTGGCGAAGTAGCGTCCCTAACATCTCAGCCGTTCTCCGCGACCTGCGTTTGGGTTTTGGCGCGCTCGGACCTACAATGCGCCAAGTTCGTCCATCGCGGACGTGATCGTGCAAAGCGGATATCAAGATGTCCCAGGACCTCACCCGGCGGGATCTTCTCAAGTTGGCCGTCGCGGCCGGGGCGGCGGCGTTTCTGGCCGATGAACTGACAAGGAAAGGAGTTGCCATGGCACAAGCCACACTCACCAGAAGTCCCTTTACCGAACTTGTGGGAGGCGTCGAGAACGGGCAGTATGTCCTGCCCAAACTCCCCTACGCCTACAACGCGCTGGAGCCGGTCTACGATGAGGCGACGCTCCACCTGCACCACGAGAAGCATCACGCCGCCTACGTCAAGGGGCTGAACGCCGCCCTGGAGAAGCTCGACGCAGCGCGGAAGGCCGGCGACTTTGCCGCGGTCAAGGCCCTCTCGCAGGCCGTCGCGTTCCACGGCAGCGGGCACATCCTCCACTGCCTGTTCTGGGACTCGATGTCGCCCGCGCAACTTAAGAACCCCCAGCCGCCGGCGGGCGAGCTTGCCGAGGCGATAAAGGCGAGCTTCGGCTCGTTCGATGCCTGCTGGGCGCAGTTCGCCGCCGCCACCAAGGACGTCGAGGGCAGCGGATGGGGCGTGCTGGCCTACGAGCCGGTGGGCGACAGGCTGCTTGTCCTACAGGCCGAGAAGCACCAGAACCTTACGGTCTGGGGAGTCACGCCGCTATTGGTCTGCGACGTGTGGGAGCACGCCTACTACCTCAAGTACCAGAACAAGCGGCCGGACTGGGTGGACGCCTTCAAGGGCATCGCCAACTGGGCCTTCGCCGCGAAGATGCTCGCGGCCGCCCGGCGCTAGAAGCATCTCCTTCGCATGACAAAATGCCCGCGGCGCGGATCGGCGCCGCGGGCTATCGAGCACTGCGCGCGTCTTGCGCTCCTGGGCGCGCAGAACGATCTCGGACTCCGACAAGGCAATTCAGCGGGATGTCACTTCAGCGTTCGCGCTTGACCGGCGCGGTACCGGCGGCTGGCCGACGGCGTGCGCGAAGGAGAAACACGCACAGACCGGCGATGATCAGCACTACTACCGCCCAGTCGGCGCCGCTCATCTCAGCCATGGCGTTGGGCGGCGTGACGGGGGCGGCCTGCGGCACGTCCTGGCCGCTGCCGCCAGTCCCGAAGCTCTGGGCCGCGAAGAAGATGGCTATCAGGGGAATGGCTGCGTACAGGGCCCATCTAACGAACCGGAACCGAAACATCCCTCACTCCTCACTTACCAGACTCCGTCAGGCTCTCCAAGGTATGCGTCTGCGCTCGTGCGGCGAACTACAGCAAATACCTTACACCAAGGCGCGTTTTCTGTCAAGGGCGAACCGAGCGCGAAGAGCACAGTATCGGCGTTTTTTGCAGCCTGGAAATGCCCGGCCGCCCCGCCGGAGGGTACAATCCTGGCCGCTCGCCCGCGGCGGCCACGGGCGATGATTCGTGCCGGGCTGTTTGACAGGAAGAAGGTACCAAACGTGCAGGCGCTTTGCCTGACGCTGCTTGCGTTCGCGATCATGCTCGTGCTGGCGCGGCTTCGCGTGCCGCTGGCGGCCGCCATCATCGTCGGCGCGGCGGCGTTGGGCATGTTCTTCGGCCGTTGGCCAAAGGACATCCTGCTCATCGCCGGGGCGGGCGTGATCAAGCCCATGTCCATCGGGCTACTTCTGACGATCACGCTGCTGCTGGCGATATCCGAGGCCATGCGGATCACCGGCCAGCTCGAGCGCATCGTGACGCTGGCCAGCGCATTCCTCCGCCGGCCGGCAGTGACGCTGGCCGCCCTTCCGGCCCTCATCGGCCTGCTGCCAATGCCTGGCGGGGCGCTCTTCTCCGCCCCTATGGTCAAGTCCGCCGCGGGCGACGGGCGGATTGGCGGCGACCTGCTCTCGGCCGTCAACTACTGGTGGCGGCACATCTGGGAGCACTGGTGGCCGCTGTACCCCGGCGTCATCATGGCCATGACGCTTACGGGCAGCGACCTGCCGACCTTCGCCGCCTTTCAGATGCCGCTTAGTCTGGGGATGGTGGCCACGGGCCTGCTGATCTTGCGGCGGATCCACGCGGGGCTTCGCATCACCGCCCCCCCGCCGCCGGCCGGCACGAAGCGCCAACTGCTCCGCGCGACATCGGGCATCTGGATCATCCTCATCTGCTGGGGCCTGGCGGCCGGCGCGGGGAGGATCATCTTCGGCCCCATGCCCTTGCCGCCCCTGCCCGGCGAGGGACCTCTTTCCTACACCGAGCAGGCATTCCGCACAGCGCGCGAGATGGTCCCGCTGATCCTGGGCCTGCTGGGAAGCTTCGCCTGGATATGCCACGGCGGGCGCCTGACGGCCGGCGCCGTCAGGCGAATGATACTGAGCAAGTCAATGCTGCCGCTGCTGGGCCTGGTGATCGCAGTCATGGTCTTCCAGAACATGCTCGAGGCGGTCGGGGCGGCCGGGCAGATCGGCAAGGGCCTTAACGACCTTAACATGCCGGTCATCGTGGTGGTCATCGTCCTGCCGTTCGTGGCCGGCATGGTCACGGGCGTCGCGTTCGGTTTCGTGGGCGTGAGCTTCCCGATCGTGATCCCGTTGGTGGCGGCCATGGCCGGAAGCCCCGCGGGAAGGCCGTACTGGGTGCTGGCCTACGCCTGCGGGCACTTGGGGATGATGATAAGCCCCATCCACCTGTGCTACGTGGTGAGCAACCGGTTCTTCGGCACGACGTTCGGGCCCGTGACCAAACACATCGCGGCCCCGGCCGGCATCATGGCCGTCATCGCGGCGGCGTACTTCATCGCCCTGAAGTTCGTGATCGGATAGCCTGGTTGGGTCTTGCAATTTGAACATTGAATGTTCAAATTGCAAGGAAAAGGCACCGCCCATGGTCCCGAGACACCTGGAACCCAAGCTCAGGAGCGCGGCTCGAAAGTACCCGGTCGTGTCGCTGACCGGCCCGCGGCAGTCCGGCAAAACCACGCTTGTCACGGCCGCGTTCCCTAAGGCAAGCTACGCCTCGCTGGAGACGCCCGAGAACCGCGATTTCGCCGCCAAGGACCCGAAGGGCTTCCTGCGGCAGTTCGCCGGCCAGGTCATCCTCGACGAGGTCCAGCGCGCGCCGGACCTGTTCTCCTACATCCAGGGCATCGTCGATGAGAAGCCCACTTCCGGGCGGTTCATCCTGACAGGCTCGCACAACTTCCTTCTGCTTCAGCGCGTGAGCCAGACGCTCGCGGGCAGGTGCGCTATCCTGCACCTGCTGCCCTTCTCGCGTCCGGAACTGGCCGGGCAGCGGATGATGGACCTGCCGGCCATCGGCAGGACTGTGCCTAAGCCGCCCGCCAAGGCGGGCCGCAAGCCGCAGGCGGGCGATCTGTTCGAGACGATGTTCCGAGGCGGTTACCCGCGCATCCACGACAGGCGGATCGACCCGCAGGACTGGCTGCGGAACTACTGTCAGGCCTACGTCGAGCGCGACTTGCGGGAGATCCTCAACATCGGCGACATCGAGGCGTTCGGGCGGTTTCTCCGCCTGTGCGCCGGGCGTTGCGGGCGACTGCTGGACTTGTCCTCCCTGGCAAGCGACTGCGGCATCTCGCACACAACCGCCCGCCGGTGGCTGGCGACGCTGGAGGCGAGTTTCCTGGTCACGCTGCTGCGGCCGCACTACAGGAACTTCAGCAAGCGGCTCATCAAGTCGCCCAAGCTCTACTTCCTTGACACGGGCCTCCTGTGCTATCTCTTGCGTGTCCGCTCGCCGGAGGACCTGCGCCTGCACGCATCTCGCGGGGCCGTCTTCGAGTCGTGGGCCGTCTCGGAGATCGTCAAGAACTACGCCAACCGCGGGCTGGAGCCGGATGTCTACTTCTGGCGCGACTCGCAGGGCCATGAGGTGGACCTGATAATCGAGGACGGGCCGAACCTGATACCGGTGGAGATCAAGTCCGGCGAGACCTTCGCATCCGACTTCACGGCCGGCCTTGACTACTGGCGCAACCTGGCCGGCCGGAATGACGCGCCGGCTGCCATCGTCTATGGCGGAGATGATTCATACATCCGCAGCGGAGTGGCGGTCATGTCGTGGAGACAGTGGGGCTAGTCTTGTTCGTTCAACCCGCGCTCCCCAACGCCTTTTCGACCTCGGCCATCTCCCCCACCGCGCACGAGGGGCACACGCCGAACTTCGGCCCATTGTACCACCGCACTCGGAACGCCAGGCCGGAATAGCCCATGATGTCCGAGTACTTGAACGGATGCTTCGTGACGGCCATCGCCGACTCCAACGCCCAGGCGAAAGAACATTTCTTGCCCTTGCTCCCGGCCATAGGCGGCACGCCCTCGATGACCTTGGCGGCGAACTCACGCGACAGCTTGTGCTCGTTGAAGACTTCCTGGACCATGGAGATCATCTCCTTTGCGGTTGTCAGTCCATCGCCACGCCGAAGGCCACGCGCCGCAGCCACGCGGCGAACCTGGAGCGGTCGCGAAGCTGGTCGAGGTTGCTGTACGCGCGGATGAACGTCTCTTGGGCGATGTCTTGCGCCTCGGCCCAGTTGGCCACGAGGCTGTACGCCAAGCCGTAGACGTGGCCCTGGTAACGGCCGACTAGCTCCTTGTACGCGTCGTGGCTGCCGGCCAGTGTCTGGGATACGAGTTTGGAATCAGGTCTGTCGTTAATGTCGGTCAATGGCAGATCTCCAATGGTGCGGCGATATTGACCGCATGCTTCATTACTATCAGGACGCAAGGCGGACAACAATGGTTGCAGGGATCGCCGGGACTTTCCCAGAATGGAAACATCGCTGGATCGTAGCAGTCAAGGCATCGTTTTCCTTTGACGGTGGGCCTGGTTGGCGGTAACGTTGCGCAGGCAATTCGCTTAGGCCAAAGAGGTGGGCAATGATCAGCTACAAGTGCGCCAAGTGTGCCGAGGAACTTGAATCGCCAGACAGTCTGCAAGGACAGAGAGAGACTTGCCCGTACTGCAACACGATCAATCTAGTTCCATCAGCTATCCCTCATGATAATCTACAAGCTCTTCAGGAATCCCTAACCGCGCCTGAGAAGCCGGCGAGCGTCCCATTACCAGCTGGCCCGCAGCCAGTTCCCGCCGCCAAACTGAGGTCCCGACGACCAGCTTTCGCCTATTGCCGGAGCGGCATGGGCATCTTATTGGGTTTTGCCTTTTTCATGCCGTGGATCAAGGTGACGTGCAATAACAACACCATCATGAATCCGAGCGGCTTCAATCTGGCGACCGGAATCCTCGATCCCAAGACGCGCGGCACTATGCGCATGACAGATCAGTTGAGCAAGTTCGGTGATGACATGAGCAGGATAACCGATCCAGCCTATGATCGCCCAGGATTCGGGAGCCAAGGTCGGGGATTGCAGCCAAAACCGACACCCAAGAAGTCGGACTTCTCATTTTGGGATCCCCCGAAAAAGGACCAGCCACAGCAAGGAGAGGCCGATCTTAGGAGCCTCGCTGCGAGGATAGCCCTCTGCGCATACAGTTACCTCGTCTGCCCGGTCCTCTTGGTGCTATCCTGCGTTCTCCTATGGGGTCAGGTTAGTTCCATGCACCTACGCGACCCGGCTTGGGATCCACCTATCCAGAGGATCATCACAATCTCTGCCATCGTGGGTCTTGCTCTAATCCTTGCCTTTGCACTCCTGATTATGCCCGCTGAAATCCCGCCGATCATCGACATTGGCTTTGACTGGGGCTTCTATCTGACCATATGCGCCATCGCAGGCCTGGTTGCCCTGCTCGTCATGGACTGGTGGAAGATGAAATCCGGTCGCAGTACTCGCACACGACCGATCCAGGCCACATAATAGGTTGGACCTGGGGGCCATGCCGGTTCCTCGGAAGATTGCCGTCAAGTGTGACCTTGCCTTGGCTCGCGGCTTCTACCACAATGCCCGCATGGCAGGCTTCGTCATCAAGAGCGCCCGCGTGCTGCACCTGCGCGTCCCGGTTGACAACCCCGTGCGGACATCATTCGGCGTTATGGACTCGCGCCACGCCGTGCTGCTGGTGCTGGAGGATGGCGACGGCCGGCGCGGCGTCGGCGAGAGCTGGGTGAACTTCCCCGCCTGGGCGGCCGACGAGCGTACGGCCGCGTTCCGCACGGCCTACATCCCCTACCTGACGGGCAAGAGCGTCGAGGACATCCCCGCATTCATCGCCGGCATGGCCAGGGCCTTCCGCGGCACGGCTCAGCAATCCGGGACCATCGGACCGTGGATGCAGGCAATGTGCGCGGTGGAGCTTGCCCTGTGGGACCTGGCCGCCAGGATCGAAGGCAAGCCGCTGTGCAAGCTGCTCTTCGACAAGCCGGCAACGTCGGTGCCCGTCTACGGCAGCGGGATCAACCACCCGATTCCATTCAATCTCATCGACGATCTGCTCGCCCGCGGCGTCAGGCTGTTCAAGCTTAAGCTCGGCTTCGGCCGTGAGATTGACATGGACAACCTGGCCCGCCTCAGGGCACACCTCGACGGCCGCGCCGCCATCGCCGTGGACATCAACCGCGGCTGGACGCTCCAGGAGGCATACCAGTGGCAGGACATCCTTGAAGACCACGACGTGCAGTGGCTGGAAGAGCCGCTGCGGGCGGATGAGGAGGAAGTGCTCGGCGCCCTGCGGGCCAGGAAGAAGGTGCCGCTGGCCGCCGGCGAAAACGTCATCTTCGACCCCGTGGTCAAGGCCCGCTCGCCGCTGGCCCATCTGCCGCTGGACATCCTCCAGCCGGACATCACCAAGAACTGCTGCCTCCACACGTGCCTGATGCTGCTGCCGGTGGCGAGGCGGCACAGGATGAAGGTCTACCCGCATTTCCTCGGCTCCGCACCCGGCCAGGCCGCCTCGCTCCACCTGGCCGCCGGCTGCGGCGAGACGGTGCTGGAATGGGACATCAACCCCAACCCGCTCCGCACCGATCTGTTCACGCGGCCGATGGAGATCAGGGATGGACGGATCGAAATCCCGCCCGGCGCGGGGCTGGGGTGGGAACTGGACGACAAGGCGATTGAGCAGTTCGGAGTAGGACTAGTCGCTAGTCCCTAATCCCTAGGTGGCTCTTCAAGAGGTGATTTCCGATATGAAGGTGACGATCAACATCGATGGCGGCTCTCGCGGCAATCCCGGCCCGGCCGGCTGCGGCGTGGTCATCAGCGACGCGGGCACGGGCAAGCCAATCCACGAGGCCGGCGTCTTCATCGGCCGTGCCACCAACAACGTGGCCGAGTACAGCGGGCTCATCGCCGGCCTTCAGCAGGCCGCCAGGCTCGGGGCAACCGATGTGCTGGTCCTCAGCGACAGCGAATTGCTTGTCCGCCAGATGACCGGCGCGTACCGCGTCAAGAACGAGGCCCTGCGCGATCTCTTCGAGGAGGCGCAGGTGCTCGCCGCCAAGTTCGCCTCCTGCGACTTCCGCCACGTGCCGCGCGAGCAGAACGCCCGCGCCGACGAGCTGGCCAACCGCGCGATGAACCTGAGCAGGAGTTTCGTGGTCCGGCCAGGGGGCCGGTGATCGCCCGCAGCGCCATCGCGTCCCTTCCTCATTTCCAGCCCCAAGCCTGCGGTTCTGTCAACAAATCGCCATCCGCCAGCCGGCCTGCCGTGCCTACAATGAACGGAAAATCGAGTTGGTGCGGTTCGGCCGAAAGGTCACGGCGCCCCCCCGAAACGGTTTTGAGGACGAACCATGGAAGCTCCCTGGCAAAGAGGACTATCCGGTGTCATTTTGGCCGCGTTCCTGACGGTCGCCCTGCCGTGCGCTCTGTCAGAACGCGCCGACGCGGCCATCGCCGTGGGCCTCAACTTCACCGGCGTCACCTACAACCAGAACACCGCCATGGGCACGGGCGCCGTCCCGCCCGACACCATGGGCGCGATAGGGCCCGACAAGTTCGTCGAGTTCGTCAACGGCGCTTTCGCCGTCTTCGACAAGGGCACGGGCCTGCGCCTGAGCCTGACGACCGACCAGAGGTTCTGGGCCAGCGCCGGCATCGACCCCGGCGCCAACAACCTCAGCGACCCGCGGATCGTCTACGACAAGTCCACCAACACCTGGTTCGCCAGCGAGATCACCATCGAGAACACCAACAACAGGGTCCTCGTCGCCCGCTCGAGCGGCCCGGACCCCACCGGGCCGTGGAAGGCCGTCAGCTTCCTCGGCAACGCCGGCGGAAGGGGCAAGTTCCTCGACTTCGACACCCTCGGCGTCGACGCCAACGGCGTCTACGTCGGCGGCAACATGTTCACCAGCAGCGTCGGCACGTTCAACAGCGTCTCGCTTTTTTCCATACCCAAGATCGACCTGCTGGCCGCCACGCCGACCACATCGCGCATGACCCGCTTCGACGCCCTCAGCGCAAGCACCTACGGCTTCGCGCTCCAGCCGGTGGTCAACTTCTCGCCTTCCGCGCACGCGGCCGTGATGGCGATCGACAACACGAGTTCCACTCTCCTCAACCGCACCAGCATCAATGGCGCCGGCGGCGCCGGCGCGACCCTTTCGGCGGAAACCAATATCTCCGTGGCCAGCTTCCCAGCCCCGCCGCCCGGCATCCAGCCTGACGGCACCAACGTCATCGACACGGGCGACGACCGCTTCTCCGCAAGCGTCGTGCAGGTCGGCGACTTCCTGTACATGGCCCACGCCATACTGTCGGGCAACTCAGCCGCCATACGCTGGACCAAGATCAACGAGACCACCAACACCGTCGTCCAGGAAGGAACGATCGCCGACCAGGCGTACGACGCCTACTATCCCTCCATCGCCGCCAACGCCAACGGCGACGTGGTCATCGGCTTCAACCGCTCCGGGACCGGCTCCACGGATTTCATCAGCTCCTACGTCGCCGTTGGGCGCACTGCCGGCGGCACGCTCACCTTCGACGCGCCGGTGAAGGTCAAGGCCGGCCTTTCCAACTACCACCTCCAGGGCGGCAGCTCCGAGCGATGGGGCGACTACTCCGCGACGACCGTCGACCCCAACGACCCCTGCTCCTTCTGGACCATCCAGGAGATCCCGCTGGCGAGCAACAACTGGGGCACGCAGATCACGCAGTTCAACGTCAACCAGTGGGCCGGGCCCGGCGGCGGCTCGTACCAGAGCACGTCCAACTGGACCGGCGGCACCGCCGCCAGCGCGGTCGATGGCGGCGCGGACTTCTACGCGAACATCACAGGGCCGGCCGTCGTCACGATCGACGCACCGGTCACCCTCGGGATCATCAACTTCAGCAGCCCCAATTCGTACACGCTGGCCGGCACGGGCCCGATCACCCTCCAGGCATCCTACGGCCTTGCGATGATCAACTCGCACACCGGCAGCCACTTCATCTCCGCGCCGCTGGTGCTCGCCAGCACGGCCGCATTCACCGTCGATGGCGGCGGCAGCCTGACCATATCCGGGCCGATCAGCGGTTCGGCGGGACTGACCAAGGCCGGGCCCGGCGCGCTGGTCCTGTCGGCCACGAGCACGTTCTCCGGGCCGATCACGCACAATAACGGCACTCTGACGATCAGCGGCGCGGTTGCCGGCGGCGTCACCGTTGCATCGCAGCAGGGCAGCTTTCCCGTGCTGACCGGCGGCGGCGTCATCGGCGGGCCGCTGACGGTGGCCGGCGGGCTGGTGCATCCAACCGGCATCCTGACCGCCGGCTCCGCGAGCTTCGCGACGGCCGGCACCGCCAGCCGACTCCAGATCGACATCACCGGCGGCAACGGCGCCGCCAACGCCCGCCCGGGCATCGACTACGGCCGCCTTGCCGTCACCGGCACGGCCGACGTCCACAACGCCGACCTCCGCGTCAACATCTCGCCTGGACTGAACCTGCTGGGCGATGTCCTGACCGTAGTCACCACAACCAGCAACCTGACCGGCACGAGCCTGCACTCGGTCGACTTCATGGGCACGGGCATCGCGGACGTGACGGCGACGGCCGGCGGAGTGGCTCTTTCGCGGATCGCATATCCCGGCGACGCCAACCGCGACGGTATCGTTGACATGGCCGACTACGTCATCTGGTTCAACAACTTCGGCCAGACCGGCATGACCTGGGACCAGGGCGACTTCGACGGCGAAGGCCTGGTGGACATGGCCGATTACGTCCTCTGGTTCGCCAACTTCGGCTCGGACCAGAACGCGGGGGTGCCCGAACCCGCCACGGCCGTGCTGCTGGCCCTGAGCGGGTTGGCCATCCTCCGCCGCGGGCGACCGTAGCCCTTGCCTATATTACCCGGTCGCATATAAGTTCGGGTCTGTTCCGGCCATTCCGCGTTTTCGCGGGCCTGGCCAGGGGCAAGCAAATGTTGATTTTCGGCAACTTTGGCTTTGTTTGGTAATTTTGCCCCTCCTTCAGCGGCGTCAAGTGGGCCACGGCGCGGACAGCAACCCCTGTCCCCTGGTCGGCGCGTATGATGTGATGGACCTGCCCGTCGCTGGTTGGTCCGTGGCGGATTGGCCGGCGCTCCTCACGGCCGGGATGCGTCTTGCCCTGTGGCGGCGCCTCTCTTCCGCGCCCCCGCGCATTACATGGTCAAATTGAGATATGCGGATTTAAGCATATTCCAACATCCTCTCACCGTGGGCCCGCACAGTGCGGTGGCCCAACAATGTTAGCATTATAACAGGGCGAACAGAACCCGTCAAGACAATTCCGCATTTTCTTTCTCCAATTTCGCCTTCAGATGCCCTCGGCCCCCTCGATCATGTTCCTCGGCGGCTCGTAGTTGGTCCAATAGTTGGAGACGCTGTAGGACGGGTTGCCCTGGCTGTTCATGTAGCCCAAGGCAGCCGGGCTGGTGCGGAAGACGACCTGCCCGCTGCCCATGAGCAGGTTCCAGCCGGGCGCGGGATCCGTATGGGCGATGCCCGACTGCACCTCCAGGATGTCCAGCAGCAGGGCCTTGTTGTAGGGCAGATCGGTCACACGCTTATAGGCCATGTTGCCGTAGGCGCTGCCGTAGGAATTCCGGCTGGAGTGCGGATTGTAGTGGTAGGCCGTCCGCAGATAGCCGAAGTCGTGCGGGTCACTCGGCTTCCAGTAGCTCGCCGGATAGCTCTTGGCCATGTACGTCGGGTCCTTCTGGCCGGGGCAATACAACACGTTGTAGTCGCCGATGAGCTTGGAGTCCCACAGCAGGCCGAGGCTGCACGGGATCTTGTTCCCGTTGGGGTACCTGTAGGAGCCGTAGTAGACGATGCGGGTGTCGTATGGGCAGGCCCCCGCGTCGGCCTGGTTCTGCGCGCGGGCCGGGTAATACTGGTTGTTGGCCTCCGCGTAGAGGCTGACGGCCAGGTACAGGTTGTGCTCGTTGCCGGAGCACATCGTGCGGCGGGCCATCTCCCTGGCCTTCTGAAGCGAAGGCACCAGGATGCTCACAAGCAAGGCGATGATGGCGATTACCACCAGCAGTTCGATCAGCGTGAAGGCGGCATGGCGTCGTCTTGGGGCACTCATGGCACCTGATCCTCGAGCGCGGGCTTTCCGATATGTCGTCCGGCCCGTGACCATCGCGGGCCGCTCTTACTGATTATCCCATGCCGGCGCGTTTGGACAAGCCTTCTTAGGGTATTTCTTGCCGAACCGCCCCTTTGGTGGTGTACTGAGCCCGGTCCGGACAGGAACATGTCACGCCAACAAGGAGATTCGCCATGAAGACGCGCTTCGGATTGACGGTAGTCATCGCGGTCTGCGCCGGTGTCGCGGCGGCCGGCGCGGAGACGATTCCGGTTGTTGACTTCGACCGGGGCGAGATCCCGCACGAGACGCACGCGAACCTGAAGGTCCACCTGACCACCGACAACTGCGCGGCGGGCCACGTCGGCCTTGCCATTCTGCCCAAGGGCAGCGGATGGGTCACGGTCTACACGCTGTGGGACAACTGGACGCCGTTCGACCGCGTCCGCATGAGCCTGCACAACGCCAACTCGGAGGACGTGGCCGTGCATTTCGAGGTCCGCTCGCGCGACAAGAGCAAGGCGACAAAGGAGATCACGCTCAAGCCGGGGGCCAACGACGTGACCGTGAAGTTCGCTGAAATGGAGAAGGTCGGCGAGCGGCCGCTGGGCCTGCTTGAGGTCGGCCAGTGGGTGCTGGCGTTCGACAAGGAGCTGAAGGCCCCCGTGACGCTCTCGGACTACCGGCTGGTCCGCGAGAGCCTGTACTTCGAGCGGCCGACGGAGGCATCCATCGCCGCGGCCTGGCAGGCCGAGGAAGCGGAGCTGTCGTCGCAGCGTGAGGAGCCGGCCGGCGGCGGGCCGGCGGTCTACTGGGCGTCGGCGCGGTTCTCGGCCACGGGCAAGGGCCGGGTGTGGATGGACCTGCGGCCGGGAGACAAGTCGCCGAACACGTTCGCGCCGGTCTCGACGTGGACGGGTTACGAGCAGATCTGCTTCACCTGCGACAATAAGGACAGCAAGAAGGTGAACCTTGCGGTGCTGCTGGAGGACTACACGGCCGTGTGCTGCCGGCTGACGGAATACCGCGAGGGCCAGCTCGTCGTGCTGCCGGTGGAGCTCAAGCCGGGAGTGCAGGAGGTCAAGCTGGACCTGAAGGACCTCAAGACGGCCGACGGGCAGCGGTGGCTGGACCTGTCCAACGTGCGGCGGATCGGCTTTGGCGTGACTGACTTGCGGGGCGGACTTGTCACTCCGCGGCTTCGCTTCAGCGGCCTGCGCATCCGCACGACCAGCGAGACGGCCGGCGTGCTCGTGCCCGAGGGCGGGCGGCGGTGCGAACGGTGCGGGCAGCGCGTCGATGACACGTTCAGCAATCTCTGCCCGTTCTGCGGCAAACTGTGGCGCGGCGACAAGGTCCCGTGGCCTGCGACCGCGCCGGCGGCCGTCAGACTCACGCCGGTAAAGGATGCCTCGGTCAACGCCACCGACGGCGGAGGCGGCAAGGCCGTCACCGCCAGGAACGGCAAGGAGGCATCCATCGGCGTGCATCATTACGACGAGAGCGCATGGGAGCAGAGGGCCCTGCTGCGGTTCGACCCGGCCGAGTTGAAGCTCGACCCCGCGAAGATCAAGAAGGCGGAGCTGCGGCTGTTCTCGACCATCGCGGGCAGCCAGGGCAAGGCGTACCTGTGCCCGATTCGCGTGTTCGCCGCGCCGGATGGCAAGGACGACTTCGACGAGGCGGCCGTCAACTGGCTCACCCAGCCGCCAATCGGGCAGTACGTCGCGACCGGCGGCCTGTACTACTATTGGACCGACGCGACGGCATGCGACGTGACACAGTTCATCCGCGATCGCCTGGCGGCGGGCAAGGGGCCGTTCACGCTGGTGGTCTACGCGTTCCAGGCCGGCGCGGTGAAGCGCAACCCGCACGCCAACGGGCACCACTTCCCGTTCTACTCGCGGGAGGCGAAGGATGAGGCCCGCCGGCCGTGCCTGTACATCGAGGCCCAGTAGGCGGCGGCAAAAGTAGTGCCTGTCCCGACTTTTAGAAAGTCGGGACAGGCACTACTTTTTGCGCCTTCGGTGACACGGGTCAGGCGGGATAGCCGACGGTGTGGCCGAACAGCACCCGCTGGTCGGGCCGCAGGTTCAGCTCTCTTGCCAGGCCCGCCTTGTCGCAGTTGTGGAACCATGCGGCCAGGCCCTGCGACGCGGCAAACAGGTACACGTTGCCGGCGATCAGTCCCATGTCGGTGAAGTAGTAGGACTTCTGAATCTCCGGATCCTTCAGGCCCGGCTCCTGGAACGGGGCCTTGGCGAACTTGGCGATATCGACCACGTAGATGAGCCTGACCGGCGCCTTGGCTCCGGCGCCGCCCCGGCCGCGGCCGACCTTCGCGCGAAGGTCGCCCTCGTACACGGGCGTCAGGCGGTGCGGCCCGGCCTCGTAGAGATAGACTCCATCGGGCATGGCCACATACACGTCGATCTCCTGCGAGTTGCTGGCGGAGGCGGCCGTGCGGCCGGTCCCCCCTCCCGCCTTCTTTTCCCTGTTGATGCCGAACGCGGCCCAGAGCAGGTCCGAGAGCATCTGCGGGGGGAGCTTCTTGTCGCTGATGTTGCGGATGGTCTGCCGCTCCCACAGGGCCGCGAGGACGGATTTGCCGCCGTCCTTGCCGGGCTTCAACAGCTCAATCGGGGCCAACCGGATGGCCGGACCGGATGCCGTCGCCGGGCCGGTGGCGGGCGAGGGCGGCGCGCTCGGGTCCTTTGCGGCGGATGGCGGGGCGGGATTCTGGGCCAGGCTGGACGCCGTGGCGGCCATCGCCGCGACGGCTGGCACTGCCTTGAGGAACTCTCTGCGGTTCATGTGGTTCTCCTGGTGGTGGGAACAGTCTAACACCGCCTGACCCGGCGGGCCAGCACGAGGAATCTCCGCCTGGGCGGGGCACGCGGCCGCGGACGTATCCGGCACAATCCCGCAGAGCGGCGTTGACGCCGTCAGCCAGTCGTTCGTCGAGACCGCCGCCGATATCAAAGCGGTGCGCGAGGCGGCGGGCGCGATGGGCGGGCAGCCGTTTGTCATCGCGAAGATAGAGAGAGCGGGCGCCCTGAAGCACATAGATGAAATCCTGGGCGCCGCCGACGGGATCATGGTGGCGCGCGGGGACCTGGGCGTCGAGGCGCCCATCCAGGAGATCGCGATGCTCCAGAAGCGGCTGATCGCCTGTGCCAACCTGGCGGGCAAGCCGGTGATCACGGCGACGCAGAAATCTCGTCGGCGGTGGAGCATGCGCTGGTGAACCGCAGACGACGCGAAGGAACGTCCAGCAGCCCGTAGATCATCGTGAAGTAGTGACGTCGAAGCGGCAGACCCTGTCGCCCGATCACTGGCGCATTTCAGTTTTTTGGGAAACGCCTGTGGCGAGGGCCTCCGGCCCACGCCACTTCACGGAAACCGAAATGCACCGTGGCCGTTCTGTCGAGGATTGACACGGCGTCGCGGCGGGCTGTAACATCGCGGCGGCCTCGGGCTGCACGTTACGATGGACATTCAGATCACTGGTCAGGACCGGAGCAAGTCTTCCTGAGGCCGCGCTGTCGCCCGCATCGGAATAAGGACTGACTTCCAGCGACAGGGATAGCTTCGACGGCCAAGCGCGCACTGCCGTCGCGGCCAGACACAAGGAGTTCTCCATGGCGACAGTCCTGAAGTCCTTGATGGTGACTCTGGCGGCCGGGCTTCTCACGGCCGGCTGCGCGGGCGTCACTCGAAACGCGCTTCCGGCGGAACTGGCGTCGAAGGCGGAGGTCCCCGGCATCCCTGGGGTGCGGGCCTGGGGCAGTGATTACAGCCCCCTCTTCCAGGCCGACCTGGTGGAGTCGGCGAAGCAGGCCCGCGGCGTTGATCCGCGCGGAGTTGTCGGACCTGACGGGTACGCCAATGTTCTTGCGCTCTCCGGCGGCGGGCCTGACGGCGCGTTCGGCGCCGGCCTGCTGTGCGGGTGGACAAAGGCGGGCACGAGGCCGACGTTCAAGCTTGTCACGGGCATGAGCACCGGCGCGCTCATCGCGCCGTTCGCCTTCGTCGGGCCGGAGTATGACCACGTCCTGAAGCAGTTCTACACCACGCTCCACACCAAGGACATCTTTACACCCAAGTCGCTGACGAGTCTCCTGGAAGGCACGGATTCATTGGCCGATTCCACCCCGCTTGCGGCCCTGCTGGAGAAGGTAGTGGACGACAAGCAGATGGCGGCCGTCGCGGATGGGCACAGGAAGGGCCGCCGCATATACACCATAGCCACGCGCGACGGCATCGACTTCAAGATGGCGCACATACCCGATGACTACGAGCGCAAGGCAACCGAGATGTTCGATCCGGCGGACATGGCCCGGCTGTTCGACATGGCCTTCGACATGGCCAAGGCCGGCTACCCGTGGATGTCGCTGCCGCCCGGACTGAAGGAGCGCACGACAAAGAGGCCAGCCGGATGAACCAGTCTGTCGACAACCCGCTGGCGGCCGTGACCGTGACCCAGGAGGGCGACGGGGGGACCGTCGTCGCCCTCTCCGGCCGGTTGGCCAGGGAGACGCTGCCCGGAGTGTGGTCCAAGGCGGTTGACGGCGTCCGCGCATCCGCGGCCAAGCGGATCGTGGTGGACGCATCGGGCGTGGCGTACTGTGACGGGTCGGGGCTGGGCCTCTTCGCCGAACTGCGCCGCCTGGCCGCGCAGCGTGGGGGCGCGGCTGAGATCGTCGGCCTGGCCCCCGACCTCCAGCGGTTGGTGGGAATGGCCAGCCTGGCTGATCCGACCGCGGCGGAACTGACCCCTCCACGTCCGCCCGGGTTCGTGGCGAACATCGGCCGCGCGACGGCCGGCGTCCTGGCCGACCTGCGGGACATCATCGGCTTCACCGGCGAGCTGGCGGTCGTGCTGCTGTGGGCCATAGCGCATCCTCGCCGCATCCGCGGGCGGGAGTTCCTGCTGATATGCGAAAAGGCAGGCGTGAATGCGCTGCCCGTCATCTGTCTGCTCGGCTCGCTCGTCGGCCTGATTATGGCGTTCCAGACGGCCGTGCCGCTCCAGAGGTACGGCGCGATTACGGTGATCCCGTCGATCGTGAGCATCGCCATGGTCCGAGAGCTTAGCCCCCTTATCACGGCCATCATATTAGCCGGTCGGTCGGGGTCGGCCTTCGCCGCGGAGATCGGCACGATGCGAGTCACGCAGGAGATCGACGCCCTACAGACGCTGGGCCTGGACCCGCTGAAGTTCCTGGCGATTCCGCGCGTGCTGGCGGGCGTGCTGATGACGCCGCTGCTGACGATGTTCAGCATCGTGACCGGCGTCGCCGCCGGCTACATCGTGATGGCAAGCTACGGGTACTCCGTGCAGTTCTACGTCAACGCCGTCATGCGGGCCGTGGGATACGCGGACCTGATCGGCGGCGTGGCCAAGACGCTCGTCCTGGGCCTGATAGTGGCGGCCATCGGGTGCCTGATGGGCCTCCGCACCGCCAAGGGCCCGTCGGCTGTCGGCGACAGCACCACGAGGGCCGTTGTCGCCGGCATCGTGCTGATCGTGGTGGCGGACATGATCTTCGGGCTGGTCTATTTCTCACTGGGCATCTGAAGGTCGGTAAGAGAATGCAAGCCGCTTCACAAGGCCGAAGCGACCCGATCATCCGCGTCGAGAACTTCGAGGCGGCATACGCCGGGCGGAGCGTGCTGCGGGACGTCAACTTCGACGTTCGCCGCGGCGAGGTCCTTGTCATCGCGGGCGGCTCCGGCTGCGGCAAGAGCACGATGCTCTTTCACATGATCGGCCTGTACCGCCCGGCCGGCGGGCGAATCCTGATAGACGGCGAGGACATCCACGCGGCGCACGGGCAGGACCTGAACCGCATACGCCGGAAGTTCGGCGTTGCATACCAGAGCGGCGCGCTGTTCGGCTCGATGACCGTGCTCGAAAACGTGCGCCTGCCGATGGAGGAGTTCACGAGCCTTACCGACGAACAGATGGACATGATCGCGCTTGCGAAACTCAAGCTGGTCTCGCTTGAGGGCTCGGCCCAGAAGCTGCCCAGCGAGCTCAGCGGCGGCATGCAGAAGCGAGCGGCCCTGGCGCGGGCGATAGCCTTGGATCCGGAGATAGTCTTCCTCGATGAGCCGTCGGCGGGGCTGGACCCGATAACGTCGGCCGGACTGGACCGGTTGATCCTGGACCTGTGCAGGATGCTGAAGACGACGTTCGTGATCGTCTCGCACGAATTGCCGAGCATCTTCGCCATCGCCGACCGCGTGGTCGTCCTGGACGCCGCGGCAAAGACGGTCGTGGCGATAGGCGACCCGGCAAGCCTGCGCGATGCAAGTCCAAACGCCTGGGTCCGGTCGTTCTTCAACCGCGGCGCTCCCGCGGGCGCTTCGCAGGCAACCGGAAAGGAGTCATAGGAAATGAGCGCTCAAGTGAGCTACTTCCGGCTGGGGCTGTTCGTGCTCCTGGGCATCGGGCTGCTGGTCGGCGGCGTGATAGTCCTCGGGGCCGGGGCCATGTTCAGCAAGACGATCCCCGCCGAGACGTACTTCAACGAATCGGTCCAGGGGCTGGAGGTGGGCTCCCCCGTCAAGTACCGGGGCGTCCAGATCGGCAAGGTCGGCTGGATCGGCATGGTCTCGGAGAAGTACGAACTGAAGGACGTGCGGCAGATGGTGCAGTACGGCAAGTACGTCATGGTCGTCCTGGAGCTTGAGCAGGCAAGGCTGCCGAAGTGGGGCGGCAGTCCGCAGCCGCTGGAGCTGCTCAAGCAGAGAGTGGCCGCCGGCATGAGGGTGCGTCTACAGTCGAGCCTCACCGGGCCGACATTCATCGAGGTGGATTACGTGCCGCCCGACGTGTACAGGCCGCTGGAGATCGCCTGGACGCCGGCGCTGCCCTACGTGCCCTCGGCGCCGGGCACGATGACGCAGATGGTCAGCGCCGTCGAGCGCCTGGCCGCCCAGATCGAGAAGGCCGAAATCGCGAAGGTCGTCGAGAACATCAACACGCTGACCGAGGACGTGGACAAGGCGGTCAATGGCCTCCAGGCCGGCAAGATCAGCGAACAGATACTCGCGCTTACGAATGACCTCCATTCGGCGGTCGAGCGGCTGGACAAGATCCTCGGCAACCCGGCGATAGACAAGGGCATTGCCGACCTGGGCACCGCGGCGGCGGGCGTCAGGGACATCGTCGCCTCCAGCCAGGACGACGTGAAGGCGACGCTCAAGGACCTGCCGAGGATAACGGCCCGGCTGGCCAGCACGGCCGAGGAGATCGACACGATCATCAAGAGCCCGGAGATCAAGCGCGCCATTGCGGGCCTGGCGGACACGGCGGACCAGGCCGGCCCCGCCATGATAAGCGTCCGCAAGTCCGCCACCCGCCTGGAGAACCTGCTCAGGACGCAGCAGCGGGACATCGAGGCCCTCGTGGCCGGCCTGCGGAAGACAATCGAGAACGTCTCGGCCCTGAGCGAGGACGCCAGCAAGAACCCGTCGCGCCTGCTGTTCGGGGCCCCGCCGCCCAGGTCCAATGTTGGAGACAGGAAATGACCAGGAACCACTGCGCCTTCGCCGCGTTGTGCGCCGCGCTTGCCCTCATCGTTACGGCCGGGTGCTCCAGCATGAGCCAGCCATTCCCCGAGAAGGCCTTGTTCGCCATCGATGCGGGCCAGCCGGACGGGCCGGTGGCGGACGGATGTCCATACGCGCTGCGGGTGCGCACGCTGCGCGTCGCCGAACCGTTCGACGGGCGGGCCTTTGTCTACAGGCTCGGCCCTTCCCAGTACAAGACGGATTACTACAGCGGCTTCGTCGGCTCGCCCGACCAGCTCTTGACCGGCGAGATGATAGGCTACCTGGCGGAATCACGGCTGTTCGCCGCGGTGATGGATTCCGCCGGCGAAGGAGACCATCAGTACGTCCTGGACGGAAGCGTTTCGGAACTGTGCGGAGACTACGCTAAGGCCGGCTCGCCCAAGGCCGTGGTCGCGGCCAGGATATTCCTGTTCGACGATCGCCAGGCGATCACCCGCGTCGTCTTCCAGAAGGCGTATCGCAAGGAGGCGCCCCTGGACGGCGCGACGCCCGAGGCCCTGGCGGCCGGGCTTGGCGTCGCCTACGGGCAACTGCTGGCCGAGTTGACCGCGGACCTCAGCAAGGCGCGGCCCTGGCCTTCGACCAGGCCGGCCGCCAGATAGGGAGCAGGGCGGGATAAGGCAGCGAGGATGATCTTGTTGGCCGGGCCGCGAGGGCAGGTGTCGCGGACGGCCCCGGATGAGTCGCGCCAGACCGTGAGGCCCGCCATCGGGTCCACCATGGCCGGAACCAGTTGATAGGGCAGCCCGTGCTGCTTTGCTATGGCGGCGGCCCTCGTGGCGATCTGGGACTTCAGGATCGCTTCCGTTTTCCCCTCCGGGATCTTCTTGGGGTCGAAGATGATCGCGGCGCCGCCCAGCGTCGCGCCCGCCCTGAGATGGATCGTCTTGCTGTAGAGCGGAAAGACCATCGCCATGCCGACCGCGTCCCGCACGATGGAGTGATACGTGAGGCGGTTGTCGTACTGCTGAAGCATCCTGGAGATCCGCGCCGTGGCGTCCACGTCCCCGCCCTGGCTGTCCACGTCGAAGACCACGTGCTTGATCCCGTTGCCGTAGGCATAGCTCAGGGACCGCGTGATCCCCACGGGGACCACCTGCTCGCCGATCCTGCCGACGGCCGGCACCTCCAGATACAGCTCGGTGCCGCTGGGGAACCTGGTGTCCAGCTTCTTCGGGGGCGGGTTCATCTTGCTCTCGAAGAAGGATGAATCCAGCGGCTTGCGGTCGGTCTTGGCAATCTCGGCCTTGGTGAAGCTCAGCGTCACGCGGGAGGTGGCCGCGACCGTGTCAACACATTCCCGCTCGCCGTCCGCTATCCCAGGATCAGACGGACGTTACTGCATTCCCTTGAGCGCCCGGTAACGGCGGATCAGGGCTCTGGTGGAGCTGTCGTGCTTCAGCTTCGGCTCCGTCTTGCTCTCCAGCTCGGGGATGATCCGCTGGGCGAGCACCTTGCCCAGTTCGACGCCCCACTGGTCGAAGGAGTCTATCCGCCAGATGACCCCCTGCGTGAAGACGGCGTGCTCGTATAGGGCCACAAGCTTGCCGAGCATCTCGGGCGTGAGCCGGTCGGCCAGGATCGTGTTGGACGGGCGGTTGCCCTCGAAGACACGGTGCGGCACGAGCCAGCCGGCCGTGCCCTCGGCCTTGACCTGCTCGCGCGTCTTGCCGAAGGCCAGCGCCTCGGCCTGCGCGAAGACGTTGGCCAGCAGCATGTCGTGGTGGCGGGCGAGAGGGTTCAGCGTCCTGGCGAAGGCGATGAAGTCGCACGGGATGAGCCGCGTCCCCTGGTGGATGAGCTGATAGAACGAGTGCTGGCCGTTGGTGCCCGGCTCGCCCCAGTAGACCGGTGCGGTCGCCCAGCCCACGGGCCTGCCGTCGAGTGTGACGCTCTTGCCGTTGGACTCCATCGTCAACTGCTGAAGGTAGGCCGGGAAGCGCTTGAGGTACTGCTCATAAGGCAGCACGGCGATCGTCTCGGCCCCGAAGAAGTCGATGTACCAGACCGCCAGCAGCGCCATGAGGACGGGCAGGTTTCGCTCCGCCGGAGCGGCGCGGAAGTGCTCGTCCATCTGGTGCATCCCGTCGAGCATCGCGCGGAAGTTGTCGGGGCCGATGGCCAGCATGGTCGATAGGCCGATGGCCGAGTCCATCGAGTACCGCCCGCCGACCCAGTCCCAGAACTCGAACATGTTTGCGGTGTCGATGCCGAACTTGGACACCGCCGCCAAGTTGGTCGAGACTGCCACGAAATGCCGGGCCACGGCCGTCTGATCGCCGCCGAGGCGGTCGACCAGCCATGCGCGGGCGCTGGCCGCGTTGGTCATGGTCTCCAGCGTCGTGAATGTCTTGGATGACACGATGAAGAGGGTCTCGGCCGGGTCGAGGTCCCGCACGGCCTCGGCCAGGTCGGTGCCGTCGATGTTCGAGACGAACCTGAAGGTCATGTCGCGCACGGCGTAGTGGCGCAGGGCCTCGTACGCCATGACCGGCCCCAGGTCGGAGCCGCCGATGCCGATGTTGATGACGTTGCGAATCCGCTTGCCCGTGTGGCCCTTCCATTGGCCGCCGCGAACGCTCTCGCAGAACGATTGCATCTTGTCCAGCACCGCGTGGACCTGCGGGACGACGTTCCGCCCGTCCACGACGATGGACGCGCCCTTGGGCGCGCGCAGGGCCACGTGGAGCACGGCCCGGCCCTCGGTGACGTTGATCTTATCGCCCCGGAACATGGCGTCGATTGCGGCCGCCAGTCCCGATTCCTCCGCCAGCCGAACCAGGAGCTTGATCGTCTCGGCGGTAACGCGGTTCTTCGAATAGTCCAAGTAAAGGCCAAGGGCCTCAACCGCCATGCGCTGGCCGCGCTTGGGGTCCTTCGCGAAGAGCGTGCGCAGATGGACGTCCTTAATCTTCCTGTAGTGCGACTGGAGGGCCTTCCAGGCAGGCAGTCTTGTCAGTGGCTTGATGGGCGTCGTCATGCATGCTCCTTTCATTTCCGCTCCGCCGCTTTTCCCTACGACACCGGGCACGGCCGTACGTTCCAGATTTGCGACGCATACTCAGCGATCGTGCGGTCGCTGGAGAACTTGCCCGAGCCGGCCACGTTCAGGATCGCTTTGCGCGACCAGGCCCGCGGATCGGCGTAGAGGCCGCCAACCCTGTCCTGCGTTTCGACATAAGCCTTGAGGTCCGCCAGGTGCATGTAAAACGGGCCTGCACGTCGTTGAGCAGGCGGCGGTTGATCTCGTAGGTGATCTCCAGGTGCCGCGGCAGCATCACCTCGAACCAGCGCACGGGCCATTTCTCCAGGGCTTCCGGCAGCAGCGTGTGGTTCGTGTAAGCCAGCGTCCGCCGCGTGATGTCCCATGCGAGAGGACATCGCGGACGGAGCGGCGAAGGCCTCGAAGCGGTCGCGCGGGCTGGCGGCCGCCACGTCGGCGACGTTGTCGAACACCAGGTGCCGCTCGTAGAAGGCGTGGCCCGGCCCAACCAGCGGCACCGGGCCGCACCCGTACTGCTGGATCAGCTCCGCGGCCTTGCTTGCCGCTGCTTCCGGCACGGTTGCGTTCCTGGTGTTCTCCATGGCGCCATCCTTTCTATGCGCGGTCGCGTACAGAGCGTAATCGAATGCTCTGGCCTGGGCAACGTCCTCAAGCATCATGGGTGCATTTCGGACTGGAGGGATGCGCCGCCGCTGGCCGGATACAAGTACCATGCCCAGTCTCGGTCAGTGGTCGTGCTGTTCGCCGATGTTGGAGTGGCCGCCCGCGGCCGCGCGGAGGAGACGTAATCGGCGACTGTATTGCGGCCCCTTTGCCCGAGACGCGGGCCAATCGTACATTTCCTTCCGGTGGCAGAGAGCCTGGCCACAGATAGCCGGGCGGACGGACACGACCTTGCCACCCCCGCGGCCAGTTGGGCCCACACGAGGCCCACTCCGCCCTGGCGGATCAGGCCGCCTGCTTTCCAACTCTCGGCTTTCGGCCTCTGTGCCCCGGGCGAGTCCTGCGCCAGGCCAGACAGCACGCGGCGGCGGGCATCTTCAGGAAGAAGGAAGTATCGAACACCCCCACCTGCGGCACGCCCCCCAGCAACTTGCGGCAGGCGTCAATGCCCGCCAGCGCGTATGGGTTCTCCATGGGCGCAAGGGCGAACAGGTGCTCGATGAACGTCATCAGGCCCATCCAGAGCAAGAACGGGCCTTCATACTCCACCAACGGCT
>JBHGBE010000057.1:0-31733 GCA_041946855.1 Phycisphaerae bacterium | reverse complement strand
TACCTATGACCAAAGAAGTCTAACACGGGGCCGATTCCCAAGAACTACGAGCTATACACTGCTGGCCCGGCCGCACCTGAAGGATTTCACTGGCGGCTTCGAGCCCCAGTTCGACAGCGTCTTTCCCAGCACCGGCATCCACGACATGGGCTGGCAGGACGGGGTCGCCCCGCACGCGGAGGATTTCCTGGCCAGGGCCCAGAAATTCGTCATCGACCAGGGGCTGTTCTGGCCGGAGGATGGCACGCCGGAGGCCGTCACGCTGGAGATATGGCGGTCGCAGATTGAAGAGGCCATCGAGCTGGCCGAGAGATACCACGCCAAGGCCAGTCGAACCATGCGTTCCATGCTCGCCCAGGTGGACAGGGCCAAGGCCGGCGGCGCGGCGGTCCCGCCTTCGGCAAAGGAAATGCCGGGCCCGTCGCCCGGTGGTCCTGTCGCCGATCGCGCTGCGGGCGACGAGAAACCCGCCGTTGCGGAGCTAGCGGCGGTCGGTGTCGGCGCGGCGGCCGATGATGAAACCTCCGAGCCTGACCATGACGGCGACAACGGCGACGAAGGGTCCGATTCCGCAGGGGAGCCCAAACGCAAGCGGCGAAAGCGCAGCGAACGGGCGGCCTGCATCGAGGCGATCCGCAAGGAGTTGACCGAGCACATCCGCTCGGCCCGCGACCACGCGATGTTCCTGATCGATCAGGACAAGGCCCCCGAGCTCCTGCCGCGGCCCCTCCAGAAGGACCTGGCCACTCTGGTTGGCGTGGACGAGGCCACCGTCAGCAGGTGCTTCGCCGATCCGGCCGCGCCAGAACTGAAGATGCTCTACAAGGTCGCCGGCGACCTCCAGCTCACCATGAAGTACGGCAAGAAGTAATTCTCCCCAGCCGCGATTGCGGTTGCACATAACGGCTTGCACTTACGCGGAAGGCGATTTCGTGTAAGTGCAAGCCGTTTTTTCTTTGCGCACTTCCCCCGCAAACACAAGCGTTTACGTCTCGGCTGACATTTCGTTTCCGCCCTTTCGCGCAATTCCCGCGGAGGTTGACCGGACGCATTCGGGCGTCCCGGTCAATCGCAACCCCCTCGCGCGAAAGGGACCCCCATGCCGAGCGAATTCCCCCGCAGTGCCGTTGCGCAGTCGCAGTACGCCCCAGTCCAGGACAAGGCCGCCTCGTCGGCGGCGGACTGGGGCCCGCTGGATGCCTGGTGCATCCGGCTGATCCGGTTCAAGGCCTCGCAGATGGTGGGCAAGGCCGGGCTGACCAAATCCGACCGCCGAGACCTGGAGCAGCAGCTCGCCACTGACGTGCTGGCCCGGCTTCCCAAGTTCGACCCCGCCAAGGCAGGCTTCCACACGTTCGTGGACCGCGTTGTCAACCACGCTGTGGCCACCATCCTGGCCCACAGGGGCGCGGCGGTGCGCGACTATCGCCGCACCGGGCCTTCGCTGAACGAGGAGGTCGCCCTGGCCGACGGCAGCCGCGTCCAGCGGATCAAGAACGTGGCCGAGGAGGACCCCATCGGCATGAGGACGGTGGAGCGCCGCACCCAGCGCGAGCTTGCGGAACTGAAACTGGACTTGATGGCAGCCACGGCCAGACTGCCGGAGCGCCTCAGGTCGCTGTGCGAGATGCTCAAGTCGATGGACATGCCCCAGATCATCCGCCAGAGCGGCCGGTCGAAGTCTTCCCTCTACCGCGACGTGGCCGAGATTCGCGGCGTGTTCAAGGACGCCGGCCTGGAGGAGCACCTGCGGCGCAAGTGAGTTCCGTGGGACGCCCCGGCCGCGGGCCGGTAGGTATCGGGTGCGGGCCGATGAAGGCCCGCCAACAGCGAAAGAACAGAAAGGACCAACGGTGAGCAACATGAACAAGGTGATGTACCGCTACCAGTTCAAGGAACGGGTCAGCCTCAAGGACGCGGAGGAGACGCTGCTGCTGAGCATCTTCGCCGCGATGGGCATCCACGGCGAGGCCCGCGTCCGCATGGACTGCGGCTACGCCCTGGACGAGTCGATCCACGTGATCGTGGTGGACGCCGGCACGGCCGTCGGCCGGGACGTCAACGCCATCTTCTCGGCGCTGGCGATGCGAGAGTTCGGCCCGCTGTCGTTCCAGGTCCGCCGCGTCGAGGGCCTGAGCGATGGCAAGGAGGAAAAGCATGTTGATTGAACTGGACAAGATTCGCACCAACGGCGGCACGCAGGTCCGCGAGGAGATCACCGCGCACGTTGTGTGGGAGTACGCGGAGTTGATGAAAGAGGGCGTCAAGTTCCCGCCGGTGGCGGTGTACTTCGACGGCAAGGATTACTGGCTGGCCGACGGGTTCCACCGCTGCCAGGCCGCCAGGAGCGCCGGCATCGACCAGATCGAGGCCGACGTCATCCAGGGGACCCGGCGGGATGCGATCCTCCATTCCGTCGGCGCGAACGCCGAGCATGGCCTGCGGCGCAGCCGCGCGGACAAGGAGCGCGCCGTGATGATGCTCCTTAATGACGAGGAGTGGCGCAAGTGGAGCACTCGCGAGGTCGCCAGGCGCTGCGGCGTGAGCAAGTCGTTCGTGGCCGACCTGCGGAAATCACTGTCCGCGACGGACAGTGAGGAACGGACGTACACCACGCGGCACGGCACCAAGTCCAAGATGAAGACCGGAAAGATCGGCAAGGGTCGCAAGCGGATCGTCACGAAGGAGCAGTACGAGGCCGAGGCCAAGGCCCAGGCCGAGGCCGGCGAGCGGGCCCAGGAAGATACGCCCGCCCAGGAAGATGCCACTGACCCCGACGCGCAGGTGCCGGCCGGTCCGCCGGCGGCCGCCGATCCAGTCAGCAAGTCTATCGCCTCCGTCTCGGTGATCCTGCCCAAAGATCCCGTGCTGATGGCGGCGGCCTTGATGGATCACTTCGGCCTGGAATTCTCGGACAAGCTCGCGGAAGAGCTGGCCCGCGTCGTCAAGGAAAAGTCGCAAGCCCCCTCTGAAACCCAATCCTCAGGAGATCAAGCATGACCACGATGACGGCACCCCGTGTTGCACCACCACAGCGTCAAGTCGCCCAGCAGACAGTGCCGCGCCCACCCGGGCGGACGGTGGCCTTCGGCAAGATCGACGCGCCCGGCGGCCACCGCGTGGCGATCTTCGGCTGCGGCGGCAGCGGCAAGACCTCGCTGGCCTGCCTGGCCCCGCCGCCGGTGGCGTTCTTCGACCTGGAGCGGTCGCTGCCCATCCTCCGGGCGCAGCTTCCCACCGACGTGGACATCCGCCCCGTCGGCGGCATCTGCGCCTGGCAGGACATCCGCGACGCGCTGCACAGCGGCGGGTGGGATGGCGTCGGCACGATCTGCATCGACAGCGCCACGGTCGCCGAGGATCTGGCCATCGAGCACGTGATCGCCCGCGTGCCCAGCGAGAAGGGCCAGAAGGTCGTCAAGATCGGCGACTATCCCTACGGCGCGGGCTACAGGTACGTGTACGACGAGTTTGTCAACCTGCTGTCGGACCTGGACGCCCACGCCCGCGCCGGCAGGCACGTCGTCCTGATCGCGCACGAGTCCACCGAGAAGCACCCCAATCCACAGGGCGAAGATTGGCTCCGCGCCGAGCCGCGCCTTCAGCACTCGCCGAAAAGCTCCATCCGGGAACGGGTCCGCGATTGGGCGGATCACGTTCTGTACCTGGCGTATGACGTCGTCGCCGAGGACGGCAAGGGCCGGGGCAGCGGCACGCGGACGGTCTACCCGGCGGAGCTTCCGCACTGCATGGCCAAGTCCAGGACGCTGGGCGAGCCGGTGCCGATGGTGAAAAACGATCGGTCCGTCTGGGACCGCCTGCTGGGCGGCGCGGCAAAGGCGGGATGAGCATGACGTCCACCACCAAGATCTGGGGCACCTACGAGCAGTTCCGGGACAAGTGCATGCGGCCCGACGCGGCGGCGCTGCTGACGCTGGCGGTGATCGTGGCCGACTTCCGGGAAGACCTGATGACCAACTTCATCCGCGACCAGTCCTGCCGGGCCGGGCGGCACGACGGCCAAAGAGATTTCGCCCGCGAGAAGGAGACCTGATTCATGATTGCCAACAGGGAAGGACGATTCAAGGCGACCATCCTGGACCACGGGGTGGCCGAGAGCGGGCCCAACCACCTGGCCACGTTTGTGTGCAGGTATCGGCTGGTGTCGAAGCTGTCAGGGGCTGAGTGGGTGGCGGTGGACGAGGACCTGGAGATCACCGGCTACCACTATATGGAGAAGCGGGACGGCTCGGTCAACCAGACCACCATCGACATGCTCAAGCGGGCCTTCGGCTGGGACGGGCGCGACCCGTTCTGGCTCCAGGACGCCGACATGGGCGAGCTGGTGGTGCAGGTGAGCCTGGCGGCCGAGACCTACAACGGCAAGACCCGCCTGAAGGTGCAGTACGTGGACGCCGAGGATTCCGCCGGCGGCACCGTGCCCAAGGCCGACGACGCCACGCGGCGGTCGATCAGCACGCGCCTGGGTGCCAAGTTCCGGGCCCTGGCGGGTAGCGCGCCCGCCCCGGCGGCGAAGGCATCCCCACGACCGGCCCCAGCCCCATCCGCACCAGCGCCCGCCGCCAGCGCCGCGCCCGCATCCGCCGCGACGGCCGATCCGCCGCCGGAGGCGACGATGCAGGCGGCATGGGATGCGTTCGTGAAGGATTACACGTCCAGGCCGGGCGGCAGCGACGAGGACATGAACCAGCAGTGGTTCCGCATCGTCGGCGAGCTTGCGCCGGGCAAGCAGGTTGAGGACATCACCCCGCCGGAATGGGGCGTCATCCTGGTCGAGGCCCCCGGTCGCATACTTCCATTCTGATCTCACGGCTGGGTGTTGCGCGGCGCGACGGTCAAGGATGGCCGTCGGATGTCGGCCCGGGCGGGGCTGAACGGAGTCGGCCCCGCCCGGCGGGCCGTGCCGGGGTTGGCACGGTTCTGGTTCCCTCGCGGTAGATGTTGTCGGGATGTGGCGCGCCACGCCGACGGTGCGCCCATCCGGCAAACATGGAGGTCGCACATGATCACGAACGAAACGTCGATCGCGCCGGATGATCTGATGGGCATGGAGATCACGGACGTGTTGAAAATGACCGGCATAGCTATGAAGCGCCTTGTTGAACGCGCCGACCATCCGGCGGATACGCCCGAGGATACGGTCGTCGCCGAGGCTGCCAGGGCGGATGAGGCCCTGTGTCTGGCCGCCGGGGTTGTCATTCGCGCCCGCGCTGGGGAAATCCTCTCCCTCTGCCGTCAGCGGAACATCACGGGCTGCGACGAGGAACTCGTCCGCACTCGCACGTTCGAGGCGGCGCTGGCGTTGTGCAAGTGCATGGGGCTCGTGGATGGAATCTGAACCACTTCAAACGATCCTGGCACGCCTGGCGGGCGTCAAGCAGACCGGCGAAAACCAGTGGCAGGCCCGCTGCCCGGCTCACGACGACCGCCATGCCAGCCTGTCCGTCTCGCGCGGCGACGATGATCGGGTGCTCCTGCACTGCCACGCCGGCTGCGCGGTGATGGCGATCTGCCAGGTGGCGGGGATTCGCCTGCGCGACCTTTTCCCCAGGAAGCAGGACGCCGGCGGCCGTGGCCGGATCGTCGCGGCGTATGACTACCGTGACGCCCAAGGGCAGCTTGTCTACCAGGTCGTGCGCTTCGAGCCCAAGGACTTCCGCCAGCGCCGACCCGATGGCAACGGCGGTTGGACGTGGAAGATGGGCGGCGTCAAGCGGGTACTGTACCGCCTGCCGGATCTCCTGGCTGCAGCCCCGGCTGATTGGATAGTCGTCGCCGAGGGTGAGAAGGACGTCGACGGCCTCGTCGGCATCGGCATGGTCGCGACGACCAACCCCCAGGGCGCAGGCAAGTGGTCCAAGCTCTCCGACGATAGCGCCCTTGTCGGCCGGCGGGTTGCCATTCTTCCCGATAGGGATCAGCCCGGCCGTGATCACGCGCTGGACGTCGCGCGCCGGCTGTGCGGCAAGGCCGCCGAGGTTCGGATCGTCGAGCTGCCCGGCGACGGCAAAGACGCCAGCGACTGGATCGCCGCCGGCGGCACGCGCGAGCAACTCCTGGCCCTGATCGAGGCCGCGCCGCGATATGTTGCTTCCGCCGATGATCCCGCTCAAGTGTCGGACAGGCCCAAGGTGCTCCTGCCGGGCGGTTCGGTGCCCATCCTGGAGGCTGCCGGCAAGCTCGGGGCCCTCCTGGCTAAGACCGGCCTGTATTACGTCCGCGGCGGCGCTGTCGTCACGATGGACGCCGACGACCAGGGCTTCCCCATCCTCAGTCCAGTCAAACCAGCCGCGATGGCCAGCATCTTCGAGTCGGTGGCGCACCTGATGACGCTGGCCAAGGTCGACGGCCAGATCGTCGAGGTCGATACCATCTGCTCGGAGCAGGCCGCCAAGGTGATCATGCACGCCGGGACGTTCCTGGCGGCCCTGCCGCCCATCCGAGTCCTGGCGCGATGTCCAGTGCTGATAGAGCGCGACGGCAAGCTGGTCCAGGTCAGCGGCTACGACCGTCAGTCGGGCATCCTGGCCCTGGGGGAACCAGCACCCGACGTCCCGCTGGACCAGGCCCGCTCAATGTTGCACGACATGCTGGATGACTTTCGGTTCGCCATGCCATCGGACCGCTCCCGCGCCCTGGCGGCCATCATCACGCCGGCGCTGGTGTTCGGGGGGCTCCTGCGTGGAAGAGCGCCCATCGACCTGGGTGAGGCCGACAAATCGCAGACGGGAAAAGGATTCCGCAACAAGCTGACGGCCTCCATCTACCGCCACAACGTCCGCACCGTCACCCAGCGCAAGGGCGGCGGCGTGGGCAGCATGGAGGAAACCTTCAACACCGCCCTCGTCCAGGGCATGAACTTCATCTCCCTGGACAACGTGCGGGGCAACATCGACTCGCCGGCCATCGAGAGTTTCCTGACCGAGGACGTCTATTATGCCCGCATCCCGTACCACGGCAGCGTCCAGATCGACCCGCGCCGGGTGATCGTACTGATGACGTCCAACAAGGCGGACATCACCGTCGATCTGGCCAACCGCTCCTGCTGCGTCAACATCCACAAGCGACCGGAGGGCTACCAGTTCAAAGAATACCCCGAGGGCGACATCTGGGAGCACGTCCAGGCCAACCAGCCGCTCTACCTCGGCGCGGTCTTCGCCGTGGTGAAGGCGTGGTTTGAGGCGGGCAGGCCCATGACGAGCGAGACTCGGCATGACTTCCGCCGCTGGGCGCGGACGCTGGACTGGATCGTCCAGAACGTGTTGGGCGCGCCGCCCCTGCTGGATGGGCATCGGGAAACGCAGCTCCGCATGTCCAATCCGGCACTCAATTGGCTTCGGGACGTTGCCCTGGCCGTCCGCCGGGCCGACCAGCTCGGCAAATGGCTCCGCGCCCACGCCCTGGTGGAGATCATCGCCGGCGACGGCCGAATCGAAATCCCCGGCCTGAGCGAGGATGACGACCTGGTCAGCGAAGAGGTCCGCAGGACGGTCCTCCAGGCGGTGGGCAGGCGGATGTCGATCTGTTTCGGCACCGACAGCGCGCGGACCATCGAGGGCATCACCATCAAGCGGCGGGAGACGGTCGATCATCTCGCCCGCCCGACGAAGGAGTACTGGTTCGAGATTGCCGGGCCCAGCGCATCTTCTCCAAGTTCTCCGCTATGCGCCCCCTATGCGCCCGCTAAGCGTTCCGCTAAGGAAATGGCCATTTCCCCTATGTCCGCTGGGGATCGCCAACATTTTCTTCCGGCGGCGAATAGCGCCCAGGATGGGTGTGGTGATGATGAATGTATAGAAATGTTGCCGCGCTCCAGCGGACATAGCGGAAACCCCGAAATCCATAGCGGAACGCATAGGGGAGGATCAGGGGAACCCATAGCGGAAACCCCGCCCAGGCTCGCCGACGATGTTGATCAGCAGGAGGTAGTCGAATGGCGGGCATGACGCTCCTGGAAGAGGCCCGGTCGGTCGGGTTGGAGGTCCGCACCGAAGGCAACGACCTGGTGGTTCGCGGCCCCCGAGACGCCGGTCACGTCGCCAGAAAGCTCCTGGCCGAGAAGGCCGCCACCATCGAGGCCGTCAAGCAGGAACAGCGGCGCGAGCACCGCGCGTGGCTTGACAGTCTGACGCTGGACGACCGCCTCCAATACGACCGTGCGTTCGGGAAGGCGTGGTTCGAGGGCAGGCATGCGGATGAATGCCGCCGGATGGCGCGGCAGCGCGTCATGAAACTTCAGCATCGTGGGACGAACCGCGATCTTCGCGGTATGTGATAGTGCCAAGTACAAGGAGAAAACATGGACTGGCTTGAAGAGAACAACAAGGATGCGTTGATGCTGTCCGGGATGGGATTGGAGGCGCTGAACGCCGAGGCGCTGCTGCTGGAGGGCGACCTGTTGGCCGACTCGCTGGCCAACCACGCCAAGGTGGAGGACCTGTTCAAGCGGTTCAATCGGCTTGCGGCCGACCGCCGGCGACTGGTTGACTTCGACGCCTGGGCGCACAAGGACGCCGCGTCTTTCCGTGCCGAGCGGTCGCGCCTACTGGCTGAAGGTTGGGATGTCCTGTGGGAGCTTCAGTACATCCTCCAGGAACGCGAGTCCCTTCTGGGGCGGGTGAAGAACGCCCTGGAAGACCGCGCCGCCGAGTTGACCTCCCAGCGTGAGAAGGTCGTCGAAGCCGTCCGCAGGGGCATGTCGAAGATTCACAAGGAATATGTGCGGGCCAGTCCCTACGGCGGCGAGGGGCATTTCAACGAGCTCGTGGAGAATAGCGACGAGGTCAACGCCGTCGATGATCGCCTCGGACCCGCCCGTCGCGCGCTGGAGTCGGCCGCCTACGCGAAGCACGGCATGGGCGCGAAGTACACCAGGTTGACCAACCGCCAGCAGGAAGTCTTCCGGCTCATGCTGTCGTGCGGATGGTAACGCTCGGCGGGCAAGTGTTACGCCCGGCAAGGGTGAGTCCTGCCATAAGTCCCTGTGGATTCAATGGTTCCTTCCTGGCGAGACGCGCCGTCCCCGCGGCGGGAACGGTCGCCGGCATAGGCAGACTTGCTTGCCAGGAGAGAAAAACCGGCGCGGCGGGCATGACTGGCCGCGGCGGACAGTGAGGCAGGTGCCGGCCCGTGATCGTGAGGCACTTGAGGGAAGCCCCTTTGCGGGAATCGCGATGGGAAGAGTAGCACACAACGCGGCAGGTGGACAACCGAGAGCGCCCCGGCACAAATGCCGGGGCGCTGGGGACGGCGCGATGTTGTCTGCGTTACTTGGCAGCCATGGCCTCCTTCACGGCGGCGACCTGTGCCTTCCCCGCGTCGGTGAGTTCCCACAAGCCGCGCTTGGCCTTGCGGAACCGCGCCTCCTCGCCGTCGTCGCGGGCCTCTCTCATCATGCTGGAATAGAGCGTGGCGTGCGGCGTCTTGCCCCTGGCGGGCTCATACCAGCCGGCGGCAGTGGCCGCCTCCACGATGGCCTTCGCGCCCATCGGTTCCTTGGCGTCCGCCAGGACCAGCACCGCCGCGCCGGCCAGGCTCTTTCGCGGGGCGGCGGTCTTGCGCCCCTTGGCCGTTCGCCCGGCCTTGGCCGACTTTTTCGCACCTGCGCCAACGTCGGCGGCCGGGGGCGCGGAGGTTCCGCCTGCCTTGGCGTCGGCCTCGTATTCGGCCAGCGTGGTGATCACCTTACGTTTGGCCGGGCGCTTCTCGGTGCCGCCGGTCGTCCGTTTCCTGCTGCTCTTCTTCGTCGTCATGGCTACATCATCCTTTCTATATGGCCCGGTGGAGGGTCGTGGCCCCTGGCGCGATTCGTCGCGCCGGTGTGCCCCGCCGCGCCGGGCGGGTTATGCTCGTCAGCCGGCGCGGACCTGGCCGAACCGTCCCAGCGCGTCGCCGAATGCGAAGCGTGTGCGGTAGCGCGTCCGGGGCTTGGGCGGCGCGGCGGGGAGCCACCGCGTGATTTGCCCCTGCGCCTCGACCTGCTCGGCGTAGTACGCGATGCGGCGATCCGCTTCCTCCGGCGTGAACTGGCTCTGCTCCTTCATGCCGTTGCTGTTCAGCCAGCGGCGGGCGTCGGCCAGGACGGCCATATCCTGCTTGTCGTAGTCCACGTACCTATGCCCGCGGCACCATCGCATCGGCGTCCTCGTCCGCTTCCCGTTGGTCTTCATCGCGTTCTCCTCGTGGTTCTCAATGTCCACGACACGATCAGGCCATGGGGTCGCGCCGGTGCTAAGCCTGATTCCCGGAAAGCTGGCAGATTTACTGCCGCCACATGCTTTGAAGGGGCCAACACTTATGCCGCATGACGCAGAATCTTCGACAATTCCCGCCCTGCCGGCGGCCAACCCCGCCGAGCCCCTGACGCCCACGGCGCTGACGGGCGATGCCCTGGCGCGGCTGCTCAGCGCCGCCGGGGGCAAGGCGGTCACGATTGACATGATCCAGGCGGCCGTCGACGCCGGCGCGCCGGTGGGCGTCGGCGGGCGGATCAACCTGGTGGAGTTCATGGCCTGGCTGGAACGGGAGCTCGCACAAACGTGAGCATCGACCTTCGACAACTTCGGCCCGGCAAGCTGGCGGGCCTGCTGAACTCGACGCGGCTGGGTGAGGTCACGTCCGAGTCCCGCGTCCGCCGAAACGTCGTCCGCGCCGGCTGGCGCGTGGGCGACGGCCGGCAGGTCAACGTCCTGGCCTACGCGGCGTGGCTGATGTCCACCTGGCACGGGCAGACATTCCCGTCGGTAGCCCCGGCGGGTCCGGTCGGCTACGAGGCCCGGAAAGAACGCGAACGCCTCCGCGCCGCCGACCAGTCAAAGACAGGCCGGGACATCGGCGCGCAACTGGACGAACTGCCCGCCGTGGAGCGGCCTGACCTTCTCGCCGCGTGCGAGGGCGATTTCAAGCTGTTCTGCACCACGTACTTCCCGGCCGCCTTCACGCTGCCCTGGTCGCAGGACCATCTGAAGGTGATCGCCAAGATCGAGCGGGCGGTGAAGGACGGGGGCCTCTTCGCCCACGCCATGCCGCGCGGCAGCGGAAAGACGACGCTCACCGAAATCGCCTGCGTCTGGGCCGTCCTGTGCGGCTACCGGCCATTCGTGTGCCTGATCGGCGCGACTGCCGATCGCGCGAGGGCCATGCTAGAGTCCATCAAGACGGAGTTCGAGTGCAACGACGAACTCCTGCGGGACTTTCGGCGGGAGCTGTTCCCCATCCAGGCGCTGGAGCGGATACACAACCGCGCCAATGGCCAACTCTGCCACGGCCTGCCCACGCGGATCACCTGGACGGCCGACAAGATCGTCATGCCCAACGTCGAGGGCTCCAAGGCCGCCGGGGCGATCATCACCGTCACCGGCCTGGAGGGCGGCAACATCCGAGGCCAGAAGCACAAGCTCTCCGACGGCACGGTCCTGAGGCCCTCGTTGGTGATTCTGGATGACCCTGAGACGACCGAGTCGGCGTGGTCGATTTCCCAGAACCAGCGGCGCGAGGCGCTGGTGGCCGGGGACGTGCTGGGCATGGCCGGCCCGGGCAAGAAGATCGCGGCCGTGCTGTGCTGCACGGTGATCCGCCCCGGCGACATGGCCGACAACATCCTGGACCGCGACAAGCATCCCCTCTGGCAGGGCGAGCGGACCAAACTGGTGTACAGCTTCCCGACGAACATCAAGCTCTGGGACGAGTACGCCAGGATTCGCGCGGAAAGCTTCCGCAACGACGGCGATGGCCATGAGGCGACGGAGTTCTACCGTCAGCACCAGGTGGAGATGGACGCCGGGGCGGCCGTGGCCTGGCCCCAGCGCTACAACGCCGACGAGATCAGCGCCATCCAGCACGCGATGAACCTGCGCTTCCTGGACGAGGCGGCGTTCTTCGCCGAGTACCAGAACCAGCCCATCGCTGACCTGGAGGGCGACGGAGAGGTCCTCACCGCCGAGCAGATCGCCGCCAAGGTCAACGGCCGGCGGCGTTCGGAAATCCCCTCGGCCGCCAGCCACCTGACGATGTTCGTGGACGTGCATGACCGGCTGTTGTTCTTCGTGGTGGCGGCATGGGAGCAGGATTTCACGGGGTGCGTGGTTGACTACGGCACGTACCCCGACCAGAAACGCCAGTTCTTCACCCTCCGCGACGCCCGCAATACGCTGCCCCGCGTCGCCCCTGGCACGGGCCGGGAGGGCGCGATCCTGGCGGGGATCACGGCGCTGCTGGACGATTACCTCGCGCGGGAGTGGCGGCGCGATGACGGCAGCATACTTCAGGTCGGGCGCTGCCTGATCGACTCGGGCTACGTCCCGGACCTGGTGTACGAGGCGATCCGCCGCGGTGGTCGCACGGCGGTAGCCATGCCGTCCAAGGGCATGGGTATCCGCGCGGCCAACAAGCCCTTCTCGGAGTACCGCCACCAGCCGGGTGACCAGGCCGGCCACCACTGGCGCATCCCCAGCGTCCGGGGCACGCGCGAGCTGCGGGGTGTCCACATCGACACCAACTACTGGAAGTCGTTCATCCAGGCCCGCCTGGCGGTGGCGGCCGGGGACCGGGGCTGCCTGTCGCTGTTTGGCCGCAAGCCCATCGAGCACCGGCTCTTCGCCGAGCACGTCGCCTCGGAATACCGCGTGAAGACCGAGGGCCGCGGCCGGGTGGTCGAGGAGTGGAAGCTCAAGAGCGGCGCGCTGGACAACCACTGGCTGGACTGCCTGGTGGGCTGCGCCGTGGGCGCGTCGATCCAGGGCGCGAGCCTGCCGGGGGCCGAGATGCCCCGGCGGCAGAGGAAACGATACAAGTTGTCGGACTTTCAGAAGAGGCCAAGGCTATGTCTATGAACCAGAGTTCGAGTTCCCCCAGGATACATGTGCCTCCCACGCCGGAAGACGACGACCCGCTGAGGGGCCTGGAATGCCGCAACTGCGGGTGCAGGCATTTCCACGTGGTCTACACGCGTCCGCACGCCAACTGCATCGTCCGCCGGCGCGAGTGTCGCTACTGCGGCCGGCGGATCACCACGCGCGAACGGTGCGGCGGGTAGTGCCGCGCGACGCCGGCGAAAGCCGCCGCCAAGAGCCACTTCCATGACCGAAACATGCATCGCCGAAACCGGGCCTGCCGTGGCGACGGCCGAACCCCCAGCCGGAACTGAATCATCGGCACGGGAGGGCCTGCCGCCGTACACGCCGGAGCAACTCCTCCAGATTGCCGAGCGCATCACGGCCCACTACGACCCGGCCGATAAGGAGGACTCCGCGCAAGAATTCGTGCTGGAGGCGCTCCAAGCCGCCAAACGCGCCAAGCCCGGCACGCTCATGCGCTCCTACCAGTGGGCCTGCGGCATGGGGCGCGTGAAGAACTTCCTGACGAAGAAGACCCGTCGGCTGGCCAAGGTCCGTGTCATCCTGGACGCGCCCGCCGGCGACGGCACCAGCAGCATGACCAAGGGCGACCTCGTGCCCGACCCGAAGGCCATCAATCCAGCGACCTTCTCCGACGCTGCCGACTTGCGGCACGAACTCCGGGCGCTGGTGGACGCCCTGCCGGATGAGCGAATGCGATTCATCCTCCGCGAGCGGTTCTGGCGTGGTCGTGAGCTTGGGGCCATCGGGGCCGATCTATGCCTGACGGCGGAGCGGACGCGGCAACTGATGGAAGAAGCACTGGCGAAGATTCGCAGGATAATAATAGCCGGAGGAATCAGCGCGTAGTCAAGCCCCCCCTCCGACGCCCACGGCGCTGACGCTAAAAGCACGACGCGGCTCCTGAGCACCACCGGCGGCACGGCGTTCACGATCGACACGGTCCAGGCGACCATCGATGCTGGCGCGCTGGCGGGCGGATTTACTTGATGGCGGCGGTACGGGGCCGTGAAATCGCACGAGCGGCGATGTGTTCACACAACGGAATCGTTGCCAACGCGTGCCGAACATGGGGTGCGTCGGGCATGTATGCCGACGAGAAGTGACGTGCTCGAAACCGACGGAAGGGCTGAACTCACAGCAGCAACTACCGTAGCGTTCGTCCTGTTGAACTTGCGGCCAATTTGGCGTGAAGGACACCCTTTTCCCGCTGGAGTCGGTCAGCCAACGCCTTGATGTCCTTGCCCTTGCCACGAACCATGATCATCTCGGCGCACAGATGCTCATCAAGGTGGACGTGCGTCGTGGCCAATACGGTGCCGGAGAAGTGATGTTGTTCCTCGGTAAGCCGTTCGGTGAGGCCGCGGGCGTGGTGATCGTACAGCAGCGAGATTGTGCCCAGCAGCACCTTGTCCGTCCGCCACTCCTGCTCGACCATGTAGTTGCGGACCAGGTCGCGGACGAACTCAGAGCGATTGCGGTAGTCGTGATCCGCAACTTCCTTCTCGAGCTTGTCGAACAGGGGCTTCTCAATCGAAACCGTGAATCGGACAAGGTCGGACATGGCCAGCTCCTTTGCCTGCCTTGCCATCGTAACGACTCCGTTGAGACTTTCAAGGTCGGCCGCCGTCGTGAACGGCTTCGAGGAAGAACAAGTCCTCGCGGTCAATCAGCGCCGTCTGCTTCAGGCCCGCTGTTGAGAGTAACGGACCCCACTCCGCGCCCACCGGCAGGACGTCGCCGTTGACGGGACCATCGACGCCGGCGTGGAAGTGGTTGATGCGGGCGCTTCCGGCCAAGTGCATGACGATCAACCGCCCGCCGGGCTTCAGCGCCCTGGCGAAGTTCCGCAAGGCCGCTGCCTGGTCTCGAAAGTGAGGGAAGCTGTGGAAGCACAGGATCACGTTATAACGGCCGCAGCCCATGTGGTCGTGGCATACGTCCATGCAGGCGAAGTCCGCGTTGATGCCCTTGGCTTTGGCCCGCGCGATCATCTCTGGTGCGAAGTCGATGGCTGTCACGCGCCTTGGGGCGACTTGTGCTGCCAGCCACGCAGTCGTCTTTCCCGTGCCGCAGCCGACCTCCAGGAGCGATAGCCCCGGTTTGATCGCCAGCAGGTCCGCGTGCTGACTGAGCCGGTCGGTCATGGTCTGGCTGGAGGGCTCCTCGTTATCCCAGTTGGCGGCGAGAGCATCGAAAAAGCCGATGCGGGGGTCCGACAAGTTCATACGAAATTCCTCTTGCGTAATACCGGCGGTCGTCATACGATTCCTCGAATCGTAATACCGCCTGGGCGTTTGGTCAAGCGTGCCCTGCGGTTTCTTGCTCAGCTTGGCCGCATAAGAGGAGAGTAAAATGCTCAAGCTCAGCTCGCTGGTGGCTGTGGCAATCGTCCTGACGACGTCGGTTGCCTTCGCCGACGTGGATTGGTCGTCCCTGCCCTACACCCCGATCTCGACATACGAAGCCGTCACCTCCAACGGCCCCAGCGCCTACTCCGGCGGGTTCCCGGTGAAGTTCATCGGCGTGGTGCTGAATAACACGGAGGACTACCTCGATCCCACTCCAGCTTTCGATTCCGGGGTTCATCTGTTCAATTTGGGCGGGCAGGCGCAAATCTACGTGCAGGCCATCCCGGGCTACGGCGTTGCGGGCGACTTCGGGGGCGTTGGATGCTGGATAGGCCAGAACTACGGCAACATGCCGTGGAACGCTGATCCGTCCTTCAGCTACACCAACGCCCAGTGGACGGCGGAACTAGGACGCCTTGGCTTCTACGGCGGCGATGGTGTCACCCATCCGATCCGGGCCGGCGACCTCGTGGAGATCGACGCGCGGATGGGCCTGGAATACCACGGTGTGATGAACGTCAACGAGGCCCATAGCACGAATCCGGCAAACAACTTCGACGTGGTCGTTCTCCAGCGAAACTACGGCTTGCCAACTCCGACGCTATTGTCGCTGAGCGCCCTCAAGAACGCAGACAATTCTTTCATCTTTGATGCTAATCGCCAGACCGGCGGCGAGCGATATCAGGGTACGCTGATTGACCTTCAGGACGTATGGGTGACCTCCGCGACGAGCTGGGCCAGCGACAGCGATATCACCATCACCGACGGTCTGCGGACGTTCGATGTTCACCTGGGATTGAACCCCAGCTTCGATGGTACGGAGCTTTTCGCTGCCGGCGAACACTTCAACGTTGTGGGCATCTTGGACCAGGCTTCGACCAACGGTATGGATGGCTACCATCTGTTGGCGATGAACGCCGGCGATTTCTCGGCCGTGCCCGAGCCAGCCACGCTGACGTTGTTGGCGTTTGGCGGCTTGACCGTCATTCGCCGCCAAAGGGCGTAGTTGAGCTTCTGAGGCAATGATTCATCCACGGCGGCGCTCGGTGCTCAGGAACGCCGCCGTGGGCGTTATTCGGCAGACAAGAGTGGAAGATCGCAGATACAGAACGGGATTTACCCTCATTGAGCTATTGGTGGTCATCGCCATTTTGTCGCTGCTGGTGAGCATACTGCTACCTTCGCTGGCCAGAGCGAAAACGCTGGCAAGGATCACCAAGGCTCACGCGGAGCTTCGCGGAATCACGTTGGCGATTGCGATGTACCGCTATGAGAACAGCGAGCAGATTCCTCCAACACGGTTTTCCTGCCAAAGCCGCACCGCCTACGACCTGCCTGTTGAGCTCATGCCGTATCTGCCAGGCGGCAAGAAGAACAACGTGGACATCGTGCAGATGCCCGACCCGTTCACGCCAACGGAGTGCTACAAGTACCGCGCCGTCGGTCCAGCCATCGTCAACGAATCGACCATCATCCCCAATGCCGCCAACCTGTGGATTCCCGACGGCTTTCCCGGCGGCGAAGCTGACACCGGCCAGTATTACAGCGACCCCAAGACCAGCCCCGTTCGTTATGCCGTCTACAGCATGGGCCCAAATCCCGAGACGGCCAAGTTTGACATCCCAGGCCGGCTGCCCGTGCCGAGCAAGTATTGGCTCAAGAACGCCTCGGACACCGGCGTCATCGTTCACTTCGAAGACAACAACGGGCAGATTTACATGAGCCCGTAAGGACCGATGCTGATGAAATGCAAAACGCTTCTTGTCTTTTTTGCATCTGTAATGGCTATGGGCTACGTCGCCGGCTGCCGCAAGCAGTCCCAAGCCATTCCCCCAGTAGCAGCGACGAACTCGCTGCTGGAATGTGCAGTGAAAGACCTGCTGGGCGACTCGACGGCCGTGCTTCGCCTGGCCGAGCCTGGCATGTGCCCGGGGCACTTCGACATCCGGCCCAGCCAGGTGGAGCAGCTTCGTTCCTGTCGAATACTCCTGCGGCTGGATTTCCAGAAGTCGCTCGACACAAAGCTGACAGGCGCAAAGGATGACGGCCTGTACATCGCCGAGATTCGCGTCTCCGGCGGCCTGTGCGAACCGGAAAGCTATCTGGAAGCCTGCCGGCAGACGGCCGACGCCCTGGTCGCGGCCGGTCTGCTGGAGCGAGACGCGGCGGACACACGGCTGACCGCGATCACCGACCGGATCGAGCAAACAGCCGCTCGCTGCCGCCATGAGGTCGCAGCCTTGAAGGACACACCCGTCATCGTCAGCGTCCACCAGGAGGCGTTCTGCAAGTGGCTGGGACTTCAGCCGGTGGCCTTGTTCACCGGTGCGGACGAGGCTGGCGTGGGGCAGGTGGACGAAGCCCTTCGTCAAGGCGAGCAGGCCAGCGCGAAGCTGGTGATCGCCAACCTGCCCGAAGGCCGTCGCGTAGCCGACGCGTTGGCAGCGAGACTTGGAGCGAAAGTTGTTGTCTTCGGCAACTTCCCGGCATTGAACGATGGCCAGTCTTCTTTCGATGACCTGCTGGAGGCCAACGTCCGTGCCCTCATGAAGGCGGTGGACAGGTGACGACGGCCATCCATCTCGACGGACTCGTCGTTCACGCCGGCCGGCGGGACATACTGAACGTTTCACACCTTGAAATCGCCCAAGGCGAGCTGGTCGGCCTGCTCGGACCCAACGGGGCCGGCAAGAGCACGCTGCTGCGGTGTCTGCTGGGCATGCAGGGGCATGTTCAAGGGGACGTCTCCGTCCTCGGATGGAGGGTTCGTTCATTGGGATATTCCAGCCTGGCGGCATTGCGGCGGCGAATCGGATACGTGCCGCAACTCCTGCCCACCCGTAGCGAAATGCCGTTAACAGTGCGAGAGGTGGTGGCGATTGGTCGAACCGGCATCGCGGGGCTGCTCCGGCCGCTCCGCCGTGAGGACTGGCGGATCGTGGATGAATGGATTGAGCGGCTGGGCCTTGCACCCCTGGCCGGGCAGGGATTCGGCGAAATCTCCGGCGGCGAGCAGCGCAAGACGCTCATCGCTCGCGCCATGGTCCAACAGCCGGAGTTGCTTCTCCTGGACGAACCAACGGCCAATCTCGATCTGGGCTGGCGCGAGCGGATCGTCGAGATCATCGGCGAACTCTATTGCTCGATGCGGCTGGCCGTGGTGCTCGTCTGCCACGAGCTGGAAGTGCTGCCAGCATCCTGCGGGCGCGTTATCGTTCTGGATGCCGGGTGTGTGATTGATGATGGTCGGCCGGGAGAAGTGCTATCGACCGACATGATCGCCTCACTCTATGGGCCGGGCTTGGCCGTGATGCGAAGCGCCGGGCGATGGGCCGTGGTGCCCGGGGAGGCGGTCCATGCTTGACCTTGCCTTTTGGGCTCCCGTGATGACGGGCGGGCTGGTGGCCGGTGGTTCCAGCGGCCTGCTGAGCGTGTACATCGTCGGCATGCGGATTCCGTTCCTGGGCGTGTGCGTAGCTCACGCGGCATTGGCTGGTGCAGTTTTTGGGGCTCTGGCGGGACTGGAAGGGCCGATGCTCCTGCTGCCAGCGCTGGCGGGTGCAGTGTTGATGGCCTTGGCGCTGGGACTGGCCGACCCACGGAAGATCAACATGGATGCCAACGTCGTGATGGGATTGCTATTCTCCGTTACGATGGGCTTGGCGTTCGTGGGTTTTGGCCTCTTTGGCGTGCTCGGCCGAAGCGACAACGACGTGCGCAGTCTGCTTTGGGGCAGCCTGACTTACTGCCGCTGGTCGGATGTCTGTCTGATGCTTGGCGCATCACTGGCCTTGGGCCTGTTCGTGTTGGCCTTTGCCAAGGAAATGCGGGCGATACTGTTTTCACGGACCGACGCGCAGGCCGTCGGCATCCGTGCCACAGCCGTCTGGACGGGTTTCCTTATCCTGACCGCCGCGCTGATGACCGTGAACTTTCAGACCGTCGGCGGCTTGATGATCTACAGCCTCATCACGAACCCAGCCGCAGCCGCGTTCCAACTGGTCAAAGGCAGCGGTCGGACGACGCTCCTGGCCGTGATTCTCGGCGCCGCCAGCGGCCTGGGCGGGTTCTTGCTGTCGGCGGTAACCGACTTGCCTAGCGGTGCCGTAATTGTGCTTGTGTCTGCCGCATTCGTTCTCCTGGCAGCCATATTGAGACGGTTTGCCGATGCCAAGCAACCGCCTGCGTGTTCAATCCCCAACGGGAAGTGTCCGTCCCAGGGAAGAAAAGATCGCTGATGTTGCCCGAGAGACTCGACCGAATCCTGAAGACACCCTTAGCAGCCCGTTGAAGAACCCGTCGTCTTCGCCAGCACCATCACGTGGCCGGGCAAGCCGCGGTTTGGGCCTTCGGGGCGCTGGAATGCCAGTTGAAGCGGCACCGACGGCTCCAGAGCGTTCCCAGCACAGCCAGCAGTGACACAAGAGTGGCCAAAATGGCGGCCGCCAGCCCGTCCTGCAGGCTCCGCGGCTTGCCCAGGCCGAACCGCGAGCGCATCAGCAGCCCCAGGTTGAAGCCCGCCACATGCACCAGCAGCCGCTTGAGGATGTTGCCGTGTCCCCGCAGGTGCGTCCGGCGCATGCCGCCCGTCTCGTAGCAGTGCGCGAACGGCCGCTCCAGCAGCTCTCCGCGCTTCCGCAGCAATCGCTTGCCGCGACGGCCGCGTATCCGTCGCCGGTTGGCGTACACCGCCTCGCGCTGGGCGGCCTTCACCTGGCCCGTCTTCTTGTCCGTCCACACGCGCCGGCCGCGATCGGGCTCCGACAGGTACCCGCGCATCCCCATCGACTCCACGTTGGTGCACACGTCATTACTGTGGTAGCCCTTGTCTGTCACGACTTCCTGCGGCAACTGCACCTGGAGGCGTCGATGCTGATGGCCACAGCGGATGCAGTTTCACGGAGGAGGTTTGGCAACAACGCCATCCTCTTGGGCCAGATCGGAATCGACACAGCCGCGTGCGTGGGAAACTGCCGCTTCTGCGTCTTCGGCAAGGACCACACGTCCATGCCGACCAGCCGCCTATCGCTTGAGGAAAGCCGGGAAGACTTCGACCGTACCTGCCGCCCCCTCGGCCATGGCAGCCTGAATAGGCGTCCCCGACGCCTGCTTGAACGGCGAATGGATGATCCCAATGGGTTTTGGTTCCACGCCCATGAGCCGGTCAATCTCCGGTCTTGCGCTCGCCCAGCATGCGGTCCAGCATGAACAGGCCGCCCTTATGGTCGCCGATCATCTTGATCTTCTGGACGATTTCGTCGGTCGAGGACTCTTCCTCCACCTGCTCGTTGATGAACCACTGGAGGAAGATGATGGTCGCGTGGTCCTTCTCCGCCTGCGCGAGCTCCATGTGCTCATCGAACTGGCGAGACACCTTGCACTCGTGTTCGTAGGCGGCCTGGAAGGCCGCCAGCGGGCTGTCCCACTGCGTGGGCGGAGCCTCGATGGCCGCCAGCAGGATGCGAACGCCACGCTCCCGAAGGTGGTTGTACAGGCGCATCGCGTGTCCCGTTTCCTCCTCGGCCTGGACCGCCATCCAGTTGGCTGCGCCCTGCATATTGAGCGACTCAAAGTAGGTCGCCATCGATAGGTACAGCCTGGCGTTGAAGAACTCGCGGTTCATTTGGAGGTTCAGTGCGTCCGTCATCTTCTTGCCGATCATGTTCGTGCTCCTTGTCCTAGGTCGGGTTGTCGCCGCAAGCGGCATTCCACGCGGTCATGCCGCCCTAAACTTGCTGAAAGACACCTCTTTCCCTTGCTCTGCAATCTAGACAAGGGACCGCTGCGCCGCCGGCTACTTCTTGCCGTGCGGGCACTTCTTGAGTGTCAGGAACCAGTCGAGCACCTTCGTATCCCCAGCTGGCTTCTCGACGCGATTCTTGGCACTGCCGCAGGAGCCCGGGGGCGGTATGATCACGTCATCGCCCAGCTGCCAGTTGGCGGGGGTGGCAATCTTGTGCTCGTCCGAGTGCTGCATCGCCACCAGCAGGCGTTTGACCTCATCCATGTTCCGCCCGTTGGAAAGCGGGTAGTACAGGATCGCCCGCACGACGGCGTTGAGGTCGATGATGAACACGGCCCGGACGGCCTGGGTGGTGCTGGCGGCCGGCTGGAGCATGCCGAAGGCCTTGGAGACGTCCATCGTCAGGTCGCTGATGACCGGGAAGTTGACCTCCACGTTCTTCATGCCCTTGTATTCGATCTTCTCCTTGATTGTCCGCAGCCAGGCGATGTGGCTGTAGGTGCTGTCAATGGACAGCCCCAGCAGCTTGCAGTTGAGCTTTTCGAACTCCGGCTACATCGTGGCGAACGTCATGAACTCGGTCGTGCAGACGGGCGTGAAGTCGGCCGGGTGGGAAAAGAAGACGACCCACTTGCCCTTGAAGTCCTCGGGGAAATTGATAGGCCCTTGCGTAGTCTCGGCCTTGAACGACGGGGCCTTCTCGCCGATCAGCGGCATCCTGTTCTCACAGCACATGCTTGGTGTCCTTTCGTCTTGTGGTTGTCCGTCAAACTCCAGCCGCGTACCTGTTACGCAGTGGAAGCATCGGTTCGGAAACTCGTGCCAGAGTCGCGCCATGGCCGCAAAGCCCGTGCAGTGGGCCAGGCCGATTCTCTGAATGTCCATGTCGCGCAGGGCTTGGACCGTTCTATCCATGCGAACCTCGCCGGCAACCAGCAGGTGCATCCCGCCAACCACGGCATGGATGGGCCGGTTGTCGGTGAGCTGCCGCACGTACCTCAGCGTGTTGACCACGCCGGCATGCGCGCAACCCAGCAGCACCACCACCCCCAACGACGTGTCGAAGTAGACGGCTTGATCGTCGATGAGCGGGTCACGCATCGAGCAGGCTTCGTCGAGGAAAAACTCTCCGCCGGTGTCCTCGAAGTCCGTAACTCGCGGAATCGGTCCCGTCGCAAAGAGGCTTGGCAGAACTTCCATCGGCCTGTCGACATGAAGGACACGGTCGGCGCTGCGTTCGATGGCCTCACGGCTCGAAGGAGGCATGCCGATGAACCGTCCTCGGCCGTCCGGGCGGCGACTGTACTTCGGATCGAGGGCCGTGGCGTGAAAGCAGATACGAGCCCGGCCCACCGCAGCCGCCGATCCCAGCCCGCCGGTGTGGTCGTGATGTCCATGACTGAGGATGATCGCCTTGGCACGCGACAGATTGACGCCCAGGCTGCGGGCATTGCGCAGCAGCACCTCGCCTTGGCCAGTGTCCAGCAGAGCAAAACCGGCCGGCGTCTCGATCCAGAAAGCCAGGCCGTGCTCGGCCAACAGGCCGTGGCCGGCCGTGTTCTCAACCAGCGCTGTAACACGGGTGCCCGCTATGGCGCACCTCCTTGGGGTTGCATCTCCATGAACTTCCCCTTGGCCACAGCCATGATGACGCCGTCCTGAACGACATGGGCTTCCATGACATGCAGGGGCGGCGTCGAGCGGACGATCCTGCCGAACACCGATATGGGAGTGCCCGTCGCCACGGGGTGCCGGAAGCGAACCACGAGCTCGCCAGTCAGCGCGGCGATGCCATGAGCGAACAGGCAGTTGGTCATCGCGCCGTCCAGCAGCGACGAGATGACGCCGCCATGCAGAACGCCCTGGTAGCCCTCATACCCACTTGGGCATGCGAACTGGGCGCATACGCTGCCGTCGGCCTGGGCCACGAAGTCCAGCCCAAGCCCTGGCGCGCAACTCCTGCCGCACACGACACACTCGCGGTGCATCGCCTCGCGCGTGTCGGCAAGCAGCGCCTGTCTCGATTCAGTGGTCACAGACATTCTGACCAGTTTCCAGAGTACCGTTCAGATACGCATCCACAATTGCCTGAGTCGTTCCGGCCGCAGCGCCGACGACAACCTTGATGCCGTTCTGGGCGAACAAGCCTTGGGCCCTCTGGCCCATGCCCCCGGCGATGATCACGTTTGCGCCCTGCTCGTGCAGCCAGCGCGGCAGCACGCCCGGCTCATGCGGCGGCGGCGTCAGGTGCGTGGTTTTGAGGATCTTCTTGTTTGCCTCATCCACTTCGACCAGCGCGAACTGCTCGCAGTGGCCGAAGTGCATGCACAGTTTGCCGTCTGCCATGGGGATTGCGATCTTCATCATTGGGGGCTCCTTGTGATTGCGAATCGTCTTCTCGGAGGAAAGCGAGTCGTCTTCGTTTGGGTGGTTCAGAATGGGTTCGATGACACATCCGAAGGCCTTGGCTGCGGGGCTGTTGGCGAACGATTGCACAAAGGGGACGCCGTCGTCCCCGGAAACGACGATCTGCGGGTCGAGCGGAATGCGGCCGAGGAACGGCACGCCCATCTCGACGGCTAGCTTCTGGCCGCCCCCGTTCTTGAAGAGGTCCACCTGCTTGCCACAGTGCGGGCAGGCCATGCCGCTCATGTTCTCAACGATCCCCGCGACGCGGAGGTCGAGCGTCTTGCAGAAGGACACGCTGCGGCGCACGTCGGCGATGGCCACGTCCTGCGGCGTGGTGACGACGACCGCCCACGCGCCCTTGCCGACCAACTGGGCCACGGCCAGCGGCTCATCGCCCGTGCCCGGCGGGGAGTCGATCACCAGGTAGTCCAGACGGCCCCAATCAACGTCCTTGAGGAACTGGCGGATGACGTTGTACTTCATCGGCCCGCGCCAGATCACAGCGTCCTTGGCGCTATCCAGCAGCAGGCCCACAGAGACAACCGAAAGGTTCTCGCTCATCTGGATGGGCGAGATGCCGCCCGTGGCGTCGGGGCCAAGGCGCTGGCCCTCCAGGCCGAGGAGCTTCGGCATGCTCGGGCCGTGCAGGTCCACGTCCAGCAGGCCGACCTTCTTGCCGGCCTGCGCCAGCGACATCGCCAGATTGGCCGCGACGGTGCTCTTGCCCACGCCGCCCTTGCCGGACAGCACGAGGATCTTGCGGCCTATTCGCTCCATGCGGGTCCGAAGTTCAAGCTCATCCAGTTCACGCTGGGACTCATCCATCTGACAGGCTTCCGATGTTCTCTGACTCATGGGCTTTCTATTGCTCCTTGGCGGTGTCGAAACAGGGAATGCAGACACTCGTGTTCCCACGCTTCCGCAGGCGCGTGGACATGACCATCTCCCCGCACGCTTCGCACCGAATGCTCTCGCGGATTCGTGCCTGCGTCGGCAGAGACTTCAGCGGATTCTTCCGCACTGCGAAGAACTCCGACGGGTCGTGCGCCAGCATGAACTCGATGTGATGCCGACGGCGTTGATCCTCCGGCAAGTCATCCACGCCCGGCGGTTTGATGGGCCGAAGGGACAAGCGGACAGAACGGCCGTCGGCACGTGTGGCGAAGGTGAAGACCATCTTGCCATGGTCGCGGAAGAACAGGTTGCCCTTGCCAAACGTGCAGCCCGTGAGCACCTGGACGGCGTCCACGGCGCAGGTGTCGTTCTCCACGATGGCGATGATCTCCTCGTCGTCCGACCGGCCAGCCGACAATTCCCGCATGCCCAGCTTGGCTGCGCAGTAGCCAATGACCAAGCCGGGGCACAGGTGACCGTGGAAGGCAACGCATCGCTTCAGGTCGTCAGGCAGATCGGGTTCATTCATCCGTCAGACTCCTGCCACCGTGGATATGGCGGCCCATACAGCCTTGATGTCCTCTGCTACCGCGTTCTGCGCGTACTCGACGACGGACAGCCCGCGGACCTGCGAGTCGGTCACGGCGCGGTCGTAGCGGAGGCGGCCGGCGACCGCCAGCCCGCACTCCTTGGCTTCGCTCTCGATCCGCGCGGCCAGGTCGGGGTTGATGTCCCACTTGTTCACGCAGACGAGCGTCTTGATGCCAAAGTGCCTGGTCAACTCGGCCACCCGCCGAAGATCGTGCAGACCGCTGAGAGTCGGCTCGGTCACGATCAGCGCCACGTCCGCGCCCGTCACCGAGGCGATGACCGGACAACCGATGCCGGGCGGTCCATCCACAATCACGAGCGGGCGTTCCTCTTTCTGGGCGATCTCCTTGGCGGCGGAACGCACGAGGCTGACGAGTTTGCCGGAATTCTCGGCCGCCACGCCCAGCCGGGCGTGGACCATGGGGCCGCATCGCGTCTCGGAGACGAACCATTGGCCGGCAACGACCGTCTCGAACTCGACCGCGTCAGCCGGACAAACATGAACGCAAATACCGCAGCCTTCGCAGGCCAGGCGGTCAACGCGGTAGGTCTTGGCAACAACATCGTTGGCCGGACCGGACATGGAAATCGCGTCGAAGCGGCAGGCGGCCTGGCACTTGCCGCACGAGGCGCAGCGGTCGGGCGCGATGCGGGCCTTCTTGCCGCCGGTGAAGTCCTCCCGACGGACGACGGTCGGTTCCAGAACCAGATGGAGGTCAGCCGCGTCCACATCGCAGTCCGCCAGCACGGCGTTGCCAGCCAATGCGGCAAAGGACGCCACTACGGACGTCTTCCCCGTGCCGCCCTTGCCGCTGATGACCACTAGGCTCTGTCTGAAAACTCGCTTCCGGGAGGCGGCCTTCCTAGGCCGCCACCGAAAACGCCCGAAAAAACGCCCTCTCGCGGCGGCCTCGGAAGGCCGCCGCGCGGCAGAAAAAGAGTTTTCAGACAGAGCCTAGTTCCTTCATGGCGTCCCCTTGGCGAACGTGTGCGTGTACCTGCCCTTGCCCGAGAGCCGGAAGAGTCCGCCGCTGGTGACGCCGGCCACGATGGCGTCGTGGCTCATGTGGTGATCGCTGAACGACAGGAAGCCCTCGGCCTTCAGAACGCGATGCAGTTCGCGGAGAACGCCTGCAGGGTCGCGCAACAGGTGAAAGACATCATACAGGAGCACGACGTCCAGGCTCCTATCCGGCAGAGCAATGGGCCCCTCTGAGATCATGGCCTCGACGTTGGCCAGTCCACGACGCTGCGCACGCCGGATTACGTGTCGCACTGCTAGGGGATTGGCGTCCAAGGCGTACACCATCCCGGTGGAGCCGACCATTCGCGCAAGCGGCACAATGTACCCACCGGGGCCGCAACCGAAGTCCAGGACGCAGAAACTCTCGCGGATCGGAACTTCCCCCAGGATGCGGCTGCGAGGACGGACGACATCGCGGACGGCAAAGACCGCGCGAAGGAAGGCAAAGCTCATGGCCCGGAGGATCATTGCGGTCGATCCTCCTGAAACCCGGTGATGGAGAAGAACCTGCGACTGCCCACCCATTTCGTGGCCACGGCCACTCCCTGGGACGCCAGGTGATCCAGGCACTTGGCCACCTGGGCTGGAGGAATTGCCAAGGCCGTGGACAGATCCTCCAGGGTGCAGGGGCGACGACGCAGGATGGCGGATACATCCGCGTCGCCGTGGTCGGCTTGCGCATCCGGCGTCTGGCCAGCGGGCCGCTCAGAAACGACCTCGGCCCGACCCCCAAAAATGGCCGCCAGCTCCTGCATTCGCTCGGGCGGCACGGGCATGGCGTAGTCCTCCGCCGGGGGCCGTGACACCGTGTTCAGGTGGATGCGGTCGGGGCCGAGCCGCCCGGCAAGTTCCGCGATCTGACGCACCTCGGCCTCGATGCCCGTCACCCCGCCAAGCAGAAACACCTCAAGCCAGATCGCCCCCGCGAACTCGTCCCGGAAGGCGAGCAGCCCGTCCATGACTCTGTTCAGGCTCAGCTCGCCGTGGGGTCGGTTCACATGGCGGAACAGCGCCTCGCTGCCCGCGTCGAGAGACGGGATCACCACGTCGGCCTTCCGTAGGCCGTGCCTTACCTGAGGGTCCCAGAGAAGTGAGCCATTGGTGAGGACCGCCACCGGCACAGAGGTTCGATCTTTGATGCCGGCAACTACATCCTCCAGGCGGGCATGAAGCGTCGGCTCGCCGGAACCAGACAACGTCACGTAGTCGAACTGCTCCTGCGAACACGCCCGGTCTAACTCGGCGAGGCCTTCAGCCACCGGCACATACTCCTCGCGGGCGAGCGTCTTGGCGGTCGTTCGGCCGAGCTGGCAGTAGATGCAGTCATACGTGCAGGTCTTGAAGGGAACAAGGTCCACTCCGAGCGACCGTCCCAGACGGCGCGAGAAGACCGGGCCGAACACTCGGTGGTTGGAGCGTCCGCTCATGCTCGCCCTCCACCGCTCGCGATTGGGGCAGGAGACTGGTTGCGATGGCAAAGCCTCGCGAGAACCCGCTCCATTCCTTTCCGATATACCTCCGACACTTCAGCGATCAGGACTCCCCTGGAATAGGCCTCTGCCACCGCGCGCACATCCGGGATTTCCGCCAGCACAGCGATCCCCTTGCGGTCGCAGAACTGTCGGGTCTGGTGATCGCCGCTGTCGGCGCGGTTGATGATCACGCTCATCGCAAGCCCCATGGCCGAAACCATCTCGACGGCCAGAGTCAGGTCGTGCAGCCCAAACGGCGTGGGCTCGGTCACCAGGAGAACTTGATCGCATCCTCGGACGCTCTCGATCACTGGGCAGGAGGTGCCCGGTGGGGAGTCGACGATGACAAGCTCCGCGGTCGGCGCGGCGGCCTTGACCGCGCGAATGGCCGGCGGACTCATTGCCTCGCCCACGTTCAAGCGGCCCTCCACGAACTGCACGCCGTGGCTGTCGCCGGCCCGCAGCATACCAATGGGACGTGGCACTTCCTTGATTGCCTCCACGGGGCACACCATCGCGCAGCCGCCGCAGGAGTGGCACAGCTTCGGGAAGGTTAGCGGCCGGTCGCCGATGCAGACGATCGCGCTGTACTGGCAGATCTTCCCGCACCGACCGCAGCCGTTGCAGAGCTTCTCGTCCACCTGCGGCAACGGCCGCGTGATCGGCGTCTCGGCCGAGATGGTCGGCTTGAGGAAGATGTGCCCATTGGGCTCTTCCACGTCACAATCCAGGTAGGCCACGCTTCGGCCAGCCGCCGCGGCGACGAAGGCTAAATTCGTCGCGACCGTGGTCTTTCCCGTGCCGCCTTTTCCGCTGGCGATGGCAATTCTCACACAGGCCTTACTCTTTCTTGGCCTGCCGGCCACGGATCTCTGCGATTCGCTGGTTGACCTGTTCGAGGGTCCGCCCGAGGATCTGAGCCTGCTGTTCAAGCACAGACACCTGCTGCTCCTCCGAAGGCGCGGCAATCGACCCAGTGCCGCCAAATGCCTGCATGCCCATCGCCGCCCGCTGCTGGCCGGTCAGGCCCGTCGCGTAGTACATGTTCCGCCGGCCACGCCCGCGTCCACCGAAACGGCCTCCTCGCACGACAAAGCCCGGCGCGCCATTGCCGCCGCAGAATCGTATCCCTCGGCCGCTCAACGGCCCCATTCCCATCGGTCCTGTTCCATCTCCACCTGGCATGATGAACTCCTTCCTGTTTCTGGTGTCCAACGTAACTGCTCTTCCGCTCAGGCCCACTGTGCCCACCACGTGCTCGGCGGGCTTGCTGGGCATCCTCAACACGCAGAATCCGCCCCCGCCGCCCGACATGGGGCCTTGGCCTCGCGGTCCTGTTCCATCGAATCCGGGCATACTCGCACCTTAAACCCAATGACCTTCCACTGTTGCCTTGTCGGCCTGCTTCAGAAGTCCGGCCTTGAGCTGGTCAACGGCCTGTCGAACACTGCCGCTGGCACCGGTGAACACCGACACACTCCCGGCCTGAAGCGCCACGAACGCCTTGGGGCCTACGTGGCCGGTGACCACGGCCGATACGCCCATGCTGGCGACCTTCTGCGCCGCCTGGATGCCCGCGCCCTGGACGGCGTTCAGATTGACCGTGTTGTCCACGGCGTTCACCTGGCTCGTCTCGGTGTCCACGATGACAAAGCACTTGGCCCGACCAAAGCGGGGATCAACTTGTGAATCCAACTCCGGGCCCTGTGCCGTAACCGCAACCTTCATGTCAGACTCCTCTTCCGCCGCGCCAAGGGCCGCCGCGGCGGCATCGGCCTCGCATCCGCCTCTGCCGCCCGCAGCAGCCCGGCATCAAGAATCGTTCCTCGGCCAACTTGCCTTCCAGGCAAGCTCGCAGCACTTCGTCTACGTTCCCGCAGACCTGTGATGTCACCTTGATTCCGGCCTCTTGAAGCCCGGCCTCCAGTTCCGCCGAAATGGCTCCGCACACCAAGTGCTGCACACCAAGGTCGAGAATCTGGCGAATACGCACCGCGGGCTCGGCCTCGGCCAAGGTGGCCTCTTGGCGAGCCGTCTCCCGGCCGTCGCTGGCATCAACGACGATCAGCCGTCCAGCAACGTCGAAGACCGGTGACACGCGGCCGAGCCAGACTGGAATGGCGGTTCTCATGCCTTAAGACAGAGCGAATGGCGTGCCAGCGGATGCACAGCAGGCAGAAATCGGCTAATGGCTTGTCACGACTAGAGTTGAGATACCAGGCGTTTTGATGCTATGGTCGGAGTGGATTGCATAATGCAACTGTGTTGCTGAGGCTGAATTGCATCATGCAATTCTAGCTCAGACTCCGACCATCCTTATCGGGCAGGTCGATGCCGAGCGCCTTAGCCTTGCGGAACAGCGTACTGGGGTTGATCCCCAGTTCGGTGGCGGCAGCTTTTCGATTGCCGCTATGCCTGCGCAAGGCGTCGGCGATCATCACACGCTCCATCGATTCCAGCGTCGCCCCTGGGGCGAAGCTGGGCCCAGTGGAATCCCCGCGGAACTGCGGCGGCAGGTGGTTCATCTGCACCAGGCCGCCGCGACAGAGCACAAATGCGTGCTCGATGATGTTCTCCAGTTCGCGGACGTTGCCGGGATAGTCGTGCGCCAGCAAGACAGCCAGCACGTCATCCGCGAGCCCGGCGATATCCTTGCCCTGAAGGCGGTTGAACTTGGCCACGAAGTGCTCGATAAGTAGTGGGATATCCTCGCGCCGGTCGCGCAGGGCCGGAAGCTCCAATCGCACGACGTTGATGCGGTAGAACAGATCCTCGCGGAACGTGCCCTTGCTGACCAGCTTGGCAAGGTGCTTGTTGGAGGCCGCGACTACCCGGACATCGGCTGCAACGGGCTGAACCGACCCCAACGGCTCATAGACGCGCTCTTGTAGCACGCGAAGCAGCCGAGCCTGCATGGCGGGAGAGATGTCGCCGATTTCATCCAGGAAGACCGTGCCGCCGTCAGCCAAGGCGAACCGGCCGGGTTTATCCTGTTTGGCGTCCGTGAACGCGCCGGCCTTGTAGCCGAAGAGTTCTGATTCCAGGAGCGTGTCCGGCAACGCCCCGCAGTTGATCGCCACGAACCGCTTCTTGGCACGCGGCGAGAGGTTGTGGATGGCCTGTGCGAACAACTCCTTGCCGGTTCCGCTTGGACCCTCGATCAGCACGGTGCTGTCGCTGGCGGCGATCTCGGGCAGAAGGTCGAATATCCGTCGCATGGCCGGACTGCGGGCAACGATGTTGGCGAACGTGTAAGTGGACTCCAGTTCCTTCCGCAGCTCCTCGACCAGGCGCAGGTCGCGGAACGTCTCCACGCCGCCGATAACGGTGCCGTCGGCGTCTTTCAGGATGGCGGTGGAGACGCTGATCGGCACCTTCTGCCCTTGGGCGCTAAGGATGTAGACGACCTTGTTGACCAACGGCTGGCCCGTAGCCAGCGTGTGCTTCAGCGCACACGCGCCCTCGCAGATGCTCGCCCGAAACACCTCGCAGCACCGCCGGCCGAGGGCGTCCTGCCGCTTCACGCCGGTAATCCGCTCGGCCGCCCGGTTGAACGACGTGATCTGCCAGCCGCCGTCGACGGTGAACACACCGTCGGCAACGGAGTCCAGGATCACGTCCAAGTCATGGTGTTCCGCTGAAGGCTTCATCGGCTAGCAGTATACGTGATTCGGCGAGCCGAGTCACCTGCCTCCGTCGCATCTGTCGCGTCCCCGCGCTGAAACAGAGACAGTTTCGCTGCCAGACACACTTGCTCCAGTCGCCGTAAGGGAGCGAAACGCTCTCTTACGGCCAACGGCCTGCTGGACTGCTCCGGCGGGCCGCGTCGTTATCCCGCACCCGCACAAGGGTTTCGGCGTTTCCCACCGCCCCGTTCTCGCCGCCGCTGACGTGACGCGCCCGCCCCCAAAGACCCCAGAATCGCCCCATTTTCTCTCTCTTTGGCCGGTTTTTCTCTGATTAGTTGGGACGCGCCCCTGGCGTATCACGTGGAACGTATCTGCTGCGTTCGAAAGCGGTTGTCGAAGATGGCCTATCGCCGTTTTCGGTGGTACGGAGAAAGGGTTGCCGTGTGAAACAAACTGCCCCGCGTATCCCGTCACTGTCATGCCCAGCGCGGTCCGCTGCTCGTCCCACCTGGCGGGCAAGTGCTCGGACATCAACTTCCGTAGCGACAGGCCGTCTGGCTCGGTCCCCTTCAGTATGGCCTGCACAAGGTCCGGGGCAAGGGTGGCAAGATTCAGGATTCGAGCAACGTAGGTCCGGTCAACCCCGCGCTGCGCCGCAATCGCCTCCACGCCCGACGCCTGGCCGGAAGCCGCCGAACGCCAGTTCCTGGATGCGGTATGCCAGGCGGCGGATCATGTGCTCGCG
>JBHGBE010000056.1:0-32619 GCA_041946855.1 Phycisphaerae bacterium | reverse complement strand
TTCGGCTTTGTTTCGTCCATTCTGCCTCTCGCGGGCCTGAGCGAGATTACCCAGATTACTACGCCGCGCAGGGCAAAGCGGAACATCACGGGATGACGCGGAATCTGGCGGAATCGCCGGGGAAACCCGGGGAAAAGGGCATGTTGGCGGGGGGGATTGAGCAAAACGGAAAATCGGCCGGACAAAGCCCACGATTTCGGGGGAAAACTGCGGGTCACTTCGCGGGTTTGTGCGCGCACGCGTGCGCACACAAAGAGCGGGAATCCGTACCGGAACGGCCCGATGAAAACGGGCCGAAAACTGCATTTCAATCAGTCATGAATCAGCCGCCGCTCACGTCGCGCGGCGGCCCTACCCAGCCACGCCGGGCCACAAATTCACCGGGGGCTTGAACACGCCCGCCCACGCGGGCGAACAGAAGTCGCCCGGCGTCACCGAGTCCGCCGGCTGGATGTCGCCGCCGATCCCCGCCGCCGCCAGCGCGTGGGCGACCGCGCCCGAGCAGACATACCCGAGCGTCGAATTCTGCCAGGGCGGGATCGCGAGCGAGGGGCAGACCCGCCGAACCGCCAAATAACCGAGAAACTGGAAAAGCGCCCCGGCGTTATAAGGGGCGTGTCGCATGTCCTGCACGCGCCACCACTCGCCCAGGAGCCATCGCTGCCACTCGGTGAGGTCCTTGCGCAGGCCCAGGTAGTCGATCCGTGGCGGCCTGGCCGCAGAACACTCCATCGCCAGCCGGTCCCCCATCGCTGTGATCTGGACGCCGAATCGCGGCTTGCCATCTGTCACGTCTGGCCCCTCAGGCGTCGAACTCTCGGCGATGTGCCATGAGCTGTCCGAGTCCTGGAGGAGCTGTGCCACGTGGCTGTAGCCCTGCCCGGTCGCGTCCATGATCGCCCTGGCCAGGGAACCCGTGCCGCGAAAGAGGATGATCGCGCCGTGCTGGGGCTGGACCTCTCGCACTGATAAGAGGGACTCGCTCATGGGCTTCATCGCTTTTATCCCCGCTAATTCTTCGCCGGTTGGCTCGCCGGCAACTGGGCCGCGAAGGAGTCCAGTATCCGCCTGGCGGTCTCGCATAACGCCGGATCGCTGGCCGTGTCGGACAGTATCTTCCGGGCCATCTCGATGATGTCCTGCGCCGAGGCGCCGCCCGGCAGGGGCGGGGTCCCGGCCGGCGCCGCCGGCTGCGTCGTGGTCTTCAGCGCCTTGACCGCCCCCTCCATGAGGGGCAGGATGACCGGCGAGCCCGAGTTCGGATCGTAACTGACCGCGCCCCCTCCCCTGACGATCCAGGGCGTGGCGGCCTGCACGAAGTCCATGAAGCCCTTCCACGCGGCCAGGGAGTTATTGCTCATCTGGATCATGTAAGCCGCCTGATATGGGGCCAGCGCGGAGCCGACGGAGTTGAGATCCTGGATCTCCAGCTCGCCCGTGGAGGGATTGAACTTGAGGTTCTTGGCGGACGTGTCTTTATCGGATTCCCAGGTGACGATCGTGCCATCGTGGGCCTTGAACGTCGCCCTGCACGTCGCGCCCGGCACGGCCTGCTCGCCCGTGCACCCGACGGCCAGCAGCGATGGCAGGAATAACGACACGATCAGGTACAGGAACATCCACAATCTGTTCATCGGTTGCTCCTTGAGTCAGTGGACTTGGACCTCTCGAGCGCAGACCACTGCGCCCGCGTGTAGCAGACCTTCTTGCCGTTTATGACCCGGCAGACCTTGCAATCCGTGACCACTGCGGACCTGCCCGGCCGGGCGGGGTCGGGACGGGTCGCGCAGCCACCACAGAGGCCACAAAGGAGACTGAAAACAAACAGCAGCCCCAGCAGCTTGACGGCCACGGCCTTCAGCCCGCGCGGGCCTCGCTCGCGCTCGAAGACGCAGGGCTGCTCATCATCGGGCGGGCCGCCCGACTCGATCTCGCTGATGTGCAGGAACGCCTCCTCGCCGTCCTCGCACGTGATGAACCCCCAGCCGCGACTCCGATTGAAGAACTTAACCTTGCCCTTCACCTTAGGACTCCCTTCGAGCTCGCAATTCGGAACCCGGAAATCGGAAATGGCCCGGACATACGAACCCGGCCGCCAGGCGCGACCTGCGCTTACAATCCGCCAGGGGCTTCAGCTCGCAATCCATGCGGCCGCAGGTGGAGCAGGGCGACGGGTCCGGTTTCCGTATTCCGGTTTCCGGTTGCCGACCCGCCCGTCCCGGCCGGAGCTGGCAATACCGCCTCAGGGCCGCCGTGATCGTCGCGCGCCGCGGCTCGCACCACCCGCCGACCTCGCACCCATCGGACATCAGACATTGGGCGTCAGGCATTCTGTCCGCCCGCCAGCGTCGCCGCCAGCCGCCCGCGCAGGTCCGAAAGCTCCTTCGCGTGCCGATCCAGGCCCGCCAGGATCGCCGCCGCCGCCTCGCGCGTCACGAACGCGCCGCGGTGCCGCTCGCCGATCTCGGCAAGGACGCGCTTGCCCTCGGCGGTTCGCTCCATCTCGCTGACCAGGGCCTCTATCACCTGGCCCGGCTTGACGCCCTCGCCCGCCAGGAGAAGGTCAAGCGGATCGTCGCCGTCGCCGGCGGGCGGCCGGCCCAGGGGCGGGCCATCCGGCCCGTGGGCGACCCTCATCGGGGCCAGGCCGCGCTCGAAGTCCAGCGCGAGCTGCGCCATCTCGATTACCGGCGTCTTGCGGCTGTACAAACTCGCGTTGAAGAGGCTGCAAAGGGCCTTCCGCCGCGCGATCGTCGCCGCCAGCGCGTAGGCCCCCGCCCGCGATTCGCCCCAACAGTAGCCCTGCCCGCCCTCGACGCCGACGATCTGGCGCAGCCGATGGTGGACGTGCCCGTAGGCGACCAGCCGCCTCAGGGCCCTGTCGCCGCCGTCGAGCTTCAGCTCCTCGACGAGCTGCCGCGCCCTGATGTACGCCCCGCCCGCCGCGATCAGCCGCCGGCACAGCTCCAGCAGCAGGCCGTCCAGCCCCTCGCGATAGTTCGGCAGCCCCGCCTTGCCCAACGGGTCCGCCGACGGCCGCTGCCTGTGCTGATACTCCCTGGCGTCATCCGCCAGGTCGGGCAGGCGCCGAAGCGTCGGCAATTCGGCCGGCTTGGGGACAACCGTCCCCGCCGGCGCGGTCGTATCCACGAGGGACATCCCGTCCGGCAGCGGGGGCGACGGAGGAACGGAGGCGTCCGATTGCGGATTGCGGATTGCGGATTGCGGATTGTCAAAATCGAGCATCCGGCACCTCAACGTTGAATATCCCCTGGGTTCCGACCACCGCTATCGGCTTGGCCCATTCGATTTTGGTGCGTTGCACGATCATCTCTCGATTTCGTTTGTTTGAGCCGGATAGAGCAGCCCATTCCATCCCTTTTCGATCATCGCACACGCCAATATGCAGCCGTTCTTGCGAAGCCTGGTCTGAATCTTCTCAATGAACGTGCGGACGATCCCGGCGGCGGAATCGGCATTGAGGGAATGTCGCCACGCGAACTGAAGTTGGACGGCGACAAAGAATGCCTCCAGGGCGCCCAGCGTGAGGCGGATGCCTTCGGCGGACTCCAACTCCTTGAAGGCAGCGTTGACAGACTCCATCTCCTTGAAGACGGCGTCGATCTCAGCTTTGAACTCGACCTCGTCTTTGATGTTCATCTCTAAGGCTCCAGCGTCTTGAAGCCATCCGCGTCCAGCGCGGCCTTGGCGGCGGCGACGTCTTGGAATGTCTCAGGTATCGGATTCATATGTTCCTTTCAGTGCGTCGGGCCGATGTCCGTCGCCCATTCCATTTGTTTCCCGCAAGGAACGCCGCCGCGCGGGACCGGGGCGATCCCGGCCTGCCGCCGCCGAACGCCTCGGAGACCTTGTCGATCGCGGCGCCCATCGCCTTGGCCATCGGTTCGCCCCCGGCCGCTCGCGCCGCCTCGATCAGCTTCGTACCCGTCGTGCCCTTCGTGGTGAGTTCCTCCCTCGTCCCGATCACCGGCTCGCCGTCGGGCCCCATGGCCAGGAGGAACCGCCCGCGCACGGGCGCAAGCGGCCGGGCCTTGGTGGAGAAGTGCGCCGCCAGTTCGCGAGCCTCGGCCTGGCCCTCGATCACCAGCAGGCGGCCATTGTAGCCGCGCCACGGCTGGCCCGACGCATCGACGAGTATGTATTCGGCGATCTCCATCAGACATCGACCCGCTGGCTGAATGGGCTCACGCCCGGCGGGGCATGGGGCGGGATGGGCCGCCTGGCCCGCTCCTCCAGCGACGGCATGTTCGCAAGCCGGCGCGCCTCTTCGATCTGCCTCTGGGCCTGCTTGTATATTGCGTCAAGCCAGTCGAGCTGCCTGGCTGACAACGGCCGCCGCCAGTCGCGGGCGTCAATCATGTCGGCGATGAAATCCATCTGCCTCTGCGTGAACTCCGGGGCCATGTAGTGCGGGTGGTCCTCCTTGAGCAAGGCCTCCAGCTCATCAATGATCGCATACGCCCGCGCCATGACGATCTCAGCCATCGGTCGACTCCTTGATGAAGTTATGCGCGAAAATCGAGCTCAAAATGGCGCCGCCTCTTCTTGCCTCTCCGCGTCTCCGCGTCTTACCCCTATCGCCTTCAGCGCCTCGACGATCTTTCTCAGCCAGTGCTCCGGCGCATCGGCCAGGCCCTTGCACTCGCCCGCCGACATGTGTGGGCCGGCGATCCAGCGGTCGAGCTGCTCGGGCGACATCCCCAGTCGCTCGCACTCTCTGCGGATCCGCCAGATGAGGCTGTCGGCGGGCCTGGCGACCTTGGACTGCCCCGTCCAATACCCGCGCGTGCAGCCGCGCAGGCAGCCGCCGGCGAGCTGCTCGAAGTACGCCATGACGTGGATATACCCCTCGCGCGTGGCCGTGCGGTCCGCCGCCGAGTGGAACCCGCCCACCGTCCGCATCACCATCCGCCGCCGCTCGATCCCTCCCGGGGCGGAATCGTCGAATCCCGCCTGCCTGGCGGCCGCGTGCAACGCCCGTTTTTGTCCTGTTGAAAGGGCCATTACAAACCTCCGAACCGGGAACCCGGAACCTGGAATCCGGGTTCCAGGTTCCCGGTTCCGTCTTCCCTGTTCCGGTTTCCATCTTCCTGCTTGACCGGGAACCCGGCTGCCGCCAGGTCCGCGCGTATCCGGGCGCGGGCCGAAAGGCCCAGGTCCGACAGCTCGCCCGGCTCCAGGTCCAGCGCCGCCGCGATCTCGGCGTCCGTCAAGCCCTCGCAATAGGCCAGCAGCAGTATCAACCTCTGCGGCCGCGACAGGCCCGCCAGGCTCTTTCGGATCACGTCTCTCGCTTCCATGCCGCGCCGCCTTGAATATTGAATATTGAACGCCTCAGGCCCTCATCGCCCGGCAGCTCTCCGCCATCCACGAGCGGCACTCCAGTACGCCCATCCGCATCGCGGAGGCAATGTCCTGGTCATCCCGCGTCGAGACCAGCTCCCACAGGTCCTAGAGGGGACTGTCCATGTTGCCGTCGTCCAGGCCCTCCAACGCGTGGCTCACCATCCGTGCCATTTCATTCATCGCGGTCTCCTTACCAGGGCCTTCCGCGCCGGGCCGCCCTGCACTCGCGGGCCTGCTTTGCGCGCTCGATCAGCTCCGCGTATGCCTCCATCAACGAATCCTGCGCACGCCGCACCTCATCGCTGAGCCAGTCCCGCTGGATCAGCAGGTCATAGAGCCGCTCACGCTGGCGCTGCGCCCTGGTCATAGAGCCTCCCCGGGGCCGGGAATACGCAACTCGGAAACCGGAACACGGAATTCGGGACTTGCTTCCCGTCTTCCGTATTCCGTCTTCCGAGTTCTTTCTTCCGGCGCGTACGCCGGGTCCACGCCAACGAGCCGGGCCCGTACCGCCCAGGCCCGACAGTCCAAATTCGGGCCGGCGGCGGGGAAAGGAGGACTGGAAACCCGCTCGCCGGCCCGGGGAGACCTGTCTTCGACTTCCACCGGCATCGAGGCCGGCAGGAGTTGGCCGCCGCACCGGGGGCATCGCGCGGGGGCGGCCGGGGGGACCGCGTCGCCGCGCCTCTGGCCCTCCACCACCGCCACGGCCAGGATCATGAGGATGGGGACCAGCGCGGCGGCCCATGAGCATGTCGCCCGCAGCAGCTCGCTCCATCGTCCCTTATTAGCTTCCATGCGGCGTATCCTTCACCACGAGGGGCGCAAAGTTCTTCAGTTGTCGTTTGCGGCCTTTGTGGTGACTAACATTTGCCCACGGCGGGATTCTTGGCCGCCGGCCTGGCCTTTTCGGCCGGGCCGAGGCGGATCGCCGGCAGCCCGGCCCGCTCGCACGCCTCGACCACGAGCGAGCGTATGAAGGCCATCGCCAGGTCGTACGCGGAGATCTCGACGCCCCGGGGCAGGCTTCGGAACAGAACCTTGCCGGTGTCCAGGGCCCGCACCTCCGCTACGTACTTATCGCCGGTGGTCAGGAACGTCTCTATCACCAGGTCATCGAGAGTGCTCATGTCCGCCTCTTGAAATCCGCAATCCGCAATTCCTACGCCACGGCCAGCGCCGGCTGGCCCTGCTCATCATTATCCTCGCGCGGCAGCTCGGGGCTGGCCTCGCGGCCGAGCATCAGCCCCGCGAAGTCCAGCTCCGCCACGCTGTACGCCGGCTCCTTGTCCCGGCCCTCGGCAAGGGCCGCCGCCGTCTGGAGGCGGTAGACCACGTTGCGATACGTCCCCTCCGAGTTGGCCAGCCGGGCGAGGTAGCGGTAGCTGGCCGCCGGCAGTCTGCGCGAATGGCCTAGGGCCTCCAGCGCGCCATCCGCCACGAGGCGGACATCCTCTTCGCTGATCTCCTCGCTGGCCCGCTTGAAGTAGACCGCGCCGAACCGGCTGCGGATCTGGTCGTAACCGCCGGCGACGTTGCGGCGGTCGCCCACCATGTCGTCCAGGCGGGCCGTGTCGCCGAGGATCACCGCCGCGCGGACGTCGGGATCGTCGTGCAGGTCGCGGAGGAGCCTGAGGGCCTGGCCGGATAGGGTCGTCGCCTCATCCACAATGATCGAGTGGGGCGACGCCGCCCCCCCGCCGTAGCGGCGGGCCAGGTCCTCGCGGATCGCCAGGTACATGCCCGCGTTCGATATCCTCTGCGGCAGCCGCAGCCTGAGGGATCGTGAAATGAGTTCCATGACGCCGCGAATGCCGGCCAGGGCCGCCCCGGCCTGGATGTAGGTGGCGCGGTCCCCGCGGCGGCGGGCGAACTCGCGGAAGGCCTCGCTCTTGCCGATCCCGCTGGGCCCGATGATTTTCGCGATGCATGGCATCTGCACGGCCCGCAGGCAGCAGGCGAGGATGCGCCTGGCCTCCGTCGTGGCCACGAACGACGTGGGAGGGGCGGCCGCCGTCTTGTGCGCCGAATCGGCGATCAGCGCCGCGATCTTGCGCAGCCACGGGTCCGGGTCGGCCGCGTATGTGCCCTTGCGTATCCCTGACAGGAGCGACTCCGACACGCCCAGCATCCGCGCGACCGCGCGGGGCTTGAGCGCCTCGGCCGTCATGTACTCGCCCAGGGCCCGGCGGATATCCTTCCTCTGCTGCTCCGTCAGCCTGCCTTCGGTCGCCAGCTCCATGCTCGCCATCTCCCTGACGCACTCAAGTGGCGTCGCGACTGTTTCGGTCTCCGGCGTCATCGCAGTCTGCCTTTCTGTACAGGACGTCCAGCGGATCTGCGACTCCATTCGCGGATGGAACCTGGCCGGCGGCCCCTGACAGCGCCGCGACCGCATCCGTGCCGGTTTGTGCTCTAGCAAAGAACTCCCGCATCCGGGCCTTCGCGCTGGCCTGGCGCTCCTCATCGTGCCTGGCGCCCGCCGCCGCGGCGCGGGACAACTCCCCGCCGCCGACCATCGTCAGGACCGTGGCGGAGTAGCGCTTCACTATCGTCGCCGGATCGTCCAAACAGCCGGCTGCCTCGCCCGCCCTGCGCATGAGCTCCAGCGCCTGGTTGCGATAGAACCGCTTGGCCTGGCCGGCGACGGCCTTCGTGTCGCGCGCGAAGGACCTCTGGAGGGCGATCTCGCCGCCCAGCTTCTCCCGGTCCGCCGCGCTCGAGGCCAGCGGGTGCATCTGGTAGCGCGGCTCCGCGATGCACAGGAACTTGTCGGTGACGTAGTCGAAGACGAAGACCCGCGAGGGGTCATCGACCATCGCGCGGTAGCTGATCGCCTTGCGGACATCGCCGGCGGCCGCGCCCACGCGGGCCTGGAACTCCGGGTGGTCCGACCAGTACCACTGCGGCAATCCGAAGGCCGAGACGATGATCCCGTTGCCACGCACGCAGACCTTGACGGACTTCGAGAGCAACAGAGCCATCTCGTGGTCGGGCGGGCGCTTCTCCGAGAAGTTCGGCCGGCGGCCCTCATGGAACGCGCGCAGGCTCGACAGGCCGGGGTTGGCATCCTGGTTGGGGCACTGCCGGAGCGCGTAATCCTCCATCACCCAAGCCTCGAAGCCCGCGCGAACGAGGTCGATGTTGTAATCGTCCTGAATGCGGTCGGCGTGCAGCTTGCGGAGCCAGATCGCCCGTTTTTCAGCCCTCGACCCGCAGTACGTCGGCCACATGCGGTCGAAGTGCAGCGACATGATTCTGAAGAAGTTCTCAACGATCTTCGCGCGCGCGTTGTAGGGCGTGGCCCAGTGGACCTCGACGCCGAGGGCCTGGAGGAGCGGCCCGACCTTCTGCTCGTCCAGGAGCTTCTCCCCGCGGCGGATCGCGCGGAGCCGGCCGCTGGCGTCCTTGGCGTAGAGCTTCCTCCATTGGCGGCCGCCCGCGAAATCGCGGGCGCGGAAGTCCTTGCCGTTGTCGAGTATAAGGTGCTCCGGGCAGCCGTGCGCCGCCACGGCCCGCATGAAGGCCGTCATCACGCGGTTGGCGTTTGGCTCGTCGAAATCCAGCACCCAGCCAACCGGCATCCAGCTTCGCGCGTCCAGGAACATCGTCAGCCACGGCCTGTAGAACCGGACCTCCCATCGCCCGCCCCGAGAGGCGCGGGGCAGCCCATCCCGGCCCTTGCGCACGGGGCGCTCGATCCACACCCGGCGGGGCACGAGCACGTCAAGCTGCCTGTGGTCGGCGACCCAGCACTCCATCGAGTGGACCCTGGACCAGTCGCGCGTGATGTGCGGCGATGTCCGGTCGCGGAACCGGCGTGGATCTCGCAGGCAGGCGACCAGCGCCGGCGGCAGAGACCTGACCCACTGCTGCACGGTCCGCACGGCCGGCATGGGAAGGCCCTTTTCGCGCGCAAAGAGCGTCGCCCGCTCGTGGATCCTCACAAGGCTGGTGCAGCCCTCGCGCAACTGCCCGACGATGAAGTGCCTGACCTCCGGGGGGAACTCATCCTTGATCCGGCGGCCGCCCCGCATGTCCACCAAGCCGGCCAGCCCGTCGCGCTTGTAGCGCCGCGCCCAGTTGTAGATCGTCCTCTGGCAGACCGGCTTGCCGGGGTGCTGGGCGTTCCACATCCCCAGCCACGCCTCGACCGTCCGCATCACCGACCAGCCGGCGGGCCGCTCATCCATCGCGGCCAGGTAACTCTTGACCATCGCCTGGCGGGCCAGCAGCGCCTGGCGCTGCGAATCGGAGAGCGACGCTAGGCCACGGGCGAACCGGTCATCCGCCAGCGCGGGGGCCGGGGCCGTGGCCCCCGCAGCCAGGCGGAGCGTGACGTTCGCTCCGGGATCGATCAGCAGCCGGCCCGCGTGCATTCTTCCGGCCAGCTGCCCGCTGGCGACCTTGAGCTGCACCGCGCGGGGGCTTATCGCCAGCGCCGCGGCGGCCTCCTTCGCGGTAAGCCAGCCGACAGGAGCGGCGGAGCCCGCAACCCCGAATCCGGAATCCGTTTCCCGGTTTCCGCATTCCGTGTTCCGGTTTCCGAGTCCCAAATTGTGCGAGGGTAGCGCCGTCATTCGGCCGCGATCTCCCGTGCGTAATCGCCCTGGCCGATTACCGCCAGGGGCATCGCCTCGGGGTCGGGCTGGAGCTCGACCAGATCGTCCGTGAGGAATTTTGGAAACTGGCTGCCGGCCGGCACGCAGCAGAAGACATCCGCCGCCAGCGGCCCCCTGTCTGTAAGCACTACCAGCACGCCGCCGAACTTCACGTGCGTCTCGCCGCCGGCGCGGGCGATCTCGACCTGCTGGTCGCCGGCGCGGGCCAGCATCCTCATCCCGCCGCAGGTCAGCCGCGCGGTCACCACGCAGCGGCCGCTACGGCGATCCTCTGAAATCCTGATCGAGCGTGCGTCCCAAGTCGCCGTTGCCATGTGTCTTCCTTTTTCAACCGGATTCAGTAAGCGCTATTGCCTCTGCGGGCCGGTCGCGGTCCAATCGTTCGCCGGACGCCCGGCGTCTCATCGGGCTCGATCCCGTGCGAGCGCAGCAAGGCGCGGCGATCTTCCGGCGTGAAGAAAAGTTCGATGGTGGGTTTCATCCCGCGATCCTCCTCGACGCCAGCGGTCCCCAGAACTCGGCGAAGCTGATGGCACTGCCGGACAGCTTGCGATAGCACTCCCAGACCTTCAGTTGTGAACGATATCCGCGCGAGCGGCCGGCGAAGAGATGACTGAGAGTTCGGTCCGTCACGCCCGCCTTGTCCGCGAATTCACCCAGGGGCACCGAAATGGCCACAATTCTGCTCTTGACGATTTGGCCGGCCTGCCTTAGAGTATTTTCACGGTCTACGATGATGCTCATTCTGACAGCCTCGTAAATCGGCTTTTATCTGCCTATTACAGATTATGCCAAACGTAAATCTGTATGGTCAAGAAAAAACCGTGAAAAAAAGAGAAAATATTTCGCCGGCCCCTGGACCGGGATTCAGGGAGCGACTAAGGAAGATGCGGGCGCTTCTGGGAATGACCCAGCCAGAACTCGGAAAACTCCTCGGCGGCCTCAACGCGGATGCGATATCAAGGATCGAGCGCGGTGATAACGCCACCATCGGAATAGATCTGCTGGGCGGCATCTGCAATATCGCGTGGCGGCATGGGATCAATCTTGACTGGCTCTTGGTGGGCGATGGCACGATATTCATCGAAAACGCACACAAGCGTCCGGAAGGTCCCCGGCGGGATAACTTCCTTGAAAGACAATGGGACCGCGAAGCAGCTGACGTCATGGTGGGCGTCTACATCCCCGGCCAGAAAATCATCGACCCGGAAGGACTGCCCGAGGACTGGCGGGAGCTTTATGTGCCCGTGATTGGGCACCTTGCCGCAGGCGACACATTTAGTATTGGCACCGAGTATGCGGAATCAACTCCGCCGGGCTGGGCTGACGCCTTCGTTGAGTTCAAGAATGCACCGCCCGGTTCCTTCGCGCTGAGGGTCAAGGGCGATTCGATGGCGCCGAAATACGTAGACGGCGATATCGTGATCATCGATCCGCGACGCTCCATCAGAGAAGGCCTGGCTTGCGCCATCTACGAGGTACCCGCCGGCGTGGAGGTCAAACTCAAGCTCGTCAAGGAGGAAAATGGAAACTTCACGCTTAGCTCTATAAATCCAGCGTATAAGCCAATCCTGGTGCCGGCCAGCGCAATGCGCAGGCTTATGCGAATCATGGCCGTAGTGCCGAAAATCATCAAGCGGACCGAGCGGGTCAAGGCGGTTTAGAAATGCGATGGGAGATCACAAAGCGGCGGTTTCTGGGCGTCTTGTTGGTCCTAACTGCAACCATGGCGGTCGGAATCGCGCTGGCCATAGCGACGCATCCGAAACGAATTGAGACGGCGCCGCCCTTACGCGATGCTCAGGACGCCGGGATTATCACGTGGGAACCACGGGCGAAGGAAGCTGCCTGGTTCTTCCCGCGCGGTCACCGACTGCTTAACCTGATCGAGAAGCCCGGCCAGCAGTTCACGATTGAGCTCTTTTGTAGCGATGGCCAACGTTATGAGCAGAGGGATCTGCCAATGGACCTTCCAATCATCAAGACTGATTATGGCACTGAGGTCGTTGTCATGTTCCAGCGATTGGATATCGGGCCAGCCATGCGCGAATTGCATTGGCAGATGGCGGATGCGAGGCCAGCAGTCAGCCGGCCAGCTAAAGAATTGGCCGCTCAAATGGTCAAGGACCCCCGGCTGACCCTGTTCAGGGAAATCAGATTTGTGGGCAAGGAAAGCAAGCTGCCCCTGCGCCGCGATATATGCCATCCACTTGCGGCTTATTTAAAACTCATCGGGACCGACCTAATCTTGACCGCCCGCCTCTAGAATATCCAGAAATCTTCATTCCCAGGCAGATTTTTTTCTTGACACTCCATTCCCGCGCCCGTATTCATCCCCCTAACCAGTTTCCCCTATCCGGCCGCCGGGCGGATTCCCGGCGGCCATGATGGACGCAACTGCACGGCACGGCTGCCCTGAAGGAGCGAGCTGGCTTATGCACGGATGGCCACGGTCGGCGAGCGGGCGGGCTGCTTGCATGCGCGGACGCCCGCGAAGGATCACTGGCGGGCGGGAGAGCCCATGATGCCCGGCAATCTCCCGCTCGCCGCTTTGTTTGGCTCGCAAGGCCCCTGGCGGGCCTGCCATGAGGCGCTGTCGGCTGCGGCGGTCATCGCCGCCGCCCACGCCGACGAGATCGCCCTGGCCGCCTTCTGGCTCGTCTTCGCCCCGGCCGCCCTGGCCCTGGTCATCATCGCGGAGGCGCGCGCATGAGCCCCGCGTCTTTATCCCTCCTGGCCCTGCCGCTGTTTGTCGCCCAGTCCAGCCAGCCGGCCAGGCCCGAGATCGTCGACTGGTCCAGCGTCGTCTCCAGCGTGATCTCAGCCGTCATCATCGGCGTCATCGCGGGCCTATTGGGGACCTATCTGGGGCAGAAGCTCCTGTCCCGCGCCGTCAGCGACCTGGCGGCCCGCGCAGAGAAACTCGGGCGCGACCTTGAGAGCCTGGAAAAGTCGCACGAGAACCTCCGCCTCGAGCGCCTAAGGCAGCAGGTCTGCTGCAACGAGCGCTTCGCCCGCCAGGGCCAGATTGTCGGCGTGATATCGGACCTCGGCTCGATACAGAGGGGCCTGGAGGAGCGAGTGGACCTGGTTCGCCACGACAACGCCCAATCGCACGGGGAGCTGCACGAGAAGATCAACGAGGTCGCCAAGGCCGTCGCCGCCCTGGGCGGCCGGATGGACGCGGCGATGAAGCACGGAAGGAGCCAGTAGCGATGCGGGATGAACCTGTCAGGCTGATCTCGCCGGCCGCAAAGCGCAGGCGGGGCATACGCGAGGCGATACTCCGCTCCGTCCACAATCTCTACGCGGCCGCCCCGGAGATGCACCTGGCCGCCGAGGAGATCTACGAGGGCTTCTCTCACGGCATCGTCGCCTACGAGCGCAGCGAGATCGACGGCGAGATCGTCTCCCTCGTGCAGGACGGCATGATCGAGGTCCAGAAGCTCCCGCAGTACAGCGAGCTGCCCCGCCACGGATACCGCATCACGTCGCGCGGGCGGGACTTCGTCCTGGCCGGCTTCCCCTGGGGCAAGATCGACGAGTTCACCGGCCGCCAGTCGGCCACCGGAATGTGATGAGCCAGCCCCTGAGAAAACGTTTCCTGGCGTTCGACCTGATAGCGATATCGGCGGGGCTAAGGTGCGGCCTCAAGGTCCCGACGTGCGAGCAGATCTCCGCGCTGCGCGAACCCCAGCGGGATGTCTGGCTGGCCAAGGTGGCCGAGGACCCAAAGGCGGCGGCGCTGCGGGATGAGCTCTGCGCCGATTTCGAGCGGCGACTCCGCGACCCGGCGTACACGGTGGACTCGCTGACCGAATGGTTCACAGACCAGTATGGCCCTATCGGCCGGACGTCGATTTACCGCGCTATGGACGCATATCTGTCTTACGACGCCAAGCTCATCGAGCAGGCCCAGGCGGCAAAGCAGTTTGCGGAGGTATTCGCGGCATCCGGCGGCGACAAGCTGGGCGAGGCCGCGCGGATGCAGGCGCAGCAGCTCTACTTCGACTTCCTGCGGACGCTGAGCCGCGCCGACCTGGCGGATGCCAAGGGCGACTCGGCGCGGATCGTCAGGATCATCGACTCCCTGGCCAGGCTCCAGCAGGCCGGGGCCCAGACGGAGCTGCTCCAGCAGAAGGTCGCCCAGATGAGGCGGGCGTTCGAGGCCGAGATGCAGGCCGTCGCCCGCAAGACCGCCGGCGGCGGGCGAATCACGGATGAGATGATCCACGAAGCGGGACAGAAAATCTTCGGAAAGGGTGCTCCATGAAAGTCAGGTGCAAGTTCGTCCTACAGACCGTTGAGTCTCACCAGTACATGAGCAGCAGACCGAACGCCGAGGGCAAGTGGGTCCCGACGCCGGCGCGGACGCACGTCCTGAAGCTCTCCGCGGTGACCAGCAGCAACAGTCACGATTCGGCTGAGAACAAGAGCTTCTGGGACGCCACACCCGCTGGGAGCCTCGAGATCCATTGCGCATCCGGCGCGATCGCGGAAGAAATGGCCAAGTGCCTGGGGCAGACGTTCTATCTCGACATTGAACCGGCGCAAGAGGGCTGATGGTCCAGGATTCGAACAATTCGGCGCGCATGATAAGGCTGCTGCGCTATCAGCAGCTCCTCTTCGAGGACACCGCCCGCGTCATCGTCGCCTGCTGGTGCAGGCAGGCCGGCAAGGACTTCACGGCCGCGTGCAAGGCCGTCTCCCACGCCATGAGCACCGGCCAGGCATGGTTCATCGTCTCGATGACTCAGAGGCAGGCCGACGCCACCTTCGACAAGTGCAAGCGGGTCGCCGAGGCGTACAAGCACCTGTTGAAGCTCACGGGCGAGATGACCTCGACGGATGCCCAGTATAGCGAGTTCGTCTCGGACATCGAGCAGAATTTCCGCTGCACCGCCCGGACGCTGCACCTGCCCAGGGGCGGCAGCGTGACTGCCCTGCCCGGCCGCAACCCCGACACGCTGGCCGGCCTGACAGGAAACGTCATCTTCACGGAATTCGGCCTCTTCGACAGGGGCGGTTACGACCACTGGCGCGTCGTGTTCCCGCTGACCACTCGCGGCTACCAGGTCATGGTGATCTCGACGCCGCGCGGGCGCAACACGAAGTTCTACGATCTGGTGTCCGCGCCGGATATGTACAGCGTGCATTTCGTGGATATCAACAGGGCCGTGGCCGACGGCCTGGTGCTCCGCGACAACGAGGGCCGTCCGATCACGGTCGAGCAGTTCCGCAAGGTCTACGGCGACGAGCTAGGCTGGCAGCGCGAGTTCCTCTGCCAGTTCACGGGCGACCTGGACTCGCTCGTCAAGTGGGCGCAGCTCGTCGCCGCGGGGCGGGCGCAGGTGGAGAGCGGCGCGGAGTTCGACCTGCTGAGGATCGCCGGCGGCAACGGATGGAAGTCGGGCTTCTTCAAGAGGCTCGCCCAGATCGAGGGCCGCGCCGAGATGGGCTGGGACGTGGCGCGCCACTCGAACCTCTCAGTCCTGTGGGTCAACGCCGCCCCGACGGCGCTGACCAGGCCGCGCTCGCTCCGCTTCCTGGTGCTGATGAGCGACACGAGCTTCGCGCTACAGAGGTCCATCATCCAGGAGGCGATGGACGCCAACCCGCGCAGCGTCGGCTGCGGCGACGCGACGGGGCTGGGCATGGACTCCAATGAGACGCTGAGCGCCAAATACTGCGAACGCTGGATCGGCCACACGTTCACGGCCGGCGGCTGGCGCGAGATTGCGTCGCTAATGGTCACCACGTTCGGCGACGGCGCCCAGGCGATACCGCCGCCGGATGGTCCGCACAAGTTCATCGCGACGGATATCTACGCGATGCAGAAGGAGACGGGCTCCAGGGGCGAGGTCCTAAGGGTCGAGGCTACGCCCAACCCTCTCCTGGATGAATCGCACTGCGACATCGGCTGCGCGTGCGGCCTTGCGGCCAAGGCGGGCAACATCAAGGCGGCGCACGCGGACTTGTGGGTGCCGCAATGGTGAGAGTCCTACAGATCGCCGAGCAGGCGGCCGACGCGAACGCCCAGTACCTGGGCGATCACCTGGAGCGTCTCAAGCGTGGGGCTGAAGCGCCCGGCCTCAAGGTCCGACCAGCGGCCTTGCGTATAGCCGCCGCCGGCGATGCTGCTGGCCTTTGCGGCGGCCTGCGCCTGCGTCAGGCCGGCGGCCTGGCGAAGGTTGGCGATCGCCGAGCCGATCGCCCGCTGGAGGCCGAGGCTCGACTTGGACTCGCCGCGCGTCGGCCCGCAATCCGGCAGTTCGGCGTCGAAGTCGGCGCCGAGGCCCCACTGTCCCGCGCGCGCCAGCGCTGTCTTGCTCTTCTCGCACCCGTTCGCCGCGTCGGCGATGAGTGCCCAGTTCGAAGGCAGGCTCGCGAAAACTCGCAACCCCAGGCTCCGGGCATGGCGCTGATAGTCGCTGTAGCGCCTGGCCTCGATCGCGGGTGTCTTCAACAGGTCGCAATTTTGACAAAGGCCCGGCCCGAAATATTGGACCAGGCCCCGCCATTCCGCGAGATAGCGGAAGATGTGGGGATCCACGTCGCCGAAGTCTTGGACGAGCCATTCCACGGCCGCCACGACCCGGGGGCCGAAGGTCCGCATCGCGAGGGCCCTTGCGCCCCTGTACGCCTTGCGCTCGTCGCCGCTCGTCGCGTGCCATTTCCACGAACCGCCGTAGTTGTCCATGCTAACGTTTTCCATTTTGAAGCTCCTTTCTGTTTGTTATATCGTAACGTTACGATACGAAAAATCAAGAAAAAAATCGTGATTCCACGATTATTTTTCGGGCCGGTTTCCGGCCGGGGGGCGGCATGAACGCCCCGCCGATCATGCTCGCCGGCCAGTTCGCGGGCGACGGCATCATAGAGATCTCGCCCGCGCGGGCGGTCGAGAAGTACACCGCCGGCTCGTGGGCCGCCCAGTGGCTTGCGGGCGTCGACCAGTCCCCCACGACCTATCTCAATGAGCCGCTGTCGCCCTACGAGCAGTCTCTCTGGGTCTACGTGTGCCTGTCGGGGCTGGGCAACACGTGCGGCTCGATCCCGCTGCGGTTCATCCGGGCGGGCGCGGAGGCCCGGTACCGCGAGCGGTCCTACCAGGCGGCGATTTCACGCTCGCGTAAACGGTCTTTACAGCCCGTTCGCGGCCAGCGCGCGGTGTGCGTCGGCCGGGCTGCCGAGGGCGACGCGGTCGCCGGGCCTGAGATATTCGAGCGGCCGAATTCGTACCAGACCTGGCCGCAGCTCTTCTCGGCGACCGTGATATGGTGGCGGATACGCGGCAGCGTGGCGTGGATCCTCGCCGACATGCAGGGCGACAGGCCCGGCAGCATCCACGTGGTGGACGGCGGCCGTGTCAAGGCGATGATGGCCCCTGGCGACAACGGAATGCCCATCCTGATGGGCTATGTCTATCGCGACCCGCGAACCGGCGGCGAGGTCCCCCTGGCCCCCGCCGAGTGCAAGCTGTGGATATCCCCCGCCTTCAACCCGACGGACCCGATGGCGGCTCTGTCGCCGCTGGCGCCGGGGCGCCTCGCGATCGCGACGGAGTACAACGCCTCCCTCTTCAATGCCTCCATGCTCCAGAACGGCTGCGATCCGAGCCTGGTGATCTCCTTCGCTGCCAACCTGACGCAGGAGCAGAGGGACAGTTTCGTCGCCCGCCTCCGCGCCCGCAACTCCGGCCCCGGCAGGGCGAAGATGCCGCTGGTCCTGGAGGGCGACGCCAAGGCGAGCTCCTTCCAATCGACGATGGCGGATATGCAGTTCGAGGCCATGAAGAAGTGCACCCGCCTGGAGATCTGCGCGCTATTGCAGACCCCGCCCGTCGTCGCCGGCTGGGTGGACGCCGCGGGCGATTCATCCGCCTATACGCAGAACGCCCTGCGCCAGTACTACACGCAGGCGATCTTCCCGACGCTCGAGTTCTTCGCGCCGGCCATCCAGGAGATCTCCGCCAGGTTCGACGCGGCGGCCGTCTCGTACTTCGACGTCGAGGATTGCCCTGTCGTGCAGGAGATGAGGCTGTCGAGGCTAGAGGCGGCCGGGCGACTGCGGGACCTGACCTACCCGGTCAACGCGATAAATGACTCGCTCGACCTCGGCCTGCCCCGCCTCGACTGGGGCGATGTCGGGTGGATCAACGCGGGCCTCCTGCCGGCGTCCGAGGCGATGGCCGGCGGCGTCGGCGGACTTCCCCCGGAAGGGCCGCCCGAGAAGACTCGCCACCAAGGACACAAAGACCCTTCAGCTGACTTCGCGCCCTTTGCGCTGGATAAGGCCGCCGCGGATCGCATCTGGCGCGCGTGGATCAACTCCTGGGACGGCCTGGCCCGCGAGATGGGCTCGATGATCCGGGCGCGGCTGGCATATCAGCAGCGCCGGACGATCCAGGCGATCAGGCGGCTGGTAACGGCGGGGGCGGCGGCGGGACGGAGCAAGAGCCTTTTGGAATCTCCTGCCTCCGTTCCTCCGGTTGCTCCGGCGTCAAAAGCCGATGACCAGGTCATCGCCGACATCCTTCGCGAGGTCTTCGGCGACCCCAAGGACCGTGCGGCCTTCCGCGCCCGCGTGGAGGCCTTCGCCCGCCGCGCCAACGCGCTGGGGATCCGCCAGGCCCTCATCGAGGCCGGCATGGCCCGCGACCAGGTGGACGCGGCGGCCCGGAGGTTGGAATCCAACCCACGGATCGTCGAGGCCCTCCGCCACGAATCGACCGTCATCAGCACGCTCATCGACGACGACACGCGCCGCGCGCTGAAGGCATCGCTCGAGGAGGGGATGCGGGCGGGCGAGTCGATCAACCAGCTCGCGGACAGGATCCAGGAGCAAGCTTTCGCCCCGTCGCGCAAGAAGGCGCTGAACGTGGCCCGCAATACCGTCGGCGGCGCGCTGTCGCGCGCGCGCCACGAGGGCGCGGTCGACGCCGGCATGACGCACAAGATATGGGTCCACTCCCGCGGCGTGGCGGCCCCGCGAGAGGGGCACATCGAGGCGGAGGCCCGCTACCGCGCCGAGCCCTGCCCGATCAACCAGCCCTTCATCATCCATTCGGAAGACGGCGGCGATGTGGAGCTGATGTACCCGCGCGACTTCGCGGCGGGCGAGCCCGGCGAGACGATCAACTGCCATTGCCTGTCCATCGCCATACGAATCGGAACACGGAATTCGGAACGCGGAACGTGGAAGATCAGCGAGCGGTTCCTCAACTGGCGGGAACTGGCCGAAGGAGAAATGCATGGATCCTAAGACGATAACGCTAAGCATAAAGGCCGCGCCGGCAGGGGCGGACTTCGACGCCGAGTTCGTGTGCTCCACCGACGCCACGGACAGGGCCGACGAGATCATCCACCAGGACGGCTGGCAGCTCGACAATTTCCGCAAGAACCCCGTCTTCCTGGCCGCGCATCAGCACCGCCTGGCAGATGGCCGCTCGCCCGTCATCGGCTCGTTCACCGACAGCACCGGCAAGGTCACCATCGGCCTGGAGAAGGACGGCCTGGTCGGCAAGGTCCGCTTCGCGGACACCGAGCTCGGGCGCGAGTATAAGAGCCTCTACAAGGACGGCCACATGCGGGCCGTCAGCGTCGGCTTCCAGCCCTTGAAGGGCGAGTATCGCGACACCGGCAAGGCCGGCGCCAAGCAGTACCACCACACCAGCCAGGAGCTCTACGAGGTCTCGGCCGTGGCGGTCGGCTGCAATCAGGAGGCCCTGGCCCGGCTCCGCGCGCTGGGCCTCGAGGAGACGGGCAGGGACAGGGGGGACCAAGAGGATCTAAAAGCCATAAAAACATCCCTGTTATCCCTCCAAAAGTCGATTGAAACGCAATCGGCGGAGATCGCTGAGATCAAGTGCCTGCTGCTCGATGACGCCCCCGGCCAGGATTCGCCCGCCACGTCCCGCGCGGGCGAAGGCGGCCGCGAGGGCAAGGCGGCGGGAAAGGGACTACGCGGCAGTAATCGCTCCGGCCTGGCGGAGGCCGTCAGGGCGATGCTGGATGCATGATGAGATTCGCCCCGTAAGCGCCCGGCGGCTTCGGGCGCGGCACAAGAAGCATTGAGGATCGCAACATGACGAAACTCGCGAAACTGCTCGCGAACATGATGGCCCTGCTGATGCTCCCGGCCGAGCAGCGGGAGGACGAGAAGTCCAGGGCCGTGCTCGCCGAGACCAAGGCGTTCCTTGAGTCGGATGAGTTCAAGGCGCTCGACGGCAACGAATGGAAGTCGAAGCTCGCCACGATGCAGAAGACCATCGACGATCAGGCGACAGAGATCAGGAACCTCCAGAAGCTCGGCCTCAAGCGCCAGGGCGACGCCGTCCGCGTGATGGGCAAGGCGGAGATCCTCGACCTGATGGAGATCGGAAAGGTCTTCCCCTCCAACGAGCGGGCGATGAAGTTCGGCGCAACCGTCATCGAGGCCGCCCTAAGCAACCGCGTCAACTACAAGGAGATGGTCTGCCAGGGCGTCCGAGACATCGCCGCCGACGTCCGCAAGGAGTGGTCCGAGCAGCAGAAGGCCACGATGGACCCCGGCGTTTCCGGCAGCGGATCGGAGTTCATCGCCAACGCCTTCATACCGGACCTGATCGCGCCGCTTGAGGCGGCCGGCAAGCTCTACCCCCTGTGCCAGCGGGTACCGCTGTCCACCGTCGGGACCACGTACTACCCCAAGCTCACCAGCGACATCGACAACGCCGTGCCGACCGCCGTCATGGCGGCCCTGACCGAGAAGGCGCTGGCCACCGGCAACGTCCAGATGGTCCCCGTGAAGTGGGGCCTGATCATCGTCGTGCCCAACGAGTTTTTGAGGAACCCCATGAAGCTGGTCGATCTGGGCCAGCTCGTCGGGACGATGGGCGTTCGCGCTATAGCTAATGGTTGGGACGACGCCCTGGTCAACGGCGACGGCACGGCGAGGTACGGCAACATCATGGGCATCCGTAACGACACGAACCTGACGGCCGTCAACCCCGCCAGCGCCACCAGCGTCGCCAGCTACACCGGCGCGGACGTCTCGAGCATCGCCAAGGGCATCACGAAGGACACCGTGACCGATCCGCAGTTCTACTTCCACCTGTCGGTCATGCGGACATTCCGGGCGATCAGGACCACGACCGGCGAGGCCATCTTCACCCGCGGCTCCAACGGCGAGCCGAACATGATCGACGACTACCGTTACAACATTTGTCAGAAGTGGCCGCCCGCCGCCTCCGCCGCGACGGCGTCCGTCAAGTTCGGAGCGTTCGGCGACATCCGGCTCTCGCATGTGTTCGGCCTGCTGAACCAGATCGAAATATCGCAGTCCGAGCACGTCCTGTTCAACAGTGATGCAACTGCCATCCGATTCATCGGCCAGGCCCACGCCGCGCTCCGCGACGCCAACGCCCTGGTCGTGCTCCAGACGCACTCGTAAGCCGCAGTCCGCGAGACACAACCCGCCCCTGGCCGGCCGCCGGGCGTTCCGGCGGCCGGGCCAGCGGGGCGAGAAAAACACAACGGAGATTCGAAATGAGAAGCAAGAAATTCTTCGGCTTGGCGGCGCCCCTGGTTCTGCTGGCCTGCCTGCTGGGGTTCTGGTTCGCCCTGGCCCAGTACGAGCGGGCCACGGCCGCTATACCCAACGATGCCGCGATCACGGCGTACGCCCAATCGCCGGTGACCGCCGGCAAGTTCGTCATCGGCTCGGGCACGACGACGAACAACTACGTGAAGTCCGGCACCAACGAGACCACCGCCCTCCTGGGCGTCTGCGAGCTGACGCAGTCGACCACCGGCGGCCTGACGCGGTACGCCCCGCCGGGCACGATCAGCTATCTCACCTGCTCCGGCGGCGGCATCGCGCCTGGCGACCTCCTCTACTGCTCGACGCTGGCCTACGGAGTCCGCCTGTCGGCAACGACGATCTACACCCGCGTCGGCGCGATCTCGCTTGAGAACTCGACCACCACCAACAACGAGTCGCTCCGCGTGCTCGTATGGTCGGGGCTGGTCCGCTCGAACACGAGCGGCAACTGATTCGGCTTAGCATCGCGCGTCCCCCGCGATGCGGCGGCGGTCATCGCCTCGGTGACGCCCGGCAAGGGGCATGGACGCCCCCAGGCGGGTCCGAATCCCGCCCGCCGCCCTGAAGGAGAGAATGAACATGGCAAGACAGAGTGCACAAGAGGCCCAGGCCCCGGCGGCCGCAGCGTCCGCCAACGTGATCGTGAAGCTGAAGGCCGGCGTGGCGTTCGACGGCATGATGCTCCGGCCGATCATCGACGACAGCGGCCGGCCGGCCGGAAGGCCGGATGTCGTCAAGCCCGTCAAGGCGATCATGCCCCGCGACCGCGCGATAGCGGCCGGCCCCGCCGCCTGCGAGATCATCGGCGACGCCCCGGACGGCGCCGCGATTGGCGTCATCGGCGAGCCGTAGGCCATGGCCAAGACGGAAACCGATAAGCAGGCCCGCCCGCCGGCGGACAAGCGGCAGCGGACGCCCGCCGACAGGGAGCAGCGCACGCCGGCGGATAAGCAGATCACGGCCGAGGCGGATAAATGAGACGGCGGCTGATGAGGCTCGTGTGGCGATGGCGGCTCTGGCGATGCCGGCGGCTGATACGCGGCTGCCAGCGGTTCCTGGCCGGCCGGTGGATGAACGTGCGGCCGTTTGACAGGGCTCTGAACGCCCGCGCCGCGGCGCATAAGCACATCCTGAGCCTACTGGCGACCGAGCGGCGGCTGATGGTCCTCTTGCAGGGTTAAGAGGGATACATGGGATACGAGAGAGTGGAAATCCGGCCCGGCGTGGAGTGCTGGCGCGGCGACGCCCTGGAGGTCATGCGCCTGCTGCCGCCCGAGAGCGTGGACTTCATCTTCACGGACCCCAGTTACGGCCACAACAACAACAAGGACGATCTATTCGCAAGGCGGGAGGTCGCGCTTTCCCGCGGCAAACCGGGCAAGCCCAGGCCGATACTCAACGATTCACCTGCGCATTCGCAGGCAACCTACCTGGCGGCTTTGACGGAATTCAAGCGCCTGTTGCGCTGCTGCTGCTGGTGCTGCTGCTGCTGCGCCGGCGGCGGCGGACCTGATCCGCAGTTTGCTCGATGGTCGCTCTGGATGGATGCGATCCTCTCATTTAAGCACCTGGTCATCTGGGACAAGGGCAAGATCGGCATGGGCTGGGAGTACCGCCGCTCAACGGAGATGGTCCTCGTCGCCGTTCGGAACAAGGGCAAGGCCCGATGGTATGACCGCAGCCACAAGGTTGAGAACATCATCCGGCCGGGCGACTACGGCATCCGCAGGATCGTCCCACGCGCCGATCAGCACCCCACCGAGAAGTGCTGGCAACTTTCGGCCCACTTCATGCGGCTGCACTCTCGCAAGGGTGACGTGGTGCTCGACCCCTTCATGGGATCCGGCTCGACTGGCGAGGCCGCGATGAGGCTCGGCCGGCGGTTCATCGGGATAGAGCTCGACCGCAAGTGGTTCCGCAAGGCCGTGAAGAGGATTGAGGTATCGCTTAACTCCCCCTTATCCCTGCGAGGTCCCTGACATGCTGTGTTCACTCGCACAATTCAAGACCCGCTACGGCATCTCGCTGACGGCGGATGATGCCGCGATCGAGCGAATCCTCCTGGGCGTCTCGGCCCAGCTGGCCATCGCGTCCGGCCGCGTCAACAACGGCGCGCCATGCCTGGAGCTGTCAAACCTCACCGTCTATCGCGACGCCGAGCGGCTCCAGGAGGATATAGAGCTCCCCGCCTGGCCCATCGTGTCCATCGCCAGCGTCAAAGAGGCGCTCAACAACGCCTTCTCGACGGCCACGGCCCTGGTCGCGGACAGCGACTACTACTCGCAGCCGGCGGCCGGAAAGCTCTGGCGGATGGGCTGGTGGCTGCCCGGCAGGCAGACCGTCCAGGTCGTCTACTCGGGCGGCTACACGTTCGCGCTGCCGTGGGTCAGCGGCGCGGCCTACGTCGCCGGCGACTGCGTGACCTCGGCCGGGGTCCTCTATCGCTGCGTCGTCAACGTGACCAGCGCCACCGCCCCGGCCGACGACATCTACGCGGCCGGCCCGCCGGCCACGGGCCACTGGACGGCCGCCCCGACCGAGGTCGCCGTGCCGGATGACATCATCGAGGCGGCCCTGCAGCAGGCGGGCTTCCACTGGCAGCGGCGGCGGCAGCTCGGACTTTCGAGCGAGTCGATCTCGGGCGCGAACGTCTCGGCCTACGCCGAGGATGATCTGCTGCCCGGAGTGAGGACTATCATGCACGCATACAGAAGGATTTAGCAGGGATAAATCGCCTTTATCCCCGCGAGGTTTTTGAATGTACGTCACCCTCGACATCCCGGCCCAGACGCGGGCGACCATCGACCGCCACGCCGCGATCGCGGCGAAGGTGGACGCCGCGATGGCGGCGGGCCTCCTGGCCGGGGCCGTCGCCGGCGGCGAGTTCATCGCCGGGGGCCTGGTCACCCACGGCTGGGGCGCCGGCGGCAGGACCATCCGCGCCATGGGCGGCACGGGCGGCCTGGCGGACGCGGTGCGCGGCTGGCCCTCGCCCATCCCCATGGTCGCGTATATCGGCGTGCCGTCCAGCACGCCCGCCTCCGCCTACGCCCGTCAGCTCAATGACGGCGGGCCGATCTATCCCCGCAACGCGCGCGCCCTGGCGGTGCCCGTCTCGGCCGAGGCCAGGCGCCACACCAGCCCGCGCGACATGGCGGACCTGGTGATGCTCAAGCGCAAGGGCAAACCGCCCCTGCTGGTCAGGGAAATTTCTCGCGGGCGCGGCAAGGGCCGCCACCTGTCCGCGATCGAGGTCCACTACGTGCTGCTGTCGGCGGTCTACACGCCGGCTTTCCGCTGGTTCGACGACGCCACCGACCACGCCGGCCCGACGGTGGCCGCCGCCTTCAGCGACGAGGCGCGCAAGAAGCTCGGGCTGGCCGCCGGCGGGGGAACGAAATGAGCGAGCCCGTGACGACGAACAAAATCGACCGCGCCGTGGCGGCGCTGAAGACGGCCCTCGACGCGCTGGCCGGAAGCGGCAAGACGTTCGCGCAATGCGTCGCCAGGCTGACCAACCCGCTGAAGGAGCCCGAGGTCCCGATCATCGGCGTCACTCTTGACAACTGGCGGGAGCTCGGCGGCCCAAAGGATGCCGAGCAGTGGGAGGGCGAGGTCCTCGTCGAGGTCCTCACCCGCGTGAACGGGCAGGCGGCCGAGCGATCGATCACGGATTGCGTCATCGAGGTGGACGCCGCGATCAAGGCGATGGTCGCCGCCGGCTCCGCGACCAACGGCTATGCATATTGGGACATGGACCGCTGGGAGTCCTGGCACGCGGTGCAGTTCGATCCGCTGGCCCCGTGCGGCGCGGCATTGAGGCTGAGATTCAGGATTGAAGGGCCGCTCAAACTGGTGACATGAACAGATTGCGGAATGCGGATTGCGGGTTGCCACATTCGGCGCCTGGGCGCCATGCCTGGGAATCCGCATTCCGCAATCCTCAATCCGCAATCGAAAATGAGGTGAACTATGGCAGGTGAGGCGATATTCGCGTGTTCAGGCGTGGCCCACGGCGGCGCACCCATCAGCGGGGCGACGCACGGACGTATCAGCGTCAACACCCAGTTCAAGGTCGACAGGGGCGGGGCATCCTGGCCCGGGGCGAAGGACTGTCAGGTTACCGACAGGGAGGTCGTCTTTGAGGTTTACGGCCTCAAGTACAGCGCCTTGATGGCCCTGCTCGGCGCGACGGCCGCCACCCTTGCATTCAGCATTATCGGATCCGCCGGCGCCGCGGAGACGGTCAGCGTCGCGGCGGCCTACTTCACGGAGATCATCAACGGCGTCGAGGCCCCCGAGAAGGACGCCGGCGGCAAATTGCCGGTCTGCGGCGTGCGCGGATATGCGAACTTCACGACGGGCCAGGACTTCGACGATGTGATCACGGCTGCATAGGAATTCCGAGTTATGAGTTCCGAGTTATGGGCACGGGCCGGCGCTGCTCATAACTCACAATTCATAACTCATAACTAGGAGCATAGACATGGCGGCAGGCGATAGGGTCTACGTTGCTCGTTACGCGAAACATCCCACGGATGAAATCCCGGGTATCACGCACTTCAAGATCCCCGGCGGCACCACTGCCGTTAAGGACCAGGGCGCCGCCGGCTCGACCGGAAGGGCCGACTCCCTGCTGACGGACCGCGATGTCTTCGTGGAACTCTACGGCAACCAGTTCGCACCGCTCGTGGCTCTGATCGGGGCGAGCAAGGCCAACTGCGTCCTCGGTTACAAGGGCGCGGCCGGCGCGAACGAGAAGTTCACTGTCAAGAACGTCTACTTCTTCCAGTCGCTGGCGGCGATCGAGATCCCCGAGAAGGACTCGGGCGGCAAACTGGCCGCCTTCGGCGTGCGAGGCATTGCGCTGTGGGACTTAACCGACACCTTCGCGACGATGATTGTGCCGTCGACGGATACCTAGAGAGGCGGATCCGTGAATCGGTGAATCGGTTAACAGATCGACTGATTCACTGTTGTTTGAATGGCAGATGAACTGAAAATCCCGGTGACAGTGCCCGGCGCCCAGCAGGCGGCGCAGCAGCTCAAGGAGGTCGCGGCGGCCGAGAAGGCCGTGGCGGGCGCGGCGGCCGAGTCCGCGCCCGGACATAAGGCTGTGGCCGACGCCAAGCGCGAAGCCTCGGAAGCCGCCGAAGAGCTGACGATGCGCGACAGGTCCCTGCTGAGGGAAATCGCCGGGCTGCACCCGGTGGCCGGCGCAGCCGCCGAGGTCTTCAACACCCTCAATACGAAGACTACCGGCCTTGGCATCGCCATGGGCCTGACCGGCGCGGCCATCGGCCTGGCCACGTTGGCGATCAGTGAGATGACCAAGGCCCAGGAGAAACAGAAGGCTGTTATGGAGGACCAGCTCAATACGCTCAGGTCCGCCTACGATTCGTACTTGAAGCTGTCCGCGGCGATCGCGGAGAAGAGCCGGCCGGGCGCTGATGTCAACGCGGCCACGCGGCAGGCGGTCGAGATTGGCCTGGCCGAACAGCTGTCGCCCGAGGGCGTGAAGGCTGCGGGCGAGATCATCGCGGCCGGCGGCGACATGGCGGTCGCGCTGCCAGGGCTGAAGGCCAGGTACGGCGCGAAGACCCCGGAGCTTGCGCGGCAGTATCAAACGGAAGTGATGGGCATGAAGACCGGCATGGGGCCGGGCGCTGGCTGGGACGCGATTATCGCCAACGTAGCGGCGCGGGAAGGCGTCAGCTCGAAGGACCTGCTTTCCAACATCACGGCCGCCCTTGAACTCAAGCGCTACGCGGGAACGCTCGCCGCCCCGACGTTCCTGTCCATGGACGACCCCGAGGGCAGAGCGGCCTGGCTTCAAAGGCTGCGCGAGCGGTATCCTGAGCTTGAGCAGGTCGGCTTCGCCCGGTCGCCGGCGAGCATGTGGCACGCCAGTTACGAATATGCGCCCGGCAGGCCCGGCGGCGGGGTCCTCTACAACATTGGCGGCACGGTCTACACCGCCCCCAATGCCGACCCGGCCGGAAAGCCCCAGCGCAGGGGAGGGTCCTGATGGCCGAGAACATAGGCGGCAGCAACCTATTCGGTAGCGGCGGCCATGTCTGGCACTGGCGGTCCGCCGAAGTAGCCAGGAAGCAATTCGGCACCATCGGCGTCGACGGCGATGGCTCGATCACGCTCCGCGCCGGCTCGGCCGTCGCCGTCATCGAGGGCCGCGACGGCGGCGGCGCGGTCCTCAAGGTCACCGGCCAGGCCAACCGCGCGGCGGCGGATGCCGCGATGGACGCGCTTGAAAACGCCATCATCAGCCTCAAGCAGATGGGCACGGAGAACACGTGGGAGGATGACTGCGCGCGCACCGGCTCTCACCTGGTAATCGAGGACTACCAGAGGATGGGCGGCCGCCTCTACTCGGCGGATGGCGCGATCTGCTGGCAGTTCTACCGGTGCGTGGTCCGCGAGCTGTCGGGAGTGACGGCGGCGGGAGGTCTGCTGTGAGCGGCCCGGCACAAATGACCCGCGAGGCATTCGGTTTCCGCACATTGCGGGCCCGGCTGACCAGCGCCGCCGCGCTGACATACGGCGACTGGATCGAGTTCCCGGAGCTCGTTCCCATGAGCGTCCAGGAGCGATGCGCCCCCGCCGTCCACACAGCGAAGTTCGAGCTGGACCTGTCGCGATTCGACGGCCCCTATCCGTGGATGTGGAAGAATGCCTTCAAGCATGATGACAGGCTCCTGATCCGCGAGAACCGGCCGGAGCCAGAGGGCGACGAGCCGGCCCCGATCACGCTCTTCGCGGGATTCATCATCGACGTTGATTGGACCTTCGACGGGCGCTCGGGCGGCGTGGTGGTCACGGCCGCATCTTCCGCTTGGCGGCTCAAGCGCGACCGGGCGGCCCTGTGCTACGGGCGGTACATGAGGGGGCAGGACGCCCAGGTGCGCCTTTACACCGGGCTCAAATGCGATTTCAACGCCGGTGGAAGGCCCAATCGCTCCGCCGACTACGACCCCGTCGCCGGCTACGTCCCGGGAACTGGCAACCCCCGCGCGGGCGCGCCTCTTTTCACGTACGACGGCGATCCCGACGCCCTGTGGTGGACGGCGGCGGACATCGTGGACTACCTCTGCTGGCATTACAACGCTGCCCAGACCTGGCTGGTCAATCCCCAGCTCTCGTTCCCGGCCGATGCCGACTCCGCCAGGCCGCCCGTGATGCTCTCGTGCGAGGGCCTGTCGCTCTGGGACGGGCTTGGGGCCGTTTCGGAGGCCGCCGGGTGGGATATCTGGGAGCAGGTGGCCCGTGGCAACGACGGCCTGCCGGTCGCGTCCATACTGGCGTTAAAACGCGGCGAGGGCACTGCCGTCAAGTTCAAGCACCAGCCGGCGATGGCGGCCGTCCGCCAGAGGCTCGACCTGAGGCAGACGGACCTCTTTGGCGGTTCCGTCGCCGTCGGCACGACCAACTCCATCACGAGCCCCATCGTCGCCGGCGCCCGCAAGACCTACGAGATCGTCGTGGAGCTCCGCCCCGCGTGGGACCCGGCGGACCTGCCGGCGGTCAATACCGTCATGCCTAGCGAACCGTGTTCCGGCGAACTCGACTACGACGGCCTGAGCTACTTCACCAAGTACACTCGCCGGGGCAAGGACTTCGCCTCTCACGCGGACGTCGGCCGGCTCTGGGTGGCCAACGAGGACGCCGCGTACAGCGATGAGCCCTACGGACTGGACGTGACGGACCTGGCGCAACTGGCGGGCCTGGACTCGGGGTCCTGGCCGCTCATGCGCTGCCCCGCCCTGCCCCGCGCCACCGGCCAGACGGCGGCCGCCCCGGATGTCCTGGTCGAATGGTCTGTCAACGGCGGAACCGACTGGTACGGCGGCAATCACATCGGCTTCGAGCTCCTGAAGGACCGCCTGGGCCTGCGGATCACCGCCGACAACCTGGCCGATATCTGCCCGCCCGGCTCGACGCCCTGGGCAGGCAACCTCATGCGGTCGCTGGCACTGGACTCGGATGATGTGCGGATCCGGCTGACCTGCCGGATCGCCGGCCCCGACAGGCTCATCGCGCATCCGTCCGCTTCCAGCGGCCAGGGCACCGCGTTCGCGACCTCGCAGTTCTTCGATCGGGGCAACTGCATGGGCGACTCGGCCGCCCTGGAGTCCCGGATGGACTGGCTGACGCGGCAGGCCGAGGATATCCGCGACTCGCTGGGCGATAAGACCGTCGAGGCCAACCTCGGCCAGGAGTGGGCCGACGCCGACATCGGCATCTCGGACGTGATCCAGGGCATCGACGGGATCAATGTTGATTTCGGCGTCAACATCGGCCCGGCCGTCCGCTACCCGCGCGTGATCGGCCGGACGATCAACTGCCAGGCGTGGAGCGTGCAGTACCTGCTTGATACCAACAGGAAGGCGGGCGTGGAATGACGCGGATTGCGGATTGCGGATTGCGGATTGCCCCCGGCGCTAAAGAGGATCTCGCTTGACGATTACTGCCAAATCCCGCGCCCGGATCACCTGGAACAGCCAGGCCGCGCTCGGCGCCGGCGATTCCTACAATGTGTACGGCGACGGCGGCAGCGGGTCCATCGACTACGACAACCCGCTGAACGCCGAGCCGATCCCCCACGCGCCCGAGCTGGTGAGCTCCGCCGGCTGGGGATACGGCTCGTGGGGCTACGGACTCTGGGGCCAGTTCAGCCCGATGGCGATGGCGTTCATCACGCAGCTCCTGGCCGACGGGACGTACCTCTTCGCGGTCTGCGCCCGCGATGAGGCGGGCAACGAGACCCACCCGGCCGCGCAGACAGCGAGCGTCACCCTGGCCGGCCAGCCGCGTCCGCCGGCGAACCTCAAGGCCACGGCCTACGCGGCCGGGAGCGATACGGTCACCTTCACGTGGACCAGGAGCCCTGACGATGTCTGATTGCAAAATGCGGAATGCGGATTGGGGATTGCCGCTTTCGGGCGCCCTGGCGCCATGCCTGGCAATCCGCAATCTCGAAGGCGAGGCCGACTATGGCTGAGACATACCCCTCAGAATCCGCCCTCCAGGCCATGCTCGGCGGCCTCTACAAGGGCCTGCCGATGGGCACGCTGGGCGACACGCCCTGGCACTGCGACGCCAAGCGCGACTGGTGGGTCGCCACGGCGATCCACGCCATTTGCGACAACTGCCGGGTGTGGAAGGACGGCGCCGGCGCGCTGAAGTTCGGCGTCTCCCCCGGCCGCTTCCGCAGCGGCTCGGGGGTGGTCGCCTTCGCGGGCGCGGCCGCGCAGAACCTGACCGATAACGCGGTCAACTACATCTACCTGCTCGATGATGGCACGCTGGTCGTCAACACGACGGGCTGGCCTGTGAATACGAGGTACGTGCCTCTGGCGACCATCGCCGTGGGCACGGCCTCATCCGGCGGCGTGTCGGGCGCGTACGACTTCGCGGACATGACCGACATGCGCGGCGCCGCGATGATGGCCGCCATTGGCGTGACCTGAGGCTTCGGCATTCGATAGTGGATATTCGCGGAAAGGAAATGACATGACGAGTTCGAGACTGAGCTTCGAGGTCGCGGCGACGGCCGCGCGGTTCTACCTGCCCGGCCAGCCGCCCTACACGCTGACCAACACCGGCAGCGAGGATGTGTACTACTCCACCAGCCCCGACATGCCGGCGGCGGCGCTGGCCGGCGACGCGGCCGGCCTCCAGGCCGTGGCCGACGGCAGGATCGCGGCGGGCAAGAGCGTCTCCTTCGGTGCGAACGTGCGGTCGGTCCTCCTGGCCTGCGCAACCGGCAAGACGAGCACGGTCGAGCCGGCCTCCGGCGTGGCGGTCTGAAGAATTGTGGATTGCGAATTGCGGATCGCGGATTTCCGGCCAGAGAGGCGGTGAGACATGCCCGGGAAGACGACAAACTGGACCGATGGGGCCCACGCGACCAATGACCTCTGGGAGACTGCCGGCAACTGGTCGAACGGTGTGCCCGTTGACGGCGACACCGTCGTCGTGCCCGCCAATTTCGCGGGGCCCGCATTATGGTCCGCCAAGCCCGCCCAGGCAATCTCGCTGGCGGCGCTGCGGATCCTCGGCGCCGGGGTGGATGGCAACCTATCGACGGACATCAGCAGCAACATAACGATCACGGAGGCGCTCGATATCGAACTTGTGCCGCCCAGCAACGTGCCCTTTGTATGGGAGGGCACGGTCGAGGCAACGGCGAGCACGGTTCACATCGGCAACTGGACCGCCTGCAAGGGCACGTTGGCCATAGCCCCCGCCAATGCGATCCTCTTTGACGGCAACGCGCGCATAATTCCGGGCGGGGGGGGCGAACCGCAGACCATCGTGGGCAATGTGACATGGGAGGCGTCGTACGCCTTCAACGACGCGATAATCATGGGCGATCTGGCCCTGAACGCCACCGGCATGGACGGCGGCGAGGTATCCGGCCTCATCACGCAGGCGGCCATGGCCCCGATCTTGGCGGGGACCGCCAGTGGCCCCGTCGTGGCCTCCGGCGTGATCTCCGGCGGGAACTTCAGCGGCGTTGTCCTGGCCACGGCCGGCGCGACGCTCACCGGCGGCACGATCACCGGCCGCCTGCACGTCCAGGGGACGCTGCCGGCGGCGGTCCAGGATGTCAGGCTCGGCGGGGCGGTCGTGGACCTGGACGTGGCCTGCGAGTTCGGCGCGGCGGACCACCCGGTCTTGGCTGATGGCGCGGTCTTCCGCCTCCGCAACCCGGCGGCGGTCCCCACTATGACCAATGTGCTCGGGACGTACTCGCTGGTCCACGCCTACAGGCTGGCGGAGGCGATGCGGGCGGGACTCTTATGAAAGGAAGAAACAAAATTGCGAATGTCGGACGGGGAATAACGGATATCGAACGCCAAAGGCCCGGCGGGGTTCTTTCGTTGGCTATTCGATACTCCCCGTTGGATGTTCGTGATTTGAGCCGCGCGAAATGATCCTCCACTACATCGACAACGAGGTCCCCTGGGCGACGTACCCTTCGGGCGTGGGCGAGTGGTCGAGCAAGACCGAATCGGGCGGCACGATC
>JBHGBE010000055.1:0-36659 GCA_041946855.1 Phycisphaerae bacterium | reverse complement strand
AAGAAGACTAACGCAAAACGGCTTCAGAAAATTCCACTTGAACTGCGTGCCAAGACAGTCGCAGGACTCCACGTCGCATCAGCGAAGAACTCGTCACGGAAGTAATCAAGACTGTCGACCAACCCCGCCTTTCCCAGCGACATCAGGTTGCGGATGTTCTTTGCGTTCTTGTTGACATCGCTCTTGGAGAGTCTCTTACTCCATCGCAGGACGATCCGTCCAACCGGGGGCGCTGCCCCGGGAGATTCGGGCACGACAAGGGTCTCAGCCTCGCCTTCGAACGTCGGCTCCCCGGTAATCGCCGGCGGACGCCAGCGAGCACGACGGCTTCCGCGCCCGGTAGACGGAGGGGTTGCGGCTGTGGAAGCCGCTCGCCTGGCCCGGCGCGTCGCAGCATCGACCAGAATTCCCCTGGCAAGTAGTCCATCCGCATCTGACTCGGCGCGAACTTGGTAGATGCCTGCGTCAGTCACGGTCTGCCAACGATCTATCGCGGCTGCGATATCGCCGAGGGCCTGATCCGAAGCAGGAAGCCCGGACTCGAGCTCAACCCATGCCTCGACATGAACGCCCAAAGCCTGCTCAGTCATGTTGGCCGAGCCCACGATCGCGCGAGCGGCGCCGTCCGCGCGAACGACATGCGCAACTTTGGGGTGGAAGATCGCATTGCTGAGGGCCACAACCGTAAGATGGGCTTGGGGGCCTCCGACAATGATGCCCATGAGTTCCCGCACGTCCTGGGCGGTCAGAGGGTCCGAGGAGTTTGACCCGAGCACCAGGTTGACGATCTTGCCGGAGGAGGCCATCTGGCGAAGCACGTCGCTGTACTTACGGATGGCACCAAACCGGAAAAAGCCGAACTGGCCGCGGAAAGACTGAACGTCCCCAGCCACGTTCTCGTCGAACCATCGGCCAGGGCAGATTTCGCTGTCCGGTGCGCCCGTGTCTCGGTATCGAATCATTGACGGGAGCATATCACGGCTCCAAGGACTTGGCTAGGGCCAGTGAGACGCAACATCACCATGCGACGGGCGGGGCAGCAGGCCCGCTGGATGCATGCCTACTCGCCTTCGGCAAACAGGGCTTCTCTTACCCGGGGCCACGCGCGTGCCGGTGCCAAAGGCAAGCGGAGCGAGTTGTGGAGGGCGGAAGCCCTCTTGTAGTAGATCTCCTCCACGGCAGCAGGGGCAAGGCTGTCGTCGTCGATAATCCTCGCCGCGCGGTCGATAATGCCTGGCGCGAGGTCCGCTGTTGGACCCTTTGGGTTCCACGGCGGAAATTCCCTCAGCAACTCCCGGTCAGTCAATCCCCCGGTGTTGTTTGGGCCGTTCAGGTCGAGATAGCAGACCTCCAAGTAGAATGCCAGGGCCTCGGCCGACTTGGCTTCCTTCCTCAGGATTTCGGCCATCCCGAACTTCGCGTTTCGGAACAGCCCCCAGTCCCGATGTTCGGCATGCTCCAACAGTTCGTCATTCAGCAAGCCCCACCGCACGTCATTGTCGCTCGGCTCGCGGCCGAAGCGCTTCGCCAGCCTTGCCTTCGTGTCCACGAAGCGGCGCTTTCCTGCGAGATAAGCATCGTGCGTTCCGTTCACGATGGCCCATTGTTCCTCAATCAGCTCTGCCTGGGCCTCCGTGACGAGGATCTGTTGCCTGTCGCTCGGCCGGGTCCGCACGTAGATGAACTGGCCGCAATGCGGACACTTCTTCTTCCGCCCAGGCTTCTTCTCCAAGGCACGATTGCAGTGAGGGCATATCGCGTCCGTGTTGCCGACAGATTCCCCCGGCGTCGGGGACGTACCTACTGCGCCCCGGCAATTGCCAGCGTCACTTTCGTTGAGGGGACGATGTGTCATGGCGTCGTCTTGGTCATCCGGCAGAGGATTCACGGATTGGGCCCTGCCCAAAAACTCGCGGGACACATCCTGGGCGGTCCACTCTCGTTTGGGTTGTTCATCCTCCACCTCCGGCTTTGTCGGGCCGGAGCCGGTCGTGGGGGCGCGCGAAGCCGCGCCGCACTTGGCGCACTTGCGCCACTGGCCAGCCTCAAACCTTCCGACCTCCATCGGGGCCTGGCACTGATGGCAAGAGAAACGAATCGGAATCGTGTTCTCGGCGGCGCAATGCGGGCACCGCTCGGCCCAGCCTGCCAGACAGGATGGGGCCTCAAGTTCGGTTCTGCATTTCACGCAGCGGTATTCGATCATGTTCCAACCTGAAAGCGAATTCTGCTGCTTGCAACTGATTCCGTCAACGGGCAGCCCGACGCGCCGACGTTCGTTTTCGGCGGAACACTTACTACTCCTGCCCTCCGCATCGAACCGCGTACTGAGTCCTGCGAGGCCGATTCCGCAACATGTTTCCTGTCAGCAAGTTCCGTCTCATCGGACTCACTTGGGGTGAGTCCGACGAATCAGAGATTCTCCGGCCAAACAGAGAAGAAAAGGCCGAAAACGGGGCCGGAAACGGCCGAGCGAGTCCGACGGGCGAGCGCGGAACCGAAGACGGCGGACGCGCCGAAAGCCTTTGGTTGCACGGGGATAACGACGCAGGCCGCTGGTGGTGTCCAGCGGCCTGCATTACGGCAGAGACGGTTTCCGGCTGAGCCGGAAACTGGAGCCGGCGGGAATCGAACCCGCGTCCCGAGACGTCTCAGCGTGGGCCTCTACGTGCGTACTCGCCGATTTTCAGCTCTCGCCTTCAAGGCCCCCGTGCGAGTGGGTCCCGTCGGGCCAGGGCGACCTTGAGTCCTCGCCGGGTAATCGCCCCGCTCCCTGCGAGCAAGCCCGCTGCTTTCGTCCATCCCCACCCCGCGGGCTGGACAGGGCGGACGGGTCGCCTAATTAGGCGGCCATTGCCATCGGTTGATTGGCAAGTAAAGTTAGTCCAAGGTGTTTTACCAGGCCTCCTTGGAACCTGGGCACGCCACCGACGCCTCAACTGTCCGGTCGAAACCAGTTCGGCCCCGGATAAGTCCAGGCGGCTGCGACATCAGCATTATACGTCCTTCGGCCGGCCGACGCCACCGCTTTACTGGCTCTACTGGTCCTCCGGGGCGGGGAACCAGTGCAGGTCGCTGGTCAGCACGAACTTGTCCAGGCCGATGAACGAGGTGCGGAAGACCACCTTTACCGTGTGCTCGCCGGGCTCGAGCTTGACGCAGTCGAAGCCCGTGTTGGCCCGCTGCCAGTAGAAGTGGTCCGGCCGGCCGTTGGCGAACATGAAGTTGTAGTGCGTGGCCACGTTCTTGCCGTCCACGCTGACAAACACGCTCGCGCCGGCAAGCTTGCCGGCCTCCGGGCTCTCGCCTCGGAAGAGGAAGTTGTACTCGCCGCCCTTTGCCACCTTGATCGGCCAGACGAACTCGATGTCCTTTGTGTCCTTCCCGAAGTCCACCTTGGCGAACGCCCCGCCGGATGCCTTGGCGCTCTGGACCGCGGTGAACCCGCCCGCGGACGTCTTGAGCGACTCGGCCTCGGCCTCCAGCTTCTCGATTTCGATCTTGGGCGTCTCGATAGTGAGTGGCTCGGAGGCGGCCGACTCGTTCCCGGCCCGGTCCACGGCCGTCACGGCGTAGACGTATCTCCGCCCGCTGGCCAGGCCGTAGTCAAGAAACTCCGGCCCGTAAGGCGAGCCGACGAGATGACGCTGGCCCAGTTCCTTGGCCGTCTGTTCCGGGTTTGCGAAGGAGTACACGTTGTAGTGGTCCACATCCGCCGACGCAGAGGGGGCCCACTTGATCTGCGCCTCGAACGGGTTGACCTTTACGGCCTCGGGCTTGCCCGCCTTGGCGGGTGGCTCGCTATCGAGCCCCCACGGCCCGACGGCCGGCTTGTCGGCGGCCTCGCTTGTCAGGAGGATTTCGTCAATCTTGAATCCCTCCCGCGGGCAGGTGAACGTCAACTCGCGCCGCCCGGCCGTCAGTTCCGTGTCCTGAGGCAACGAAACCCACGTCCAGTCCTGGCCGTCGAACTTCAGTTCCTGCGCGTCGGCCTTGTCGAGTTGAAGCGATAGCTGGTACGGCCCCTGCGCATTCTTCTCATCCTTGGGCAGGAGGAAGTTGTTGCTCGACGCCTTCAGGCCGCCAACCCTCAGCCACAGGCGGTACTTCGCCTGGCGCGGGATGTTCACCTCGAGCCTCGCCGATCCTGCGTGGTCGCCCCATCGGTAGAGGTACTGCTCGGCCCCGCAGTCGGGATCGCGCCCCACCATCCACGGATCGCCCTCCAGGCGGGCATCCTCCGCCTGTAGCCGCAGGCGAATTGCGCCAGGCCATGCCCCGTCGCTGCACGCCTCGGCGGATGGGCGCCGGCTCTCCAGCCCGCACCGCTCCTGCGAGGTAACGACGTAGTATCGCGGCGCGGCTGCCTCCTCGGCCGTCACCTTCGCCGCGAAGCTTGCATCGGCAACCGGCGCGCCGGTGAGGCGAACATATGGTCCTCCGCTCTGCTTTGCGCGGTAGACGTGGTAGCCGGCCGTCTCGCGGTGCATCGCGGGCGGGGTCCACGTCAGGCGGTCCTCGCCGCCGGCCTTGTCGGCCGCCTTGACGGCCAGGCCGCTCGGCGCCGTCGGGTGCATCACAACCGCGATAAACCTGTCCAAATGGTTGAACAGGCTGCTGGTGTAGACCATCTTGGTGTTGTCGGGGCTGCCGAAGAAAGATGGGCAGATCTCCGTGTAGCCCTCAAGGCAGCCGCCCTGGCCGGTGTTCTGATGGGTGGGCAAGGTCTTGGTCCACGTGTTGCACCCGCGATAGGCGATCCGCTGGATGTTCCCGCTTCCGTCGGTGCGGACGCGGAAGACCTCGGAGAAGAACAGGCCGCTGCGTGGCTTCTTCCACGACGCCGGCCAGTTCATCGGCAGGTCCGAAAGCGGGGTGTCGGCGTAATCCTCCGAGCCGTAGATGTGATAATTCCAGTCCAGGTCCGTCACCGGCTGGCCGTACCAGCCGTAGCCCTCCCAGAGGTAGTATGTCGGGCTGATTCCCCAGACGGCCGCCCGCGTGCCGCTCCAGTCGGCGGGATAGCGGACGACCGTGCCGTGGTTGAGCATGGACTGGCCGTCGAGCGTCCAGCCGCAATGGCCGATGCTCGGAACGGTGGTGTCGGGGAGCTTGTCGTAGACGACCTTCCCGTCCTTCTCGTAGATGCGGAAGAGCCACGGCGTGCCGGGCTCGGCCTCGGGCCCGACATAGAGCAGGTATCCGCCGGCCGGATGCGGGCCGATGAAGTGCGTGAAGTGCATCCCGTAGAACAGGCCCTTGCCGACGTCGAGGCGCGTCATGCCCGAGCCATCCGTGCGGACCATGCCGACTTCCTTGGCGACGTCCTGCCCGCCGAGCATGAGAAGCAGGTACCTGTCGTCGAAGCTGACGTTGCAGAGGCTGTAGTTCCCGATGTCCTCGGTCACCAGATCCGTCATCTTGCCGTCGGCGACGTCGAGGGAGACGACCTTGTTCTGCCGGCCGTAGAGGATCGTCGGGCGGCGGGTGGACCAGACCCATGCGCCGCCGGGGATGACGCGGGATGTCCCGCGGGCCAGGTCGAGAACCATCGCACCGCTGTCCGTCCGCAGGTTGGGCAGCGTGGAGATGAGCATCATCGAGCCGTCGCAGTTGAACGACGGGGACACGTTGTTGGCTGCGCACGAACCGGGGAAGTCGGTCATCCGCCAGGACTCGGTGCCGTACTTGGTGTCGCGGAAGACCGTGCGGCGGAGGGGGAAGGGCTTGCGCTCAGGACTGAAGTCGATGCCCGACGCCGGGAACCGCCCGCGGCGGTCGAACTGCTCCCAAAGGTCCTGCCGCCAGTCGCCCTCCTTGATCGTGTCGACGTGCTTGTCCTTCGTCTCGGTGAACTGGTTGGAGGCGTGGACCAGCCGGCCGACCATGCCTTCGCAGCGCGGCTTGCCGTCCTCGCCGTAGCGGTCCTCGAACTGAAATGGCTTGCCCGCCCACACGTCGTCGATGGGCGCGAGCATGAACCATGCATTCACGCCGTTGGCCGAAGGCGTGACCTTGAGCGCCGCGGGCGCGCCGCCCTTGAGGGCATCGGCCGGCGCCTGGAGCACCATCACGCCGAAGATATCCGCGCTCACCTTCGCGGCCGGGATGAACCGCAGCGAGAACAGCTTGTCGGCCGAGGCCCAGGTCTGATCCTTGTCGGCATAGTCGAACGTGAGGATTTCCTTCCCGTCGAGCCAGAGGTGGAAGCCGCCGGGCTTGACCTTAGCCGGACTGCCCAAGCCAACGGCAAAGGCCAGGCTCGCGCCGTCGGCCGGAACCTGCGCCGGCAGAGGCGCGCTTTCCCATTGGACCGTGCCCTTGCCGTCCTCCTGCCGAACCATGCGGCAGATGCGCTGGTCGCCGCGGTAGGTCTGGTAGATGAGCATCGTGGCCTCATCCTGGAGGCCCTTGACCGGCGCGTAGTTGACGGCCGTACCCAGGAACTTCGCGAAGCCCTCGACCTTGGCGCCCTTGGCGGCGTCGGCCGGCACCTGAAAATCCGCGGCCGGTGAGGAAATTGACAATGACGCGAGCATCAACCCCGCGAAGATGGCCTTCGCGGGCCGGAATCCACTCCTGAATGTCATCTTCGTCGCTCCTGTCATGGAATCACACTCGGGCTGACCAGATATCTGTACGACATGTGCGCATCGGAGAGCGTCCCCTTGGGCCAGTCTCGCGCCGGAAGGCGCTTCTCCTCAAGCTCCGGCAGCGAGGCGACACGACCGGCGAGATAATCGCCGAGCCGCACGGCCGTCGATCTCAGGCGGCCGGCGAGGGCGGCGTAGCGGTTATCGATGATCTCCCACCCGTTGGGCTTGTACAGCTCGAACCAGATCCTACGGTGCGCCTCGTGCAGTCGCTCCACAGCCTTAGTCAGCCGCAAGATGACCACGTTCAGCTCGCGGGCCATGGCCTTGCGGTCGCCGCGGCGATACGCATCCAGCAGCCTGAGGCCAAGCTCAGCTTTGTCGGCAAGCACCTCGCAGAGCCTCAGAGGCAGGTGCAGGTGATTGCGGATTGTGGGCATCTCGGCCGTGGCCGCCTTGCGGATGGCATTGGCGAGATTGCCGTAATACCGCCCCAGTTTCATCCCCTTCAGGTGCATATCGAAGATGCCCACAAGCGGGTCCTGCCAGAGGAGGAACTTGCTGGGGTTGGCCGGGTGAAGGCCGCTGCGGTCGCGGACGCCGGGCGGATGGTCGATCTCGCCGCCAAATGTCCACGCGCTGATGTCCGACCCGCACGCCCCGAAGAACTGGCGGGCCACGGCCGCATCCGTCACGCGGTTGGCGTAGGCGTGCTCGGCGTAGAACTGTAGTCCCGGCAGGAGCGACAGCATGTCCGCCTCGTTGCCGTCGTCGCCCCAGCAGGTGATGATCGCCTGCCGCACGCCCTTTTCCTTGCAGGCGGTCATGCCCGCTCCGCACGAGGCCCGCACCTTGCGGAAGTCCTGCCAGAACTTGTGCCAAGTCCACAGGCCCGGCGCGAAGATCGGCTCCTTGCCCAGCGATCGGTGATAGTCGATCACCTGGCGATAGTCTTCCACCTCATTGTGGTAGTAATCCCAGTAGACCAGCTCGACGCCCTTGGGGATGTTTCGCTCGAAGCCCTTGGGCCTGGACGTGTAGACGTCCTTGGGCCCGGCCTGCTTGTGCGGGCGGTACATGTCGCTCCACATCATCGGCCGCAGGCCCAGCCGCCGGCAGATCGCGACGACCCGGCGGACGTGCAGGTTCATCGTCTCGACCCGCGGCCGAATGCCGTGAAGTTCCCGATAGCGGTGCAGGCCGAGCTCGACGGCTTCGTCCATGCCGATGTGGATCCGCCGCGAGCGGTATGGCGCGCTGGCCGCCGCGATCATCTTCTCGACCAGCTCGTAAGTGCGCTTCTCGCCCGCCAGGAGGATGTAGTACGTGTCCGCGATGTCGCCGTAGACCTCCCATCGAAGCATCTGGAACAAATGCGCCAGCGTCTGGATGCAGGGGATCATCTCGATGCCCAGCGCGTTGGCGTAGTCGTCAAGCTCCTTCAGCTCCGCCTGGGAGTACCTGCCGCGAAGGTAGCCGAAGTACGGCATGCCGGGCACTTCGTACGTGTCCTCGGTGTAGAGCATGAAGGTGTTGAGGCCCATGAGGGCCGCGCGCCGCAGGAGCATCTTGACGGCCGGCACGTTCCACACCGCCCCCCGCGAGACGTCCAGGGACATGCCGAGCGTGTCGAACTTCGCCAACTCGCCTTCATAGGTTCGCGGAATCCGCCCGCCGGCGACGAAGCCCCGCAGTGTGGCCAGCGCCCTTAGCACTTGCGGGACCGTCGCGCCGGATACGCGGGCGACGCCATCCTCGTACACGAAGGCCGGGCGTCCTCCTCCAAGTGCTGAGAACTTCACATCGATGCTCCGGCCGCCCCGGCGCGCCGGAACGATCGGGAAGTCCTCGCCGATGATCTTCAGCGCCGCGCGCAACGGCGCTGGCGTCGTCGATGGGTAGTACCGGAAGGGCGTAACATCCTTCATGTCCATCTCTCCTTCTCAGAGGGCCGGATTTTACCCTCGCGTGCCTGGGCAGTCAGGATCCTCCACTCCCGCATCGGCCTTCCAATCCCGTTGCTGCGCGGTTATTCTGCCGGCCGTTCCGTACGGAGCATCGGAGCCTTCGCCATGCCAACGAAACGCCGCCCTTCCCGCCGTACTGCCTCGGGTAGTCTGACGACTGGCCTAAGCTCTGCCTGGCCAGTGCTGAAGACCTATGACCAGAATCACCTGGCGCGGATCGCACTGCCGATAGGCGGGATAGGCACGGGGACCGTGTCGCTGGGCGGGCGCGGCGACCTTCGCGACTGGGAGATCGTCAACCGCCCGGCAAAGGGCTTCGTGCCCGTGGACGGCCGGTGGGTCGGGCCGTTCATCGCCCTGTGGACGCGGGACAGCAAGGGGCACACCTGCACGCGCGCTATTGAGGGGCCCATCGACGAGGGCGATTACGAAGGCGCCCAGGGATGCTCGCGGCCAAACCACAACCTGCCGCGGTTCAGGCGATGCTCTTTCGCGGCCGCGTATCCGTTCGGGCAGGTGCTCCTGTCAGACCCGGATGTGCCGCTGGACGTGCGGATCGAGGCGTTCAATCCGCTTGTTCCCACGGACGCGGATGCCAGCGGCATTCCCGTTGCGGTGCTGCGGTTCGCGCTGACAAACAGGACGGGCAGGGCCGTCGAGGCGTCAGTCTGCGGCACGCTGCCCAATTTCATCGGCGCGGATGGCTCGCCGTCGCCCGGCAAGACGTGGTCCGGCCATGACGACATCGCCTCACAGGCCAGGGACAACCGCAACGAGTTCCGTCGCGAAGGAGTGCTGTCGGGTGTGTTCTGCTACTCGGCCGGACTTGACAAGCAGGCCGAGCAGTTCGGCACGATGGCATTGTCCGCCATGGCGACGGCCGGCGTGACCCACCGCACGGCCTGGGCCGACCTTGGCTGGGGAGATCCCCTGCTGGACTTCTGGGATGACTTCTCAGCGGATGGGCGGATCGAGGACCGCCGGCAGGGAAAGACCGCGGTCCCCAAGGCGTCGCTGGCGGTGAGTGTGAGGGTTCCCGCGCGCGGAAGCAAGGCCGTGACGTTCCTGCTGACCTGGCATTTCCCCAACCGCAAGGTCTGGCATCCTAAACCGCCGGCCGCCGATGCCGGCGGGACGAACGCCGCGTGCTGCGCCGGCGGCAAGTGCGGCGACCCGAACCACGTCGGCAATTACTACGCGACGAAGTATCGCGATGCCTGGGACGTCGCTCTGCAATTCGCGCCCGAGCTGCCCGGCCTTGAGGCGCAGACGCTGAAGTTCGTCCGCGCGTTCTGCGAGAGCGACCTGCCGCTGTTGGTCAAGGACGCCGCCCTGGCCAATCTCAGTCCGCTGCGGACGCAGACGAGCTTCCGCATCGCGGATGGGCACTTCATGGGCTGGGAGGGCTGCAACGACCGCGCCGGCTGCTGCTGGGGCTCCTGCACGCACGTGTGGAACTACGAGCAGGCGACGGCGTTCCTGTACGGCGAGCTTGCCAAGTCGATGCGGGATGCCGAGTTCGCCCACGCCACCGACGATAGCGGCCTGATGAGCTTCCGCATCACGCTCCCGCTTCAGCGGGCCGCCGACTGGAAGTGCGCCGCCGCCGACGGGCAGATGGGCTGCATCATGAAGCTCTACCGCGACTGGCAGCTTTCCGGCGATGGCGAAATGCTCCGCCGCCTGTGGCCCAAGGCCCGAAATGCCATGGAGTTCTGCTGGATCGCCGGCGGCTGGGACGCGAACCGCGACGGCGTCATGGAGGGCTGCCAGCACAACACGATGGACGTGGAGTATTTCGGCCCGAATCCACAGATGCAGGGCTGGTACCTGGGCGCGCTCCGCGCCGCCGAGGAGATGGCCCGTGCCGTCGGCCAGGAGGACTTCGCCGAAACATGCCGCGGCCTGTTCACGCGCGGCAGCAGGTGGATGGACGAGCATCTGTTCAACGGCCAGTACTACGAGCACCAGGTCCGCCCGCCCAGGTCCGAGGCCGACATCGCGCCGGGCCTGCGGATCGGCATGGGCGCGACGAACCTCGCCGAGCCGGAATTGCAGCTTGGCGCCGGATGCCTTGTTGACCAGCTTGTCGGCCAGTACATGGCGCACGTGTGCGGGCTGGGCTACCTCGTCTCGCCGGCCAACGTGCGAAAGACGCTCCAGAGCATAATGAGGCTCAACTTCCGCAAGGGCTTCCACGGCCATTTCAACAACATGCGGTCATACGTCCTGGGCGATGAATCGGCGCTGCTGATGGCCGCCTATCCGCCCGGCCGCCGGCCCGCCCGGCCCTTCCCGTACTACAACGAGGTGATGACCGGCTTCGAGTACACGGCCGCCGCCGGGATGATCTACGAGGGCCTGGTGGCCGATGGCCTCAAGTGCATCGCGGCCGTGCGCGAGCGCTACGACGGACGCAAGCGAAGCCCGTTCGACGAGGCGGAGTGCGGCCACCACTACGCCCGCGCGATGGCGTCATGGGCCGCCGTCCTGGCGATCAGCGGGTTCCAGTACAGCGCCGTCGCGGGATCGATGGAGTTCGCCGCGCCGCGACGCAGGCCGGCGCGCCACTTCTGGTCCAACGGTTACGCATGGGGCACGTGCCGACTGGTCCCATCGCGCGGCCGCGTCAAGGTTGAGTTGAACGTTCTCTACGGCCGGCTTGAACTGCGAAGGTTCTCGCTGGCCGGACTGGGCGGCACCGAATGGCCGCAGGCGCGGAACATCGCCGCGGGCAGGACACTCGCATTCGCGGTGGATGAGGAATGAAGCAGCAGGCTATCCGTGACATCATGAGCGGCAAGTCGCGCGGGGCGATCCCCGCCGTCATTCGGATGGCAGCGGCCGTCGCCAGCGGCCCCTACGCCTGCGCCATGAGGGCCAGGCGCTGGGCGTATCGCGCGGGTCTGGCCAGGTCCAAGCGCGCCGGCGTGCCCGTAATCTGCGTGGGGAACATCACCACCGGCGGCACGGGCAAGACGCCGATGGTCGCCTGGCTCGTCGCGCAACTCAAGGGCATGGGCCGCAGGCCGGCAGTGCTCACCCGCGGCTACAAGGCCATCGGCGGCAAGTCCGACGAGGCGGAACTGCTCAAGATGCTGTGCGGTGTTCCCGTGATTGTGAACGCGGATCGTGTCGCCGGCGCGCGGGAGGCAGTCGCCGCCGGCGCTGATGCGCTGGTGATGGATGATGGTTTTCAGCATTGCCGCCTGGCGCGCGACCTGGACATCATCCTCATAGACGCGACAAATCCGTTCGGCTACGGCCGGTGCCTGCCTCGCGGGATGCTCCGCGAGCCGCTGGGCGCGATGAGGGAAGCCGGCGCGGTGGTCATCACGCGCGGCGATCTGATCAGCGCCGATGAACTGCGCGGGGCCCGCTCTCGTCTGGCGACACTGGCCCCGCGGGCATCGATCCACGTCGCTGTCCATCGCCCCACCTCGCTGCGCGACGCCGACGGGATGGCCGTTGACATGCGGGCGATCTCATCGCGGGTGGTGTTCGCATTCTGCGGGCTGGGAAATCCGGCAGCCTTCTTCTCGACGCTGGAGCGGATGGGCGCGACGCTGGCCGGAACACTCGCCCTGGATGACCACGCCGCCTACACCGCGCAGGTCGTCGAGCGAATCCGCCGGGAGGCGCGGGTGTGCGGCGCGAACGTGCTTGTCACGACGCAGAAGGACTTCGCCAAGCTGGCCATGACGAAGATGGACCTGCCCCTGTGGCAACTGGCGATTGAGATGGAGGTCGTCGACGGGAAAGAGGATCTGCTGGCGCGCGTCCGCGCCGCCCTTGAAAGGCGGTAAGCTCCTATCAGTTGGCTTTCCACGGACCTTCTGACGACTGCGCCGGGCCGGATGCGGCCGTCCGCGGCGTGGCGCCCGTCACGGCCTGCGGCGTGTTGATCGCGTCCTCCAGCGCCTTGCGGCCGACCGTCACCCGCCCGGTGACAAGCTCGGGCAGGTTGTACGTCAGGAGGAATCGGTCATAGTGCCGCGGGTCCTCCTGCGGCAGCGCGAACGGCTTTGTGAAGTTCCCCTTCTCGTCCACGTGGCTGAAGTACGGCCGGGCCAGCAGGCCGTTGTCGCGCTTCGAGCTGAAGACGACCCACCGGCCGCTGGACGACCAGCAGTGCCACGAGTCGCACCGGCCGCTGTTGATCTCATCGACCGGGCGGGCCTTCTTCGTCTGCATGTCCATTATCCAGATGGCCGTGCCAGGCCGGTAAATCGGGAAACTGCCGTAGTCGCTCATGGACATCAGCAGGAACCGCCCATCCGGCGAGAACCGCAGTTCGCTGGCGCTGAGCTTCGTGTCGGCCGCCGACAGCACCGTCTCCACCTCGCCCCACGTGTAGGCGGCCGCATCGTACTTGATCCGCATGACGCTGTAGCGGACGTCCTTATACTTGTCGTAGGGGATTCGCACCGTCCGGTCCCACCACAGGGCCGGCGCGGAGCAGAAGTAGAGATAATCGCCCTTCGGCGACCACATGGGGAACGTCTCGAGCGCCTCCGGCCGGCTGATCTTCGGCGTAGTGGAGACCTTGCCCGTGTCCAGCGAGTAGACCGCGAGGTCGGAGTTGAGGTCGACCACTTCCCGCACGTCGGGCCCGGTCGTGTGGAAGAACTGCTTCAGGTTGTTAGTCGAGAAGGCCAGCAGCCTGCCGCCCGGGTGCCAGGCGATGTATGAGGCCGGCGACGAGGCCCCGCCCTGCCGCGTGTCGATCTTGGCGGCCTTGCCGCCCTGGGCCAGTATCATCGCCGGGCCCTGGAACTGCCCGCTGCCCAGGCGCGAGTGCAACACCATGGGATCGGGGCTGTTGCGGTTGAACGTGTGGCAGTTCATGCAGGCGGTCGCCAGGTTCCTATTGGTGACGACCGCCGACTCGTCGAAGCTCCGCAGGTCGCGCTGATATATCCCCATGTCCTGCCAGATGTTGAACACCGGGTCGAGGAGCCGATAGACCAGCACGTCGTCCACGGCGTCGGTCGAGATCAAGTTGCGGACAGTGTCAAAGTGCGTCCACCGGCCGTCGTGGCCGCGGGCGAAGATGTCGATCGACAGTTCGCCGCCCTTGTTCGCATCGAGCATCATCCGCCAGGCACTGGGCGGAATGACAATGCCGCCATCGCGCCCCTTCACTTCGATTGCCCCGCCGCGCCCGGCCGTGAGGCGCGCGCGGACCTCGCGGGCAGGCTCGTCCACCACGAAGTTCATCGGCGCGATGTTGGGCGGGATCGTGACGCCGGCGTAATCGGGATGAATCCGCGCGGGCCTGCCGGCCTCCGTTGCATCGCGTATTGGGCCGCCCCGCCCGCCCAATGCCCACGCCAGCACGCCGGCCGCCACCACCGCCGCCGCCAGCACCGTCGCCAGGATGTATCTCGCGCGCCGTGTCACTTGTATACGCCCGGCCCGTAGGTCCAGTAGAAGAAAAACGTATCCGCCATCGACGCGGCCATCTCCTGGAATGCCGCCGCCGGATTGCCCCTGTGCCGGTACACCATCTCCTTGTACTTCTCGAAGCGCGCCATCGTGCCGGGGCTGATCTGGCGCTTGCCCAGATCCACGCCGACGCCGGTCTCGTCCTCGTAGACCAGGATCGCCTCCTCGTAGTGCCGCGGGATTTCGCGGTATCCCACCGCGTCCCACAGCCTGATGTTGTTGATGAACCGCTCGAGGCCCTCCATCCTCAGCAGCGCGGAGGCGGGGTTCCTTGGGTCCATCGGCGCCCAGTAGAGCAGGTGCATCGCCATCAGGTACTCGAAGGCCAGGCGGTTGACAACCGGCTTGGGCGACCCGCCCGTCCGCGTCGCCGGCGCGGCAGGCTTGGTCGATGGCTCTCCGGGCTGGGTCTGCGGGGCGCCCTCCTCCGGGCGAATCACATCCCTCAGCACCGTTTCGTAGGAGGTCACGGTTGACACCGTCTCCTGCCTGCCGCCGGCGGTCTCCGTGACGCTGACCCTGTACGGGAAGACCTCCGCCACGTCGTCCCACCGGAGCATCCGCGCCCGCGCCTCCTGAACGCCGGCGTCGGATGACAGCGACGGGTCATCGGCAAGCTCCCTGAGGCGGTCGCTCGCCCAGCCGCCGTGGACCAGGTCGTAGCTCAATGCGTTCAGGAACACGCGGGCCTGATCGGGCTGGGACTTGACCATCTTGATGAACGCGAGGAACTGGAGGATTTCCGGCTGGGGGCCGAACATGACCAGCGCCTCGTGGGCGCAGTGCTCGGCGTCGTTTATGCGGCCCAGGGCCAGGAACGTGTCCGCGAGCTTGTACATGTGCGCCCAGAGGGCAACGTTCTTGTACTCCAGGAGCATCGGGAACTTCTGCGGATACTTGAACATGTCATCCCCAAGCCGGCCGGTCCGCGCCAGCGCCATGTTCACGTCGTGGGCGACGAGGTAGGTGTACTCGCCTTCAGGTAGTGCTTCCGCGGCCGCCAGGACATTGCGCCACTGGCCGCGCGTGGCGAAGTAGTCGATCTGCACGGCCCGGCGCTGCTGCCCGTACTTGTGAGATGCCCCCAGGAACACGGCCCCGACCGCCATCATCAGGAACGCCGTCTTGACGACCCACTCGAACCGGCGCTCCCACGGTTTCTTCTGGGGCTTCGGGCCGGCATCGTGGCGCGAAGGCCGCTGGGCCATCGCCTCGGCAAGACGCGGCCAGAGCAGACCCAGAAACTTGCGCACGCCTCGCCCGATCTGCTCCCGAAAGGCCGCCACAACGGCCGCCACCGGGAAGAACAGGACAACGCACCGCCAGAGCACCCACCACAGCGCCCATTCGAAGTCGAACCACTCGCGGCGCTCCGCTGCCAGGCCCGGCCAGCGACCTGCGCCGAAGGCGTACAGGGCCGCGACTGCCGCGACCGCGACGACGCCGGCGATGGCCTGCGCCCGCCGGCCCTTGCGCGAGATGTCGTACACCACGCACAGGGAGGCGCAGAGGACAATCATCCCCGACGCCACGTACCACACGGCCGCCATCACGAGCAGCAGCACGGCCGTTCGGAGCAAAAGGTTCCGCGGCGCGGCCTTCACGTACAGCGTCGTCCCCGCCAGGGCCGCCAGGAAATACACCGTGGGGGCCAGGTGATCGTAGTCGTTGTAGACCGCCACCAGCGCCATCGCGATCAGATAGCTCAATACGCTCTCGGCAGCGCCCGTGAGCGCCTTGAAATACGCCCTGGTCAGCAGGCAGACGAGGGCGATTTGTAGTGTGATGACGCCCGCCCCCAGCGCGGCCAAGTAGTACGACTGGAGCAGAAGGGCGGTCAGGTATTCGGCCGGGCCGCCGGGGTGGTTGATGAAACGCCCGAGGAATCCCGGCGCAAGCGAGAACGTCGGGCACACCCATTGAGACAGCAGGCAGTGGTGCAGAAGGCGCGGGTCGATCTCAAGCCACGTGTAGATGAACACGGCGGCGAAGAATAGCCCGTCGCGGAAGGCAACTAAGGCGCGGCGCTCGATCTGGCCTGCCATGTCCCCAACTATACCGCGCGGGGCGGCCGCGCTCCATCACGTTGTGCGTCCGCGCCGCTCAGGCCTTCAGCCGGAAGAGCGCCGAGGTGTCGGCCGCCAGCGAATATGGGATGCCTTCGGACCTGATCGCCGCCGGACCGAGTTTGATCCGCTTTACAGCTCCGCCTGGCGAGGCTCGTTCAACGTGTACCGGCGCGGCCTTGCCTTTGGCTGGCGAAATCAGGCCGGCGTCGAACCGCGCGCCGCCCCTGGCCGCCTTGCCTGACAGGTTCGCCAGGTACAGGAGGCCCTTGCCGGCCGCGTACCACAAGGCGCCGTACACGCCGTCCCGCCCGGTCCTCACCGCGCCGCCGGAGGCGGGGGAGAACCTGTACTGGCGCAGGTCCTCCTGGCCGAACAGGTCGAACTCGGCCAGGTAGTCATCCGTGTTGCCCATGCCCAGCGGACCCGGGATGGGCGGGGTGCCCTCCAGCAGGCAGACCATCACGCACCGGCGCGCGGCGGCGCCGGGTTTGCCCCATCCGCACAGGTGGCGCGGCGAGATCGGTACGAATAGGCACTGCGGCGGAAACTCCAGCGGGCTGGACGGCTGGAACAGCCCGTACTTGTCCTCGTAGATGAGGGATATGTCCGACATGTTCTCAATGACGATCTGCGGCAGGCCGGACAGGTGGCTCATGATGATGCCTTGCGGGCCGACTCGCTTGCGGCACCAGAACATGAAGTCCAGGAACGCGTCCTGGTCGATGTGCAGCGCGCCGCCGACGTGGCCCTCGTGCGTGCAGGGGTGCGGCGTACACCAGTCGAAGTACAGGCCGTCCCAGGGCAGGTCGTTCAGGATGATGTCGATGGACTTCTTCCGGAACTCCAGCCACCCGCTCTCCAGACACATGAGCTGGCCGAACTCGCCGCTGCCGTACCACGTGTGGACCTCGCGGAAGTGCGGCCCTTGTTCCTTCTGCCAGGCCTTCTGGTTCGGCGCGAAGTCCGGCGCGGCGGGATGGAACTCCTTGACCGAGATGTACGGCACGATCTTCATGCCAAGGCGGTGCGCGGTGGCGATGATCCGGCGAAGCTCGGCCATGCCCTTTTCGTCGTAAGGCGGGTACTGGCCGTCGTGCCAGAACGGGCCGTCCTCGCGGTAGTCGTTGTGGAACCGCAGGAGCCGCACGCCCGCGCGGGCCAGGCGCTCCAGGCCCGCGTCCGACGGCCAGCGGCTGTCGACGCCGGCGTGGAAGTACGGCGAGGAGACGGTGGCGGCGTCCTTGATGAACGGCAGGCCGATGTAGTACTTGAGCTTGTGAGTGCCGGCCAGCGTCGTCGTGTTGCGGCGGTAGGCGACGCAGTATGGCGAGATGCTGATGAGCGTCCGCGCGGGGTCTTCCCACGCCGCCCCGACGGCGTAGTAGCCCATCCCCGCCTGCGGGCAGAGGCCCGTGTCCCACTGCGACAGGTCGCTGGCGGGCATGAACTCCAGGCCCTCAACGCCCTTCTCGAAGCAGCAGATGTGGATAGGCACGAACCGGTTGTTGTACGCCGGGCATCTGCCGGCCCCGCCCAGCGAGAACCATTTGCCCATGCCGACCATGTCGGAGAACCCGGCCACAGTCGGGTGCTCGCGGACCAGGGCATCGGTCATGCCCGGCCGGAGGCAGATGTCGGCCGCCACCACCTCGACCACGTCCTTGCGCTCCTGCTCGCAGATGATCTCAAGCTCGCAGGCCACCAGGCCCCAATCGCGGTACTCGTACCGGCGGCGATAGCGGATGGGCAGCTCGCGCGGCACATCCGCGCCCTTGGGCGGGTCGGACTTGAGCTGATACCGCCCCTCGGCGATGACGGCCGGCCCCGCGACCGTCTCCTCGATGCTGACCCGGGGATTCGGCTCGTTCTTCTCCTCATAGAAGTACGGGCTGCTGTTGTCGCTTGTCGGGTGCGGCTCCAGGCAGCGGATGCGCGAGCTGACCGGCGCTACAAGCATGTTCCTGCCGCTGCCGTGGGCGAACTTGATCGAGTCCCAGCAACCGCCGGCCTTGAGATTGTGGCGGACCTCCCAGTATTCGTTGGAGACGATGATGGCGTCGGCCTTGCGGACGACCTTCACTGTCGGCATTCGCGCTTTCCTTTCTTTGGGCCAGGTGACCGGCAGCGAAGGATAGTAACCCCGGCGAGGACCGAATACAATCGGCGCAAGCCGAAGGCAATCGAGGAGAGTGCATGATTCTGTACGTCGTCACGGAGACCGCCAAGAGATATCGCGCTGGTACCGGCTGGTTCGCGACCAAGCTCTTGCTGGAGAAGCTCTCCGGCGATTCGTGCCTGGTGATCCACTACAAGCAGGTCAGCGCCAAGGCGCTGGCGGACATGCGGCCGTGGGCGATATGCCACAGCGGGTCGGGCACGCTCTACTCCAAGTACGACGTCCTCCAGTGGCGGCCGTACCGGCAGGCGGTTCTCGACTGCGATGTGGCGCAGATCGGCTTCTGCGGCGGGCACCAGATACTGGCGCACTTCTTCGGCTGCACGCTCGGGCCGATCAGGCGGCTGCGTCCCGGCGAGCACGATCCATCGCCCTACTCGCCCGGCCACTTCAAGGAATGGGGCGTGTATCCGGTGCGGATCGTGCGGCGCGACCCGATCTTCGCGGGCCTTCCCAAGGTCATCCGCGTTCAGGAGTACCACTTCTGGGAGGTCAAGAAGCTCTCGCCGGAGCTGGTCCTGCTGGCCAGCACGGATGAGTGCCGCGTGCAGGCCTACGTCCACCGCGACCGGCCGGTCTACGGAACGCAGTTCCACCCGGAGGCCTCGCCCAAGACGTACACGGATGGGCTGAAGCTGCTGAGGAACTTCTTCAGGGTCGCCAGGGATTACTCCCGGGCGCGTGCGGAGGCCTGAGGCCTTGGACGAGCGGCGAATGGCACGATGAAGACTGCCCGAACAACCTTCCTCATCCTTGGAGGCATACTCACAGGACTGGGGATACTGGGCTTACTTGGCGCCGTGGTGTCCGTGGTCGTGGGCGTCAGCGCGTACGGCGAAGGGAGCCACGACGAGGCCGGGGCAGCAAAGCTCCTCTGTATCCTCAGCCTGATTCTGGGCGTCCCCATGTTTGGCCTGGGACTGGTCTTTCTCATCCCCGGCGTAATCATGCACGTCATCATCCGCCGACGCGCGAACCGGCCGGCGCAATGACCATCTTCATCGCGTGCCGGCCCTTTGAGTAGTAATCTTTGACTGTCCCCAGTTCGGTAAATCCGAGCTTGCGATAGAGCGCGATGGCCGGCGCGTTGTCGGCGCGGACTTCCAGGAAGATTCGGCCCGCCCCGCGATTCCTCAACTCGGCGATGATCCGCTCCATCAGCAATCGCCCAACGCCCCGCCCTTGCGAAGCCGGCAGAACGCCAAGGGCATAGACACGGCCAGTAACCGATTTGCGATTGGCAATTGACAATTGGCGATTCAAACGGGTCAGGCCAGCCCCCCATCCCGCAATCCGCCCGCCCCTCTTCTCGACGGCCACCAGCACTATTACCCGGGGATTCGCGACCAGCCGTCGAATCTGCCTGCGATTGAACCGCTCGTGGACGCTGTCGAAACAGGTCTCCTCGATCTCGACGATGCCGCCGACGTCCCGTTTCGCCGCCCGACGCAGGCTGATTGAATTCATGGCTTCGCGCGCCGTCCAATCATCAATCGCAAATCGCCAATCGACAATCACTCTCCCGCCTCCAGCACCGCCAGGAACGCCTTCTGCGGGATCTCCACGTTGCCGACCATCTTCATCCGCTTCTTGCCTTCCTTCTGCTTTTCCAGCAGCTTGCGCTTGCGGGTGACGTCGCCGCCGTAGCACTTGGCCGTAACGTTCTTGCCCACCGCCTTGATCGTCTCGCGTGCGATGACGCGCGACCCGATGGCCGCCTGGAGCGGCACCTCGAACAGGTGGCGCGGGATTTCCTTGCGGAGCCTGGTGATGATCGCCCGCCCGCGAGCCTCGGCCTTGGTGCGGTGGACGATCACAGACAGCGCGTCCACCTTGTTGTTGTTGACCAGGATGTCCATCTTCACCAGGTCGTTGGGCCGGAAGCCGATCATCTCGTAGTCCATCGTGCCGTAGCCGCGGGTGGCCGATTTGAGCTTGTCGTAGAAGTCGTAGATCACCTCCGCCAGCGGGAACTCGTAGTTGATGATGACGCGGTCGCTGGAGAGGTAGTCGGTCTTCTTGTAGATAGCCCTGCGCTCCTCGGCCAGCGTCATCATCGCGCCGATGGACTCGGCCGGCACGATCAGGTCGACGTTGACGATGGGCTCGCGGATTTCCTCGATGTAGTTCGGCTCGGGCAGCTCGCCGGCCGAATCGACCTCGACCACCGTCCCGTCGTTCTTGAGCACCTGGTACGGCACGGTCGGCGCGGTCTGGACGACCTCGACGTTGTGCTCGCGCTCCAGCCGCTCCTGGATGATGTCCATGTGCAGCATGCCCAGAAAGCCGCACCGGAAGCCGAAGCCCAGGGCCTCGGAGTTGATCGCCTGGAACGTCAGTGCCGCGTCGTTGAGTTGGAGCTTCTCCAGCGCATCGCGTAGCTGCGGGAACTGCGTCGTCGGGCCGGGGTAGAAGTCGCAGAAGACCATCTGCTGCGGCGGGCGATAGCCCGGAAGCGCGACGGCGGCGGGGCGGTTTGCCAGCGTAATCGTGTCGCCGACGTGGACCGACGAGATCGTGCGGATGTTGGCGATGCAGCAGCCGACGTCGCCGGCCTCCAGCTCCTTGACCTGCACGCGATTGGGCATGAACTTGTCCAGCTCGGTGATCTGCCAGACCTCGCCCGTGCCCATCATCCTGATCTTCTCGCCCACGCGGAGGTGGCCGTCGAACACTCGGACGTAGACGACCACGCCGCGATAGTCGTCGTACTTGCTGTCGAAGATGAGGACCTTCGTCTCGCCCTCGACGCTGCCGGCGGGCGGCGGAAGCTGCTCGATGACGGCCGCAAGTATGTCGTCGGTCCCCTCGCCCGTCTTGGCGGATGCGAAGATGCAGTCCTCGGCCGGCGTGCCCAGCAGGTGTTCGACCTGCATCGCCACGTCCTCTGGCCTGGCGGCGGCCATGTCGATCTTGTTGACCACAGGCACTATGGCCAGGTTGTTCCTCCTGGCCAGGTGTGCGTTGGCGACCGTCTGGGCCTCCACGCCCTGCGTCGCGTCGACCACCAGTATCGCCCCCTCGCACGCCGCCAGCGACCGGCTGACCTCGTAGTGGAAGTCGACGTGGCCGGGCGTGTCGATCAGGTTGAGCATGTACTTCTGCCCGCCAAGCTCGTGAAAAATGGTGACGGCCGAGGCCTTGATCGTGATGCCGCGCTCGCGCTCCAGGTCCATGTCGTCGAGGATCTGGTCCTTGAACTCGCGAGGCGTGATCGCACCGGCGCGCAGCAGCATCCGGTCGGCGAGGCTGCTCTTGCCGTGGTCAATGTGGGCGATGATGCTGAAATTACGGATGTACTTCTGGTCCATCCGCGCCATTCTACAGAGACGCGGGGACTGAGACTAGCGGTTAGCGTCCCAAGTGCGGAGGATGACGAACGGACGGGAGGAGGGGAAGAAGGGAGGACAGGAGGATCGGAGGAAGGAAGACAGGTGCGTGAGATTGGCAAGTCCATCCTCCCCTCCTCCCGTCCTCCCGTCCTGCTATTCACAGCCGTGCGGTCGCTCTGCAAATCCCGATGGCGCTAATTCTTGGGCTTGTAGTTGATGGCCGGCAGGACGTGGCCGTCGATGAACAGCCGGTCCTGGCGCGACGCGGTCTCGCGGTAGGCCGCCACTGCCTCCTTGGCCGAGGCCGCCTCTGGCCCGATTGCGCCGATGGCCTCCAGCGCGCCGCGCGGGGCCTGGGCGAACTCGCTGACGGCCGCCGCGAGGATGGCCTGGCGCTGCTGGTCCGTGCCGCGCGGCGCGAGGCGCGCCAGCACGACCAGCAGCCAGTTGGCCCTCCGCGGGCCAAGCTTCCGGGACTCGAACATCTTAAGCAGCGGGTCGATGGTCGCGGCGTCGGCCCGCGCCATCAGCGCCTCGGCCGCGGCCGCCTGAGCCACCACGCCGCGGTCCTGGCAGAGCATGTCGGTGAGTTTGGTCAGGACGCGCTGCGGCTGGTTGCCGGGCGCGGCGGTGCGGGCGAAGGCAAAGCTCATGGCCGCGGCCGCGCGGACCTCGTCGCGAGGGTCGTCAAGGGCCGGCAAGACCTTGTCCGCGACCTTGGCGTCCTTCTCCATCTGCTGGGCCAGGAATGCGGCGGCCCGCCACCTCGCCATCGCGTCCCAGTGGCCCAGCGCCGCCATCGCCGAAGGCACGTCGGCGGCGGGCTGCGTCGCGCCGGCCGTGCGGACCGCCAGCCAGCCCTTCATGGCCGAGGCAAGCGCGCCCGACGGCCGGGCCTGCACGAACTTCTCCATCGCGCCGGCCAGCCCCGCGCCGGAAGTCTCGGGCACCGCCTTCGCCGCGAGGGCGCACAGCGCCGGCTGGCAGAGGTTGATTACCAGCCGCTGCTCGGTGTAATTGTCGGCCTCGGCGGCGCCTGGTTCGCTGAGGGCCTCGATCCGCTCGGCCAGCAGGTCGATCATGCCCCGCCGCACGCCGTCCGACAGTCCATCGGTCTGGGCCTGTCCCTCCGCGGGACCGCGCCTGGGGAGCAGGCCGTAGCACGTAATCAGGAGCACCCGCTGCTGCTGCGTGCGGGCGGGGTCGAACATGATCTTCCGCATCTGCTCGACGCTGAGGGCGTCGCGGCCGAAGAGGCCCAGCGCCACGGCGTTGGCGCCCTCGTCGGCCCTGTCATCCATCAAGGCGGCTGCCGCTGCCAGACGCTGGTCCGCGGAGAGCCCTTTGATCGCTTCCGCCAGTTCCCTTTGCGCATCGGCCAGGTCGCTGGAGCCGGCGTCGGCGCGGCGGACTTGCTGCCACAGCTTCACGGCCAGAGCCACGGACGGCTGAACGGCCGGCCCCGTGGCCGCCGCCCCGGTCGAGGGCACTTTATCGGGCTCAGTAGCGGCCGGCGGGGAAGGGATTGGCTCTTTCGCGACGGCGGTGTCAGCGGGCTGCGTGGCAGGAGCCGTCTGGGCCTCGTTGTGCAGCGACACTTCGACAATCGGCTTGGCCGGCTCGCTCGCCGGCTGCGTGACGCCCGGCAACGATGCCGGCATGGACACCGGCGCATCCTGGCCGGCCGCCAGACCCGCCCAGGCGAGCACGGCGCCGGTTGCAAGGATGGTCACGGATAGTGTCAACGGGTAACCGCCGGATCGCTTGGTCATAGGAAACCAGCTTTCGATAACCGAGATGACTCACTCCACTATGCGAAACGCGCCACTACTTTACGCGCATAGCAGTCTGCGCCAAGAGGAAAAACGAAGAGGGAAGAGGGAAGAGGGGAAAAACGAAGAGGCAAGAGAGAAGAGAGAAGGGAGGAGGGGAAGACGGGAGGAAAGGAGGAGGACCTTCCGCCAGTTCGTTTCCTCCGGTCCTCGCGTCCTCCAGTCCTCCCGTCCTCCTGTCCGCCCGTCTTCCCTTCCGTCGGCCCGTACGCTCATTGGCGCTGCGGCCCGCCCCCGCCCGTCGGCGGGAAGACGACGCTGACGGGCACGCCCGGCTCCTTGAGCTCGTCGAAGAGCATCTTGTTGGCCGGCAGATCCCGCGTCGTGATGTCGCCCTTCATCGCCACCACTTCGGGCTTGTGGTCCTTGAGCTTCGCGGCGACCGAGGGATCGTTGTAGACAAGCTCCTCGACCGTCTTGCAGGTCAGGCACCAGTTGGCGGTGAAGTCCACCAGGACGATCTTGCCCTCCGCGCGATACTGGGCGATCTTCGCCTCGTCGAACGGCTCGAAATGGACCGCCAGCGGCTTGGGCGGCTGGAGCATCCAAAGCCCGGCCGCCACCGCCAGCAGCGCCGCCCCGCCTCGCACCGCTAGCTTGCGTCCTAGCGGCGCGTCGTAGCGCACCCACGTGCCCCAGACCCACAGGCAGAACGCAAACACCGTCCCGTACGCGGCGACCCAGGCGCCGTAGGTGCTCTCGCCGACCGTCCCGATGAGCCAGACGGCCACCAGCACCATGACGAATCCCATCGCCTGCTTGAACAGCTCCATCCACCTCCCCGGCCGCGGCAGGTGGGAAACCAGGCCGGGAAACGCCATCAGGACGAGGTATGGCAGCGCCATGCCGACGCCGATCACCAGTATGGCCGCGGAGCCAAGCCACAGCGTCTGGGCCTGCGCCCACGCGAAGGCCGTCGTCAGGTAGCCGAAGCTGCACGGCGTTGAGAGTATCGCCGTCAGCAGGCCCCCGCCGACGGCCGAGAGCACGCCGTGGCCGGCGGCCGCGCCGCCGTCAACGCGGCCCTCGTCGCCGAGCGAGGCGATCCGGGCCGGGACGATGATGTTGAACACGCCGAACAGGTTCGCCGCGACGGCCACGATCACCATCGCCATCGCGATGCGAAAGCCCGTGCTCTGGAAGTGCTCACCCCAGTTCAGCGCCTGGCGCGTGGCCTCGTGGACGATGACGTTCACGGCGGCCAGGCCCGCGAAGAAGAGCATGATGCCCGCGATGAACGCCAGGCTGAGCTTCACGAACTGCCATCGCGACTGGCCCGCCATCTGCGCGATGCTCAGCACCTTCAGCGGGATGACCGGCAGGACGCACGGCATGATGTTCAATATCAGCCCGGCCAGAAGCGCCAGGGCCAGCGCGGCCGGTACGGTGTAGTCGCGGCCGGGCGGGCGGACCCCGTCCAAGGCCCTGAAGAGGTCTTCCTTGCTGAAGATGCCGTGCAGGCGGATCGGCTCCGGCCCGCCCACGCCGGTCGTGGTAAGCGTGGTTGGCTTCTGGGCGTGGCTCCGCTTGAGCTGCTCCGCCGTGACGGCCGTGGCCAGGCCGCCGGAGAGTTCTTTTTCCTCGCTCCATCGGGGGTCCGAGACGAGCGCATCGTCGACCTTCACCGTCACCGACTCGGTCAGCCTGTTGGGCCCCTCAAGAGGGATGCACTGGCCGCCTTTGCCGGTCGTGCAGACCTGGCCCGTCGGCGTCAGAGAGATGGTGTAATCGCCCGCCGGCGTGCCGGGCGGCACGGTGACCGGAACGTACACGATCACCCGGCCCTCATAGGCGTTGGTGACGATGGACTCGTTGCCCACCGGAGTCACTACGGGCTTGTCGGCGGGCCATAGCGGTTCGCCGACGACGAGCTTGCCCGCATCCACCTTCAGCCCGGCCGGCAGGCCCACCTTGCCGGGATCGGGGCTGTCGTAGGCCCAGCCCTTCGCAAGGCGCAGGTCGAGCGCAACGTCGAACGTCTGCCCGGCCGTCACCTGCGTGTGGGAACTGACGACCCGCGACGAGTCGAGCCATTCTCGCCCCAGGCCCGGAAATTCGGAGAAAGGTTTGGGAAGCGGCCCCTGTGCTATGGCGGCCGTCGCCGCCGTCAACATCACAATCGCCGCAAGCAGCCGCCTTGTCATTGAATTTCCCTTGGCTCGCATCGGCAAGGCATTTTACCTTCTGCGCCTGGTGCGATCCAACGTGCTATCGCGCCGATTGCGCCGCCGGCTTGGTCGCTTGGCTGGCCAGCCCAAGGCGGGCCTTGTCAATCGGCGCATCCAGCGTCAGGTATTCCTGCTCGATCCGGTCGGGATAGACCTTGAACAGCCGGTAGCCGAAGCCCCGCTTGTCGCCCGCCCAGCCCGTGCCGGCCACCGTGAAGACCGGCCGGCCCCTGTGATGGTGCTCGGTCGTCCTGTGGATGTGCCCGCAGAGGACCGCATCGACGTTGTACCTGGCTGTCAGCCCGTCCAGCCGCTTGAGCGCCAGCGGCACAAGCTCGGGCGGGTGGTGCATTACCAGGAAGATGTGCGAGCGCCCCTGCCTGCGGGCCTCGGCCATGGCCTGCTCCATGAACGCCCACTGGCTGGCCACATCCTTGCGTGTCTCATCCGACGCGCCCAGGTGCGCCCACAGGTTGGAGTTCACGCACACGAACTCGCAGTTGTCCTGCGTGAAGGCGTGCCAGTCCTTGCCGTACTTGCGGCGGAAGGTCGCCAGGTCGTCGTGGTTGCCGGGGATGAGCTTCACCGGCACGCGGAATTCCGCCAGCGCCTCGTCGAACGCGGCAAGCTCCGCCGCGTGCGGGCCGTCGTTCACCAGGTCGCCGACGATCACGACGAACGCCGGCCGTATCTCGTTGCAGATGTGGGCCAGCTTGACCAGCCGGCCTTTGGTGTCCGCGATGGTGGTCCACCCGCCGATCTGCGGATCGCCGGCCTGGATGAACACCAGCGGCCTGCCATAGGCCGGCGCGGTGGCGGCTTGTCCGCGCTCGCCGCAGTCTGGCGATCGGCGCAGCTCGACGATGGCCCCAGGCGGCTTCTGGCATGACGCCAGCGCCGCCGCGCACAGCGCCACCGCCAGGAAGGGAATCTTGCGGCGATTGTCCAGGAGTGGTTTCTCCGTGGTTCAGTGCATCCGGCTGGGGACTGTCCCGCCGTTTGGGACTGTCCCCAGTTGTTTGTTCGCGCGAGCAACAGGGGACAGTCCCAAACGGCGGGACAGTCCCCAGTTCACTTGATCGCGCCCAACAGCGCCTTGAACGCCTCATCCTCCGGCCGCGCCAGGCCGGCAGGGCCAGGCACACGGCCGTCGCCGGCTGGGTCGATGGCCCCTTGACCGGCGCGGTGATCTCCTCGGCGATGCCGCCCTTGAGGCCCACGCGGTCCTGGTCGTCGGTGAGGATCACGGCCTCTAGCAGTACAGCGCAACTTGGTCGGCGACAAGAAACGCCCAAGTGCTTGTTGGGCGGCCGTTTGGCGGCCGAGCCGCCCAAGCACGCTCATGCCGCAGCCTTGCTGTTTGTAAGTCAAATGTTGACAAGCAGTTATCATTGAACCGCCGGCTTTAGTTGCGCTGTACAACTAGCCTCCGCTCCCCACCGGCGCTGAAGCTCGCCGCGGCGCGGAGTGCGGCCGCCAGGTCAGTCCCGCCGCCGCGCTTCATCTCGCCGATGAACTTGCGGGCCGCCTCGATGTTGGCCTTGTCGGCCGGGACGAGCTTGTCCTTCCACAGCGCCACGTCAGAGCTGACCGCGACGACCGCGAACTGGTCCGCCTCCGAGAGCTTGTCCAGGCACTGGTCGGCGGCGTCCTGGGCGATCGGGAACCGGTTGTCGGTCATCGACTCCGAGGCGTCCAGCACGATGGCGAAGCTCCGCGGCTGCGACGTGCGGTCGGAGATGAACTTGGGCGTAGGCAGGACGGCCGTGAACCAGGCGTCCTCCTTGTCCGGCGCGTAGACCAGCGTTTCGCCCTGGGACGAGCCCGGCGTGAACGAGAAGCTGATCGGCTGCGACAGGTCGACGTTGTCATCCCGGAATCCGACCGTGAAGGCCCCGTCCTTCCGCTGCACGCCCAGGGAGTGCTTGCCGGCCTTGAGGTCCTTGACGCCGCCGGGCGCGCGGACGACGGCCGTGAAGTCGACCTCCTGCGCCGAGCCGAGCGCCGCGCCCTCCAGCCCGCGCGGGGCCTCGTAGACCACCTGTCCGTCCTTTGCCCGCAGGAGCTGCGTGCAGATGACCTGCACCTTCTGCGTGGCCCGGCGCGGGACCGGGAAGACCTGGAGGTTCCACAACCCGTTGCCCTGGTCGGTCAGCAGGGCCGGGTCGCGCTTGCGGTTGACGATCTCGCGGAAGATGCGTTCAGCCGACAGGCGCGGGTGCAGCTCGGCGGGCGTGCGGAGGCCGTCGACCCAAAGGGCCAGGTCCGTGACGGCCGCCTCGGGCGGCAGGCGGAAGCCGAACGTCGCCTGCTGCTCGCTGTCCGTGTAGTTGACGTAGACCTGCTCCATGACGGTGGTGGCCACGCGCCCGTCGATCTCGACGCGGAGCGTGTGCGAGCGGATGGCCAGCGGCTCCGCGGCCGCCGCCGTTGGCAGCGCCGCCAGCGCCGCAAACGCGGCCGCGCAGAACATGACCATGCCGCGAGGCTCGAATCGTGAGGAAGCCATAGCTTGTCCTTTCCTGCCTCAAACCCCAGATAGCCGGAAACAACAGGTCCTATGGTGATGGATAGTATACGACACCAAGCTACGTCGCGGGGCGGGGGAAGGCAATGGCAAAATGCAGAAGCAAAGGACCCGGCCCACACCGTTCACTTCGTCATTTTGCACTCTGCCTTCTGCATTCTGCCTTCTGCCTTCGTCGTTACATCTGCTCGATCGTCCGTATCCCCAGCAGGTCCAGGCCGGTCCTGATGACGCGGGCCGTCAGGTCGCACAGGGCCAGCCGGCTGGAGCGGGTCGGCTCGTCGCTCTTGAGGACGGGGCAGGTCTCGTAGAACGTCGTGAACGTGCCGGCCAGGTCGTACAGGTACGCGCACAGGACGTTGGGCAGGCACTCCGACGCCACCGTCGCGACGGCTTCGGGGAACTGGAGGAGTTTCACCGCGAGGGAACGTTCCGCTGGGTCAGCCAGAGAGATTGCGGATTGCGGATTGCGGATTGCGGATTGGCCGCTCGCGACTGCCTCTCCCTTACGAAAGATGCTGCGGATGCGGGCGTATGCGTACTGCATGTACGGCGCGGTGTTCCCGTCGAGGGCGAGCATCTTGTCCCAGGAGAAGACGTAGTCGCTCGTGCGGTTCTGCGACAGGTCCGCGTACTTGACCGCCCCGATGCCGACGGCCTCGGCGATGTCCTTCTTCTGCTCATCAGTCAGCCGCTTGGACGGGTCCTTGGCGGCGTCCTCGGCGTTCTTTGCCTCCACAAGCTCGCGGGCCTTGGCGACGGCCTCGTCCAAAAGGTCCATCAGCTTGACCGTGCCGCCCGTGCGTGTCTTGAAAGGCTTGCCGTCCGCGCCCATCATCGTCCCGAAGGCGATGTGCTCCAACTGCACCAGCCCATCTTCCGGGCCGGGCTTGGTAGCAAAGCCGGCCTTCGCCGCCACCGCAAAGAGCATCTTGAAGTGAAGCGACTGCCGGGCATCGACCACGTAGAGAACCCGGTCGGCGTGCAGCGTCGCGACGCGATATCGAATGGCCGCCAGGTCCGTCGTGGCGTAGAGATATCCTTCATCGGACTTCTGGACGATGAACGGCAGCGGCTCGCCGTCCTTGCCCTTGAACTCGTTCCTGTCCGGGAAGACAACCATCGCATCTTGGGACTCTTCGAGCAGCCCTGCTTTTTGAAGATCGAAGATGACGTGGCGAAGATCCTCGTTGTATTGGCTTTCTCCTCGAAGGTGCTCTCGAGCTAGTCCGACGCCGAGTCTCTTGTAGACGGCATCTACGTGCTCCATAGACTCAACCACAAACCACAGCCATGCTGTCTTTGTGGCGTGATCCCCTCTCTGCAGCTTGACGACGCATTCCCTCGCTCTGGCCGCGAATTCCTGATCCTCGTCATAGAGGGCTTTGGCTCTTCTGTAGAACTCCTCCAAATCCGCTAGCATGCTGAGGGGCCCTACCGCTTGGTCCGGAACATAGCCGGTTCGCTCCATCATGTACTGTAGGAGCATCCCGAACTGCGTTCCCCAATCGCCGACGTGATTCTGCCGGATGACCTTATGCCCCTGGAAATCCAGCACGCGAGCCAAGGCGTCGCCGATGATAGTGCTCCGCAGGTGGCCGACGTGCATCTCCTTGGCCAGGTTCGGCGCGGAGTAATCGACCACGACGGTCTGCGGAGGCGAGGCCTGGTCCACGCCCAGCTTGTCATCGCCGGCGGCGGCCCGGGCGAGGATTTCGTTCAGGCGCGAGGCGAGCCATTCGGCCTTGAGGTGGATGTTGATGAACCCCGGCCCGGCGACCTCCACCTTTGCGGCCATGTCAGACAGGTCGCATCCCGGCGCGCCGGGACCGCCCGACAGCAGTTCGACCACCTTCTGCGCAAGCTGGCGCGGGTTGGCCTTGATGCGCTTGGCGGCCGACATCGCGCCGTTGGCCTGGTAGTCGCCGAATTGCGGCTTGCCCGACGGCGCGACCATGGCCGGCGAGCCGGCAGGCGCGCCCGCGGCGGCCAGGGCCTTGGTGATTCGTTCTTCAAGGATGCTGCGGATATTCATGTCGCTATCCGGGAATCCGGGGTGACAAGAATATTCAATATTCAATCAGCAAACTCTCAAGTGCAGCGACCTGTTCCGGGCTACTTGAGCATTGAGCATTGAACATTGACTATTGAATATTCTCCTTTGCCGTTCTTCGCTTCCGCCACCGAACCCTCGGCGAGCCGCCCCAGATCAGCTCCAGGTCGTAGTAGCGCCTGTGCTCGAGGTCGAACAGGTGGACCACCACGTCCACGAAATCCAGCACGATCCAGTCGCCCCGCTGGATGCCGGCGACGTGGTAGACCTTCTGGCCGATGTCACGCCCGTGCGCGATGATGTCATCCGCCACAGACCGCATCTGCCGGTCGCTGGTGCCCGTGGCGATGACGAAGTAGTCCGTCACCGGGCTGACGCCCCGCAGGTCCAGCACGAGGATTTCCTCGCAGTTGCCGGCCTCGCACAGCCGCGCCGCGTCAATCGCCAGCCGCCGTCCGGCGTTCTTCCTGGCATTTCTTGTCAAAGGCTTTGCCACGCATCGCTCCAGGCTGCAAATCCGATCCAGCCCGGCGACAATGATACGCCCTGGCCGCGGAACTGCAAGCGCTTCGGCGCCCTTCAGCGCTCGCGGCGCGCGACCTTGCAATCCGCCGCGACGCCATCTACACTGCCTGCCTGCGGCCCAGGCGGCCGAGGGACATTCGATGACCATAGCCTACTTCGACTGCTTTGCCGGGGCGGGCGGCGACATGATCGTCGGCGCACTGGTGGACGCCGGCGCGGACTTCGAGGCCCTCAAGGCGGCGCTGTCGCGGCTGGGCGTCGCGGGCCTGGCCGTCAAGCGCGAGAAGGTCAATCGCGGCGGCATCGTCGGCACGAAGTTCACCGTGAAGGATGTCGCCGGCGACCAGGCCCACAGGCACATCAGCGACGTACTTACGATCATCGAATCTGCCTCACTGCCGGCCCGCGCCGCCGATCGCGCCGGGCGAATCTTCAAGCGCCTGGCCGAGGCCGAGGCGAAGGTCCACCAGGTCAGCTACGACGAGGTCCACTTCCACGAGGTCGGCGCGATAGACAGCATCGCGGACGTCGTCGGCGCGTGCGTCGCGATGGAGCTTCTGAAGGTCGAGCGCGTGCTCTGCTCGCCAATGCCGCTTGGCAGCGGCACGGTCCAGTGCGAGCACGGCCTGATGCCGGTGCCGCCGCCGGCCGTCGCGGAACTGCTCAAGGGCGCCAAGACCTGCGCCGGCGAGATCGTGGGCGAGGCCACGACGCCTACCGCCGCCGCTGTCTTCAGCACGCTGACCGAGGGCTACGGCCCAATGCCCGCGATGGACCTCACGGCCGTCGGCTACGGGGCCGGCTCGCGGACCGGCGGAAAGCTGCCCAACCTGCTGAGGGTCTTCATCGGCGCGGACGCCGAGGTGGGCACGGCGGACACCGTCGTCGAGCTTTCGGCCAACATCGACGACGCGACGGGCGAGGTCCTCGGCGCGACGATCGACAAGCTCCTGTCGGCCGGGTGCGTGGACGCATGGGCCGCGCCGATCGTGATGAAGAAGTCCCGCCCCGCGTGGATGCTCTCGGCCCTGTGCCTGGAGTGCGACGCCGACGCGGCGCAGCGGATCATGTTCGCCCAGACCACGACCTTCGGCATCCGCCGGCGCGTGTGCAGCCGCGCCAAGCTCGCCCGCCAGTTCGATACGGTCCAGACGCGCTACGGCCCGGTGCGCGTCAAGGTCGGCCGGCTTGGCGACGAGGTGATGACGGCCGCGCCGGAGTTCTCCGACTGCGCGGCCGCCGCCGATGCGCATCACGTGTCGGCGCGGGAAGTGATGGCCGAGGCCCAGGCCGCATGGCGCGGGGGGAGGCGCGCATGAGCGAGTGGGAGATCGTGGGAATCTGCGCCTCGATGCTGACGGCCGCCGCGGCGGTCGTGCTGGGCATGCTCACTTTCACCAGGAGGCGAGCCGCCGACGGCAGGCCCGGCCGGCCATCCGGCGATTCCGCCGGCGCGGGCGGCATCAGCGACGACGTGCGCGAGCTTATGGAGCAACTGGAGCGCCTGGCCGGCCAGCTCGACGCGAAGTTCGACGCCAAGCTCGACGAGCTTCGCAAGGCCCTGGCCGAGGCGGATGTAAAGATCGCCGAAATCCGGGAACTCGTCGAGCGCGAGTACCGGCAGGATTCGCCGCAGCTCAGGGGCAAGCGGACGCTCAAGATCGGCCAGGCCCTCGGCGCGGAAGTGGCGCGGCTGGGCCGGACGGGGATGGACGCCGTCGAGATCGCCAGCCGGCTCAAGATCGACGTGGGCGAGGTGGAGCTGTTCCTGAGCCTCGACCGTTCCCAGCGGCTCAAGCAGGCGTGAGGTGGGAAGGCGCTGGTGACCATCCTCGCAGCCATCCTGACGGTGCTGGCGTGCCTCCCGGCCGTCGTGTGGATCACGCGGCACTTGCTCCTCACTTCCGAATGCCGCCACGGCTTCGCGCTCACGGCCGACAGCCCCGGCCCGCCGGCCGACCCGCCGCGGGTCTCGGTCGTCGTCGCCGCCAAGGATGAGCAAATCGCCATCGAGCCGTGCATCCGGTCGCTGCTGGACCAGGACTATCCCAACTACGAGCTGATCGCCTGCGACGACCGCAGCACCGACCGCACGCCGGAGATACTCGCCCGCATCGCCGCCGAGAACCCGCGCCTGCGCCTGATGAAAGTCGAGCGCCTCCCCGAAGGCTGGTGCGGCAAGAACAACGCCATGCAGACGGCCATCGCGCAGTCCGACGGCGAGTGGATCGTCATGATCGACGCCGACGCCCGCCAGGTCTCGCGGCGGACGCTCTCCGTGGCCGTCCAGTGCGCCACAGACATGGGGGCGGACATATTCTCCATACTGCCGACGCTGGAAATGAAGGGCTTCTGGGAGAACGTGATCCAGCCGGTCTGCGGCGGCGTGCTCATGATCTGGTTCAACCCCCAGAAGGTTAACAGCCCCCGCCACCAGAACGCCTACGCCAACGGCGCGTTCATGATGATCCGGCGCTCGGCCTACAACGCCATCGGCACGCATGAGGCGGTCCGCATGTCCCTCAACGAGGACATGGACATGGCGCGAATGGTCAAAGAGCGAGGCCTGAACGTCCGCGTCGTCCGCGCCATGGGCCTCTACATCTGCCGGATGTACTACGGCTGCCGCTCGACGATGCGCGGCTGGAGCAGGATCTTCTACGGCACGTTCGGCACGCTCAAGCGCCTGACCATCTCGCTGGTTGTGATGGCGGTGATGGGATGGCTGCCATACGTGGCGGCCGCGCTGGGGCTGTCGCTGGCGTGGACCGGGGCGGCGCCGGCGGGATGGTGGCTTGCCTGCGGCCTGGTGGGGCTGGCCGGCGTGGCCCTTCAGCTATCGGTCATCTACCGTTTCTACAAGATGGTCGGCACGCCGCGATGGGTAACATGGACCTACCCTCTGGGGTGCCTGATGGCGATGATCGTCCTTGTCCAGTCGCTGTCGCGCCTCAAGAGGGGCTCAAAGGTCACCTGGCGCGGGACGACCTACAAGAGGAAATAGTGCTTGACCATCCGTCGGGGCGCGTTATACTGTCATATGTACTTGCAGCGGGCGTACAGTCGGTGCGCCCGGCAGAAAGCAGTTCGTCCGATAAGTGGTAAGTCAGAAGTGGCAGTTGCCGTATAGGAGAGGTAGTTCTTGTGTAACTTTGTTCGTTCGTAACCCACACCAAAGGAGTTTCCCATGAGGAGAGTTTCTGTTCTGGCTGTATTTGTCGCGACGGGCCTGCTTTGCGCACAGGCGCAAGGGGCCAATATCTTCACCGGTGCGGCAGGAGACGGCGGCCTCTGGAGCACCGGCGGCAACTGGGATGACGGCAGCGTGCCGGCCAGTGGCGCGCTGATTACCATCGGCACGGTTGGGGGCACCCAATCGCAGGCCATCCTCGACAGCAACCGCACCGTCGGCGGGATCACGTTCAACTCGGACGCCGATTTCCTGCTGACTTATGGAGGGACGTCCTCAACGACTTACACTCTCACCCTGAACAACAACAGCGTCATTTCGCTGGATACTGTCAACCCCCACTTCGACACGATAAGCGCCAAGCTGGGCATTCCCGCGAACCTGACGTTCAGTGTCACCGGCGGTTCCACGTTGTACGTCTGGAACCCAAACTCCTCCACGAACCGGGACTACAACACCGTGAACATCACCGGCCTTGGCGAGACAAGGTTCTGGTGCTACTACAGCAACAACTTCCAGAACGTCAATATCGCCGAGGGAGCGACGATGCAAACCATGAACGGCGCCTCATATAGGGGCATCGGCTCCCAGGCGGTCAGCACCATCGAGGGCACACTGACCGACCCCGGCGCGACCGGCGGGTTCACCCTCTATCGCGGCCAGACGCTGCTGTTCAGGGGGACAAGCGGCGCCTTTACCGGCAGCTTCTACTCGCGGACGGCCTATGACGGCAACATGATTTTCGACAACAGCCAGGTGAACAACAACAACCGCTTCACCGACGGCGGCTACCTGACCTGGAGCGGCAACATCAAACTCATCGGCAACGACCTCGTTGACAGCGTTGAGTCCATGCCCAGCACTACGGCCGCGGGCTCCTACGGCCCGATCCTCCGCGTGGAGGTCAACCACGGCGCGGCCGCCAACGCCGAACTGCGGTTCTCCAGCCTGAACACCAACTACGGCGGCATGATCACCATCGCCGGCCTGGAGCTCAACGGGACGGGCGCGTACGCCAGCCGGGTCTTCGCCACCGGTTCCATGCAGCAGGATAACGGCATCGCCCCGTATGCCCGAATCGGCAACGAGTTCGCCACGCGCGTGGCCTCCGGCGGCCTGGTCCAAGCCTTTACCGGCGACCGCGTCGGCTCACTGCCCGAGGCGCTGACGGGAACCTACCACGTCCTAATCACCGACGCCACCACGCCGGCCCTCGACGCCTCCAAGACTATCGCCTCCCTCAAGATCGCCGGGGGCAGCGACATCGACCTGGGCACATTCGACCTGACACTGGGCGGCGCCAACTACGGCGGCGGCCTCATCCAGACCGGCACCGCGGTCACCATTTCCCACGGCCGGATCATCGTGACACCAGGCGGCAGCTCAGACGGCTACAGCCGCGGCTGGCTGTTCACCTCCAACGATAACGACCTCACCATCAGCGCCGACGTCAAGTCGCAGGGCATCGCAAAGGTCGGCACGGGCAAGCTGACTTTCAGCGGCGCCATCGATACCACGGGGGCCGCAAGGGCCGCGGCCCAGATCGCCTGGAACGAGGGTACTCTGGACTACGCCAGCCCCACCAACGCGGAGCTTCATTGCCAGCCTATCGGCGACGGACAGCTCATCCTGGATAGCGGCGCGACGCTCTCCATCATGAGCAACTCCTGGAACCGAAGCACGGGCGGCGTCATCATCAACGCCGGCACGCTTCGCACCGCGTTCGGCTACGACGGCGGCGAGAGGGGCCTGGGCCAGTACAATGTGGTTACGGTAAACGCCCCCGGCACGCTGCTCAATGATACCGGCAATGTGGAGAGCAACGTCGTCCTCAACGGCGGCAAGTTCGAGATGATCGGCAAGTACGGCAGCGCCCTCACCACCAGCAGCACGATCACTGTGCCGACGGGCCAGAACGGGTACTTCCAGGTGGACTGGACCACCGGCGACCTGACCGGCTACGCGGCCAAGACCGTTTACGGCCTGGACGGCGGCGGCACGCTCCACGTCGTCACCTCCGGGACCAGCACCGGCATGCTCCTGAGCACCCAGAGCGGGCAGTCGCCCTTCACGGGCAGGATCATCGCCGACCAGGGCGCCTATGTGATCTTCACCAACGGCAACCAGGTTCCGGCGGCCGGCATGCTGATCGCCGGGACCAACGGGCAGATTGCCAGCACCGCCGACACCACTGTCAACGGCGCGGGATTCGGCGGCGTGGGCGTCATCAACTCCAACGGCAACCGCGATGGGCTGGGCAACGCCATCCGCACCCTCACCAGCGCCAACTCGGCAGTCTGGTCGCCCGGCATCGCGGCCGGAACGGCCGGCCTCCTGACGGTCAACGGACACCTGACCTTCAGCGGCACCGGACAGACCTGGCCGAGCCTGAACCTCGACCTGGTCAACGGCAACGGCGCTTCGGCCCCCGTCGCGGGCGTCGGCTACGACCAGTTGAGGATAGCCACGACTGCCAACAATGCCGGCAACCTGAACGGCCTGGCCAACCTCAACCTCAATGTCAACATCGCCGCCAAGCAGAACTGGCTCGGCGACGTGATGACGGTGATGACCAGCTTCAACAACCTGACCGGCCAGTCGATCAAGGGCGTCGGCTTCAACAACACCGGCTTCGCGGATGTGACCGTCAGCGGCACGCTGGTCATGTCCGGCACGGCCGTCGTCGGCCAGTTGGGTTGGGTGACGCTGTCCAACATCTCCTATCCCGGCGACGCCAACCGCGACGGCATCACCGACATGAGCGACTACATCATCTGGT
>JBHGBE010000054.1:0-43089 GCA_041946855.1 Phycisphaerae bacterium | reverse complement strand
AGTAAGCTATTACGCACTTTTTAAATGGTGGCTGCTTCTAAGCCAACATCCTGGCTGTCTCAGCAATCCGACTTCCTTAGTCACTTGGTATGGCTCGGGGACCTTAGCCGGCGGTCTGGGTTCTTTCCCTTTTGACCACGAAGGTTAGCCCTCGTAGACTGACTCCCGAGGTTAACGGGGCGGTATTCGGAGTTTGGTTGAAGGTTGCAACCGGGTAGGTCCAACGTTTCATCCAGTGCTCTACCCCCGTCCCGCATCACTCGAGGCTATCCCAAAAGATATTTCGGAGAGAACAAGATATCTCTGAGTTTGATTAGACTTTCACTCCTCCCCACAGTTCATCTCAGAACTTTTCAACGTTCACGAGTTCGGACCTCCGTGCCCTTTTACGGGCACTTCATCCTGACCATGGGTAGATCACTCAGTTTCGTGTCTATCGCCCGCGACATAGTCGCCCTGTTGAGACTCGGTTTCCCTGTGGCTCCGCCCCTGAGGGGCTTAGCCAGAGCCGCGAACGATAACTCGCCGGTTCATTATGCAAAAGGCACGCCGTCACCCGTTCTCCCGCCCTTGCGGACGGGGCATAGGGCTCCGACAACTTGTATGCAAGCGGTTTCAGGTGCTTTTGACTCCCTTAATAAGGGTGCTTTTCATCTTTCAATCGCCCTACTTGTCCACTATCGGTCGTGATGGAGTACTTAGCCTTGGAGAGTGGGCTCCCCAGCTTCACACGGAGTTCCACGAGCTCCGTGCTACTCTGGAACGCCAACCGTAACGGAGGACTCACCGTGCCGCCTACGGGACTATCACCCTGTATCGTGTGACTTTCCAGACACTTCGGCTACGGCTGTCTTTGTAACTCCTGATTGGCGCCCGCAACCCCGGGACGAATCCCGGTTTGGGCTTGTCCGCGTTCGCTCGCCGCTACTGACGGAGTCTCGGTTGATTTCTTTTCCTGCGGGTACTGAGATGTTTCAGTTCTCCGCGTTCGCCTCGCCGGCCTATGAATTCAGCCGGCGATGACGCGATCTGCTTGCACAGTCGCGCCCGGTTTCCCGATTCGGAAATCCCTGGATCAAAGCTCGTTTGACAGCTCCCCAGGGCTTATCGCAGCCTACCGCGTCCTTCATCGCCTCATCACGCCTAGACATCCACCGCTCGCACTTAATAGCTTGATCACATTTGTCGCGTGCCCGCGGCTTCCGGGCCCGCGGCAAAATCGTCAAGCCGCCTTGGCGCTTCTCGGTGAACCTTGCAGCTTCTTGTTCTTGCTATCCCTATGCAATTGTCAAAAAGCCTTCGCAACCGCCCGCGGATGGCCCTAGCGGCTCACCCGCGGCCCGCCCGGCCCTTCTACGAACCGGCCGAGGCGACGGATTGACATTTGTACCGCGCTTGCCAATCGCCATCAACAATTTTATGCCCGCCCGAAAAGAATTTTTTCACTTTTTCGGCATGGCTCGGCGCGGTCTTGACCAAGGCGGCAGATTCCAGGGCAGGCCGGAACGCGGCTTCCGACGTAACCATCGCTTGCCGCGCAAGTTAACCGCGGACGGCGACGCGCCTCGAACCGGGCGAAATGTCAGCTCGCCGGCGGCGGCTCGGCCACTTCTTTCTTCAGGCTCAGGGACTTGGCCGTGTAAAAAATGACGGGGTAGATCAGCAGCTCCATGATGTAGCTGGTGACAAGGCCGCCGATCATCGGGGCCGCCAGGCGCCGCATCGTGTCGGCCCCGGCCCCGGCCGCCCACAGCAGCGGCGCCAGGCCGATGAAGGCCGTCGCCACGGTCATCGTCTTGGGGCGGATGCGCTTGACCGCGCCGTCGTGGATGGCGTGCCACAGGTCGGCCGCGTTGCGCATGCGGCCCTCGCGCTTGAACCGCTCGAAGCTGTTGTCCAGGTACAGCAGCATCACCATGCCCGTCTCGGCGTCGAGGCCCGCCAGGGCGATGATGCCTATCCACACGGCCAGCGACAGGTGGTAGTCCAGCGCGTGGATGAACCAGAACGCGCCCACGAGGCTGAACGGCACCGCCAGCAGCACGATGCACACCCTCAGCCAGCTTCGCGATGACATGTACAGCAGGAAGATGATGAGTATCAGGGCGAGGATGCCCGCGGCGAGCAGGTACCTGCGCGCCGAAAGGATGTATTCATACTGGCCCGACCACGCGATGCTGTATCCCGGCGGCGTCGTGACCTTCCGCGCCACCACGCGCTGGGCGTCGCGGACATAGGTTCCCACGTCGATATCGGAGGTGCTGATGTACACGTAGGCGGACTGGCGGGCGTTGTCGCTGCGGATCATGTCCGGGCCGTCGCGGATGGTGAAGCTCGCCAACTGCCCCAGCGGCACCTGGGCCTTGGAGGGCGTCGGCACGAGCGTGGCCTTGAGCGAGTCGATGCTGTCGCGGAGCTCCTGCGGGTAGCGGATGTTGACGGAGTATCGCTCCAGGCCCTCGACGGTGGTGGTGACGCTCGTGCCGCCCAGCGCCGTCGAGATCACGTCCTGCACGTCCGCGACGGCCAGGTTGTACCGGGCGATCTCGTCGCGCTTGATGGCGATGTCCAGGTACGAGCCGCCGACGGTCCTGTCCGCGAAGACGCTGCTGGTGTGCAGGCTGGTGGATGGGTCGGCCTTGAGGGCAGCCTCCAGGTCCTCGGCGATCTTCGACAGCGTCGCCAGGTCCGGCCCGGTGATCTTGACGCCCACGGGCGTCTTGATGCCGGTTGAGAGCATGTCGATCCGCGTCTGGATCGGCATGGACCAGGAGTTGCGAAGGCCGGGGACGTTCAGGGCCTCATCCATGCCGGGCACGCGGATGGGCTTGCCCGTGGCCGGATCGGTCGTGCCGCCCAGATAGTAGCCGTCGCGCAGTTCGTCGATGGTGATCGGGCGGTATCGCCAACCCGTCTTCGACGGCAGGAGGATCGCCAGGGCAATCGCCATCGCGACCAGGCCGCCGCCGATGATCCGCGCGCGGAGCCGGCCGGCCCATATCAGGACGAGCAGGGCTATCACGAGCACCGCGCCGCCCGCGATGAGGTTGATCGGCCAGTCGCTGTAGAAGGACTTGTAGGCCACATGCCGCCACTTGGACTTGTCGCGGTGCAGTATGATGGTGGTCTCGAACATGCTGACGGGCGCGATGTCGGTGGCCGTCTCGGCCCGGCCCGCCTTGCCCATCACGCTGGCGACCTCCGGGAACTGCGCGATGATCCTGTCGGTCTGCTGGAGCAGTTCGCGGGCCTTGGCCGTGCTCAGGCCGGGGTAGCTCGTGGGCATGTACAGCAGGTCGCCCTCCTCCAGCGGCGGCATGAACTCATCGCCCAGGCCGGGGAATTTCCTCTCCAGGCCCGGCATCCGTTGGGCCAGCCAGGGGCCGCCCGGCAGCGCCTTCAGGCCGAATAGCGGCAGTGCGATGCTCAATACCAGGATTGCAGCGCCGGCCAGCACCACCCACCGGAAACGCATCGCCAGGACAAACAGCGGCTGGTAGAGCCATTGCTGGACCTTGGAGATCGGGTTGACGTTCTCGTGGATGATCTTCTGCGGCACCAGCAGCATCCCCGCCAGCACCGCCCAGCCGATGGCAAACCAGACGCGATATTCGTTATACCGCGGCAGGTGGATGTTCATGATGAGGACGGCCGGCACGCACATGGCCGCCAGCGTCACCACGAGATTGGTCAGCCAGCCCCACCGCTTTGGCAGCACGCGGGAGGTGATGAACATGCTCATCAGCACCGGGATGATCGTCACCGCCAGGAATGCGGATGAGAACATCGCGAATGTCTTCGTGTAGGCCAGCGGCTTGAAGAGCCTGCCCGATTGCTCGCCCAGCGTGAAGACCGGCAGGAAGCTGACGGTGATAATGAGCAGCGCGAAGAACAGGCTGGGCCCGACCTCCTTGGCGGCCTCGGCGATGATCTCAGTCCGCTTCCGGGGAACGATCTGGTCCGCGGGCGCGCCGGCGGCCGCCAGCGCGTGAAGGCGGTCCTCCTCCCGGTCAAGGTGCTTGTGCGAGTTCTCCACCATGACGATGGAGCTGTCGACCATGACGCCTATCGCGATGGCGATGCCGCCCAGGCTCATGATGTTGGCGTTTATGCCCAACAGGTGCATGATGAGGATGCTCGCCAGCACGCCCGTGGGCACGACGAACACGGCCACAAGCTCGCTGCGGGCGTGCAGCAGGAACATGATGCACACCAGGGCGACGACGGTGATCTCCTCCAGCAGCGTGTTGGACAGTGTGCCGATGGCGCGGTCGATCAGGTCGCTGCGATCATAGCTGGTGTCGATGCCGACGCCCGGCGGCAGGCTCTTCTCGCACTCGCGGAGCTTGTCCTTGACGGCCTGGATCGTCGCGCGGGCGTTCTCGGCGAAGCGCATGACGATGATCCCTCCGACGGCCTCGCCCTCGCCGTTCCAGTCGACCACGCCGCGGCGCATGTCGGGGCCGAGGCGCACCTCCGCAACGTCGGACAGGTAGATCGGCGAGCCTTCCGGCGATGCGCCCAGCGATATCTTCCGCAGGTCGGCCAGGACCTTCCGCGTGCGGGCCTCCTCGACCGTCTTGCCCTGCTCGCGGGCCTGCGCGATCTCCTCATCGCTCAGCGTTCCCAGGTAGCCCAGGCCCTGGACCGCGTACTCCCGCTCGCTGAGCTCGATGACCCGTCCGCCGACGTTCTGGTTGGACCGCTCGACGGCCGTGCGGACCGTCGCCAGAGGAATGTTGAACGCCAGCAGCTTCACCGGATCGGCGACGACCTGGTACTGCTTCTCGAACCCGCCGGCGGTCGCCACTTCGCTGACGCCCTCGACCGGCTTGAGCTCGTATCGCAGATACCAGTCCTGGAGGCCGCGGAGCTGGGACAGATCCTGCCTGCTGGGCAGCAGTTCGACCTTGCGGAGACGCGCGCGGGCGTCGGCCGGGGCGTCCTCGATGTTCGCGTAGCGGCGGCGCCGGGCCTCGTCGAGGTAGAAGAGCTTCTCGTTGCCGAAGACCCGATGATGGACCAGGCGGCGCTGCGCTGTTTCATCCGGCGGCGCCTGGTCCGGCTGGGAGTACCACTGGTCCGTCGTCGGATCGTGCCACAGGCCGTTGGGCATGTCGGGGATGTAGTTGCCCGTGATGAGCACGTACTCGTATATCCAGCCGACGCTGGTCGCGTCGGGCCCCAGCTTGGGCGTCAGGCCGGCCGGCAGTGCGACGGAGTTCATGAACTCCTGCACGCGGCTCCGCGCCCAGTAGATGTCCGTGCCGTCCTCGAAGATGATGTAGACGAAGCTGATGCCGAACAGGCTGTAGCCGCGGACGGCCTTGGCCTTGGGGACGTTCAGCATGGCGCGGGTGAGCGGGTTGGTCACCTGGTCCTCGACGATCCGCGGCGACTGGCCGGGGTAATCGACCGAGACGATGACCTGCACGTCCGACAGGTCAGGGATGGCGTCAACCTTGATGGTGAAGACGGCCCACACCCCGGCCACGATCAGGAACAGCGTGAGGATCAGCACCATCGCCCGGTTGCGGATGCACCAATCTATGAGGCCTGATATCATCTTCTCTCCGCGGGTTCCGTTCGCGCCTTGAGCGATCGTTTGGCCCTGATATTCACTGCGCCGGTGATGTCGATGTCTGTTTCGCCCCGGTCACGGGCAGCGCGGACCGCTTGTCGAAGCACTCGAGCATCGCTTTTCCGTAGTAGGGATTGCGGACCGGGCCGGCCGGCTGGAGCCAGTAGGTGCCGCCCTGCCCTTCGCGATACATCGGGCAGTGAAGCTCCTCGATCGCCTTGCCGTAGGAGGGCGGCACGCCGGTCGCCCGCAGGAGCTTGGCCTCGGAGGTCCCAAGGTCGGCGAACAGTTCGCGGGCCCGGGCCAGGTCCTTCGCATCCGCGATCTGGAGCGCCTTGCCGCGAATCTGCGCGATCTCGTCCGCGTGCCTGTGCCAGAAGTGCTCATCCTGCGGTATCGGTATCCTGACCAGGCCGTCGGCGACGGCCGCCAGCTTGCGGGCGGCATCGCCGACGCCCTCCATCGTGTCGGAGGCGAGCTTGTCGCCGATGCTGAAGTAGTTGTCGGCCAGCGCGGATACGGCCGCTGCCGCATCAGCGGGCAGGCTGGCCAGTTCGCTTGCGCCCGCGACGGCGGCCGGCGCCTTCTGCTGGGTGGCCAGCCCGCCGGGGAGCAGCTTGGCCTGCGCCTCGCGGAGATTGACCTCGCTGTCGAGCAGGAACTCGCCGCTGGTGATGACCAGGTCGCCGGGCTTCAGGCCGTCGAGGACAACGACCATTCCGTTGTCCGCCTCTACGCCCAGCGTGACGTTCCGCAGCTCGAACTTGCCCTGCCCAAGGCTGACGAAGGCCACCTCGCGCTTGCCGGTGTAGGTGACGGCCGCGCGCGGCACAAGCACGCGGTCCGACGCCAGCGTCGAGCGGATTTCCACGTCGGCGAACATGCCGGGCTTGAGGATCATCTCCGGGTTGTCCAGCTCCACGCGGACCTTGGCCTGGCGGAGCTCCTGGTTGAGCGTGGGGTAGATGAAGCCGACCTTCCCCTGGAAGGTCTGGCCGGGAATATACGGCAGGCTGACATCCGCCTTCTGGCCCACGGTCACGAACGGCACCTGGTACTCGTAGAGCGTCACCATCACCCACACTCTGGACAGGTCGGCTATGCGATAGAGCTGCGTCCCAGCCTCTACCTTCGCGCCCTGGACGACGTTCTTGAGGATGACCAGTCCCTTGTACGGGGCGCGGATGGTCATGATCTTGGCGGCCTTGCCGGACTGTTCGAGCTCGCGAATCTGCTGGGTGGAGATGTCGAAGTACTCCAGCCGCTTTCGCGCCGCCTCCACAAGGTCGCCGTCCCACCTGGTCTCGCCCGTGGTCGCCCCCGGCGCGGGGCGGGGCTGGCCGGCCCTGGCATTGAGGGCCTGGACGTATTCCTCCTGCGCGGCGTAGAGCTCGGGCGAGTAGATGTCCAGCAGCGGCTGGCCGGCCTGGACGGCCTGGCCGGTGTAATCCACGTAAAGCTTCTCCACCCAGCCGCCGATCTTGAGGTTGACGTCGCGGACGAGCGTCTCGTCGTCGTCCACCGTGCCGACGGTTCGTATCACCCGCGTCACCGGGCCCGTGACGACCGGCGCGACCCGCAGCCCGAAGCTCTGCGAGATCTCCGGGCTGACCGCCACCTGCCCGCCGAAGCTGGCCGCCTCCAGAGGCACGAGCTTCATGTGGCAGATGGGGCAGTCGCCCGGGTGCGGCAGGATGACCCAGGGGTGCATCCCGCAGGTGTAGTAGCGGACGGCACCGGCCTCGCCGTGTTGATGGCCGGCCGGCTCCGAAGTAGCCCCGCGATGAACCGAGGCGTAAGCGGCGCTGTACAAGTCGCCAAGCTGCCGGCTCCAATGAGCGCCCGCGGCCAGCGCCAGCAAGGCCACGATGCCCCCCGTCAGGATCACCCGCAGGCGCGGGCCGTGGGGCACGGGCGGACTTGGCGGCGGGCCTCCGGAACTCGCCGCGACGCCGCCAGCCGTTCCCCGGCCGGATGTGTTGTCTGTGCTGCCTTCGCTGCCGGACATAATCGCTCCTCTGGGGGCGTCAACTGCTGGCCCGCCGCATCCTTACAAACGAAACGACCCGTCGAAGTGGTTCCATCAAGTCTAGGCGGGCGGGCGGAAAGAAATGGGATGGATAGGACCTATAGGACGGATAAGACGCATAGGACGCATAGGTTCCATCGGTCCTATGGGTCCTATGCGTCCTATGCGTCCTATGCGTCCTATCCGTCCTATTCTCCTGCGAGCGCTCGATGAGCCGACAGAGTAGCTCTATCCGAGCTTCGCCTTCACCCTCGCGAACGCATCCATCGCGAAGTCCAGGTTCGCCCGCGTGTGGGCGGCCGATGTCTGCACGCGAATTCGCGCCTTGCCCTTGGGGACCACGGGGTACGAAAAGCCGATGACGTAGACACCCTCCTCCAGCATCATGCCGGCCATCTTCGTGGCCAGGGCCGCGTCGCCCAGCATGATCGGCACGATCGGGTGCTCGCCCGGTGCGATATCGAAGCCTCGGGCCTTCATCCCCTCGCGGAAGTAGCGGGTGTTGTCCATGAGCCTGTCGCGCAGCTCCGTCGAGGCGGTGATGATGTCCAGCACGGCCAGCGTCGTGGCCGCGATGGCGGGCGCCAGCGTGTTGCTGAACAGGTACGGCCGGCTCCGCTGGCGGAGCAGCTCGACGATCTCGCGCCGGGCGCTGGTGAAGCCGCCGGATGCCCCGCCCAGGGCCTTGCCCAACGTGCCGGTGAGGATATCGACGCGCCCCATGACGCCGCAGTGCTCGTGGCTGCCGCGCCCGGTGCGGCCCATGAAGCCCGTCGCGTGCGAGTCATCGACCATGACGGCCGCGCCGTACTTGTCCGCCAGGTCGCAGACGCCGGCCAGGTTGGCGACGATGCCGTCCATCGAGAACACGCCGTCAGTCGCGATGAGGAGTAGCCGCGCCTTCTCCGCGACGGCCTGCTTGAGCCTGGCCTCCAGGTCGGCCATGCTGTTGTTCGCGAAGCGGTAGCGCCTGGCCTTGCACAGGCGGATGCCGTCGATGATGCTGGCGTGGTTGAGCTCGTCGCTGATGACCGCGTCCTGCTCAGTCAGCAGCGTTTCGAAGAGCCCGCCGTTGGCGTCGAAGCACGAGCCGTAAAGGATCGTGTCCTCGGTGCCGAGGAACTCGGTGAGCTTCCGCTCAAGCTGCTTGTGAAGCTCCTGCGTGCCGCAGATGAACCGCACGCTGGAAAGGCCGTATCCCCACCGCTCGTAGCTTGCCTTCGCCGCCTCGATCACTCGCGGGTCGCTGGCCAGGCCGAGGTAGTTATTGGCGCAGAAGTTCAGGACCTTCCTGGGCTCCTTGCCTCCGTCCGGCACGGCCACGGCAATCGTCGCCGCCTGGGGCGAGACGATCACCCGCTCCTGCTTGTAAAGCCCCGCGCCGCGAATCTCCGTCAACTGCTGGTTGATGATTTGCCGCATCTGGTCGAACATGGTCTTCTCCACTTATGGAGTGCGGTGCCAAATCCGCCGCAGGCGGAGCGACACCGCTTTGGCTTTCCCGCGCCCACGGGCCAATCCAAAGCGGCGTCGCGTCCCTTCGGGACTTTGCCGCCGCACTCCACATGATCCACTCGTCTACTGGCCCGTTCCAAACCGTCGAACGCCGTGGAAGACCGCGTCAATCCGGACTTCGTCGCCCATGATCGAGTACATGATGCGGTAATCCCCTTCGATCAACTCGCGAAAACGTCCATGAGAAAGTTCGGGAATGACGCGGCCCGCTTCCGGAAATTCCGCCAGTCGGTTAGCCGCATCGATCAGGCGTTGGACAAACGCCGACGCCTGGTACTCCGAGTCCCTGGCTATAAAGGCCGCGATGTCGTCGAGATCCTGAAGCGCCTCTGGAGACCAGGTCACTTCAGCCATTTCTGAAGCCTCTTCTTTGCTTCCTCATGCGGGATCCCCCTGCCTTCCTCGATCGACCGCTCTGCACGCTCTAGCTTCGCCTGGAGGTACAGCGCCTGCATGATGTCGTCCATGGAGGTGTCCTCCGGCAATGCGTCAATCACGTTTCGTGCAATTTCTTTAGTCGTCATCTCGCCACCTCGACAATTCGCCAACGACCTGCTACATTCTAACCCGATTCCTCGCCATTGGCTACATCAACTGAGCCCGGGCAACCCCCGCCGTTCAATCTGCAATCCACAATCTGCAATCACTCCTGCCAGTCCAGCACGACTTTCCCCGACTGTCCCGAGCGCATCACCTCGAACGCCTTGACAAACTCGGTGTAGTGGAACCGGTGCGTGATGATCGGCGTGATGTCCAGCCCGCTCTGGATCATCACCGTCATCTTGTACCACGTCTCGTACATCTCGCGGCCGTAGATGCCCTTGAGCGTCAGCCCGTTGAACACGACGGTGTTCCAGTCGATCTCGGTCCTGGGCAGCAGGCCCAACAGCGCGATCTTGCCGCCGTGGGCCATGTTGGCCAGCATCGAGCGGAACGCGGCCGGAACGCCCGACATCTCCATGCCGACGTCGAAGCCCTCCTTCATTCCCAGCTTCTTCTGCGCGTCCTCGACGCTGTCGGTCCGGACGTCGAGCGCCATCGTCACGCCGAGCTTCTTCGCCAGGCCAAGGCGATACTCGTTTATGTCGGTGATGACGACGAACCGCGCCCCGCAGTGCCGCGCGATGGCGGCCGCCATCAGGCCGATGGGCCCCGCCCCGGTGATCAGCACATCCTCGCCCAGCACGGGGAACGACAGCGCAGTGTGCGTCGCGTTGCCCAGCGGGTCGAACGAGCTGAGCACCTCCAGCGGGATGTTCGGGTCGCACGGCCAGACGTTGGTCACGGGTATCGACAGCAGCTCCGCGTAGGCCCCGTCGCGGTTGACGCCCACGCCGCTGGTGTTGGGGCACAGGTGCCGCCGCCCGGCAAGGCAGTTGCGGCACCGCCCGCAGACCACGTGCCCCTCGCCGCTGACAAGGTCGCCCTTGGAGTAGTCGTGGACGTTGTCGCCGACGGCCTCGACCAGCCCGACGAACTCGTGGCCAACCACCATCGGCACGCGGATGGTCTTCCGCGCCCACTCATCCCAGTTCCAGATGTGAACGTCCGTGCCGCAGATGCTCGTCTTGAGCACGCGGATCAGCACGTCGTTGACGCCCACCTTCGGCGCCGGCACATCCTCAAGCCACAGGCCCACCTCGGATTTGGACTTCACAAGCGCTTTCATCCCCGCGATTGTAGGCCGAGCGGATGCGAATGTAAATCGGCATCCCAGGCGCAGGGGAGCCGCCGGCAATTTCGAAATCCGAAGCACCAATTCCTAAGCAAGCTCCAGTGCGCGAACCTCCAATGCTCCAAGGGCGGACCTTCATCGCCGGCGCCTGTCAGGGCGTTTGGAGCATTGGGTCATTGGAGCTTGAGGATTGTTTCGGATCTAGGATTTCGAGATTCGGACTTGCCGTTCAGTAGATCCGGCAGAGCCATCGCAGTCCGAAGGCCAGCGGCACCGCGACGATCAGGTACGGCGCCAGCCAGAAGTCCAGCGACATCAGCAGCCCCTGGAACCAGCGGATGACCGCGTCGGTCCAGACGCTAAGCCACCCGCTTCCGGGGTCGCCGCGCGGCGCGAAGTGCAGCCCGAAAGGCTCGTAGGGCTTGTGGTCAAGTTCGATCCGCTCGATGGCATGGTCGGGGTAGTACTCGATGGCCGGCGAGTAGTGGCGGGAGTCGACGATCAGCTCCTTCGTGCAGCTATCCTCCCCGCAGCGGATGGTCAGCGTGTAGGGCTTGTCGCGGCGGTCGGCGCGGATGGTCCAGACGGCCTTGCCCTCGGCGCCGGCGGATGAGCCCTTCTCGTCTCCCTCGCCGCCGGCCGTCACGTGACGGACCCACCCGCCGTCGGCCCGCAGGCCGTCTTCCGGCACGACGTGCGCCAACTGCCCGATGGCCGACACGCGGAAGTACGCCGTCACGGTGATCTGCTCGCCCGGCCTCGGCGGCACGTAGCCCAGGCGGGCGAAGCACCACGTGCAGAGCATCGCGATTGGAATGATCGCCGCCAGCAGCGGCCAGCCCTCCGCCTTGAGCATCTTCATGGCGACGACGGCGACCGACGCCCGTTGCCGCAGGCGGGCCTCCTTGTCGCGGGACTTGCGGGACTCGCGCATCAGCTCCTTGAGCCGCTTCTTGTCCTGCTTGCACCGCCGGAGCATGTCCTGGTTGGTCGTCAGCGGGCGGACGAACGTGAGGATGGCCGACGTCACGACGGCGACGACCGCCACGGCCGCCCACGTGGGCAGGTACAGAGTCCAGCCCAGCAGGAAGTCCATGATGCCCAGGACCGCGTTGTTCAGTGCGTCAAGCATTCGCCATTCAAGACGGTAACTTGTCCCGCGCCGCCGTCGACGCGGATGCGCCGGGCGCTGGCCAGCCTCCGCGTGGCCTGGTGGCACGCGACGGCCGGTATGCCGAAGTCCCTGGCCGTTATCGCCCCGTGCGACAGCACGCCGCCGCGCTCAACCACCAGCCCGCGGATGCTGACGAACAGGGCCGTCCAGCCGGGGTCGGTCGACGGGCAGACCAGGATGCAGTCGTCCGGCAGGTCCGTCGCCTGGTCGGGGCTGTGGACGATCCTGACCTCGCCCTCGGCCATGCCCGGCGCCAGCGGCAGCGCGTCGAGCTGGTGCGCCGACTCGACCTCATCCGGGAAGCCCAGGTTGTCCAGGTTGTCGGAGTCGATCACATCCGCCGGCAGGAGCCGCTGCGCCGACTGCCAGCGGACCTTCCGAGAGGCGATCAGCTTGGACAGCTCGACCCGCTCTTTCTCAAACCGACCAAGCTCCTCTAGCTTCAGGAAGAAGATGTCCCGCCCCAGGTCCCACCTGCGCGAAAGCTCCATGATCGCCCGCCGCAAGAGGTCGTAGCCCATCATCAGGTAGTGCTTGGCGACCTCGCGGTGCGGGAGGAGCTTCTGGGCCTCGGCCAGCACGGCCATGACCTCCTCCTGCTGGCAACTGCCGCCCCACTTGGCCAGCACGCCGGGCAGCTCCCTCTGGGCCGCCAGGCGCCGCTCGACGTTGGCCGCGTGCAGCTCCTCCGGCGACCGCGCGGCCGGGCGGCGGTGCGCAGCCAGCATCCCGTCCAGGTACGAATGGTCCTCGTGCCACCGCGGTATCGACAGTTCCATCTCCCCCACCGTGCGATGGCCGTAGCGGCGAAGGAACTCGCCCATGTCCGCCTGCCCTCGGGCCACGCGGAAGAGCATGGCATTCTGCTCGATGGTCGAATCGCCGTCCAGGCCGCTGGTCAGCGTGGCGACCAGGTCGCGGGCCGCGTGCGCGCCCATGAGCCGCGTGAGTATCCCCTCCAGCTCCCCGCGCGCGACGCCGCCGAAGAAGCCCGGTTTGAGCGACTCGGCGCCGAACTCATCCATCACCCGCTTGTTCCGCGCGTGCAATTCGTCGATCACTTCCCGCGTCGAAAGGCGCGTCAGGTCCTGCGCCCGCTTCCGCTCAACATACGCCAGGTACGGCGGCAGCACCTCGCTGTCGAACCGCTCCAGCGCGCCGCGGCGGGCCCGCCTGGTCCGGCGCGACGTGCGGATGATCCCGGCGATCATCTTCGGCAGGCGGAGCAGGAACATCGCATCGGCCCGCTTGGGGTCGAACTTGTTCGGGGCCGTCTCCAGCAACCCCGGATCCTCGGCCACGGCGTCAAGGTCGTACACCTTCGGCAGGTGCGACGCGAACAGTTCCGCCGCCCGGTCCGGGTCGGCGTAGATCTGCCCGCATATCAGCTCGAGGATGCCGTCCTTGTCGATGGATGCGCTGGGGTGATAGCCGATGTGACGGTACATCAGGCCGAAGCCGCCGCGCCCGCTCATGAAGTGGCGGATGATGTCCCAGGTCAGCGGCGTGGGATTGGGCAGCGTCTCGCCCAGGTTGTGCGTGACCCACACCTTCCGCTTGCCGGCCGCCAGCGACTTGAGCCGCGCGATCTCCTCCTGCCTTCCGACCTCGATGTCCAGCGCCACCTCCAGGCCGCGCACCGGCCGTGACTGGAGCAGCGCGAACTGCCCGCCCGCAAAGGCCCATTCGATGTCAACCGGAAAGCCGTAGTGCTTCTCGACCTTCAGCGCCAGGCGCGCGACCTGGAGGACCTGGTCGTCGCTCAGCGAGAACGCCTTCGGGTCGAGCGCCCGCGCCGCGGCCGGACCGTCGAGCGCCGCGACCGCGTGGACCTTGTGGCCCAGCGTGCGGTCCTTGATCGCCATCGAGTCGCGGTCGACGATGAACAGGTCCGGGCTGACTCCGCCCGAGACTATCGCCTCGCCCAGGCCGTAGGAGCTTTCGATGACGATGTCGCGGGCCAGCGGGTCGGCCGGGTTGGCGGTGAACGCGATGCCCGACACCTCCGACGGGAACATCGCCTGCACGTTGACGGCCGTGCCGTCCACGCCGCGGACGTCCTGCGACTTGCGGTAGACCACAGCGCGGTCGCTGTTCCACGACTCGAAGACGGCGTTGACGCACTCCACGAGCGTCTGCCAGGGCGTGGCGGGGAAGGGCCGGCCGGTCTTCGATTCGTAGAGCTTGCGGACGGCCTCTGCCAATTCCCTGTCAGCCTTCGCGCCCGCCGACTGGCCCGAGGCCACCGCCTGGCCGGGGGCTGACGTGTGCTGGCCGTCGAGCTTCACGTCGGCCACCGTCTGCGCGAACTGCTGCACGAACTGGCGATAGGTCAGCCAGAAACGGTCCTTGTCGGCGAGGTCGTCGGCAAGCGCCGGGTGCAGGCCGCAGTTGAGCAGCGTGTCCATCATGCCGGGCATGGAGACAGCCGCGCCCGACCGCACCGACACCAGCAGCGGCCGCGGGCCTTGGCCGAACGGCCGGCCGGTGACCTCCTCAAGGCGGGAGATGTACTGCTTGAGCTGCTCTTCCAGGCCCGCGGGCCACTTGTGCCCGTTGGCGTGGTAGTGCCGGCAGCATTCGACCGAGATCGTGAACCCCGGCGGCACCGGCAGGCCCGCGCGGCTCATGCCCGCCAGGCTCGCGCCCTTGCCGCCGAGGACCTCCTTGCGGGCGGGGTCGCCCTCGCTGCCGCCGTCGCCGAAGAAGTAAATCCATCGCGGCTGGCTCATGGCCGCTCCTTCGCGCCGGCGCAGCACAGGCCCATCTTGTCGGTGACGAAGTAGACCTGCGATTCGTACACGACCATCGGCGCCGCGGGCTTGCCCAGCCAGTCGATCGGGCACCACGCGCGGACGCGGGGCGACGGCAGGCGGACCTGCTGGATGGCGTCGCCGCCGAAGTAGAGGACCGTGTCGCCGCCAAGCACCGGCACGCCGCCGCCGTCGGCCTTGGGCGAGGAGGTGTCGCCGTCCCTGGGCACGTAGATAGGCTCAATGCCGGGCTTGGTGCCGAGGAGGTCGATCACGACGACCTGCGACGCATCGTTGATACAGGCCAGCCGCTCGCCGTCGGTGACCAGCAGGCTTGCGGCGCCCTTGCACGGGATGGCCAGGATTTCCCGCCCCGTTGGCAGGTCGAATCCCGCTATGTCTGGGCCGACGCCGGCCCAGACCAGTTGGCCGGTGATGACTGGCCCCGTGCGAGGTGGCGACGCCAGCGGCCGTTCCCACAGCGGCTCGCCCGTGCCGAGTTTCATCGCGATCATCTTCGGCTTGTCGCTGACGGCCGCCACGAGGATGCCATCGCCGGCGGCCGGCGTGTCAACGATTGTGCCGACCCCCCTGGACCACAACACGCGGTCCTTGTCCGAACGCCCCACGGCGATGCTGACCGCGGAAAGCCCGCCCGCCTTGTCTGCTATCACGACCATGTCGCCGGCGATGAAGAACCTGCCGCTTGCCTCCTTGTCCACCCCGATCCGCCAGAGGACGTTGCCGCTCTTGGCGTCCAGGCATCGCAGGCACCGCCCGGCGTCGCCTTGCTTGCCATCGACGAACAGCGCCAGTTCATCCGTCGCGGCGGCCGACAGGTAAACCGGATTGTCGGATGGGCATGTCCACTGCTCGACGGGCGCGGCATCGCCGCTCTTGACCAGCTTGACCAGGCCGCGCTTGTCCTTGGCGTCAATGCCCAGGTAGCACGCGTTGCCTATGAACGCGGGCACAGCGCTGATCGACGCCGCCGGCGATTCCGAGCCCTCGACTCCCGGCGGGTATCGCCACAGGAACTTGCCGCGGTCGCCCAGGATGCTCCCCTTGACCCAGCCGGATGAGCCGGGGCCGCCCAGGTTGCCCGCCCAGACGCCGCCCTTGGACTGGTCGCCGGGCTTGCCCGCGCAAATCAGTCCGGCGGCGTCGGTCCCGACGAACACCCGGCCACGCGCCACTGCCGGCGAACTCATCGACGCCGACGACAGGCCGATCTCCCACACCGGCTTGAGCGACTTGCTCTCAAGCGCGTGCAGCCGCCCCGCCTTGGTGACGAAGTAGACGTGGTCGTTCGCGACGGCCGGCGAGCTGAGTATCTCCGCGTGCGAGTCCCACTTGTTCACGAGCTTGCCGTCGGCCGACACGCAGTAGAGATACCCGTCGCTGGAGCCGAAGTAGATTCGCCCATCCGCGACGGCCGCCGCCCCGAGGACCGTCTTGGGGGTCTTGTACTTCCAGAGGACCTCGTGCGTCTTGAGGTCCACGCACCACACCTCGCCCATCGGCGCCAGCGCCTTCACGGCCGCCTCGATCTGGGCCTCGGTCTTGCCCGCCTTCTTGAGCCGCTCGCGCTCATCCGCGGCCAGTTGCTCGGCCGACTTGACGAAGTTGCCCGTCCCCATCGCGGCGTACAGCCTGCCATCCGCGATGGACGGCGCGCCGAAGACCGGGCACGGCGTCTTGATCTGCCACACCTGCTTGCCGTCGGCGGCGTCGACGCACGTGATCGCCTGGCCTTCCTCGCCCTGGCTGAAGTAGGCCTTGCCCTCGAAGATGACCGGCGACGCCTCGCAGTCGGGATACTCCTTCCCGTCCAGGTGCCACAGGACCTTTGGGCCGCCCTTGCCGTCGCCATCGGCCGCCAGGCAGTACACGCCGTCGTCGCCGGCCCCGACGCACACCTTCCCATCCTGCACGCACGGCGACGACTCGACGTGGCTGTTGGTCTGGTAGTCCCAGAGCTTGACGGGCTTGCGCTGCTCCTCGCTGGCCTTCACGTCCAGGCAGATGATGCGGGCGTTGCGCGTCTCGTGCAGGCCCTCGCCGACGGCCAGGTACCGCCCCGCCACCGCGGGAGATGAGAACGTCGCCCTGTACTTGTCGGCATCGTACTTCCAGACCACCCGCCCCGTGTCGGCGTCGAGGCTGTAGATGGCCCCCCTGTCGGCGAAGACCTCGTAGCGCGCGCTCGTGGCGTAGACGCGGTTGCCCACGACGGCCGGCGAGCAGTAGAACGTCCGCGAGTCGCCATCGACGAACTGCCACTGGATGCCGCCCGCAACTGGGTCCGGGTCGCCGCTGACCGCGCCGCGGCGGTCGACGCCGCCGCGCCACACCGGCCAGTCCTTGCCGCTCACGGCCTGCGAGACGGTCTGCGGCACCGCGCAACTGATGTGCGAGAACATCACCCACAGCCCCGCCACGATCGCGCCCACGACCAATAGCGGAAGCTTCTGCACCCAGATGAACATCAGCAGCTTCCAGGGGCGGAAGATGGCCGTCAGGATCGAGCCGACGAGCGCCACCAGCCCCATGAGGATGTACGGCAGCAGTGCGAGGAGCACCTGAAGCGGCCCGACGAGTATCGGGACCACCGCGGGGGGCATGGCCAGGTTTGACTGAGTCAACGTAAGCACTTCTTCTCACCAGTCCGGCGTCAGGGCTGCATCTTCGCCCAGTCTTCGGGCGATACCCATTAGGTCGCGGAAAAATAGTGACTGTCCCGACTTTCCAAAAGTCGGGACAGTCACTACTTTTTACTTCTTCGCGCCCAGCACGACGCGGATGGGCTTGTCAACGACGACGGCCTCCTGCTTCTGCACCTGGCCGTCGGGGGTCTTCCACGTCAACGTGACCGGCCCGGCGTCGGGCAGCCCGATGAACGCCGGCGTGCCGCCGGGCGTGATGTTCCACGCGCCCATGCTCCTCTTGCGCCGCTGTGCGGTGACCACGACCGGGGCCACAGGCCCTTCGCCGGCCTTCAGCGCCAGCGTGACCGCAAGCGGCGTCCTCTTGCCGAAGTCGCGCGGCAGGTACCACAATTGCCCGTCCTTGAGCGCCACGGTCATGTCCTCCGCGCCGCGCCCGGCGAAGTCGCCCATGCACGCCGCCTGCTGCCCGGAATCGACCGCCGGCACGACGGCCTTGTTCTCGTCCAGGTCCATCGAGTGCGCGATGCCGAAGCTGCGGAAGCCGCGGTTGAAATATATCTGCGTGCCCATCGCGCCGTAGGCCACGACCAGGCCCTGCCGCCCGTCGTTGTTGATGTCGCCAATGGCCGCCCAAACGCCGCCGCCCTTGCCGCGGTGCTCGATCTCCCCGGAGACGGCCAGCGTCTCGGCGAACTGGCCGGCGCCGCCGTTGTGCCAGATGCGCGTGGCGTCCTCGGCAGTCGCCATCACGTCGAGCAGGCCGTCGGCGTCAAAGTCGCCCAGGCACGCGAACGACTGGCCCTTGCCCAGTCCGATCCTGCTCTTTGCCGGGGCCGCGAACTGGCCCGGCGCCTTGCCCTTGTAGAATAGCCCGCCGGCCGGGAACACCTGGAGCAGGTCGGCCACGCCGTCGCCGTCGAAGTCGGCCACGAAGCTCCGCGCGCCCTTGCCGAGTTCCTTGCCGGGGAAGTCGCCTTCGCCAAGCTTCTTCGCGACGGCCTTGCCGTCCTTGGATATCGTCAGCAGCACGGGCCAGCCATCCCCGGCCGCGATCACCAGCGTGCCATCGCCCGTCGAGCCGGCAAGACAAAGAGCCGTGCAACCGGCCGCCGCGTCGCCCACATCGACGGCCGCGGCCGTGAATGTGCCATCATCCTGCTGGCGATGCAGCGTCAGCGCCTTGCCGTCGAAGCTCAACAGGTCAAGCTTCGCGCCGGAGAAGTTCGCCCAGAGCGATGCGACGGACTTGGCCGTCAGCTTCCTCTGGCCCGTCATGTCGGCCAGGTTGCCATCCTTGAACGCGAAGAGCTTGTCGCCGCCGTCGGAGGCGATGTACAGCCACGACGCTACCTGCCCGGCCAGGTCCAGCGGCTGGAATGCCGCGATCTTGCCGGCGACCTTGCCGAAGTTGACGGCCTTGCCCCACTGGTCCTGGCTGGCCACGGGCACATCCGCCTCGCTGTCGGACAGGATGTACTCCACGACCCGCCGGAGCGTGTCGGTGTCGCCGGCCCACGTGGAGGCCTTGTCGTCGTCGAAGTTCGCCACCTCCCAGACGCCCTTCTCGCCAGCGTTGAGCACGAGCCACCGGCCGCCGATCTGGAGCAGGCCCTTCTGCTCGTCCTCGCCGCCCGACGCCCCCTTGATCGCCGCCTGATACGTCCCGATGAAGACGATGCCTTCCTTCGCGCCCTCAATGACGGCCTTGGCCGCCTTGCCCTGCTCGGCGAAGTCGCCCTCCAGCGGCAGGTCCAGCGTCAGCGACTCGCCGGGGGCCTTGCCCTTCAGCGCCTTCTTGACGGTGGCCTTGACCTTGCCGTCCTTGCCGACGCCGTCCTTGAACTCCAGCAGCAGCACCATGTCCGACTGCTCGGTCAGATGGATCGGCGTGAACTGCGGATTGATGGCCGCCGTGGCCGGGGCGACCGCCAAAGGCGGAATGCAGATTGCAGAAAGCAGAAGGCAGAGTGTGGATCGCAGAAAACGCAATGCCATCCCGGGCAGGCCGCCGCGGCGATCTTCAGATTTGCCTTCTTCATTCTGCATTCCGCACTTTGCCTTGTCTGTGGTCTTCATGTTGTATTTCCATCTCCGATTGCCCACGCAGGACAGCATAGCAGTTTAACAGAATCCGGCGTCTTCAGTTCCGCTTTCCTGAGACGCCCCACTCCCTACTCCCCACTCCCTACTCTCCACTCCCCACTTCCCGCGTCCGGCCCTTATCTCCCGCCGACCGCCGCCGCGACATCCGCCGCCGCCCGGTATAGACTGGCCGTTCGCTCCTGCCAGCCGGAGCTGAGGAACCACCGCGCGCCGGCCTGGCCCGGCCCGCGGCACCATGCCCACTGGGGATTTGCCACGTTGCTGGTGAAATGGTCGCCCAAAAACATGCAGCTTGTGCCGACGAGCATCGCCTCGGTCCGATCCTCCAGCAACTTGCGGCAGCGGTTGGCCAGCTCAGGCTTGAGCCTGGCCGCGAGCGCCGGTTCGGTCAGGGCCTTCTCAATGAGGATGCGGGCCTCACACTCCTGCACGCCTTCGCACGCAAGCTCGAACCGCTCTGTTGAGACAGGCCCGTCAGGCCCATAGTGCAGGAAGCTTGTGGCGATATTCAGGTTCCGCCAATAGCTCCGCGGATATCGCTCCCCCGAGAGCCGCTCGACTCGCTGGCCTTTGTTGTCACGGAGCACCAGCCACGTGTCGCCGCCGAGCCGCCCCACGCCGCGCTGGCTGCCGGCGATGTTGATCTCCGCCATCAGGCGGTGCGCCGTCATCGGGTACGGGTCCATGCTGCCGCGGATGAAGTGGAGGAACACGCCCGGCTGTTTCCATCCGTAGAGCGGCACGGCCGGATCGTGCGGGAACTTCGGCGGCCAGACATCCACTTCCATGCCGATGGGGACGCCGTACAGGTCCTTGGACCGCGTGTGGGCCTGCTCGACCCATGGCACACCGGGCAGCATGTCCTTGAACAGCTCCACGACCGCCTTCGACGGCCGGCTGTCGCTGACGAGGCCCAGCGCCATCGCGCTCTCCAGCCCGCGCTTCTTCATCCGCAAGCGGAGCTCTTCCAGCATGGGCTTCCACGCCGCCTTGGCGGCCGCGTCGCTGTAGAGGGGCAGCATGATCTTGCCTATCTTGCCGTCGGCGCCGACGGTGGTAACCTCCGGCCCCTGGCCCTCGTGCTCCTTGCGGTCCTTGCGGGTGTCATCGGGCATGTACTCATCGGGTCCGTTGTACGTCCCGCCCTCCAGGAACGTGTCCCAGACGGCCAGGCACACGACCTTGGGCTTCAGGTACTTCTGCACGAGGTCCAGGTAGCGGTCCATGACGGTGAAGTCGCAGGCGTACCCGCCGCCTTCCTTGCTGGTCCACCGGACCATGGACTCGGCGTTGCCGAGATTGGTCTCGCATATCAGCGGGACGTAGGCGGTCTTGTTGCCTGCCTGGGCCAGCAGCTTGAGCGACCGGGCGATCATCTCCCAGTGCCGCTCCGACCACGGGTCGAGCTTGTACTCCATCGCCAGCGTGTCGGGCGACTCGATGAAGTCCATGAACGTCTCGAAGTCCGTCGGGGCCGGCGCTGTCCAAGGGCAGACCTTCACGTTCATGGCCGCGACGACCGGCCTGGCGTCGGCCGTGCGGATGGTCAGTGTGCCTTCGTAATCGCCGGGGAGCGCATCCGCAGGCGCGTGGATGGTCACCCAGATCGGCACGACCGCGCCGAAGACGGGCTTGATCTGTTCCGGGCGGAGGCGGCGGATGTCATTGGCTTCCTTCGCGGTCAGCGGAATCTCCGCGGGGGCGGCTGGCAGCAAGGCGTCGAACCGGCCGGGCGGCAGGACGTACCTGCGTGCCGCGTGATACTCCGTGCCGGCGACCTGCGCGTACCTGACCTCGACGGCCGTCGCGGGGATGACGGCCGTGCCGCCCTTGAGCCGCAGTTCGCCAGGCGCGGCCGCCAGGCCCGCGATCGGCCTGGATGAGGCGACCACCACCTTGCCCGCCCCACGGCCGTTGCGGGGCGCGACGATACGGATCGGCCCAAGCGCCTCGTTCGGGTCGCCGTAGTCCAGGTCGAAGTCCGGCGCGTGAACGTCGCTGTTCCAGACCTGAATCGTGCCGTCGCCGGCCGGACGGGCAATGTTCGGCTCAACGCCCTTGCCGCCATCGCCGCTCAGCGTAGCGCCCACGAGCGAACAGCTCCCCCAGGTGATCGTTGGCGCGGGGTTGCCCTTGACATGGGCGATGTCCTTCTCGGCGTACGGCGCGCGGCGGACCTCTATCGCCAGCACGTTGACGCCCTTGTTCAGTACCGCCGCCGGCACTTGGAGGGGGCCGAGCTTGCGAACGCGGCCCTGCGGTTTCTGGGCCGCCTCGGCAGGATAGTCCTCCGCCAGCGGTTCGGCGGACTCATCGGCCGCCTTTGGCACATGGCCGCGGGCGATTTCCTTGCCGTTGAGGTAGACGATCACGCCGCCCTGGTAGGAGATGTTCAGGCTCAGATTCGCCCCGGCCGTCGGGTCGGCGACGCGGAACTTGCCGCGCCAGCACTCCATCGCGATCATGGGCGAGCGCGGGTCGATCTCGTACTTCGAGACCGTCAAGATGAGCGGGCTGCGAACCCAGCCGCCGTCGTCGAAGCCGCGGTCCATCCATCGCGTGGGCGGGTCGGGCGTGTCCCGCTCCAGCCACTTCATGTTGAGGGCGACCTTCTCCACGCCGCCGGGCTTACGGACCACGGGCGGCTTGAAGACGAGATACGACCGCCAGAAGCCGGAGCTGTCGAGGATAGGCTGCTCGGCCGGCGCAGGCTTTGTCGCCGTCCCGGCCGCCGCGGCGGCGCACGCCAGCATGCCGATGGCGCACACCACCGCGCCGAACCGCACTGCCGCCCGCCCCGACATCACCTTCCTCCGGCCGCGGCGGTGATTTCCGCCGCCGCGTCGAAGAGCTTGCGCGAGCGTTCCTGCCAGAGCGATCCGGCATACCAGTGCGCGCCGATCTGCGGCGGCGCCTGCCACCAGGAGTTGTCGATGTCGGCGTGCTGCACCCAGACGCCGAAGAGGATCATCGTGCTCAGCCCCATCCGCAGGTACGGGATCCGCTCGCCGAGCACCTGCTGGCACCGCCCGGCCAGCGCATCCCCGGCCGTCGCCTTGAGCTTGTCGTCGCTCAGCACGCCCTCGATGGCGATGCGGGCCTCGCACTCCTGCACGCCCTCGCGGAGCTGCTCGAAGCGGGCGGTGGAGATCGCGCCGTCCTTGCCCGGCGCAAGCAGCGTGACCCGGACGTCCAGGTTGCGCCAGGTGGTCTCGGGGAACCTCGCTGCCAGAGGCGCGGCCCGACGGCCGCGCGGGTCCTTGAGCACAGGCCAGAAGTCCCCGCCCAGCCGCGAGAAGCCCCGCTGCGAGCCGGCGATGTTCGCCTCGCCCATGCCGCGGAACGTCATCGCGTTGAACCCCAGCCCGATGATGCTTCGTGGGAAGTTCGTGAGTCTGGCCTGCTGCTTCCAGCCGTAGCGGGCGTCCTTGCCGCTTCCGGCGAAGGCGATGGGGTTCCACACGGCGCTGGTGTACCCCACCGGCTGGCCGTGAACTTCGGTCCGCCCGGGGTGCGAGCCGCTGATCCACGGCGTATCCGGCGAGATGGCCCTGAAAAGGTCGACGGTCGTCTTGTCGGGCAGCAGGTCCGCCGCGATGCCGAACATCATCGCCTTCTGGAGTCCGCGCTGCCTGAGTCGCTCGCGGATGGCCTCGATGACCGGCTTCCACAGGTCCGCCGCCTTGGGGTCGCCGTAGGACGGCAGGCTGACCGTCTCGACATTGCCGTCCTCGCCGATGGCCGTCACGGGCACGAGCCCCTCGCTGGCCACCTTGGGCGTGTTCACATCCGCGCCGGCGCCGTGCTTGTTGCAGTTGTAGTCGCTGACGTAGATGCACACGACGGCCGGCTTGCCCTGGTTCTTCTCGACCGCGTCCAGGTACTTATCCATGACTGTAAAGTCGTGCTTCCAGCCGCCGTCCGCCTGCTTGATCCACCGGACCATCGTCTGTTCGTTGCCCTGGTTGGTGCGGGCGATCAGCGGGATGTACGCCACCTTGCACCCGGCCTGGCCGAGCAGCTTCAGCGACCTGGCCATCAGCTCGAAGTGCCGCTCGCCCCACATCGGCACATCGTAGTACATCGCCAACGTCTCGGGCGACTGGATGATATCGACGAACGTCCGGAAGTCGCCGGGATTGGGCAGCCGCCAGGGAGAGACGGCCAGCTTGATGGGCACGACGACCGGGCCTGCGCCGTCGGCCGTGATGGTGAGCTTGCCTTCGTAGTCGCCCGCCTGCGCATCGGCCGGCACGTGGACGGTCACCCACACGGGCACGACCGCGCCGAACACCGGGAACATCCCCGGCGAATCCATGCTCGGCGCCCAGCCGCGGCGGACCTCCTTCTTCCACACGGGCGCCTCGGCGGGCGGCGCCTCCTCAAGCGCGTCGAACGCGCCGGGCAGGGCCAGATATCGCGTGTAGGCGCCTTCCTCCGCGCCTGTGGGTTGGGCGTAGCGGACCTGGACGGCGCCGGCCGGTATCTTCCCGCCCTTGGCGCTGGTCAGGTCGCTCGCCTTGGCGGCCAGGCCCTTGATCGGCTCGGCGGAGCCGACGACGACCTTGCCCGAGAACGCGCCGTTGCGGCAGCCGACGATGGAGATAGGCCCGACCGGTTCGTTTGGGTCCCCCCAGTCCATGTCGAAGTCCGTCGCCAGCGGGTTGCTGTTCCAGACCTGGAATCCCTTGGGCCGCGAGGCGTTGGGCGCGATCGCGCCCGCCCTGGCCGCAGGCGCGGAAAGCCGTATGGCCTTCACGCCGCAGCTTCCCCAGGCGATGAAGGTGTCCTTGGATGGATTGATGTCCTTGGGCCGGTAGGCGGCGCGGTGGACCTCCACCGCCAGCACGTTGACGCCCTTGCGCATCGCGTCGGCCGGGATCTTCAGGCCCTCGATGGTCCGGTCCGGCGGCTCATCGTCCTTGTAGTCCTCGGCGAGCAGCGCCGGCGTGACGAGCGAGTTGCCCGGCAGGCCGGCCCTGGCGACCTCACGGCCGTTGAGGTAGACGACCGTCCCGCCGCGGTACGTCGCCGACAACACCAGATCGCCCGCGGCCGCGGGGTCGGCCACGGCGAACCTGCCGCGGATGCACAGGACGGCCATCATCGGCGAGAACTCCGACGCCGGCCCGCGCTCGCCGAACGAAAACACCGGGCCGCACATCCGATGCCACTGGGAGTCGTCGAACTCGGCCTTGGCCCAGCCATCCGGCGGCTGGGGACTGGTGAAGTTCAGCCACGGCGCCTTGAAGACGACAGGCTTGGTCTGGTCGCCATTGCGGACGACCGGCTGCGACATCTGTGCAAAGCACCGCCAGAACCCGCTGGTGTCGAGGATGATCGACGGGTCCTGCGCCGGCGCGGATGCGGCGGGCCTCGCGGCCGGACGCGGCAGGCCGGCCGGCTTGCTCGCCGGCGCACTTGTCGTCGCGCCAGACGCGGCCTCATCGACGGCCGCAATGAACGTCAAGACACAAATTGAAATCGCTGCAAGGACCGAATGATGCCGCATGATGCTTGAGTCCGTGTTCCCTGGTCGCCAGTCGCTTGTCCCTAGTCGCTACTCGCTCGTCCCTAATCCATCGCCCACGGCGCAGGCTTGTCGAACATCACCTGGAGAATGAACCCCGGCGGGACGAAAGAGCCGTCGTTAGTGGCCCACAGCCCGGCGATCCGCTGGCCCATGTTCGTCCGCAGGTTGTCCTTCTTGTCGAAGCTCAGCACGACGGAGTGCTTGCCGGCCTCCAGCTTCCTGGCCGCCAGGCGCTCGATGAACCACCGGCCGGGGCCTTTGGCTCCGCGAGGCGGGCGCGGCCGGGTGGACCACGGGGCCGTCTTGCCGTCGATCGTCACGCCGATGTTGTCGTAGGCCTCGCGCTCGTTGAATGTCGGCGTGTACTTGATCCAGAGGTGGTACGTGCCGGCCTTGGGCGCTTCGAAGTCGAAGCCGAGCGTCTGCCCGCCCGCCTTCGCGCCGGGGTACTCGACGTACTGGACGTCGCCGGCCTTGCCCTTGGTCATGCCCTCGGAGGCATTGCCGGCCGGCGCGGGCAGCTCCTTTGTGAAGATGTCAAGCGCCGGCGTGGCCGCCTCCGCCGCGGCCGGCGCGGATGCGTTGCCGAACCTGTCGATGGCGACGACCTTGTAGAGGAACTTCGCGCCGGGCTTGATTCCCCAGTCGGCGACGGCCGTCTTGTGCGTGGTGCAGAGAAGGGTCTGGTTGCCCATCTCGAAATCGGCCTGGTCGCCGACGTACACGCTGTAAGTATTGACGTCGGCCTCCTTGGCCGCCGACCACGTCAACTCCACGCAGTTTGGACCGCTCGCCGCCGCCTTGAGCCCCTCGACCGCCGCCGGCGCGGCCTTGCGGTCATCGGCCGTCTTGGGAATATAGCCGTCCACGCCTGTCACGACGACCTTGTCGATCATCAGGCCGTTGTCAGCCGAAAACAGCGTGAGCTTGTCGCCCGGCGCGATGGCGACCCTGGCCGACGACTTCAGCCACGCCCACTTGTCGCCATCGACCTCGGCCTTGGCGGCGGGCTTGTCGGTCGCCCCGAGCGCAACCGTGCCCTTCTTGCCGGCCTCCATGTTCCGCGCCCGTATCCAGACCGCGTACTCACCCTTGGCCGGCACATCGGCCGTCAAGGCGAGCGTGCCGACGTTCTCATCATCCCGGACCTTTGTGATGCGCATCGCCCGCAGGCCGCTGGCAGTGCCATCGGCGAATTCGCGCATGGGCGCGGCGTGGGCCATGTCCTCCGCCTCATAGTGCAGGATGACGGGGCCCTTGGAGACACCGGCGCTGGCCTCATTGGAGAACCCGCTTGTCAGGCCCGAAAACTCCTCGCCGACTACGAGGTATCGCGCCGGCTTGTCCGCGCCGGCCGACTCATCCGTGAACTCCAGCCCGGTGATGATGTCCTTGTTGGCCCGCACGAAGCCAACGTCATCGCCAGCGGCCCGGTACACGTTGTACCCGCGTATCTCTTTGCACCGCTCAGGCTTCTCCCACGTGAGCTTGACGCCACCATCCGCCTTTGCCGCCTTCAGGTTCCGCGGCGCATCCGGCCGGCGGATGACCGTCATGTAGTAGTCCGCGTCGCCCAGGAAGTCGCTGCCGTAGGCGAGCTTGGTGTAGTCGGGGCTCATGTCCTCCTTGGCACGCAGGTCCCACGTCTCGTAGGAGACGTTGTACGTGCAGAGCCGCAGCACCGTGCCGGCGTCCAGCCGGTCGAACAGGAGGTACTGCCCGGCCAGCTCGCCGCGGAGGCCGTTGGTCATCCCGTAGCGGCAATCGGGCGTCATCTCGCCGTAGTCCGTCTCGGCGGGGGTCTTGTACACGCCGTAGAGCGTCAGCTCCTTGCCGGGGACGGCCATCTCGCGGGCCTTGGCCGAGACGACGACCTTCGACACGGTGTCGTAGCTCATGATGCTGTAGTCGCCGCCCGACATGCCGTGGGTCATCGTGTGATGCACGCCGTCGGTGATCTCGCCCGTGTCGAGGTCCACCTTTATGCGGTGCATGCTCAGGAACGGCGCCCAGTAGGACAGGTACTTGGCGTCGGCGTCGATGCCCTTTGCGCCGATGGGAGGCAGCGGCCAGACCTTCACCTTGTGGGCCTGCCCATCGACCATGTCAACGACGACCACCTCCGCGCCTATGACCGCGCCGACGAGGCGGTTTCCGCAGGCGGCAAGTTCATATCCCGCTATCAGCCTGTCGGGCGCGACGACGTGTTCGCGGATCACCTTGTCGGCCTTGCCCGCCGGGTCCTTCTCCTTGAAGATGATCGCCTTGCGGTTCTTGTCCCACTCGACCTTGTACTTCTCCGCGCTGGTCGCCTGCTCCTTCCAGTAGCGGGTGCCCTTCTTGTTGTCCCACGCATCCTTGACGAAGTCGTAGGTGCGGACCGGCGTGGTGATGGATGAGCCATCCGCCCGCCAGACGCCGCCCAGGTCAGCGCCCTTGAGGCCCTCGTGGGCGGGCGTGGCCGTCAGCCGCCATGTGGGCATCTGCGTGCCGACATCGTGGAAGAGGGCCTTCTCCTCCGCGGCCGCCGGCGCGTCCAGCCAGCTACGCGGCGCCCGCCGCCAGAGGGTTTCCAGGCCCTGGTACGGATGCCGCTTGACCTTCTCGGCCGGCAGCGTGATCGGGCCGGGGAGCAGGCCCGCCTTCTCCTGTTCGCTCAGGCTGCTGGCCAGGCGGATCGAGTCGATCTTCATCTCGCGCCCGGTGTTGAAGACCTCCAGGAGAATGCCGACCTTGTGCTTGCCCGAAATGCCCAGGGGCTTGAGGTCCTGTGCGATCAGGCCGCTGGAGCAGCCGACCTGGAGCTCCACGTTCTTATTCTTGCCGTCGTCGCCCTCAAGGATCATCTCGACGTTCAGGCCCATCGGGCGCTCGGCGATCTGCATGATGATGTAGTGGAACTTGTCCAGGTCCACCTCGCCGAACTGCTTGGTCACGCCTGACTTGTAGCCGACCAGGTTCCGCGTGTCGTACTTGACCTCGCTCGTGCCGGGCTTGAAGAGCTTCAGGAACGTCCTGCTCGTGACCTTCGTGCCGTCCATCTCGGCGGGCAGGTTGAGGATGTGCGTCTCGATGACCAGCTTGCCGCCCTCAACGCGCAGGTCGGCGATGGGCGGACGGGTGACGGACCAGCCGTCGGGCTTGGTGATCCTCGAGAAATCCTCGTTCACGCCGATGCGGCCGTCGCCGGCCTGCTGCGCCGAGAGCGGAAGGCACGGCGATAGCAGCAAGGTACACCACACGGCCGGCAAGAGTGAATGGACAGTTCCCCGCAGGGGGAAGGGGAAACGCGGATTCATCATGAAGATCGGCTCCATATCGCCCGGCCGCACCCCTTGGGGGCACGGGCACGATATGAGCTTAAACCCCGCTCAGACCTCGGCGTTCCGTGCGGAGCTACCGGCGGATTGGGGGGGCCGCCGCGCTCATTCTGTCCACAGGCAGGCTCGTGGTGGCAGGCTCGTGCTGATGACCAAGTTCCGCTCCGCGCCGGCGGCTGCAAAGGCCCGCCGCGCGGCCGCGAACTCCTCGCGCACCGCGGGCGGCGAAAGGGGCTTCTTGTGGTGGTCCAGCGGCCGGCGCACGGACAGCTTCCTCGGCGCGACGGCCGCTCGGACATCGGCCAGATCGAAATGCTCCAGCGCGCCGGGCAGGACCATGTCAACGCCCCACGCATAGTCGCGGTGCCAGGCCAGCGACGACCAACTTGCCAGCGGCTCCTCCTCGAAGACCGCCTTGATCCGCCTGTCCAGGCATCCGGCCAGCAGGGCCAGCAGCGCCGTGTAGTGCCGCCCGTGGACGCCCACCCGCCGAGGATCGACATCCTCGCGGGCAAGCAGATATTCGACGCCCCGGACCACATCCGCCACGCGCATCCCCATGACCGGCCGGCCCAGGAGGAACGAATCGTATGTCAGGTCGCCTTCCACGAGCGGGGTGAAATCCAGCCACTGCTCCGCCACCGGCCCCATGCCTCGCACGTCCAGGTCGAGCACCACCGTCCCCGACCGCGCCAAAGATGCGCAGAACTCGCTGGCGAAGGGATTGTGCCCGGCGTCCTTCCGGCCCAGATACACCACGGCCGGACGATCCTTGCTGGATAAATAGGGACGCACCCTATTTTTCCAGGGATTGCCAGATAAATAGGGTGCGTCCCTATTTATCTGCCACAGATGCCCCGACACCCACAGGCCGTCATCGGCCTTGATCCTGAGCGGCGTCACAAAGAGCGGGCCGCCAACTCGTGTCGGCTCGTCTTCCTCGACGCGGAGTGGGCCGGAAGGCGGCTGGTATCTCAGCAGATCCGCGAGCTTTCGCCGGACAGCGCCCGCGCGCCGGGCTGGCGCCATGCCGGCCGTCTGCTTCGTTCGACGGATCGCCAGTTCCCTCGCCCGGCGGGCGTTGAGCTCGGACGTGGTGACGCCGCCGAGCGAGGTCAACACGATGCCGGTCTTCGTGCAGAACGTCCGCTCCTCAGGCTCGTCGGGGACCTCAATGTCCGTGTCGTCGGGCTCCTGCTCGCCCTTGAGCCAGCGGAGCATCCATCGGCAGGTCTGCCTCCGCATGGCCGTCGTCATCTCGTGGCCACCGTCGTCGACCGTGATGGCCAGGCGCTCGCCCATCCCGGCCAGGTCGAACATCCGCCGCGCGTCGCGGTACGTCGCCATCGCGCCGTCGAATGGGAAATAGTCTCCGCGCGTCGCGCCGAGCGAGACCGGCCGCGGCAGGCACGCCACGAGCAGGTCCGCCGCGTCGATGCCGCGCGCCAGCAGGCCGAATGGGTCCTGCTCCGGGTCGCCCTCGGCGTCCTGGCCGCGATTCTCCATCCGGCGGCGGAACGTCGTCGTGTACAGGTTCGAGTTGATCGCCCTGATCCGCGTGTCTATCGCCCCCAGCCACAGCGACTCCCATCCGCCGCCCGACATGCCCGTCACGCCGATCCGCGAGGCGATGATGTCGCGCCGGCCCCGGAGGTAGTCCACGCAGCGGATGCAGTCCCACAGCCGGTGCTCGCCGAAGTTGGTCCCAAGCAGGTACGCCGCGTCGCCGCAGGCCTCGTGCGAGCGGCAGGCGCGACGCACCGTCCGCCGCCCCGTGGCGATGTCCACGTATTCATCCCGCTCGCCCTGCCCGGCCGGGTCGAAGCAGAAAACCGCGAAGCCCTTCGTCGCCAATAGCGCGCTCATCCGCTGGTAGCCGGCCTTGCCGTTCTCGGTATGGCCGCAGACGTGCAGCACGGCCGGCAGCGGCGGCCGAAATCGCGTCGGCAGGTACATGTTTCCCGTCACGTACAGGCCCGGCCGCGACTGGAGGATGACGTGCTGGACGCAAAAGCCGTCGCGTACAAAGCCGCCCGTGACCTTCGCCCGAAGCGGCGTGCGCGGCGGGAACTTCGCAAGCCCCTGCACCTCGCGGAGGATTCGCCTGACCCTCGCCCCCCGCCGCAGAACGTCCTTCGCCGTCCGCAGCGAGCCGACGGCCTTGCGGCGCTCGCGCTCGTGGCCGGCCATGATCCGCATCAGGTGATCGAACAGGTCCTTCTGAGCGCCGGTGAAGTTCACGATCGCGCTTGCCGGGTCGCGCCTCCTGCGCCAACTCTCGAGCTGCACGTTGCGGCGGAAGTTCGCGGCAATCTGCCTGAGCGTCGGAATGGTCGCCATGGTCGCTCCGAATCCGGCGCGCATCATAGCAGAACGCCCCGCCGGCCGCACGCCAGTGGATGTTCGCGGGCCGGCGGGGCGTCATCTATGTAATGCGGAAAGGCTCTCCGCTCTGGTGCCTGCTCAATGCCGTCCTCCGCCGCCAGAGCGGCCAATCGAGTCCCCGAACGACCCGCCGAACGAGCGCGAGCCCGCCGAACCGTCGAAGGACTTCGGCATGCCGCCGAACGAAGAGCGCGATGGCGAACTGAAGCTGGACCGCGGCGGCGCACTGAACGTTGAGCGCGAAGGAGCGCTGAACGTTGAGCGCGACGGCGACGAGATGCGAGGAGAGCTGAAGCTCCTCGCCGACGTCTCCGGCCGGGGCATCGAGACAAGCGGCCGGGCAGACGCGCTCGAGCCGAGCGAAGAGACCGACGGCCTGGCCGAGGTCGCTATCCGCGGGCTGGAGACGGACGGGCGGGCATAGCTTTCCGCCCGCGGCATGGATACCAACGGGCGCGCCGAGCTTTCCATCCGCGGCATGGCCACGAGCGGCCGCGACGGCGCGGCCGACGGACGCTGCGCCGAGATGCGCGGGGTCGTCGCGACGCTCGACCGGCCAGCGGCGCCGGGCGCAAAGGATGCCAGGCGGTCCGAAGTCCGCGGGCCCGGCGAGACACGCTCCGACTTCAGCGAATCGGTCCGCGGCATGGCCACGAGCGGCCGCGACTGATTGCCCGCGGATGGGCGCTGCGTGGAGATGCGCGGTGTCGTCGCGATGCTCGATCGGTCCGCGGCGCCCGGACCAACGGACGCCGGGTGATTGCCCGTCCGCACGCTCGGAGTAATCCTGTCCGCCCTCAGCGAATCGGCCCGCGGCATGGCCACGAGCGGCCGCGACTGGTTGCCCGCGGATGGCCGCGCCACGTGGTCAAACGGCGATGGATACTTGCCCGCCAGGGAGCCGCCCGTCCGCACGGAGGGCGCCGATGCCATCCTTGTGATGCCGGATGAGCCCGTCGGCCGCTGCCACGTCTGGCCCGCCTGGGCCAAGCCGTGGTTGCCGGACAAGGCGCGGTCGCCGCGCAGAGCAGTGGGCGCGCCAACGTGCGGGGTACTCGCCAGGGACTGCGGCGTCGAGGGCCTGCCCAGTGCGGAGAGCCTCGACCGGCCGTCGACGGGCCTGATGCGGTTGCCGGCCGTCAGCGGGCCGTGCCCGCCGAGGGCCGGGCTTCCCGCCGCCAGCGTCCGGCCGTCGCGCGACCCGATGGCCGCCGAACGGCCCAGGTCAGTGCGCCCGCCAATGCCGGCCGTGCGGCCGATGTCAGAGCGTCCAGCGGAGGCAGTGCGGACGTCATGTCGCCCGCCGCCGCCATAATGTGCGCTTACTCCGCCGTAGCCGCCGGCCGCGGCGTAGTGCCCATCCCCGCCATGTCCGCCACCGTGACCACCGCCATCGCGCCCGTCCCCGCCGCGCCCGCCACCGTGTCCGCCGTCATGCCCGCCGTGATGGTGATCTCCCCAGTAGCCGTAGTGCGGGTAGTAGTAGTCGTGGCACCATCCGAAGCCGAACCCTATCCCAAACCCGAAGCACCAATCGCTCCAGCACGGCGTGTCGTACACCACCACGGTCGAGACCGGCCAGTAGACGAAGTCGTAGCCCCAGTATGTTCCCGGCAGCGCGTATGCGGGCTCCAGCACGGTCGCCGGCTGGTAGCTCGGGACGAAGGCCGGCGCGGTCGCGTATGGGCTGCCAACGTAGTCCTCGCCGCTGACGATCTGTTGCGCATCGACCGTTCCCGGCTGGACGACCGTCTCCCCCGGCTGCTGGACGACCGGCACGCTCGCCGCGCCGGGAATGTACTGCGTGCTGGGCACGTAGATGTTCCCGTCCCCGGCGGGCGGCTGCTCCGCGACCGGCGCGGTCTGAGGCCCGTCGGCGCCGGACATGGTCGATGCGATGACCTCGTCCTTGGCCGCCGCTTTGTCCCTGGCCTCGGCCTCGTTGAACGCCTTGTAGCCCGCGTCGAACTCCGTCTTGCCCTTGAGCGTCTTGCTGATGCTCGCGATGGCCGCGCGGGTCTCATCGGTCACGCCGGCGTCCTTCTTGTCCGCGAAGTCGCTGTCGTACCACGCCGCGAGCTGGCCGGCCGTCGCCTGCACGAACTCGTCCTGCGGGCCGCCGGCGACCGCCTTGGCCATCGCGTCGGCCGCGTCGTTCACCTTCCCGCGCTCGATGTTCGTGAACGCGATGACCGCCCACCCCAGCGGGTTGGCCTTGTCGAGCTTCACCAGCGCCCTGGCCTGGTCGTAGCCCATGCTGGGCGTGCCAAGGTCGATCATCTTCCAGACGTAAATCTCGTGCAGCTCGGGGCTGTCGGGGTGCGCCGCCAGGCCGGCCGCGTAGCTGGTCATCGCCGCGTCGGCGTCCTTGGCGTTCTGGATTGACTTGAGTATCGGGACCAGGTCAGCGGGCGGCTGGGCCGAAGAGGATACGACCGCATCCTGGGCACACGCGGCCGTACAGACCGCCACGATGACGAACGATGCCAATAGTGGTCTCATGTTCGACTGCCTCCTTCACCTTGATTTTTCTGGCGTCGGCCATCATCGCCGCCCGGCCGTCCGCAAATATAACCCGCAGAGTCCCGCGCCGCAATCGCGCGGGTCCGCCGCGGGCGTGCCCGTATGCCTTGCGGGGCGCCGGCGCTGCCGCCGGCGTCCACTTTGTACGTGTTATTCCCATCGTAATCATTGTGGTAGGCCTGCCTTTCCAGCCGCCTCTAAACCTTAGACACGCCACGACGGGAGAAGTGAGTATAAAACGGCGATTCCCAAACGCGGTCCCGGATGGAACATATTGGCAATTGCCGCGTCCAAGACCGTGTGCCTGTTATACGCGCCCGCCGCGGCGGCGGGCAACCACCATTCGCGTCCAAATGGGAAAGGAGACGACGATGAACGGGTATCGTGGGAGATTCATCCGGTTAGCGGCCATCGTGCCGATCTTCACGCTGACCTGCATGGCGGCGGACACCACGCGGCCGGCCGGGCCCGACGCCGCGAAGACGGCAAAGGCCCTACAGGCCGCCGGCGCGGTCCAGGCCGTCACTGTCTACCGCGGGCAGGCCCTCGTCACGCGGGTCGTGACGGCCGACGCACCGGCCGGCGACGTCGAGCTGGTCGTCACCAACCTGCCGGCACAGATCGTGCCCGACAGCCTCTTCGCATCCAGCGAAGGCAACGTCCAGGTGCGGGCCGTACGCTACCGCGCCGAGGCCGTCTCGGAGGAGCCGGTCGAAGACATCCGCAAGCTGGACGGCCAGATCGATGACGTCGAGAAGGCCCTCCGCAAGATCCAGTCTGCCGAGATCCTCCAGCAGCAGAAGGGAACGTACCTGACAAACCTCGAGGGCTTCACGGCCGGCAAGGTCAAGGACGACATGGCCAAGGCCACGCTCGACGCCAAGACCGTCCAGGCCGTCAGCGACTTCCTGTTCACCCAGCGGGCCGACGTGATGGAAAAGATGCTCGCCAACCAGGAGGAGCGCCTTACCGCCCAGTCCAAGCTGGACCTCCTCCGCCGCCAGCGGGCGGAACTCGCCAGCAAGTTCTCCAAGACCGCCCGTGAGGCGATCATCTTCCTGGACCAGCCCGCCGCCGGAAAGGTCTCCGTCCGCCTGACATACCTGGTCAACGGGGCGGCGTGGTCGCCGCTGTACAACCTCCGCGCGGCCGGGCGCGGCAAGGACGTGACCCTCGAGTACAACGCACTGGTCCAGCAGATGAGCGGCGAGAACTGGGACGCCGTCAAGCTGACGCTCTCGACCGCATCGCCGAACATGCTCTCCGAGGCGCCGATCCTGACGCCGCTGTGGGTGACGCTGGGCGGCGCGCCGATGCCGACGGCCGGCATCGGCCCGGAATCGCTTCTTGGCGGCCAGAGGGCGGCCCAGGAGAACCTCAAGCGCGCGCTTGAAGCCCGCCAGGGCGTGACCTCGCAGCCCGCCAGGCAGATGGACTACGAGTACGCCGCAAACGAGTGGGCCAACCGCCTACAGGTGCTGGACCTCGTGGCCGGCAAGGACGTGCTTGCCGCCGGGCGCGGCCTGCTCGCCACCGAGGACACCCTCAGCGTTAACTACCCCCTGCCCGGCAACATCTCCATCCCAAGCCGCCGCGACCAGCAGATGATCCAGATCGCCATGCTCAAGCTACAGGGCGACTTCTACTACCAGGCCGCACCAGTCCTGACGCCCTTCGTCTACGAGCAGGCCGACATCGTCAACACCGGCGACATCGCGCTTCTGTCCGGGCCGGTCAACTCCTACATGGATGGGCAGTTCATGGGCACCGGCCGCGTGCCGATGGTCGCCAAGGGCCAACAGTTCACCGTGGGCTTCGGCGTCGATTCGCAGCTTCGCGTCAGCCGCGAGCTGGCCGACAAGACCGACAAGATCCAGGGCGGCAACCGCGAGTTGACCTTCAGCTACCGCCTGCTCATCGACAACTACAAGGACGCCCCCGTCAAGGTCCGGCTGCTGGACCGCCTGCCCGACCCGCGCGGCGCGGACATCCGCGTGACACTCGGCAAGACCTCGCTTGAGATCAGCAAGGACGAGGTCTACCTCCGCACGCTCCGCAAATCGGGAATCCTCCGCTGGGAAGTTGACGTGCCGGCCAAGTCATCCGGCGCCAAGGCCCAGAAGGTCGAGTACGACTACAAGGTCGAGTTCGACAAGAACATGCACCTCGCCGAGCCTTCACCGGCCGAGCTGGAAAAGCAGAAGGTGCAGTTCCGCATGGAGCTGGATGCCTACCAGAGGATGAAGTGAAAATAGGGGACGCTACCCTATTTTCCTCAATGGCGCGACGATCCAACGCTGACCAGGATCAGCGGGACACGGCATCGCTGCTTGGCCCAGAAGCAAAATAGGGTAGCGTCCCCTATTTTTTTCGCCGCCGCCTCCGCGGCCGCACCGCAAACACTGCGCCGAGGGCCAGCACCGACAGAGCGGCTGGCTCGGGGACCGTCCCGCCATCGGCCGCGAATGCGTTCTGGTCCTCGCCGTAGTGGTCGAACCAGGTTATGTAGTCATTCATGTCTACGATGCCGTCGCCGTTGAAGTCGGCCTTGCGCCAGTTCGCAGCGCTGACGCCGGCGATGGCCGTCTGGCCGAAGTTGTTGAACCAGACAATGTGATCCTCCATGTCCGCTATGCCGTCGCGGTTGGCGTCGCCGGGATCGTAGTTCCTAGAGAACCTGATGCAGCCGCGCGCGGCGCCGGTGGATATCCGAATGTCCGCAAGGCTCACGAGTTGGGGGGCGTCCCGAGCCTGGGCAATTCAGGTGAAGTAGTCGAGAAAGAGGTCGCGGTCCTTGTACGTCTTGACCATACGGTCCACGAACGTTCCGATGCTGAGGTCGTGGTTTGGAACGGCGGACCTAACCAGCTCATCCTCTATGGAAGGGGGTGACGCCGTGAAGTTGACGACCATGTACGCAAACTGGTCGTATATGCCTCGCAGCGACTTGTAGTCGTGTCCGCTGCGCCCGCTTATCGCGGCGCAACCGATGGTCAGCGTGTGGAGGGACACCTCCGTGTCGGCGGGGCTGAGGCCCACGCCCACCGCGCCGGCCGTGGAGACCAGGCCCAGCACGCGCACGGCCGTCGCGGACCAGCGCGTGGCACGGGCATCTTGCCCGTGAGTCGCAGGGGCGTCCCGCCCCTGTGCTTCGCTCGGGTCAGCGAGGGCAAGATGCCCTCGCGACGCACGGGCGGGACGCCCGTGCCACTCGCCTGGCCGGCCGGCGAACAGCCGCGGCAGTATGAGCCACAGCGGGGCCAACGCCGCCATCAAGACCGCCATGGACGCCCGGAACGCGCCGGCCGTCGGGTTGGGCTGGCCCGGCCAGGCATCATCCTTGCCAAGGTCGCTGACGGTGTTGCGCCAGAAGGAGTAGCCGCGGGCGTGCTCCTCGAAGACGTTGCTGCCGGGGAACCGCGCGATAGCGACGCCCGCTACGACGACGAACTGCCCCACAGCGATGAGGACAAGCAGGCAGGCAAGCCTGACGAGGTGGTCGCGTTTGGCCATGCGGTGGAGATCATAGGCTCTTTGCGAGCCGGCGAACAGGTGCAAACCGCAAGGGATGTTTTCGGATTGCGATTTCGTACTTGCGGCCAGTCCCCCTCAACTGAGATTCACAATCCGCAGTGACAAGAGGGCCGGTTGTCAGTGCATCCGCAACCGGCCCGGAGCAGATGATCCCGTTTTGCATTATTTGCAGCCCTGTGCAATAGGCAGTTGTCTCATCTGCTCGTCATCATTATACCCGCCCCGCGCGGACGCGCCAAACACGAAACGGATTTCCGGCGAATTCACCTGTGGCGTGGGCCTCCGGCCCGCGCGTCTGGCGGGCGTCTCGCCCGCGCAATGAACTACCGGGCGAGGGCGGGATGCCCTCGCGACGCGCCGGCCGGAGGCCCACGCCACTTGGGGAAGCCGATCTGGCTGAGGGCCGACGCGATCGTCGCGGTTGTCCCCGCCAGGGCGTCGATGATGCCGCCCCACGCGCCAGCACTGCCCTGTTGCCGATCAAGCCATGCCCGCGCGCCTCTTGTCAGACCATCGGCGTGATGCGCCAAGCCCCGGCCGGCTCGCCCGCCCGGATGGGACACCGCGGCGGATGACAACACCACGCTCGCGGGCCTGAGACAGTTTCAAGACGCCCGCGTTCTTGTTGAATGGCGGTGTCCTGCATATACTTTTTCGGCACTCAGTTGCGGGCCATCACAGGAACATACGCCGCTCACACGCCCTCTTGGGAAGGAGTGCGCCATGGCCGAGCCAACGGACAAACCCGTAGCCGCGTCGAAGGACTCCGGCGCCGAGACCAAGCCGCGCAAACGAAAGCACCGGCTGCGCCGCGCGCTGTTGGTCATCCTGGTCATCCTGGTCCTGCTGGTGGTGTTTCTGCCCTGGCTGCTGTCGACCGGCCCGCTGCGGCGGATGATCGTCTCCGCGGTCAACGATCGCATCGCCGGAAAGCTGGACATCGCCGACTGGTCGTTGTCCTGGTTCGGGATCTGCTCCCTCGACGGCGTCGGCGTGACCGACCCGAAGGGGCGCAAGGCCCTGTCCGTGCAGCGAGTCCAACTGGACCGCGGCCTGCTGAAGCTGCTGACCTCCCGCGAGGACCTGGGCCAATTGACGGTCACATCCCCCGATGCGGACATAGTCCTATTGAACGACGGCGGGAACTCCATCGCCGAGGCATTCGCGCCGAAGGTCCCTGCCCCGGCCCAAGCCCCACAGGAGCCAACGAAGGCGAAGGGGCCAGCCGAGGAGGTCAAGACGGCCCTGGCAGTTTCCGTGACGGGCGGCAAGGTCCACCTGGCCCGTGAAGACGGGCGCGAGTACTCCGTAAGCGACCTCAACCTCCAGTTCAAGATGAAGACGCTCAACGACCTGTCCGCCACGTTGTCCGGCGTCCTCACCGGCGGGTCGAAGCTGTCGCTGAACGCCAACATCCGCAACGCCTCCGTGGCGGGCAAGCCGTTCCTCGACACCGTCGAGGGCCAAGTGGCGGCCAAGACGGTCCCCGCGGTTGACCTCAAGCCGCTCATCGCGTTTCTGACGGAAGGCGTCCAGGGCACGGGCACGGCCGCGATTGACGTGGACGCCAAGTTCGCGCCGGGCGCTCACTCCGGGACCTGGAGCGTCAAGCTGACGGGCCTGTCGGCCAATGCGCAGGACTCGAAGGTGACGGTCACGCCGACCGACCTGACGCTGTCCGGCACGCTCGCCACCAAGGACGGCAAGTTCCAGGCCGACACGAGCCTGGATGGGAAGATCGCCACCCTCCAATCGGATTTCGTCTATGCTCTCGGCGCCGAGGCGAGGCCGGTCGCAACGGATGCTATCATCGACGCCCTGATGGATGGCCGGTCGGTTCCGCTGCCCGATTTCAGCCTGAAGGCGGATGGCAAGGTCGACCTGGCGGCCGCGGGCCTGTGCATCCCGGGGCTGCTCAAGCTTCGCAAGGACGTGCAGATCACAGCCGGCACGATCGACATGCCTGACGTGCAGGTGCGGGGAGGCGACAAGCCGTCCGCACAGGCGGACCTGAAGGCCCGCGTGACCATCCTCAAGGGCAATGTCACTAAGGAACTCGACCCGATCGAGGCGACGCTCAAGGTGGCCCCGGAGGCCGATGGAAAGCTCCGGCTCCAGAAGGCAGACCTGAAGTGGACGGTCGTCACGGCCAACGCCTCCGGGACCATCGACCAGCTCGACGCCACGGTCAAGGCCGACCTCGACGCCGCCAAGAAGGAGTTCAATGAACTCTTCGACCTCCAGAAGCAGATCATCAGCGGGAACGTGACGGCCGTGTTCAAGGTCGTCAAGAAGGACCCATCCGCGAAGAAGCTCGACCTGTCCCTCACCGTCGACGCCGACAAGGTCAGGTACGGCGCTATCCCGGAGCCGTCCTCTCAGCCCGCGCCCGCGCCTACGACCGCGAAGGCGGACAAGGGCCCGGCGGTCATCACCGCGCAGGCCACCTGGCAGGCCGCCCTGGAGCAGGCGGCGCCGAAGCTGTCGCTGGCCGGCACGCTCACGGTGGCCAAGCTCACAACGGCCGAGTACGGAGACGTGCTCAACGGCGAGCAGCCGGTCGTCGAGCACAAGATCACACTGGACACAAAGCAGGAGCGCCTGGACCTGTCCAAGTTCGCGGTGGTCTCCAAGCTGCTGATGCTCAACCTCGCCGGCGACATCACCGAGCTTGACACGGACCAGATCCTCGACCTCAGCGGCAACTACTCGGCCTCCTGGTCCGACATCCTGGCCTTGGTGAAGAAGCTCGCCCCGAGCGCGGTTGAGTCAATCGCCATGGCGGACAAGTCGGCTGGCGACATCCGCATCCGCGGCCCCGCCGGCAAGCCGGAGATCACGGGCCTGGGCGGCAACACGACCGTGGGATGGGGCCAGAACAGCCAGATCTACGGACTGGTCCTGTCACAGGCCAAGATCGAGCCGACGCTCAAGGACGGGCAGATCAACATGCCGCTGGCCGCCATCCCGGCCAATGAAGGGACGCTCAGGCTGGCCGGCAATGTCGATCTGCGCGGCAAGGAGCCGCAGCTCAAGATCCCCGGCAAGCTGGAAATGATGGAGAACGTCTCACTCAACGCCGAACTCGGCAAGATGATACTCAGCCGCGCGCTGCCGCTGCTGGCCCAGACAAACAAGCTCGAGGGCAAGGTGTCCCTGACGCTATACGACATCGACCTGCCGCTGGGCGCGGACCTGCTGAAGTCCGGCAAGGGCAGCGGCCGCCTGGACCTGTCGAACATACGGCTGGCCCCCGCCGGCGAGACGGCGAAGCTGTTCCAACTGATAGGCATACCGGCCGGCCAGCCGTACCCTATTAGGATCAGCCCGGTCGACTTCGTCCTGAAGGACGGCGGGCTGACCTACGATAACCTCACGCTGACCTTCGGCGACAACTTCGACGTGAAGTTCCGCGGCTCCGTCATGTTCGACGACACCATCAACCTCGTGATGTCCCTTCCGGTAAAGGCCAACCTGCTCGAGGGCCTGGGCGTCAAGGGGCCGGTCGGCGACTACGCCCGCGTGCTGGAGGGCACGCGCATCGACATCCCGCTGATGGGCACGCGGACCAATCCCATGATGGACCTGAGCAAGGTCAACGTCCAGGGCCTGGTGTCCGAGGCGATCAAGAAACTGGGCGCCGGGATCATACCCGGCATACCCAAACTGCCGGGACTGACACCCGGCGCGTCGCCGACGACGCAGCCAAAGGGACCGATACCCGGTCTGCCTGGCCTGCCGCTGCCGAAGCTGTGACCGTGGGCGTCGCCGACGACGCGGCCAAAGGGAACCATCGAAATCACGGGCATGAAGTTCTGACATGATGTTGGCCGGACGAGCGGCGAGCCGCGCCGAGCCCCGCGCTGTCAGACCACGTCCCAGCCTTGTTCCCGCGGCAGCAGCGCCAGCGGATGCGTGCGGGTGATCTTCGATGTCTGGTACGGCCCGCTGCCCAGCATCGGATAGCTGCATATCGCGATCATCCGCAGGGAACCGATGGAGTTGTTGACCGCCGTCTCATAGGCCACGAGGGCGTCCCAGTTCCTGTCGTCCACCCAGCTCATGTCGCCGGTGATCCGCAGGCCCGAGTAGCCGCGCGCGAGGGCGGCCGACAGCCTGCGCCGCCAGGCGGACAGCACCCGCGATGAGTCGAAGATCGTGCCGGCCAGATACCAGTCGCGGGAGTCGACGATCTCCACCTGCCCCAGCCGCCGCCGACGGCCGAGGTCCGGCACGGCCGCCTCAAGCGCCAGCTCCGCATCCGGCACGGGGATCGAATCGCCCGTCACCCACACGCAGCACTCACCCGCCTCCAGCCCGGCCTTGAGGTACGGAATGATGATGTCCAGCAGGTCCTGCCGCGACCGGTAAAAGTGGCAGATGTGCGCGCCCCACGGAACTTCAGCCGGCTTGGCGATGCCAGTCTGAGGCATCGGTGCTTCCTTTCGTCAAGTCCGAACAGGTGTTCCCGGATTCCCGACAGGCCCTTCCGAGGTCCCAACAGGATGCGAGCTTTGCCCGGAAATGCGCTGCTGCATTCTAGGCCGCGTCCCGCTGCGTTAAACGCCGGCGGCCGAATTTAGTGTCGGCCGGGTGCCGTGGTTTGCGAAGCGCAGCGAAGCAACCACGCCGCAGGCGGGTGATCTGTGAGAAAATGGCTTTGTTTTGCAGAACGACCTCTTCTCGGCGCAGCGGCGCAGACGGTGTTCCACGTGGAACAGCGATTGGGCCGTCTCGCCAGGCCGGCCTCGGGACAGTCCCGCTGTCCGGGACTGTCCCAAGCCGCTCCGCAAGCTCCTGTGCGGGTTTACCAAGATTGCCCAGTCGCATATAAGTTCGGCTTCGTTTCGGGAATTTGCTTTTTGGGGGCGGCGCGGAGGGCGGACCGTGGAAACACAAAGACCGCCTGCCGCTTGCCGGAGGTGGCGCGACGAAGGACCCGAAGGCCCTGCTGTGCGATCTCGATGGCGCGAGTTGCGCCGCTACTGGTTAACTGATATGCTCGCTCCCGTCTGTTCCTGCCCGCTGCTGCCCAATCCTGCCCAGTCCTGCCCAATCCTGCCCGATTCGGCCCACTTACTGCCCGATTCCACCGGGTCGTTGCCGGTTACTTGCCGGGTCTGGCGGTCAGGCGATGGCAGCGGAGGCATCGGAGGAACCGAGGAAGTGTTCCGCGAACGCAGATGACGGATGATATGGCCGGTATTCGATTGCCAAACCCCGGCGAGCCAGGGCTCCAGCCCCGCCTTCGGGGCCAGGAGGCCGCGCCGCGCGCGCCTCCATGCCCTCCCCCCATCGAGCGCGTTTTGGCGCGCTTTTCCGCGCCCTGAATGCCGTATGTCCCTTCCGGCCCGGGAGATGAAATTCCCAGAATTCCGGCCAGCCGCGAAAACTCCGAGCGCCTTTTGGCGCGCCCCCGCTCCCTGCCGGGCGCAACGGCCTCCACCAACAAGCGTTACTCCGTCACCGCCCGCCTCGCGCGGGCGGGACGATGTTAGCTGGCGACGCGGGCAGCTTGGCGAGCTCCCCGCCCGCCTCGCGCTGGCGGGACGATGACTTACAGCTAAGGCCGGCCGCCCTGGCCGCCAGTCATCACGCCACCGGGGCGAGCCCGGTGGTGGTGCTTGGCGCGGGCTCGCCGCGTCTAGCTGCCAGTCACGCTTCCATCGGCACAAGGCCGGTGGTGGGCCGTTGGCGCCGGCAGCACTGCGGTGTTTAGCCGCGAGCCGCAGGCGAGCGCGTTTCGTTCCACGCGCGAGCGCTTGCCGCCTTTCACTCGGACGGTCGTTGCCCGGCGCGCCACAGCGCCGAACGGCAAGCCCCCACCAAGCCCAGGCGCAAATCGCGGTTAGCACTTGACGCGAGCAGGGCGCGCGGTAAAGTATCGCCGGTTGGGGCTGGTTGGGATAGTCGGTCTTTCACAGGCCGAAGCGTTGTCTTGTACGCTGAACGATCACCTATAGACAGGCAGCGATTCGCGAACGCGGAACCTAACAGCGAAAGGGGCACGACATGCGGCTGCGAAGCATTCAGATACAGAACTTCAGGTCCTTTCTTGACCAAACGATCAGGCTCGACGACTACACCTGCTTTGTCGGGCCGAACGGCGCCGGCAAGTCCTGCATATTGACCGCCCTCAACGTATTCTTCCGTAGTACGGCATCACCTTACACCAACTTGCAGTGGCTTGCCGAAGAGGACTTTCATCACCGGAACACGGGCCTGCCGGTGAAGATAGGCTCCTCGCTGTTTACTGTGGGTTCGCTTGTCCGTACAAATGGCTAACAACAGTTCG
>JBHGBE010000053.1:0-37177 GCA_041946855.1 Phycisphaerae bacterium | reverse complement strand
CATAAAGACTAAGGAACATATTGCCGGCCGATTCGTCCGCAAGAGTGAAGAAGAGCCGTTTTTCGGCCCACGCCAGTCAGTATCATTTCATGCTTTGCCGGCCGTTGGCTGATATTAGTCATTGTGGGAAAGCGGCTTGTATTCATACCAAGGCGCGGATTTGATAGTCAGCCGGTGGTTGGCTAAACTGATATGGGTGTATGTCACCCATTGGTGAAATAGGTATGAAGCTGTCACCTGCCGCAGAAATGGCCGTTCGAGGGACAATAGCCCTAGCTGAGCGTTTTGGCCAGGGACCGGTTGCGCTGTCGAGCATAAGCGACGGGCGGCTTCAGTACCTGACCAAGATCTTCTCCGCCCTGGTGAGGGCCGACATCGTAACGCCTGTCCGCGGGAGGGACGGCGGGTACATGCTCAGCCGCGAACCTTCTCTCATCAGTCTGCTGGAGGTCATCGAGGCCGTCGAAGGCCCGCTTGCCCTGAACTACTGTCAGCACTCACCGGCCAGGTGCGACAACGCTGACTGCAAGGTCCGCCCCGTCTGGACGGAGCTTCAGCAGGCCATTCACGGCCGTCTCAAGGCGGTCAAGCTTTCCGATTGCATCAAGAGGGCCTCGCAGGCCCAGCCCGTAAAGCCTCCTCAATGATCGCGCCTTCCGCCCGGCCGCGCTGGCGTCACATCTCAGCCGCCAGCTTACGCGCCTGCTCGATCGCCGCCTTCAGGTTCCTCTCCGACACATCCGGGCCGGCCAGCGTCTGCTCGACGGCCACGGTGCGGATGTCGGTGATCCCGATGTACCTAAGGATTGTCTCCAGGTACGGCCGCTGCATGTCGTACTGGGCGCTGTCGGTGCCGGATGGATACGCCCCGCCGCGGGCCAGCAGGAGCACCGCGGGCCGGCCGGTCACGAGGCCCTGGTAGCCCTTGGTCATCGTCTGCGTGAAGGTCAGGCCGGGCTGGACGAGGATGTCGATGTACTGTTTGAGGCGGTACGGGATGGAAAAGTTCCACATGGGGCTGGAGAAGGCGTACATCTCGGCCGACTTGAAGTGCTCGATTATCTCGCCGACCCTCCGCCAGACCTTGGCCTGCTCATCCCGCGGCTCCAGGGCGTGCATGACGCTGTACTTGGCGCCGGCCGCCGGGGCGTCGAACGCCGGCAGGTCGGCCTCCCACAGGTCCAGCAGCTCGCAGCCGGTGCCCGGGTGGGCCTGGAGATAGGCGTCGAGGAACGCGCGGGCCAATCGCCACGAGTACGAATCCGGCCGCGGACTGGCGTGGATGTGCAGGATGCGAGGCATCGGAGGCTCCTTGTGCGCCGGGACAAACCGGCTAGGCCCGTTGAATAAGTCCTCTTGACAGGCATGGTAATATCGCCTCGGTCACAGTCAAGGACGACCGACTATGGCGATGGGTACGCGGAAGACGGAGCGGCAGGCGGAGTTGTGGCTGGCTACGGGTGAGATTCCACCGGCTCCTGGCCATCCTTTCTATCGAAAGCTCAACCGTCTTCTTGCCGACGGTCTTGATGGGCCCGACGGCCGGATTGGCTTCGACAGGTTCGTGGAGGGGCTTTGCCAAGGCTTCTACGCCGAGGTGATGGGCCGTCCGAGCATACCGCCCGGGGTGTACTTCCGGAGGCTTCTGATCGGCTACTTCGAGGGCATCGACTCGGAGCGAGGCATCGCATGGCGGTGCGACGACAGCCGGACGCTGCGTGAGTTCCTGGGATACGACATCAAGGAATCGACTCCCGACCACTCCAGCCTGTGCAAGGTTCGCCAGCGGATCGACCTTGAGACGCACAACTAGGTGTTCGGGTGGGTCTTGAAGCTGCTGGGGCAGAAGGGCCTCTTGAAGGGCAAGACGCTTGGGGTTGACGCCACGACGCTGGAGGCCAACGCGGCGATGCGTTCCATCGTGCGTAGGGACACGGCAGACAGCTACGGCCAGTTCCTGACCAAGCTCGCGCAGGCCAGCGGGATCGCTACTCCGACCAGGGAGGACCTGGCGAGGATCGACAAGACCTGCAAGAACCAGGCGTCGAACGATGATTGGACTAATCCGCATGATCCCGACGCCAGGATCACCAAGACGAAGGATGGCCGCACGCACCTGGCGCATAAGGCCGAACACTCGGTGGACCTGGACACGGGCGTGATAGTGTTCGGGATCGCCAAGCCGCGGCGGCTCCAGGACGTTCAGGCCGGCGACAATACGGGCATTTTCGGCTCGATTTTGGGCCTGCTGGCCGCAATACAAACGCGCCTGGGTCAGTTCTGGCGATTCCTGGGACATTCGGCCGCGCCGGAACACAACGGTCAAGTTGGCAGCGGCCTGACTGACTTTGTCAAAATGTTGAGTTGTTCAACGGGCTGCTAGCGAAGAAACGCAGTCTGAAAGAGCAGATGTTGTCTGCTCTTGCCTCATTTCGCCTCTTTCCGTGTGATCCCCATCCCGCACAACGGCACGGCGTCCTTGGCGGAAACGTCGTCGTAGTTGAAGATCGTAAAGCCGCCCGTCTTGGCCGCACGGGTAACGTTGATCTGGTCGAAGAGCGTGAAGATGTCGCCCTTGCCCTGCCAGACGCTGTAGCCGATGCCGGGGTAGCAGGGGACCTTGCCCGCGAGCTTCACTTGGCGCTCGACCCATCCGGAGAACTGCGCGGTCGAGGAGGTGTAGTCCATCGGGCAGACGAAGTCGAGGTACCCCTTCTGACACCACAGCGGCCAGTCCTGGCCGACCGAGTCGCGGTCGGCCGGGTAGTTGGGGAAGACGGCCGCCGAGATTTTGATCTTCGGCCGGGCCTTTCGGGCCTGCTCGCTGACGGCCGCGACGACGGCCGTAATGTTGTCGCAGCGGAACTGGAGCCACTTGTCGCGGTCGGCGCCGGGCCTGGTGACATCCTGCGGCCAGTTGGCGACCTTGTGAGCCAGGACCTTCTCGAACCGCTCGCGGCAGTTGGAGCAGAAGCAGCCCTGCGGCCCGGGGTAGCGGATGTAATCGAAGTGGATGCCGTCCAGGTCATACTTCGCCGCGAGCTCGACCATCGAGTCGATCTCAAGCTTCTGGTTCCCGGGCGACGACGGGCACAGCCAGCGGTCGATGGGCTTGCCGTCGGGGCCGACCTGCATCCGGCCGTCTTTTCTCATTTTCTCCATGAATTCCTTCGGCGTCCGCCAGCCCATGTTCCAGTTGACCTTCCACACGTGGCACTGGACGCCGTACTTCCGACAGGCGGCCAGGCACAGGGCCACCTGGTCATCCTTCTCGTTCACATCCGCCGCGAAGGGCAGGACCTCGCTCTCGTAGTACGCCGCGCCGCCCCAGCACATGTTGGGCAGGATGGCCGTAAAGCCGTTGTCGGCCAGGAGCTTGATCGACTCATCCCAGGACTTCGGCGGCAGGCCAAGGGCGTTGTGGCACCAAAAGGCGCGATGCTCGCCGGCAAGGGGCTTCTCGAGGACACACCAGCCATTGACAACTTCTCTTGTGGCGATTTGAGCCGCCTTGATTGCCTTTACGTATTCGTTGTTCGCAATTGCCATGTTGCCCACGTATGTTTGAGCCTGGGCACTTGCACACATGAGCTGTAGTTCTGGTTGACGATCGTTCCCCGATCTGTCTTCGACTGGAGGTTTGGGCTGGCTTCTAAGGATCTCGTGTAGGTCCCTTATGTCCTTATGTGGTCCGACGCGCCCGATTCGTGCGACACTCGCCTCTGCTGCCTGCTTCCAGAGCTCGGGCACGAGGTGCCCCGCCATCGCAATCAGGAGCATCCGCTTGTTGGCGATGTCATCCGTGAGCAGGACGTGGGACATGACGACGGCGTTGTCGCCGGCGACGATGGCGCTGGCGCCCGTGTCCTTGCCGTCCTTGTCGCACCACATCGCGCCCACACGGCTGCGGCCATCGACGGGGAGGAACTGATGAATGTTCCACGAGGCCTGCTCGGCAGCGCTCGGCATGTCCTTGATGGGCGAGTCCTTCACCGGCCGGATGGAGGCGAAGTACCCGCGCGGCTTGTCGCCGATGGACTTGCCGGACTTGATGCCGATGACGCTCTCAAGCCGCTCCGGCAGCGAGTAGAACGCAAGGAGCTTGCCGCCGCCCTTGATGAATTCCTCGACGACCTTAACCTGCACATCGCCCACCTGCGGGTTGAACGGCAGTATGACCAGCTTTCGCCCGGCCAGCCGCTCGGCTGTCAGGTCCAGGTCGCTGATGAGGATGTAGCCGATGCCAAGGTCGTCCAGCATCCGGGCGACGTTCCCCGCGTACGTGCAGACGGAGCCAAGCTCGCCCTTGGCCGTCGCGGCGACGGACTCCCCGCGGACCAGGACCACCGGCGCGGGCTGCCTCACCTCATCCACCATCACGGCCCTGAAGTCCGCCAGCGCGAAGGAAGTGTCCTGGCCCGCCCCGCGCCATGCGGAGATGCGGATGGCGTCGATCTTCGACCAGCCGGTGGGGGCGTCCTCGATGTCGAAGTCGGTCTTGGCGATGGTCACTGTCCCCCAGCCGGACTTGGCAGTTGGGCCGAAGGACGTGCGGTACCACCCGCCGGCGTTCAGTGTCGGCCCAGCGTGCAGGTAAAGCGCGAAGTGGCCCACGGGCGTCGGGTCGGCGCACTGAAACTGGAACCGGATCGCCTTCGCGCCCGTCAGGTCGAGCTTGACCGCCCGGTCCCACGAGGCCCGCTCGATGTCGGTGCCCTTGAAGTTGCAGGGCATGACGAGCGCCTTGCGGCCGTCGATCGTTGTCACGGCCACGTCGGAGGTGCCCTTCATCGGCCGCCATGCCTCGCTGGCGGCTGCGTCGGAGGCATAGGCAAAGTCGTCTATGGCCATCGTGGCAGGCCCGCTGGCAGGCGGGTCCGCAGCGGCGAAACACGACAGGCAAAGCATGGCCGCCAGGACCGGTACGCCCATGCACGTAGCCGCGGAGGGAAGGCACGGGAAATCGTCAGGTCCGTTCATCATGATCGAATCTCCTGATCCGCAGATTACACGGAAGTGCATATCCCTTGAACCGCTCGGCGCCCTCCAATGTCACGGCCGGCGCAGCCCCAGTCTGGCGGAGAGCTTCCTCAGCAGTCCGCCTGGCTTGTCTTCGGCCGGCGGCACGGGCGGCGAGTCGTCCCCACTGGCGGCCGAGCGCGCGATCATCTCGCCCGCCTTGCGGAGGAATTCGGCGTCGAGGTTGTAGGGGATCTCGGTGGAGTGGCCGATGGCGTTGAGGTTGGCCTTGATGCAGAACACCTCCCGCGGCGTCGGCGCGCCCAGGATGATGTCAACCCATCCCTGCCCATCCGGCAGTACCAGCAGCACGGGCACGGCGTCGCCGATCTGCGAGGCCGCGAACGCCAGCCACAGCCCGGCCGCATCGCCGGCCGTGTCGGCGCAGCGCGGGGCGCGGATGTGATACGGGCGCGAGAGGACCCGCTTACCAGGCTCCCCGTCCAGGTGCGGGAGGACCTCGCGCTGGATCTGATAGAGCAGGCAGTGAAGGCCGCGGCTGGCCGGGCGCATCTCGTCACGGCCGGCGATGCGGGCCAGCACGCCGCGCGGCAGCATCGGCTCATCCGGCGCGGGCGGCGAAGACCCGACGATGGCCGCCAGCCTTTCGCGCCCCTCTCCCACGATCATCCGCACTTGGTCGGCGGTAGCGGCCTGCTTGCAGCGGTTCTCCACATCCAGAAGCAGCGGCACCACGCGGAGCACCACCCAGTTCACAGGCATCAAGCCAAGCTGCGCGCAGACGCCCATCGGGTACTTCGCGCGGCCCTTGCCGTCGCGCGACGACCACATCCGCCCCACGACCAGAGCGCCGCCCATCCGCCAGAGCCACAGGTGCTCGTACTGCTCCAGGCGGCTGCGCTCCACCAGGCCGTCCCACGCGCCGGAGTCGATGTTGCCGCCGATGCCCTCGATGTAGAGCACCCGCTTGACGGCCGCCAGCAGGTCGGTGTCGATACCGAGATCGTCGATGTGGTCGTTCCACCCGGGATGCTTGCCGAAGACGCCCAGGTGCGCCGCGGCTCGATCTGACTCGCCTGTCGCCAAGTCTCGCCTTAAGAGCGACTAGCGACTAGGGACTAGCGACCAGGATGAACGTGGTCTTGCCGGCAACGCCTGTGCATCCTAGTCCCTAGTCGCTCGTCGCTAGTCCCTTTAGTTCATCCTGTCCGGCCACTCGGCCATTGCGGGCAACTCTTTCTCGAATTCCAGCTTGATGCGGAACGGCCGCACGTTCTTTTGGTCGTCCTCGAGCCCCAGGCGGACGGTCCAGGTCTTGCCGTCGGCCGACTCCCCGAGCGCCAGCAGGTGAATCAGCCTGATGGCCGACCATGGGCCGGGGACCTTCACGGTGGTCGAGGGTTCAGTGTCGATAGGGTGCTTGAAAAAACAGAACGCCAGGTCGTCTCCGGGATACGCCACGCCCGACAGCAGCGTCAGGTCCTTCTCCACGGTCTGGAGGCGGACGGGCTTGGCCTTGCCCTGCGCCAGCGAAACATCCGCCCAGATCGCCAGCGCATTGTCCTTGTCCTTGTCCTGCTCCGACATTGGCAGGATGGAAATCTTGCAGGTGAAGGTCGCGTTGGGGCCCGGCAGTGCGTCGGCCACCTTCTTGAGGCGGGAAAGCCAGGTCCGGTCGGCCTCGGCCAGCTCCATGCCGCGGAGTCGGCGGAGGTTGCGGTCGATCTTCGCGTTGCCGGTCTCGCCGCCGCGGGCGATGGAGTCGGCGTCCCTGGAGGAGATGTCGGCGGCCCTGCCCGCGATGGACGTTACCGCCTTGCGGGCGTCGTCCACCTCCGCGCCCGTCATCTCCTGTTCGTCCTTCTTGTACTTGACCAGCGGGAAGCGGGCGGACTTCTTGAGCTGCTCCAGCGCCTTGGCGATGTCAACCTGCGCCTCATCGGCCAGCGCGCCCAGCGCGTCGGTCGTCAGGTTCTCCCAGTAGGCGCTGGCGTAATCCGGCGTGGACAGCGGGACCAGGATGATGTACTTCCGCAGGAACGCCGCGGGCTTGAGCGCACCGATGGTGTCCTTGGCGGCCGTCGCCTCCTTGCGAAGGTCGGCCCAGGCCGCCACCACGTCTTTGGCGTCGGAGCGGAACGCGTCGGCGGAGGTCTGCCGCTGCGTGGCCTGGATCATCGCCTGGGCCGCCACGATCCGCCGCTTCAGGGCGTCGTCGGCGACCTCCTCGGGCTTGGGCAGGGCCTCGCTGAGCCGCTTGCAGAACTCATCCAGCCCCTCGTGAACGTCGGTGACGCGGAGCTCGCCCATCTCCTTGTGCATCTCGGCCCAGGCCATCGGCTTGATCTTCAGGCTCTCCGGAACGGTCTTGGTCCAGTAATCCAGGTAGAACTGCATGTACGCGTTCATGGGCAGCGCGTGGCCCTTGTAGCTGTCGGTCAGGGCCGGCCGGTCGATCACCAGCAGGTTGGCGTCCGCCAGCATGTCGCCAAGCTGCTTGAACTGGGCGATGATGGCCCGCGCTCCGTCGCCGTTGTAGCGGGCGTCGAACGGCGTGGCGGAGGAGATGCTCGTCAGCGGGACGGTCGGCGGCGGCTTGCCGGGCTTGGCCTGCTCCTTGACGCGGGCCGCGACCTTCTCGGGCGACGATGGCAGGGCCTCCAGCGCGTCGTTGAGGATGCGGTTGTACCGCTCTCCCTCGGTCATCCGCAGGGCGAACCGCGACACGTTCGCCGCCGGCTCGGCCCGGTAGGCGTTGCCCAAGACCAGCGCGGTCTTGTCGATCTCGCCGCGGGCGTCCTTGATGGCGGTCTTCGTCTCCGCGATGCGGTCGGCGAAGGTCTCCAGCGTGACGGCCGGCGCGGAGGCCGTCATCCGCGTGTCGGCCAACTGGTACATGCCGAATCGCTTGGCGTAGACGCGCAGCCTGTCATTGGCCACGGCCGCCAGGTCTTCCGCATCATGTTTCTTGAGCTCCTCCTCGATCTTCGAGTCCCTGAACCTGCCCCTGAGCGATTCCGACGCGGCAGCCAGCCGCGAGCGGGCCCACGGCAGCACCGAACTGGGGTCCTCCGCGGCCGACGGCGCGCCGGTCTCCTTCTGGATCACGTCGCAGTCCTTGACGGTCTGATTCACCAGCTCGTTGATGGCCTCCGAGTACGCCAGCGCCAGCGGCTTGTCGCTCAGGCCGGCCATGTACTTGTCGACCGCCTCCTTCGCGGCCGCCACCGCCGCGAACCGGTCCGTCCAGTTCTTCTTGGGCTCCTGCGTGGCCTGGATGGTGTCCGGGCCTTTGTCCGGCGGATAGCCGGCGTTGACCTGGAGGAGCTTCGCCTCCTCGTCGTCAAACTTCTTGAGCGCGTCGTTGGCCGCCAGGATGGTCCCGACGCGGCTGTTCCTGCTGTCGGGCGAAAGGCTCCTGATGAACAACTCGATGCCGTTGCGTATCGCCTTGTCCGACTCCGCGCCGCCGGCCGCGAGGAAGCCCTCCGGCCACTTGCCCATGCTGCCGCCGGGGGAGTAGGTAGCCTCCTCGACGGCCTGGAGCACGGTCTTGTCGCCGGCCTTGTACGGCCGGAAATCGCTCTTGCCCAGCACGTAGCGCGTCAGGTCGCCAACGTCGACGAACCGGGGCCCTTCCTTGGCCTTGACCCGGCCGGTGTTGGCCTCGATGCGGATGAGCTGCACCAGGGCCGCGGTCGCATCCGGGGTCCACGGGTCGGTGTCCTTCTGGGCGGTCATCTTCGCCCTGGCCGCATCCACCAGCGGCCACAGCACGCCGTGCTCGTAAACTACCCGCTGGGCGTGAAGCTGCTTGGACTGGATGTCGCCGCTGATCCGCGAGGCGAAACTGAAGATCCACGGCACGCGGACGGGGTGCCTGGCCTGCTCCGCCAGGTCGTCCTGGAACTGGTCGGTGCGGACGTCATTACGGCCGACCTTCAGTGGGACCGCGCCGGCGTACTTGTACTCGCCGACGTCTTTCTGCACGACCGGCCGCCAGTAGTCGCCCGCGCCGCCGGGCCAGCTTGCGTTGTCGGCCGCCGCGACCCAGTAGTCGCGGTTGCGCCCGACGCTGTCGCGCAGCGTCATGCCGCCCCACCACGTCAGTCCCGCCAGCACGAGCACGCTGACGAAGCCCGTTATCAGCACCGCCAGCCTGCGCCGGCGCTTGAGCTGGGCCGCGTTGCGGGCGCGGGTGACCAGGCCCTTCTCCTTGAAGACCTTCTCCATGAACAGGTCGCGCAAGAAGTACGCCCGGTCACGCTCCCAGACCTTGCCCTCGGGCAGCGACTCGACCGGCACGCCCAGCGCCTCGGCCAGGTCCTGGTCCAGCGCTGCCCCCTCGCGCATGGAGGACGTGAAGTAGATGCCGCGGAGGAACAGCGGCTTGGCCGACCACTCCCCCGCGACGAACACCATCTCCAGGTACCGGCGGAGGCGCGGGACGACCCGCAGCAGCGCCTGTGGCAGGGCGTAGAGCGCATCGACCTGCGGCGTGCGGCTGGCCGCTGGGTCCTGCGTGTTGACCGGGTCCAGCAGCAGCCGCAGCCGCCTCCGCTCCAGGCGAGCAACGACGGTCTTGAGGTGCTGGTCCACCTGGGCGGGGTCGAACGGCTCATCCAGCGGCGCGGGGTTCGACCAGCCCATCATCTGGTGCTGGCTCTGCGGGTCGTTGAGCTGGTCGAAGAACTCGCGGAAGCCGTTAATCAGGTCGCACTTGGTCACGACGACGAAGACCGGGAACCGCACGCCAAGCAGTCGCTGGATGTTGTCGAGCTGGTTTGCGATGCGGGCGCCCTTGGCCTCGATCTGGTCGGCCGTGTCGCGGATGAGGCTGTCGGCCGGGATGACCAGAATCATGCCGTTGATGGGGCAGTTGGGCCGGTGGGTCACCAGCAGCCTGAGGAACTCGTTCCACTCGCTGGTCTGACCGGGCTGGACCTCCTCGAACATGAGCCGCCCGGCCGTGTCGAGCATGACGGCGTGGTTGGTGAACCACCAGTTCATGTTGATCGTTCCGCCGGCGCCCTGGAACTGGTCCTGGAGGCCCGGCGGGAAGCCTACGTTGCAGTGGCGGATGGCCTCGGTCTTTCCCGCGCCCGGCTCGCCGACGATGATGTACCACGGCAGGCTGTAGAGGTCCTTGCCGACGGACTTGAACGTCGTGATACCCGCCTCGAACTTCTTCCGCAGGTCGTCGATGCTGGCTCGCTTGGCCGGCGCGGAGATGCCCTGCGGCGTGGCGGCCGTGTTGCCAAGGATGCCCTTCTCCATCGGCGCGGCCTTGCCCTTCCGCAGCTTCGCAAGCAGCGCCCTGTAGCCGATCAGCAGCAGCGCCACCAGCACCAGGCCGCACGCCAGTATGATCACCACGCGCCTGTCGCTGGTGTAGGCGTAGACCATGCTCATCAGGCAGCCGGCGAAGAGGAACGCGAACGCCCCCTTCATCGGCGTGGGCAGATTTGCGAAGGAGTCCTTCAGTGCGCTCATAGTCGCGATTCCCTTCGATTATCACTTCGTGCCGGGGTCGGCCGGCGCTACCTGCGCCCTGGGCGTGTCGTGGGCGATGATCTTGTCCAGGGCCCTGCCGAGGTCCTCGGTGCTCCACTTGAACAGGTAGATATTGGCCACGAACACCACGATGAGCAGCCCCACAAGCGCCAAGACGATGCCCAGGAGCTTTCCGCCCGGCGGCTGGACGAGGTCGCTGGTGTTGAGGGCGTTGTAGGCCTCCGGGCAGATGCGGGCCTGCTCATCCGCGTCCATCAGTCCGCTGATACGGCTGGATATCTCCAGCATCTTCTTGCGCAGGTACTCCGGCTGGCCCGTGTACCAGCCGGTGAAGCCCAGGCCCATACACGTGTAGAAAACCGCCAGCCGCTCGTTGGCCGAGGACGACTGCTCGGCAAGCGTCTGGTCGAGCAGCTCGAAGAACTTCTCGTCGCCGGCCAGCTCGTTCCGCTCGTAGGCCATCTCCTTCCACTGGCCGGCGAAGGGCAGCGAGCTTTCCTTGATCATGAAGTCGGCGTAGAACAACAGCGGCAGCTCGACCTTCTCGTACTGCTCGATGAGCCGTGGCTCGGAAGAAGCGCGGGACTTCATCTCGGTCAGCAGGTTCTTGATCTCGCCGCGGACGCGGCTGGGGTCCTGGTGCGCGTCCTTGCGGGCCGACCGCGTCAGGCGGCACATGTACTGGAAGAACGGCTCAGTGAGGTCCAGCAGGTTCATGCCTTGCCTCCTTCGCCCGGAACGGTCATGTAGAGGGTGAGCTTGAAGTCCGACGACTCAAGATCGGGCCAGCGGGCGGCAATGGCCTTCTCCTGGCAGATTCGCTCCCACATCCTTGCGCTCTGGTCGCGCTGGAGCGCGAAGTAGTGCAGGTTCACCTGCGCCGGCAGCTCCAGCGGCGGGTGCCGCTCCTCGACGAGCTTGACGCCCCAGACCCGGCTGCCGGCCATCGACTTGGCCATCAGCTTGAACTCGTCGGCGTTCTCGATCAGCCTGGCCACCGCGCGAGGGTCCTGGCCCGTGGTGACGCCCAGGAAGTACTGGTTGGGGCCGCTGATGTGCTTGTTCTCGAGCGCGGCCACCAGGATGCTGCCCTCGCGGACGAACTGCACCGAAATGAAGCTCGGCGCTACCGCCCCGCGGAGCAGCGAGCGGATCCTGGACACAAGGTCCTTGAAGACCAGGATCGGGTTGTCGTGGTCGTAGTCGGGCGCGTCGAACGCGTCGCGGTCGGGATACAGGGCCGACAGCTCGCCCAGCAGGTCGCGCAGCTCCAGGTACATCTCGAACGGCGTGACGGCCGGGGCCTTGACCATCGCCGGCAACCGCCCGGCGAAACGGTTGAGCGTCTGGAGCCGCAGCACCTGCTCGAACTGCACGCCGCGCATCGTGTCGATGGCGAAGCCGCCGCGCGTAAGCTGGATGAGCAGCTCCTTGCGGCTGGCCTCGACCTGGCTGGCCAGGTCGCGCACCAGGTCGCGCAGGACCGGCGAGCCCGGCAGCACGAGCGTGGCCGGCACGAAACTGAGGTCCTGGCGCGGCAGGCCGACCTCCTCGCCGGCCGCGTGGGCGATCCGGAGCAGCGGCAGCACCTCCATGTCGCTGCGGTCGTCGGTCTCCAGCAGCAGGCGGGCGTTGACGCGGCGGACCAGCACCGGCTGCGGGTTCTCGCCGGTGTTCTCATCCGGGCGCTCGATCTCGACGGTGTGGTAGAGGCGCTTGATCATCCAGGCGTCCTTGTTGCCGGGCTCGACGACGTTGCCCCGGCTGGCGTACCACAGCGGCACGCCAAGCAGGATGGTGAACCCCCCGCCTCCGGTCTCGAAGGGCTGCTTGATGTTCATGGCCGGCACGTCGGCGTCTTCGGGCATCAGCACCTCGACGCCGCTTGGCATGATCACGTGCAGGCGGTCGAACTGGACGACAAGGTTCTCCAGTGCGTCGCTGGAGAGCTTCGCATCCACCACGCCGTAAGGGTACGGCCATGCCAGCGTGCGCTCCTGCGCGTAACGGTCCAGCAGATACCGCTGCATCGTCTGGAGGTGGTGGGGCTGGAGGAAAAGGCCCTCGTGCCAGTGGATTTGACCAGTGTTAGACATTATCTCGCTCCGGTTCGCTAACGCTGCCGGCACTGACGAACGTGAAGACAATAATCAATATTCAATATTCAATAGCCAATGCTCAAGTGAAGGAAGCAGCCCGATACCCGATACGTCTCTTGCACTGAGCATTGAATATTGATTATTGACTATTGAACATTCTCTTCGGCGATCACCGGTTGATGCCCTTGATCAACGATTGTGCATATTCGGAAATCGACTCCATTATCTGGCTATCGATGGTGGCCTCGTCCAGCGCGCGGGCCAGCTCGCAGTACCGCCGCCAGCACTTGACTTCCTTGCTGGTGAGGAACCCGCCGCCTTCCATGCTCGCGGCCGCCTCGATCTCCACGGGGGCGAATCGCGCCAGGTGCCGCGAGGCGAACTGCCGCCCGACCTGGCTGACGGCCGAGATCAGCGCGGCCGTGAGCTGGCGAAGCTTCTCAAGGTCCTGCGTGACCTGTCCGCGCGGCACGTTCTGGTCGCCGGAGACGAACTTTGCGAGCGTCTCCCGCATCGGCGTGGGTTTGCGCAAGTCCGAGCGCGGCGCGATCGTCGTCCACATCCGCCAGATGAGCTGGTCCAGGCTGGACGAGAAGTTCGCCAGCAGCATCACGGCGTCCAGCACCCGCCCCGCGTCCAGGGGGGCGCCCTTGCTTAATTGGAGCGCCGACCGCGCGGCGTCGGCCGTCTGCGCGGGCCACTGTGCCCCGGCCGCGGGAGCGAGGTTCGCCTCGCGCAGGCGCTCAAAGAGCACCTGCCTCTCCTGCTCCTTGAGCCCAGGCGCGACCTTGATGAGGCGCGCGACCAGGAAGTTCGGGTCGGCAAGCTCCCGCATGTCGGCGGCCGTCGCGCCGCCCGGGGCGCCCTGCTGAATCTGCACGCCCACCTGCGCGTCCCACGACGGGAACCTCTCCGCAAGTTGCTCCAGGAAGGCCCTTCGCTGCTCGGGCACAAGCGACGCCAGCGCCCGCTCGATCTCCTCGGCCAGGTACTCCTGGCGGTCCTTGGGATCCTTGTCGGCCAAGTCAGCCTGAACAAGGCGCAGACGGTTGGCGACGGCCGTCACGCGCTGCGACATGTCCTGCGCGCCATCAGGCATGGTCCAGGCCCTTACTCGATGGTGACGGAGTTCTTCCTGACGTAGTAGACGATCGAGTTCCACACCGGCTTGAGCTCGATCTCGATGGTGACGATGACCGTGCCGTCGTCCAGGACGCGCGGCGTGCCGGCCACGCGAATGGCCCCCTGCTCGACCGTCAGCAGGTCGTCCTCGATGCCTTTGTTCGTCTTGGAGAACGCCCGGACCGTCGTCTTGTCCGTGATCCTCAGATCGTTCACCTGGACGTTCAGGCGCTGGCGCGCGTCGCACTCGGCGGCGCGGATGGCGCCTTGCTTGGCGGCGTCGGCGGCAGACACCTTGACGTCAAACGTCGAATCGCCGCTTGCCGCCAGCGACTGCGTGGCCCAAAGCGGCGCCTTCTCCGCGACCTTCACGACGGCCTTGATCTCCGGCGTCGGCTCCTTGAGGTACTTCTCGGGCGGCACGCCCATGCCCGTCTCCCTGACCACGCTGTCCTTGACGGCGGCCGTCATCTCCTCGATCTTCTTGATGACCGCCTTATCGCCCTTGTAGTGCGCATCGCCCCATTGCTTGAGGCTGACGTAGATGTCCCTCAGAGGCATCTCCATGTCAACCTCGACGATCAGGTCATCCTTGTGGTAGCGGATACCCACCGTGCGCTGTCCCTTGATAAAGGTGCTCATCTCCGTCTTGACCTGGTCCGATTCGGCGACGAAGTCCTTTACGGTGGTCTTTGAACTGATGACCAGTCCTTTGACCCTCTCGGCCAGCCGCCGCATCGCGTCCAGCTCGGCCGCCCGGACGGCCATCAGCCGGCCCTGCGGCATGCAGTGGTCGGTCCAGAACTTCTTGGCCGGGCCCAGGACGTGCGACGAATCCTCCGCCGGCGCATCCTTGGTAATCGGGCTCAACTCACCGTTGTCCTGTATCTCCGGCCGGGGCGCGCCGGTCCCGACCTCGCGGATCACCTTGATCTCATTGGTGACCGTCATCTGGTCGATGTCGTTCACCTTGAACTTGTCGCCCTTATAGTAGCGGTTGCGGATCTGCTTGAGCGTGGTGATGATCTCCTGGATGGTCACCTCCATCGTCAGGTCGCAGGTGCCGTCTTCCTTGTACTTGGGCTCGCCGACCTCCTTCATGCCCGACAGGTAGGCGGTCATGGCCGTCCCGATGGCGTCCGACTCGGCCACGAAGTCCTTGACGGTGGTCTCGGAGGTGATGTGCAGGCCCTTGATCCGCTCGGCGAGCTTGCGGATGGCGTCGGCCCGCGCGGCCCGGTAGGCCAGGAGCTTGTTCTGGGCCTTCTTCTGCTCGCTGAGGGCGTCGCCGTCGGCGCCGATGGCCATCATCGCCAGGCCCGCCAGCAGTGCGGAAACGATCAGAGCTTTTCCGGCGTGTAACATGGTGAACTCCTTATTCCTGATATGACTCTCCACAAGCCTAAAGGTTGGCCCGGCAAAGTCAAGCCAGTACCGGCGGCGATGGGCGCAAACCAGCGCCGCGCCGCAGGGGCGTCAGCACCGGCCGCCACGCCACTGAATTGTTGCACGCGCCGCGGCGGATAGCCAGCGAAAACGGTTGACATCGCGCCCGGCGTGTCTACAGTGATACTGTCCAGCGGAGCAGAAATCTGAAAAAACATCTTGCCGCCGGTTGACGGAAGGCTACCGGCGGCCGACAATACCGCCGATGGGTAACCGCGGGCGGTGTTCCGTCCGGCCATGGATGAGCGTATGTGTTGAGGCCGTCATCTCATATCTTGGCCTACGACTTGGCGCCGTCGCATGATGGCATGATTCACATCCGGGACATGCTATGAGCCTGATCGACCAGGACAAGCTGCTCAAGGACGTCTCGCCCGAATCGCCCTGCGGCGAGGACCTCACCTACGACGCGGCCTGGGTGAACCTCCAGGCCATGGCCCAGGGAACGCCCGAGCGGCAGATAGGCGAGTCGATCATCCCTGCCCAGGAGCCCAACTGGAAGGAAGTGACGCCCGCCTGCGTCGAGCTCTTCTCGCGGACGCACGACCTGCGCGTCGCAATGCTGCTGGCGAGGGGCCTCTTGGTGCAGCACGGTCTGCCGGGCCTGCGGGAAGGCCTGGCCCTGATCCGCGCCATGCTGGAGAAACAGTGGGACGGCTTCTGGCCGCGGCTGGACCCCGCCGAGGGCAACGACCCGCTTGAGCGGATCAACATCATCTCCGCCCTGGCCGACGCGGTCTTCCGCCTGCCCATCAGGCAGTCTCCGCTGTGCAACTCGAGGCAGTTGGGCCGGTTCTCGATTCGCGACATTGCCATCGCCAAGGGCGAGATCGCCGTCACCCCTGACCCGAACAAGCCTGCGCCGGCCGCGATGTCGGTCATTGAGGCGGCATTCAGCGATACCGACACCGAGGAGCTCAAGGCCCAGGCCCAGGCCGCCAAGGACTCTATCGCGGACGCTCAGGCCATCGAGGCGCTGATTACCGACAAGGTGGGCGCCGACAAGGCCGTCAGCCTGGAGCCGCTGCGCGACTCGCTGAAGGAGGCCCTGGCGTGCGTGGAAGGCTTCCTGGTCAAGCGCGGCTCGATATCCGAGGCGACGGGCAGCGCGGCGGCCCCGGCGGGGGCGACTGCCGCGGGTGCACCGGCGGGCGCGGCCCTCAGCGGCGACATCCGCTCGACGCAGGACATACTAACCGCCATCGACAAGATATGTCAGTATTACGAGAAGTACGAGCCGTCCAGCCCGGTGCCGCTGATGCTCCGCGGCGCCAAGCGGATGGTCTCAAAGAACTTCGTCGAGATAATGCGCCAGCTTCCGCCCGACGCTCTGCGTGTCATAGAGACCCTCAGCGGGCTTACGGGCGAGGCGCCCCCGTCCGCCTGACGCCGCGTGTGCGCGGATGATGCACGTCGACAGCCTAAAGAGGACAAGGACACAAGAAAGGAAAGGGCAACTATGGCAGCAAAACAAAGCAGTCAGAAGTTCATTGCCCGAAATCGAGCCCCGCGCGTGCAGATCGAGTATGACCTCGAACTGTACGGGGCGGAGAAGAAGATCAACCTGCCCTTCGTGGCGGGCGTGATGGCCGACCTGTCGGGCAAGCCGGCTGAGGCACTGGAGCCTGTGGCGGACCGCAAGTTCCTTGAGATCGACGTCGACAACTTCGACGACCGGCTCAAGGCCGCAAAGCCGCGCGTGGCCTTCCAGGTGCCCAACGCTCTAACCGGCGAGGGTAACATCAGCGTGGACATCACCTTCGAGAGCATGGACGACTTCTCGCCGGCGGCCGTCGCAAAGAAGGTGGACGCGCTCAACAAGCTGCTGACCGCAAGGACGCAGCTATCCAACCTGCTGTCGTACATGGACGGCAAGACCGGGGCCGAAGGCCTGATGGCCAAGGTCCTCAACGACCCGGCGCTGATGCAGGCGCTGGCCGCCGCCCCCAAGGCGCAGGGCGACCAGCCCGCCAAGGAGGACAAGACCAATGGCTGAGGCAAGAAGACAACAGCAGGGCGCGGCCGGCGAGGTCGCGCTCGAGCCGGGCACGCTTGACACGCTCCTCCAGAAGGAGTTCAAGCCCAAGAGCGACCGCGCCAAGGAGGCCATCCAGACCGCCGTCAAAACGCTGGCCGAGCAGGCGCTGTCCGCCACGAGCCTGATCTCCGAAGACTCGGTCAAGACCATCGAGGCCATCATCGCCGAGCTGGACAAGAAGCTCACCGAGCAGGTCAACCTCATCATCCACCACCCCGACTTCCTGGCGCTTGAGGGCACGTGGCGCGGCCTGCACCACCTGGTGACCAACACGGAGACGGACGAGAACCTCAAGATCCGCATCCTGAACCTGCCCAAGAAGGACCTGGCCAGGACGATCAAGAAGTTCAAGGGTACAGCCTGGGATCAGAGCCCACTGTTCAAGAAGCTCTATGAGGACGAGTACGGCTCGCCCGGCGGCACGCCTTACGGCGTGCTGGTCGGCGACTACGAGTTCGACCATTCGCCGCCGGACGTCGAGATGCTCAGCGGCATGGCGCAGATATCCGCCGCGGCCCACTCGCCGTTCATCGCCGCCGCCGCGCCGAGCCTGATGAACATGGACTCCTGGCGCCAATTAAGCGACCCGCGCGACCTGACCAAGATCTTCCAGACGGCCGAGTACGCCCCCTGGCGGTCGCTGCGCGACTCCGAAGACTCCAAGTACATCGGCCTGACGATGCCGCGGTTCCTGTCACGCCTGCCGTACGGGGCCAAGACCAACCCCGTCGAGGAGTTCGCCTTCGAGGAGGACGTGGAAGGCGCCGACCACAACAAGTACGTCTGGAGCAACTCCGCCTACGCGATGGCGACCAACATCACGCGGGCGTTCAAGCTCTTTGGGTGGTGCTCGCGCATCCGCGGCGTGGAGTCGGGCGGCATGATCGAGGGCCTGCCCTGCCACACCTTCCCGACCGACGACGGCGGCGTGGACATGAAGTGCCCCACCGAGATCGCCATCACCGACCGCCGCGAGGCCGAGCTCGCCAAGAACGGCCTGATGCCGCTTTCGCACTGGAAGAACACCGATTACGCCGTGTTCGTCGGGGCGCAGTCGCTGCACAAGCCCGCCGAGTACACGGACCCGGACGCCACCGCCAACGCCAACCTCGGCGCGCGGCTGCCGTACATGTTCGCCGTCTGCCGGTTTGCCCACTTCCTCAAGTGCATGGTCCGCGACAAGATCGGCTCGTTCAAGGAGCGGGCGGACATGGAGAAGTGGCTCAACAACTGGATCCAGAACTACGTCGAGCCGGACCCGCTGAACGCCAGCGAGGAGGCCAAGGCCCGCCGCCCGCTGGCGGCCGCCGAGGTCGTCGTCAGCGACGTCGAGGGCAACCCCGGCTACTACGCCGCGAAGTTCTTCCTCCGCCCGCATTACCAGTTGGAGGGCCTGACGGTGTCGCTCAGGCTCGTGTCAAAGCTGCCTTCGGCCAAGAAGGCATGACAAAGGCAACAACAGCAAAGGAGATTCGGTATGCCACTGATCAGGGTACGTGACGACGCGTTTCGGCCGGTGCATCACTCGTCGCACTCGGGCTTCGACGCCTTCCTGAAGATCGATGGGATCAAGGGCGACAGCACCGACGCCAAGCACAAGGACTGGATCGAGATCAACTCGTACAGCCACCAGATCTCCCAGGCCGCCGGCGGCGCGGCAAGCGCCCAGGGCGTCCAGACGGGCGGCCGGGCCGACCACGCCGACTTTGTGATAACCAAACGGCTGGACGCCGCCAGCCCGAACATCGCCAAGTACGTCTGCGACGGCAAGCACATCCCAGAGATAAAGTTCGAGCTCTGCCGGGCCATGGGCGACAAGACTACGTTCATGGTCTATACGTTCAAGGACTCGGTCCTCAGTTCGGTCATTGTCGGCCCCGGCGAGTCGGACCAGGCGGACCTGTTGCCGATGGAGCAGGTCACCATCCGCTACGGCAAGATCAAGTGGGAGTACACCCCCACCGACCCGACCGGCGGCGGCAAGAAGGGCGCCACCATCACGCAGGAGTTCTCGGTTCTGGAAAACAAGTAGGCCCGCCCATCCCGCCGGGCCGCGAGGGTGGCGCCCCACGGCGCGGCCCTGGCGGCCAGCGGGATGGCGACTACGGCGGCATTCGATATCGAATGGTCGTTACAGAAGTGAATACGGCGACACCCTCCGTCGCGCAGGGTGGGGCCGTTCGCTCTTGAGTTCTGTATTGGACTTTCGTCACCTGGATGTTTCCGCTTTGGCGCCCCCTGGCCGTTGAGCCGAGAAGGAGCACACCGTGAAGCCCGAAGAACTTCTGCGTCAGGGCAACGTCACCGAGGCCTTGAGCCTGCTCCAGCAGCAGGTCCGCGAGAACCCCGCCGACCCCAGGCGCCGCGTCTTCCTGTTCCAGCTTCTGGCCGTCCTGGGCCAATGGGACAAGGCTCTGACGCAGCTCAACGTCGCGGCCGAGCTTGACCCGAAGAACCTGCTCATGGCCCAGGTCTGCCGCGTCGCCCTCCAGGCCGAGGCCATGCGCCAGGACATCTTCGCCGGCAGGCGGACGCCGCTGATCTTCGGCCAGCCGCAGCAGTGGGTCGGCATGCTCCTGGAAGCCAACAAGCTCGCCGGCGAGGGCAAGCACCAGGCGTCGGCCAGGCTCCGCCAGCAGGCATTCGACGCCGCCCCCGCCAGCGCCGGGAGCATCGACGGACAGCCCTTCGAGTGGCTCGCGGACGCCGACACGCGCCTGGGGCCGATGATGGAGGCCGTCGTAGAGGGCAAGTACTACTGGGTCCCCATCTGCAACATCCGGATGGCCCTCATCGAGAAGCCCGCCGACCTGCGCGACCTGGTGTGGTCGCCGGCCTCGTTCATCTGGGCCAACGGCGGCCAGTCGGCCGGCCTTGTCCCCACCCGCTACCCCGGCTCGGAATCCAGCGGCGACACGGCCATCCTCATGGCCCGCAAGACCGACTGGGTCGATTCGCCCGCCGGGGCGGCCGAGGGGCTGGGCCAGAGGATGCTGGCAACCGATGCCGGCGAGTACCCGCTGCTGGAGACCAGGCGCATCGAGATCGCGCCCGGCGAGGCGGCCGCCGCCCCCGCCGCGGAGGCCTGACATGGCCGAACTGACGCCGTCGGAGCGGTTGCAGCCCTGCCTGCTGGACCGGCTTGTCGACGACCAGCCGGATTCCAAGGTCGAATCGCGCGACCAGCGCGTCGTCTCCATGCGCCGCTACCGCGACGGCGTCCTGCGCGACCTGAACTGGCTGCTCAACACAGGCTGCCGCTCCAGCGAGGACCATCTGGAGGACTACCCCGAGGTGGCCCGCTCGGTGCTGAACTACGGCACGCCGGATTTGTGCGGGCAGACCGCATCCGGCGTCAGCCCCGAGCAGATCGAGCGAAACGTCATCAAGGCCATCCAGGCCTTCGAGCCGCGGATCATACGCAACTCGCTGTCGATACGGCCGGCGGTCGAACAGAACGCCATGTCGCACAACGCCGTCTTCCTTGAGATCCGCGGCGAGCTGTGGGCGCTGCCCGCGCCGGAGGTGCTCTACGTGAAGACCCAGGTCGACCTGGAGACAGGACAGTGCGAGCTCAAGGGCGGATGACAGACTGATTACTGTTTACGAATCACTGATCGCGAATTACTTTTTCTGCCACGATGGATAACCGCCTCCTACGCTACTACAACCGCGAGCTCGGCCATCTCCGCGAGATGGGCGCGGAGTTCGCGCGCGAGTTCCCCAAGATCGCGGGGCGGCTGGGCTTGGAGGAGTTCGCCTGCGCCGACCCGTACGTCGAGAGGCTGTTGGAGGGGTTCGCTTTCCTGGCCTCGCGGGTGCAGCTCAAGCTCGACGCGGAGTTCCCGCGCTTCGCGCAGTCGGTGCTGGAGACGGTCTACCCGCACTACCTGGCGCCGATGCCGTCGATGGCCGTCGTGCAGTTCCAGCCCGAGCAGGCCGAGGGCGCGCTGGCAGAGGGGTTCACCATCCCGCGCGACGCTGCCCTCCGCGGCGCGCTGGGCAAGGGCGAGCAGACCGCCTGCGAGTATCGCACCGCGCACGACGTCACGCTCTGGCCCATCCAGATCACCGAGGCGCAGTATCACACCCGCGACCTGGGGGCGCTGGGCCTGCCGCCCGGCACGGCCGCCAAGGCCGGCATCCGCATCCGCATCGCGCCCACGCCCGGTATGACGCTTGACCAGATCAAGTGCGACAGCCTGTGCCTCTACATCCGCGCGATGGGGCACATCCAGATGCGCCTCTACGAGCAGATCATCGGCCAGGCGCACCAAGTGCTCATCCAGCCGGCGGCCAAGCCCCCGCCGTGGCGTGAGGTCGTCCCGGCCGCGCGCGGCGTGGCACAGGCCGGCTTCAGCCCCCAGGAGGCGCTGCTGCCCTATACCCCCAGGTCGTTCCAGGGATATCGCCTGCTCCAGGAGTATTTCGCCTTCCCGCAGCGGTTCCTGTTCTTCGAGCTGCGCGGGCTGCGGGCGGCCTTCGCCAGGGCCGTCTCGGGGCCGGTGGACGTGATAATCCTCACGCGAGGCATCGACCTGGAGCTTGAGAACGCTGTCGAGCCGGCCAACTTCGCCCCGTTCTGCACGCCGGCCATAAACTTGTTCCACAAGCGATGCGACCGCATACACTTGACCGACAGGTTCAGTGAGTACCAGGTCATCCCCGACCGCACGCGGCCGCTGGACTTCGAGGTCTACCAGGTGCGGGGCGTCACCGGCTTCGGCAGCCGGTCCGGGCAGGAGATGGAGTTCCTGCCGTTCTACTCGGCCAAGGACTACGCCTCCGCCAGCGGCGAGGCCGGGGCGTACTTCGCCGTCAACCGCGTGCCGCGGACGGAGTCGGAGCGGGAGAGGAAGTTCGGCCGGCGGTCCAGCTACCCGGGCAGCGAGGTGTACCTGACGATCGTGGACGCCAAGTCCGCTCCGTGGTCGGCGGACCTCAAGCAGTTGGGCATTTCGGCGCTATGCACCAACCGCGACCTGCCGCTACAGATGCCGGTCGGCCAGGGGCGGACGGACTTCACGATGGAGGCCAGCGCCCCTGTCGAGTCGGTCCGCGTCGTCGGCGGCCCCACGCCGCCGAGGCCCTCGCACGTCGAGGGCGAGATCACTTGGCGGATGATCTCTCATTTCTCCCTCAACTACCTTTCGCTGGTCAACAGCGACCAGGCCGAGGGCGCCGCGGCCCTGCGGGACATAATGCGGCTATACGGCCAGATGAGCGACCCGCAGACCGTCAAGCAGATCGACGGGGTCAAGTCGATCGCGTCGCGGCCGATCTCGCGGCGTGTGGCAACGCCCGGCCCGATCGCATTCGCCCGCGGACTCGAGCTGACGCTCGCCTTCGACGAGGCCGCCTTCGAGGGCAGCGGCGTCTTCCTCCTGGGGGCCGTGCTGGAGCAGTTCTTTGCGAGATACGTGTCGCTGAATTCCTTCACCGAGACCGTCGTCCGGACGCTCGGGCGCGGCGAGATCATGCGATGGCCGTCGAGAATGGGAACCAGGCCTCTGCTGTGATCGGGCGGCTGGTGGAGTCGCCGTATTCGTTCGACTTCTTCCAGGCGATCCGCCGGCTGGAGTGCGCCCGCCCCGACCGGCCGCGAGTGGGGCACTCGTTCCGCCTCAAGGACGACCCGCTGCGGCTGGGGCAGGAGCCGTCGCTCGCGTTCGCGCCGTCGACGCTCTCCAAGTGCGTTCCCGGTTCCGGCGGCGTGCCGCGCCTCTACGTGAACTTCATGGGCCTGCTTGGCCCAAACGGCCCGATGCCGCTGGCCGTGACGGAGTTCGTCCGCGACCGCGAGCACAACCACGCCGACCCGACCATCGCCCGCTTCCTGGACGTGTTCAACCACCGGATGATCTCGTTCCTGTACCGCGCGTGGGCGTGCAACCAGCAGGCGGTCAACTACGAGCGCGGGCAGGGAGACCGCTACGCCGTCTACATCGGCAGCATGTTCGGCATCGGCCTGGATTCGCTCCGCCGGCGCGACGCCGTGCCGGATGCGGCCAAGCTGCACTACTCCGGCCGGCTGGTCTGCGCCGCCCGCCACGCCGAGGGGCTCCAGGCGGTGCTCCAGGACTACTTCGGCATCCAGACGCGAATCGAGCAGTTCATCGGCCAGTGGCTCACGCTCGCCGATGACTGCGTCTGCCGCATGGGCGAAAGCCCCGACACCGGCGCGCTTGGCCGCACGGCCATCGTCGGGGCGCGGATCTGGGACTGCCAGCAGAAGTTCCGCATAGTGCTCGGGCCGATGCCGCTGGCGGACTACGAGCGGATGCTCCCCGGCGGCGCAAGCCTGGGGCGCCTCGTAGCCTGGGTCCGCAACTACATCGGCGACGAGCTTTCGTGGGACGTGCAGCTCATACTGAAGAAGGAAGAGGTCCCGCAGACCCACCTGGGCAAGTACGGCCGGCTGGGCTGGACCACGTGGATGGGCTCCAAGCCCTTCGACCACGACGCCGACGACCTGAAGCTGCGCCCGTTCGCGAACTAGAAAAGTATCTGTTCACACATCAAGGAGCAGACAATGGCAGGCATCAGTCGTGCGAAAGTCTATGGGAAGCTGAACCAGTTGGCCTACAAGTCCCTGGAGTCCGCGGCGACGTTCGCCAAGCTCAGGGGCAACAAGTTCGTCGAGATCGCGCACTGGCTCAACCAGATTCTCCAGCTCCAGGACAGCGACATCCACCGGATCGTCCGGCGGTTCGAGATCAATCCGTCGCACCTCGCGGCCGACATGACGGCGGCGCTGGACAACCTGCCCAGAGGCGGCTCGTCGTTCACCGACCTGTCTTCCGACATCGACAACGCCGTCAAGGAAGCCTGGGGATACGCGACGCTCATGTTCGGCGAGTCGCAGGTGCGGACAGGCCATATCATCGTGGCCATCGTGTCCGGCGACGGGGGCCTCAAGAACCAGTTCTATAGGCTCTCGAAGGAATGGGAGAAGGTCAAGGCCGAGGCGCTGACGGATGAGTTCGCCAAGATCGTCGGCGGCTCGCCTGAGGAGGCCCAGCGAGCGACGGACGGCTCGACGCTCGCCGCCGGCGCCGCCCCCGGCGAGACATCCGGCGCGGTGGCCCCGGCCGCCATGGGCAAGAAGGAGGCCCTCACCCGCTTCAGCGTCGACCTGACCGAGAAGGCCCGCAAGGGCGAGATCGACCCCATCGTCGGGCGCGACGAGGAAATCCGCCAGATCGTCGATATCCTCATGCGCCGCCGCCAGAACAACCCGATCCTCACCGGCGAGGCGGGCGTTGGCAAGACGGCCGTCGTCGAAGGCTTCGCCCTGCGGATCGCCGCCGGCGACGTGCCCCCGTCCCTCAAGGACGTCGAGCTCCGCACGCTCGACCTGGGCCTGCTCCAGGCCGGCGCATCCATGAAGGGCGAGTTCGAAAACCGCCTCCGCTCCGTTATCGACGAGGTGCAGGCATCGCCTACACCGATCATCCTCTTCATCGACGAGGCCCACACGCTCATCGGCGCCGGCGGCGCGGCCGGCTCGGGCGACGCCGCCAACCTGCTCAAGCCCGCCCTGGCCCGCGGCACGCTCCGCACCATCGCCGCCACCACCTGGGCCGAGTACAAGAAGTACTTCGAAAAGGACCCCGCCCTCACCCGCCGCTTCCAGGTCATCCAGGTCGGCGAGCCCGACGAGCCCAAGGCCATGCGGATGCTCCGCAGTCTCACCAGCGTCCTCGAAAAGCACCACAAGGTCCAGATACTCGACGAGGCCATCGAGTCGGCCGTCAAGCTCTCGCACAGGTACATCCCCGCGCGGCAACTACCCGACAAGGCGGTGAGCCTGCTGGACACGGCCTCCGCCCGCGTGGCCATCAGCCAGCACGCCACCCCCGCACGCATCGACGACTGCCAGAAGCGCATCGCGGCCCTGAAGATCGAGCTTAACATCATCGACCGCGAGACCGAGGTCGGCGTCGAGCACGCCGACCGCCGCGCGGACATTGCCGAGAAGATCGCGGCCGAGGAGAAGCGCCTGGCCGGGCTGACGGAGCGGTGGAACCAGGAGAAGGCCCTTGTCCTGAAGGTCCTGGAGCTTCGCGCCAAGCTCCGCACGACGGGCGATCAGAAGATCGAGCAGACGGCCGACACCGCGGCCCCGGCTAAGCCGAAAGCCGCGCCTCCGGCCGCCAAGGACGCAAAGGTCGCGACCGAGGCAAATCCGCAATCAGCAATCCCCAATCCGCAATCCGCTGAGCCGCCGGTCGATCGCACAGCGCTCCTGAAGGAGTTGAAGGACCTTCAGGGCAAGCTCCTTGCCCTCCAGGGCGAGGACCCGCTGATTCTGCCGACGGTGGATGGGCAGGCCGTCTCATCCGTCGTCGCCGACTGGACCGGCATCCCCGTCGGCCGCATGGTCAAGAACGAGATCGAGACCATCCGCAAGCTGGCCGACCTGCTTGAGAGGCGCGTCATCGGCCAGCGCCACGCCCTTGAGACCATCGCCCGCCGCATGCAGACCTCGCGGGCGGGCCTGGACAACCCCAACCGGCCCATTGGCGTATTCATGCTCGTGGGACCAAGCGGCGTCGGCAAGACCGAGACCGCCCTGGCCCTGGCCGACGTGCTTTACGGCGGCGAGTCGAACGTCATCACCATCAACATGTCCGAGTTCCAGGAGGCCCACACGGTCTCGACGCTCAAGGGCGCGCCCCCCGGCTACGTCGGCTACGGCGAGGGCGGCGTCCTGACCGAGGCCGTCCGCCGCCGGCCGTACAGCATCGTCCTCCTGGACGAGGTCGAGAAGGCCCACCCCGACGTCCACGAGATATTCTTCCAGGTCTTCGACAAGGGCTGGATGGAGGACGGCGAGGGCCGGTTCATCGACTTCAAGAACACCATCATCCTCCTGACCTCCAACGTCGGCAGCGACCTCATCATGAACCTCTGCAAGGACCCCGACCTGCTGCCCGCGCCGGAGGGCATCGCCAAGGCCATGCGCGAGCCGCTGCTGAAGAAGTTCCCGGCCGCCCTTCTGGGCCGGCTGGTCGTCGTGCCCTTCTACCCCATCAGCGACGCGGTGCTCAAGCTCATCGTCAAGCTCCAGCTCGGCCGCATCGAGAAGCGCCTGGCCGAGGCGCACAAGATCCCCTTCACCTACGACGCGGCCGTCGTGGATCTCATCGCCAGCCGCTGCACCGAGGTGGAGTCGGGCGCGCGGACCGTGGACGCGATACTCACGCACACGCTCCTGCCGCAGATCTCCAACGAGTACCTCAGCCGGCTGGTCGAGGGAAAGGCGATCACCAGGGTCCACATCGGCGCGGATGGCAAGGACTTCAAGTACGCCTTCGAGTAAAGAGAATCACGAATATCGAACAGGCAGTATCAAATGACGAAGTGACTTGTCGCGCTGTGCCGTTCACTTCGATATTCGTCATTTCTTCCCCGAGATGATGGCGAAGTTCTGAATGTGCCGGTTGTCCTTGCCGAAGGTGACTCTTATCACCTGGCCTTCGGCGAATGGCTGGTTGTTGCGTATCGTGTAGACCATCTCGCGGGCGAAGAACCGTTTGACGTTCTCGTCACGGACGATTTCGACCGTGACGCTCTTGTCCTCGACCGCGACGGCCCTGCCGATCAGGCAGTGGTCGCCCAGGTCCTTGGGCGGATCCCTCTCATCGACCAGCTCGATGCCTTGCGCGGTGTGAGGGTTGTCGTCTCCCTTGAACGTGAAGACGTAGCTCTTGCCGACCTGTGCGCCCTTGGCCTCGCCGGCCGGGAAGGTGAACTGCGTGGCGATGTACCGCTCGAAGTTCCCGTCGATGCGGAACTTCAGGTGCAGCTCTTTGTCCTTGAAGGCGGTGCAGTCGGCGATCACGAAAGGCAGCTTCGCCGGCGCGGTCGCGGGCCTGGAAGCCGTCCTCGACGTGGGCCTCGACGCCGGTCTCGATGCGGTCGTCGCCGCCGTCCCGGCCGCCCCCGCATCCGCCGCCCGCCCGGCCGTGCATGCCAGGGCCAACGCCGCGCCGACGCCTGTCGCCACCAAGAACTTCCCCATGGGCCTCATTCTAGCCGCTCCTTTCCAGGTTCATGCAAATCATATTCCCCCCCGGCGGAAATATCAAGGGCTGATCCTGCCCCGCTGTAGTTGGCGTAACGAAACGCGGCAACCACCTTCGTATGCCGCAAATGCCGTCAACCTGATCGGCACGATATCGGCTCCTCTTTGCATTGCCCGTCTTGACAGGACCGACTGCAGCGCCCCGTCGAGCCGGGCTGCACGTCCATCTATCAGATACGTTGCTACCAGTATAGATGCGCGTGCTGTCAGCGCCCTTTCTTGGAAGAACCTACGTCGGCAAAGTTGACTTGAGGAGGATGGCCTCCAGATGGCGGAGGAAGGCCGAGGCGTTGCGGCGAAGACGATAGCGCAGGGTGCAGGCGTGCCTTCGCTGGTCCAGGCCCTGTCGGAGTGTGTGCCACTGAGGGATGCTGGTCGGGGCCAGTTCCAAGGCCGAGTAGGTGTGGTGGCGACTGCCCAGGCCCGCCACGATCCGCACGGAACCGCGCAAGACCAAACCTGGAGAGGCGGCCTTGCCGCCGGTGCTTCGCGAATGGAAGGCGCTGCTGGCAAAGGCGCGGGCGGCCATGGCGCCGCGGCGGGCGGAACTGCCAAGCGGCGTGGTCCACGGAGACCTGCACTTCTGGAACGTCCTGTACGCGGGCCATCTGCCGGTGGCGATAGTGGACCTGGATTTCCTCCGGCGGGGATACCTCCTAACGGACCTGGCGTACCAGAGCATCTGGCTTGAGGCGTGGGACCGCGACCGCGGCGGCCAGTGGCGGGCATCCTCGACCGGTACATCCAGAGTTACGAACAAGGCCGCGGGCAGCCTCTGACGGCCGGTGAGCGGGAATGCCCGCGATGGGCGCGAGTGATCATCAACGCGTGAGAACATAGCCGGATTCCCCCACGATTAGAGCAAGTGGCGGGGCGACGTGAACGACGCCAGGCGGCTGGCCTGAGCCGCTTGCACCGCTTCAGGCCGCGAACCACGACGCCTCGATGCGGCGGACGCGGAGCGTGTTGAGTTGGGTGCCGGGGCCTTTGGGGCCGGCGCAGTAGGCCAGCAGGACGTGGCCGTCGGCAGTGAAGTGGATGGCCGTGTAGTGGTATCCGCGCGACAGGTCGGCCTCGACCTGCCTGTGGTTGGTCCACGTGGCCCCGTCGTCGCGGCTGATGACGGATACCAGCGGCTGCCGGCCGCGATCGACCGTGTCGAAGGGGAAGCGGCCGCTGTGGTCGTTGTAAAGGGCAAGGAGAGGGGACAGTCCCGCCGTCTGGGACTGTCCCCGGTTGGTATCGCAGGACGGGGAACAACTGGGGACAGTCCCAGACTGCGGGACAGTCCCCAGTTGAGTCCCCGGTGGGAGACGCTTGATCGACATCGGCGAGACGGGCGAAATGAATTCCGTGGGGAACGGCTCCGTCCAGGTCAGGCCGCCGTCGGAAGAGTGCAGGCCGTAATGGCAGCCCAGGTCCGTGCGGCAGAACGCGAAGAGCCGCTCGCCGCCCAGCTCGACCACACCGGGCTCCTGGAGGCCTGTCCACAAGGTCGGGATGGGGAGTTGGGTTATGGTCGATTGGCGCCAGGACTTGCCGCCATCGTCGGAAAGGAAAAACGTCGCCTGTCCAGGCCCATACCCCGCTTCTCCGTCCCGCCCCTGAGCGGGCGGGTGCCACGCGGCCGGCACGACGATCCGCCCGGAGGCAAGCTGCACGACGCGGTCGTTGTTCACGACGTAGTAGCCAGGCGTCGCGATGACCTGTTGCGGGGGCGACCATGTGCGGCACTCGTCCTCGCTTGTCCGCATCACCGGCCGGCAGTCGTGCCAGCCGTGCTTGACAAGGTAGAACATCGCCGCCCGTCCATCGGCGAGGCGCAGCAGCGATGTGCTCATCACGTTGCGCGCCCCCTCGCTGGCGACCACGAGTTCATCATCGGCCGTCCAGGTCCGCCCGCCGTCGGATGAGGTGCGCGAGACGATCACGGCCGTCGCGTCGTCCCTGTATCCGCCGGTAAACTTGGAGTACGCCAGCATGATCCGCCCATCCGCCAGCGTGATGAACGAACCCTCGCTACTCCTGAACCGGCCGGGGCACGGGGCGAGCTCAAGCACGATGTGACCGGCCTCAGTTTCCTGCACATCCAACTCCCTACTTCCCACTCTCTGCGCCCCGCCTACGTCCGCAATTCCGCTTTCATCTTTCGCTTCATCGCCTCGACGACCTGGCTGACCTGCTCATCGACCTGTTCGCTTCGGAGCGTACCGTCAGGCGAGCGGTAAACGAGGGTTACGGTGACGCTCTTGCGGCCGTCGGGGATGGGCTTGCCGCGGTAGGTCGTGACGTACTCGAGGGCCTCACGGAGCGGCTGGGCGATGGCCGTGATGGCCGCGTCGAGCTCGCGCCACGTAACGGCATCATCGACGATGAGCGACAGGTCGCGCCGCACCGCGGGGAAGCGCGGGATCGGCCGGTACTGGCGGACCTTGCCGGCCTTGGCCAGCAGCGCGTCGAAGTCTAGCCGCCCGGCCGTCAGGTCGTGCTCAAGGCCGTAGTGCGACCTGGCCGCCTGCGAGATGGGGCCGATCATGCCGATTTGGCTGCCGTCGAGCAGGACCTCGGCCGATGCGCCTTGGCCGAAGCCGGGCGCATCCGCGTGGCGGACATCGACCTTTGCATCCGGCGCGACCTGTGCGACGACGGCCTCGACGACACCGCGCAGCACGCGGAGGTCGCGCGTCGTGACCAGGCCAAGCTCCACGTGCTCGAGCGGCAGGCCGACAGGGCCGGTTGCATCAGGCCCGCCGGCGCCGCCCGGCGGGAACACGGCCGCAAGCTCGAACAGGCTAACCGGTCCATTGCCCGCGTCCTGATTGGTCTTGCACGAACGGAGGAGGCTGGGCAGCACCGTCGGGCGCAGGGCGTTGTTGGTCTTGCGGACGATCGGGTCGGCCTGCATCGGCGCGGGTTCGCCGAAGAGTGCCGCCTCCTCGCGGTCGATGAAGGTGAAGGTCACCGCCTCGTCGAACCCGCCGGCCGCCAGCACCGCGCCCACCTGCCGACGCGTCCGCTGGTTGAGGCCCTCGGGGCGGACGGCGTGCGTGACCTGCCCGCCGACGGCAACCTTGCCGTAGCCCTCCAGGCGGGCGACCTCCTCGATGAGGTCGATCTCGCGCGTGATGTCGCCGCGGAAGGATGGGACCGTGCAGACGATCCGGCCGGTCTTCGCATCGAGCTCCGGCGCGAGGCCCAGGCGGGCGAGGAGTTCCTTCTGCCGCTGCGGGGGAACCTTCATGCCGAGTATCGCATCGGTCCGCGCCGGGCGGAGGGCGACCTTCGGCGCGACATAGGGCTTGGCCCAGACATCGACCATGCCTTCGGCAAGTTCTCCGCCGGCCAGTTCGAGTATGAGCTGGCAGGCCCGCAGCGACGCCTGGTCCACGCCCACAGGATCGACGCCGCGCTCGAAGCGGTAGTTGCTCTCGGACATGATGCCCAGCTTGCGGGATGTGCGGCGTGTGGTCAGCGGGTCGAATTGGGCCGACTCGATAAGGACGTTGGTCGTTGACTCGGTGACCTCGGTGTTCAGCCCGCCCATGACGCCGGCGATGGCCACCGGCCGTGAGGCATCGGCGATGACGAGCATCTTGTCGGTCAGGTCGCAGCGGGTGCCGTCGATGCTGACCATGGTTTCGCCATTGGCCGCGCGGCGGACGATGATCCGCCGGCCGTCGAGCTTGTCGTAGTCGAAGCAGTGCAGCGGCTGGGAATACTCGAAGAGGACGTAGTTGGTGATGTCGACGATGTTGTTGACGCCGCGCAGGCCGACGGCCTCCAGGCGCTCGACCAGCCAGCGGGGGCTTGGGGCCACCTTCACGCCGCGGATGATCCGGGCGGTGTATCGCGGGCACAGGACTGGGTCGCGGACCTCGACGCTGGTCAGTTCGCTCGCACGGCCGCGCGTCGGCAGGTTGCCGATGGCGGGCGGTTTGAAGGCCGCGCCGGTTGCGGCGGCCACCTCGCGGGCCACGCCGATGTGCCCCAGCCAGTCGGGGCGGTTGCTGGTGACGTCAAACGTGAAGACGATGTCCGAGGCGGTCTGGGCGACGCCGTCGCAGTTGAGCCCGATGGAGGTCATCAGGTCGCCAAGCTCGCCGGCGGCCATCGTCACTTCCACGTAGTCAGTCAGCCAGTTCAGTGAGATCTTCATAGACCGGTGATTTTCGGCCGGTGGGCGGTGGATGTCAAAGGAGATTGGCGCGCGGCACAGGTCCAGGCGCGGCCGGGAAGGGGGAACACGGATTACGCGGATTGGGGGGATTCCAAACGACGGCAGATTGACCTTGCAAAATAAAAGGCGTTCTTTTAATCTGCAAGGTATGAAAAGGGCATACGAACCGCTTCTGAAGGAGTACCTGAAGGCATTCCCATGCGTCGGCGTGATCGGACCACGGCAGTGCGGCAAGACGACGCTCCTGGGATCGCTGCCCAAGGCTTGGCGCAGGTTCGACCTGGAGCGGGCCGCGGACCACCAGGTGATCGCCCACGACCCGGAGCTGTTCCTCCGGCTGCACCCGCGGCAAGTGGCGATTGATGAGGCGCAGTTCCTGCCGGAGCTGTTTCCCGCCTTGCGCGTCGCGATAGACGCCATGCGGCGGGAGCCGGGGCGATTCATCGTCACCGGCTCCAGTTCGCCGCGGCTGCTGAAGTCGATCTCAGAGACGCTGGCCGGGCGGATCGGGATCATCGAGATGGCGCCGTTCGCCTGGAGCGAGGTCCACCGCGCGAAGGGGCCGACGCTGGCCTCGCTGCTGGCTGACAGGAAGTCGACCGCGTCCGATGTGGCCGGGGCGATCCGGCCGCGCGGCACTGTGGTGCAGGCGCACGACTACTGGTTCCGCGGCGGCTACCCCGAGCCATGGATCAGGCGAACGGTGAAGTTCCGCAATCTTTGGATGGACCAGTACTTCCGGACCTATCTGTTCCGCGACGTGGCGAGGCTGTTCCCGGGACTGGACGAGGCGAAGTTCCGCCTGTTCCTCCAGATGTTGGGCGGGCTTTCCGGCTCGATCATCAATTATTCCGACGTCGCCCGCTCGCTGGGCGTTTCCTACCCGACCGTGCGCGACTACATCGAGATCGCCCACGGCACGTTCGTGTGGCGCCGCCTGCCGCCCTACGAGAAGAGCGCCATGAAGCGGATCGTCAAACACCCCAAGGGTCACCTGCGGGACAGCGGACTGCTCCATCACCTGCTGACGGTGCCCAACCTTGAGGCCCTGCTTGCCCACCCGCAGGCGGGCAGATCATGGGAGGGGATGGTCACGGAGGAGATTTGCCGGCAGTTGACCTGCCACGGCGCGAGCTTCGACAGCTACTACTACCGCACATCCGCCGGCGCGGAGGTGGACCTGGTGCTGGAGGGAGATTTCGGCCTGGTTCCCGTGGAGATCAAGCGCTCGCAGGCGGTCGAGCCGCGCGAGATCAGGGCCCTTGGCGATTTCGTAGCGGAGCGCGGCTGCCGCATGGGGATCGTCGTGAACAACGACCAGTCGCCAAGGCTCTATGCCCGCAATATCGTCGGCGTGCCTTTCACTCATCTGTGACGGGCGGCAGTTGATGAGCAGTTTCCCTCTGAATCAGGTAGAATCCCCGGAATGAGAAGTGAATCCATGGCTAAGAAGAGGAATCGCAAAGGCTATTTCGGCCCCTTCGGCGGGCGGTTCGTGCCCGAGACGCTCATCGCCGCGCTCGACCAGCTTGAGGAGGCGTTCGAGTCGGCGATGAAGGACAAGGCCTTCAAGGCCGAGCTTGACCGCTGCTACCGCGAGATCGCCGGGCGGCCCAGCGAACTTTACTTCTGCCAGCGGCTGACGGAGCAGCTTGGCGGGGCGCGGGTCTACCTCAAGCGCGAGGACATGAACCACACCGGCTCGCACAAGATCAACAACACCATCGGCCAGGCGCTGCTGACGCTTCGGATGGGCAAGAAGCGGGTCATCGCCGAGACGGGCGCGGGGCAGCACGGCGTGGCGACGGCCGCCGCCGCGGCGGTATTCGGCCTGTCCTGCGACGTCTACATGGGCACCGAGGACATCCGCCGCCAGGCCCTCAACGTCTTCCGCATGCAGCTCATGGGCGCGCGGGTCATCCCGGTCGACAGCGGCCAGCGGACGCTCAAGGACGCCCTGAACGAGGCGATGCGCGACTGGATGGGCAGCTCGGCCGGCACGCACTACATCATCGGCTCGGTGGCCGGGCCGCACCCGTACCCGACGATGGTCCGTGAGTTCCAGAGCCCCATCGGGCGCGAGGCCCGCAGGCAGATGATGGCGGTCGAGGGGCGGCTGCCCGACGTGGTCATCGCGTGCGTGGGCGGTGGGTCCAACGCGGCCGGCGTGTTCGCGCCGATGATCGACGACAAGGATGTGGAGCTTGTCGGCGTCGAGGCCGGCGGGCGGAGCATGAAGCTGGGCGACCATGCCGCGACGCTCTCGGCCGGCAAGCCGGGCGTGCTGCACGGCTCGCTCTCCTACGTCTTGCAGGACGCCGACGGGCAGACCGCGCCGGTACACAGCGTCTCGGCCGGGCTCGATTACCCTGGCGTGGGGCCGGAACACTCGTACTGGAAGTCCATCGGCCGCGTGCGATACACCACCGCCAGCGACGATGAGGCGCTTGACGCGGTGGTGACGCTCTCCAAGGCCGAAGGGATCATCCCCGCGCTGGAGTCGGCCCACGCGGTGGCCGAGGCGCTCAAGGTGGTCCCGAAGATGGGCCGCGACAAGATCGTCCTTGTCAACCTTTCCGGCCGTGGCGACAAGGACTGCAATGAGATTGCGGAAATCCTGAAGAAGAGAGGGGCGAGGGGCTAGCGACAAGCGACTAGGCGGCGCGGGACTCGATCTCATGGCAGAAAGGTCATCGAAAGGAACGAAATCAGTTGTACACACTTTGTGTACAACTGATGATGCATCGAAGAAGCCCATGTGCTGGCCCCTGTAAGACGGTTCGAGAAGGGCTGCGCCTTCCAGTTATCTACAAACTTTAGACAACTGGCCTAAGTACTCATCTACACATGAATTACGAAATTGTCGGTTTCGTCTTCGGCGGCGTTGAGATATCGACATTCTGTCGACACCTGAAGTTAATCAAAGCCTGCGGCAAGAGTTACAGCACAGACGACACCGCGGCGCAGAGTTGGTCTTGCTGGATCTATCGGACAATAGTGCGTATCAGGGCAGGTGACCCATGAACCTGCAACTCAAAGGCGTCACATACAAGGGCCAGCCAATCAAAGATTTCCGGTCATTGCAAGGAGTGCCGCCGGAATTGGCGTGCCTTCTTTCGGAAGTGAACGGTTTTGTAGCCTTTGACGGGGGCTTGCACGTCAGGGGAATCTGCGATGAACCTCTGTGGCATTCCCTGCGGGAGGCGTGGTGCGGGGAGGAGGCCATCTTTCGGCTCTTCCAATCGGTGAAGGAGACCGACGTCCCCTTCGCCCAGGACTGCCTCGGCGATCAGTACCTCTTGCGCTCTGGCATGGTTCACAGGCTGTCGGCCGAAACGGACGAGGTGAGTTCAGTGGGAGTGTCCTTGGACGGCTTCCTGGACAAGGCTACCAAGGATCCGTTCACATACTTGAGCCTACAGCCTCTCGTGGCGATGCGTAGGGAGGGAAAGGCCCTAGCGCCAGGTCAACTGATAGGCGTCTACCCACCTTTCTGCTTAAAGGAATCTGCTTGTGGCGCATCGTTGGCTCCTGTTCCGGCACTGGAACAACTGAAGTTCCTTTCAGTCCTATCGAGCCACATCAGATCGATCCCGGATGGGGGCCTGCTTAGCATCAAGATAGTTCAAGAGGGCCAAAATGGCAGCCATTGACGGCAATCGGCTCACAGAGGCATTCGCTAGTCTGAAGGGCTCTGTTAAGAAGACGGTCTTGCCCTTCATCACGGCCGGGTATCCGGACCTGGCGACGACGGCCGGGCTGCTGGACGATTTCGCTAGGCGCGGGGTGAGAGTGTGCGAGCTGGGCATACCGTTTAGCGACCCCATAGCGGATGGGCCGGTCATACAGGCGTCGTACACCGAGGCCCTGGCGGCAGGCGTCACGAGCGAGAAGGTGTTCGAGATGGTCAAGGCATTTCGGAATTCGGATTTCGGATTTCGGATTGCCTCGGACCGAGGTCAAGGCGCGAACCGCGGGAATCCGAAATCCGAAATTCGAAATCCGAAATCGGCCGGCGCCAAGGCGCAGCTCGCGATCATCGCCATGGTTTCCTACTCCATCGTGTTCAAGCACGACCCGGCGGTGTATCTCGACGAGACCCGCGCGGCCGGCATCGACGGGCTGATCGTGCCGGACCTGCCGCTGGATGAGGCGGCGGCGCTGGAGGGCCCGGCGGCCCAGCGCGGCCTGTGCAACATCATGCTCATCGCCCCGACGACCCCGCCTGCCCGCCGCGTCGAGATCGCCCGCCGCAGCCGGGGATTCATCTATTACATGTCCGTGGCCGGCATCACGGGCGAGCGCGACCGCCTGCCGGATGCTACCGTCGCGGCCGTCGCCGAGCTTCGCAGGCACACCGACACGCCGATCTGCGTGGGCTTCGGCGTGTCCAACGCCGCCACCGTCGCCGAGGTGTGCAAAGTCGCCGACGGCGCGATCGTCGGCTCGGCCATCGTCCATCGGATCGCCGACGCCGCCAGGCAGGGCCTGTCGCGCGACCAGATCGTGGCCCGCGTCGGGCAGTTCGTCGGCGAACTGCTTGCGCCGACAACGTAGCAGGGATAAAAGGGATGAAGGGGATGGCAAGAAGGAACAGCCACATGGACATCGACACCGACAAGATCGACGACTGCACGCTGGCGCTGCTCTACCTGGTGACCACGAAGGACATATGGGGCGCGCGGGCCTGGAAGGGGTTCGACTGGGACACGATGAACCGCCTTTGCGAAAAGGGATACATCAGCGAACCGAGGGGCAAGGCCAAGTCCGTCGTGATGAGCGAAGAGGGGCTCAAGAGGTCCGAGGAGCTGTTCAAGAAGCTATTCTGCAAGGGCGGAAGCCGTAGCGATGCCTGACTTGAGTTCGCGGTGAAGGTTGTTCAGCACCAGTTGACGGCCTGACCACTTGCCGACCTTCTTGGAGTCCTCCAACCGCCGCCACCTCTCGTCGGAGACGAAGACGTACTGGCTACCCTCGGCACACAGCGGCTGGAGGTCTGCCAGCGCCTGGATGGTCTCCGCGGGAGCCGGCAGCAACCTGCCCTCGTGGTCCTTGGGCTCCCATTCGCCGAGTCCGCCCTCGGCTTCCTTGCGGACAATGCGAATGCGATTCTCTTCGAAGTCCACATCCACCCACATGAGGTTGAGGATCTCGCTCAACCTGGCACCGGTCGTGTAGGCGACCAGCAGAAACGCCTTCCACCATGTGCCGGAGGCGGCTGCCCGGACTCGCTTGAAGTCCGCGACTGTCAGGTACCTGACCGCCTTCGGTCACTGCTTCCGCTGCTTGATGCTCGCAAATGGATTCTGATGGGCAAGCAGGTACTGCCTCGGCGATATGGCCAGGTTGAAGACTCTCTTCAGCGTCCTGATGTCCTTGTTCACTGAGGCCGCCTTGATCCCGGAGGCAAGGCGCGCTGCGACAAATGACTCCGCATTCCTTGGCTTGATGTCCTGTAGGCTCGGGTTACAGCCCACGTGATCCTTGAGCATGCGCAGAGCCCGTAGCTGATCGTATAGCGTGCCAACGGCAACTTGCCCGCGCATGACCTTCGCGTGCTCAGCGATGAACCCGTCGAGACTGACGTCGTCCGGCGGATCGACGACGCCATAGGATCCCCGTCGACCCCAGAACTTGCCGGAGACTCCAAGACCAGCCGTAACGAATAGGCGATTCTTCTCACCCAGGCTCGGCGCGGGCCGGGACGCATT
>JBHGBE010000052.1:0-37743 GCA_041946855.1 Phycisphaerae bacterium | reverse complement strand
TTTCGAGCCTTTTTTGCGCCACGCCTCGGAAAATCACGCTTGTTCAGGGCCTAGTCGCTCGTCGCTAGTCCCTAATCCCTTCAAGTCTTCCGTCAGGAAACCCGCGAGCCCGGGGGCGCTTCGCGGTCGGTGGTCAGGATGACGACCGAGCCGGGGTTGTCGGCCGTCGGCTCGGCGCCTGTCGCCGCGAGGACCATTCCGTTGGACTCCAGGCCACGCATCTTTCGCGGGGCGAGGTTGGCCACGACGACGACCAGCTTGCCGACCAGTTCCTCCGGCGCGTACCAGGCCTTGATGCCGGCGATGATCTGGCGCTTCTCGGTTCCCATGTCCACGGTCATGCATATAAGCCTGTCGGCGTTGGGGTGGGCCTTTGCCTCCAGCACGCGACCGACGCGCAGGTCGAGCTTCGCGAAGTCGTCGTAGGGGATTGTCGGCTTGCCGGCCGGCGCTTCGGCGGCCGGCGCCGGTGCGGCGGGCGGCGTCTGGCCGGGCGAAGGGGCCTGCGGAGGCTGCTGCGGGATGTCCGTCATGGTATCGCCTTTCCGTGTATTCCGTGCGCGGGCGTCAATGCAGCATAAGTCTAGCCGGACGAAGGGGTGTGGGCAATGGGCCGTCGGTTCCTTTCAGCAAGTCCTTCTTGCCTGCCGCCCTGGAAAACGCGGCCCTACGGACAGGTACACCGAGACAGAAAAGGAAAGACCCCTTCGGCCGTCGGGCCGGAAGGGGCCTCTTCAGTCGTCAATCAGCAATCGTCAACCGGCAATGCTACCGCCTTCTCCTAAGCACCAGCGGCAGGCCCAACGCCAGCAGTGAAAGCGTCGCCGGCTCGGGGACGTCGCCTGAAGGGCCTCCAACCTGAATGCCCGTCTCGAGCATCAGCGCATTGAGGAACCAGAGCCCGTTTCCGCCGGTTCCTGTGAGCCTGAGAGAGAATGAGCCATCGGCGGCGGGGGCGATGTCGGCGAAGTCGGCGACGTAGCCGGTGGCGGTATTGTCGCCGGAGGCCATTGTGGCCGTCTCGTTAGAGGCCCCGGAGATCACGCCCGAACTGTTGTTGGTGAAGGATAAGGCCCCTTGGATCGTATAGATGTTCTGGTTCGTCGCCCCCGCGATGCCTGCGTCGCCGAACAGGACCAGGTGGTAAAGTTGTGCCGGATCCAGGTTTGTGAAGGTGATCGTGCAGGGATGTATCCTGCTGTTGAATATGTAGCCGTCAACGTTGACTTTGCCGTTGAAGTAGCCGTAGGCGGGCGTGCCTTCGGTCAGCGCGCCGCCGGACGGGTCGGCCGCCACCGACACGGTCATAAGCACATCGGTGCTTAGTCCTGTGGTGTAGTCCTGGAGCGTGCCGCTGAGGACGGTCCTGGCGGCAATGAACCCGGACTCCGTGTTGGCGATCTGTGTTACGTTCCCGCCGTCGAATGCGCCGCCGAAGTCGTTATAGGCGATGAACTCCGCCTGCGCAGCGCCGGCCGCAACGAGGATGAAAGCGAATGCCAGAACCCCAATAAAGCACTTGTTCATGGTTTCCTCCTGCAAACAATGAACACAAACCCTGAGCAGCTTCTTAACTGGCGGTGAGCACCCGCCAGCAGACAGCGGCATTAGACCACAAGAAGCCTTGGTTGTCAAGGCCAAAAGCGGCAAGATCGGTGGGAATTCCGAGGCCCGGAAGGTCTCTCTTGCGGCTGTGGCGAAGGCATCCGGCGCACAAGGCCCCCCGGATGCGGCGACGGGCAGCCGGGGCTTGGGGGGCGGGCGCCCGCGAGGTGGACATCCGCCCGCTGTGGCCTCTATTGGCTTGTGTCCTTCGTCTCGGCCCTCTCCACGCGGCCTTCCTTCGGATAGTAGCTGTCTATCCACTTGTTGACGATCGCGCGGGACAGGCCCCAGGCCTTCCATCTGGTGCCCAGGCCGACCGACTGGTAGGTCCGCCCGATGCAGATCGCCTTGCCGACGAGCGCGCCGGAGTCCTTGTCAACCAACTCCACGCGAGCGACTACCTCCTCCGTCGGCCCCAGCGCCTTCTCATAGGACGCGGCCGGCTGGTACGCCATGATCGTGATCCTGACCAGCAGCGTCTTGCCGGGCTTGCCCATCGGCAGGTCCTTGGACGCGAACTGCTCGGACAGGCGCACCGGCAGGTAGCTGAGGAACTCCCGCGGCGTCGGCGGGAACTCGCTGGCCACCGGCGCGATCTCGAAGTTCTTGTACCGGGCCAGGTAGTTCTGGTCCCCTGCCGGCCAGGCCGGGTCCAGCGGAAGCGTCTTGGCGGTCGGCCCAAGACCTTCCTCGATGCCCTCGCTGATCACCCGGCTGCACCCTGTGGCGGCCAGGATCAGCAGCGACACGGCCAGGAGAATCCCTGCTCGTCTCATGTTACGGCTCCTTCTCTGATGGAAGCTATATGCCCAAGTAGCCCAGAGCATCACGGATGGATGACTGGTCGATGTCGGCGAAGATTTCCACTCGTCCCGGCCCGGTGGGCAGGACCATGCGGATGCCGCCGGCGCGGGCCTTCTTGTCGTGCTGCATGGTGCGAAGGACCGCATCGGGGCCGAGCACACCGCGGGCCTGGAGGGCGTTGATGTTGACCGGCAGTCCCAGCGCGCCGAGCAGGCCCTCGATCCGCAGGGCGTAGCCCTCGTCGATCAGGCCGCGCCGCAGAGCCATCCGGCAGGCGGCGACCATGCCCAGCGAGATGGCCTGGCCGTGGCCGATCCCGCCGTAGCCCAAGAGCGTCTCGATCGCGTGGCCGATGGTGTGGCCGAAGTTCAGGTGCGCCCGCACGCCGGCCTCGCGCTCATCAGCCGACACGACGGCCGCCTTGATCTCCACGTTGCGGGTAAGCAGCTCGACCATCGTGGCCCCGTCGCAGGCGAGCACCGCGCCGGCTCGCGATTCGAGCAAGGCAAGCAGCGATTCATCGCGGATGACGCCGTGCTTGACGCACTCGGCCAGGCCGTTGCGAAGCTCGTGCGGAGGGAGGGTCTTGAGCGTGTCGACGTCGATGAGGACCACCCGCGGCTGGTGAAACGCGCCGATAAGGTTCTTGCCGGCCGGGTGGTCGACGCCTGTCTTGCCGCCGACCGAGGCATCCACATCGGCCAGGAGCGTGGTCGAGCATTGCGCCCACCGCAGGCCGCGAAGGGCGGTGGCGGCCACGAAGCCCGCGATGTCGCCCGTGACGCCGCCGCCAAGGGCCACGATGAACGTGTCGCGGTCAATCGGCGGGTCTATCGCAAAGAGCCTGTCGAAGATCGCCGCGACGGTGGCCAGGTTCTTGTTCGCCTCGCCGTGGGGGAAGTCGATCAGGCCGGCCGACACGCCGGACTTCTTCAAAGAGGCCATCGCGGCGTCGGCGTATAGCGGGGCGACGTTGTCGTCGGAGATAATGACGGCCGTGCGCGCCCGCATCGCCGCCAGCGCCGGCCCAAGCGCGGCCAGAACCCCGGAGCCGATGCGGATGTCGTAGCTCCGCGGCCCAAGGTTGACCCGGACTGTCTCTTCCGAAGAGTCCATCAGGGGGCCTTGTCCTTCTTGAACTGCTCGGCGGCCTCCTTGAGCGCCTGGTCCACTTCCTCGACCTTCTGCTCATCCGCCAGTAGCGCGGCCTGGCGGGCCTCCTCGACCCGCTTGTGGCGGAAGCTCTGGAACCGCCGGTCGCCCCGGCCGCCCCTGAGGCTGGCCTTGAGGCGGTTGCCGAAGAAGACTATGCCGATGACGATCAGCACCGACACGCCGGCGAAGATCACCCACCAGTACCAGGGCGTGGAGCCGAAGATGGAGCCGCTCCGCTCGACCTGCCACGCGACGATGACGGGGAAGTCCTGCATCGGCGCGGTCGTGCCCTGGCTGGAGGCGGGCTGGTCGGAGTAGGTCTTGTAGAAGATGCCGGCCAGATCGATCTGCCGCCCGGAGTTGTAGATGTACTCGCCGCTCTCGCCGGGCTTGTCCTCCTCGCCGAGCGCCAACTTGGGATCGACCAGGCTCAGGACGACGATCCGCTTGGCGTCCTTGTTCTTGTAGGTGCCTTCGAGGCCGGCCATCCACCAGATCGGCTTGTCCTTGGGCCAGCGGTCGTTGAACTTGAACTCGACGCCGGGCGTCCACGGGCGCATTTTGTAGACCCGCATGGTCATGTGGAGCGGCTCGCCGCGGTATTTTTCGGGGGAGTTCATCAGGCTCGTGCCGCTGATCTGGTTCAGGGAGGCAAGGCTGCCAGCGTCCAACTGCGGCAGGGATGCGGCCCGGCGGAGCAGGACGTACAGGCCGCTGTCGGTCAACTGGCGCGTGTGGTCCCTGACGGCCGCGAGGATCTCCTTCTCGTCCTGATCGTACTTCAGGCCGTCCTCGACGCTCTGGGCCGGCGGCAGCGGGAGGATCGCCTTCCTGCTGGCCGGGCCGAGGTCGAACGGATTTGCCGCAAGGCCCGCGGCGGGACGGGTGACGAGGGGAGCTGTGGCTGGCGGTGCATCATCGGCTCGCGCCGGCGGCATCGACACCGCGAGGGCCATTGCGGCGGCGATTGCGGCCATCGATATCCGGCCCGTGGTGGCGATCATGCCGGGCATTCTAGACCGCGTCCTAACAACAAGACAATAACGAATATCCAACAGCCAATATCGAATAACGAACTGAAGATGAATATGCCCGAAAGGACCTCAGTTCGATATTCGATACTTGCTGTTCGATATTCGTGGCTTCCTTTTCAGTTGCCCGGATACGCCGGCAGGAGGAATGTCTCGGCGGGCGATGAGGGCATCTCGTTGCCCTGGTAGTTGCTGACGCCTGAGACAAGGAAGATGTTGTCGCCGTTCACGCCGACGGTTGGCGTGGTGACCCAGGCGACGCGGCCGGTCATGTAGAGCACGTTCTGGCCGCCGCTGTGGTTCTCGCTGATGGCCGTGTCGTTGGCGCGGTCGGGGTGGAAGCGGCCCTGCGCGAAGACGGGCGTCGCGTCGCCCAGGACGACCTTGCTCTCCTGCCTGGCGCCGAGGGCCGGGTCATTCAGGCACAGGCCGCCGCTGCCCAGCGCGTGCTGGTATGAGTAGCTGACGTACTTGCCGGCGGGGAAATCGACCATGCCCGCCTTGACGACGAACGACCCGCCGCCGACCGCGGGACACTGGAAGTTGGGGGGGGCGATGTACCCTGACTGCACGAGCCTGAACAGCGCGGCCGCGTTGCTGGCCGCCGCCTGACGCTGCGACGAGAGCCAGAACCGCGGCTGCACGTCGGCGATGGGCAGGCTGCCGTTGTTAGCGTTGGCGTAGGTGAGCATGGACGAGCCGATCTGGCCCATCTGGCCGGCGCACTCGCCGGCGAGCATCTGCTGGCGTGCCGCACGGACCGATGGGATGAACACGACGGCCAGGATGACCGCGACGGCCGCCATCGCGGCAAGCTCGCGGAGTGTGAACGTGGGCATGACCGAACGGCGGGCCATCTCCTGGCGGGCCAAAATCGCCTTGGTCTGCTGGTCCTGGCGGATGCGGGCGAGGGTCCTCTCGACCAGGCCCTCGCGGTCCTCGACCTCCGGCAGGAGCGCCAGCGCCTTCAGCGCCAGCGAAACATCGTGGCGAAGGCGCCGCAGCCTGGCGTCGGAGGCCATGCGCATCTCGAAGTCGCGGGCCTCCTGCTCGCCCATTCGGCCCAGGAGAAAGTCTATGACCGCCGCCTCGTCTTCAACTCTCTTGTCGCTCATGGCCCAGCCGCTCGCTTGCTTCTTTCCACTGTTTGGCGAAGTAGTTCAACGCCGCGTGCAGGCGCGATTTGACCGTGCCCAGCGGGACATTGAGCATCTCCGCTATGTCCTTGTACGAGAAGTCGTGAAAGTAGCTCAACAGGAGCACGACGCGCAGATTATCGGGCATCTTGTTGACGATATTCTGTACGGCTTGGCGGGTCTCGATGTTCAGCAAATAGTCGTCGGGCGAGGGAATTGACGAGGGCATGAGGGAGGCGTAGCTGGTCTGCTCGTCCTCGGCGCCGGCGACGGTGGCGTCCAGCGGGGCGGCCTGCTTGCGCCACTTGCTGCGCATGGCGTCGCGGGCCTTGTTGGCGGCGATGGTGAAAAGCCACGGCTTGAGCCGCCGCTCCTGGTCGAACGAGCCGGCCGAGATGTGAAGCTGGAGGAACGCCTCCTGGAACACATCCTCCGCCAGCTCCACGTCGCCGGTGAACCGCACGAGGAAGCTGAAGAGCTCCTTGCGGTAGCGGTGGATCAGCGCGGCGAAGGCGTGCGCGTCGCCGGCGATGTGGCGGCGCAACAGTTCCGTGTCGGGAACCGACTCGTCGGTCTTTTTCGCCTCGGCCACCTGGATAGGCCTGTCCCTTCATCGCCCCTCGCCGCGGTAGAACGCCGCATGGCAAGCGGGCAATGAATGATAGGGGAGCGTCGCCCGCGCGGTCAATCGCATGATGGAAGTGTCTCCTATCGGCCGAGCCGCCTGAGAACGCGGGCCAGTTCGACGTAGACGTCGCCCTTCTCCACGCCGCGTCGTATGCCGACATAGATGATCCGAACAACGACGCGCGTGGCCTCCATGCCGTTCCTCCGCTCGCGAGCGACATCGTAGACGATCCGGAATCTTCCATGCGTGATCCGGTACATCCCGGCCAACTCGCCTTGAAGCGGTTTGCCGATCCGTTCAGGCGTCGCCGTGGCCAAAACGGACTCAATCTTGAGGACGATCTTCTGCTGAATCGCTCGGCCGCCGATGCGGAGGAGGGCGTCCAAGGCGGTCTGTGTCCACTGGACCTCGATCCTGGGATCTGGCGTGTTCATTCCAGCCCGACGGCCTTTCGCGCCTCGGCATGAGACTTGAGCCTTCCGGCTTTGATGTCGGCCTGGCTGCGCGCGATGGCCCTTCGTGCCTGTGGATCACTGAGCAATTCCACGGTTGCCTCAAGGCCTTCGATGTACTCGGGCGAGACTACCAGGAACAGCGTGGCGTCCCTGTCTGATATGGCAATGGGCTCATCCGGGTGCTGGCGCAACATTTCCTTGTACTTGGCCATGTGCGCCCGAAACTCCGTTGTGGTTGCTCTTGTCATGGTCTGCCCTTCTCCGCACAATTGTACATAGCAATGTACAGCAGATGTACACAAATCTCTCCCGAAGTCAGCGATCGCCGGACCGGATGGTTGCCCTTCTTCTCGCCAATACATTCTTGCTGGTTGAACTTCCCCGCGCCTGGGCGTATCCTTCAAGCGCGTTGAACTTGCGCGACAACTCCCGTCCCGCCGGGACGGGCTGTTTGTTTGAGTTCGGGATGGACAACATGAGACGCGGAATCCTCGCCACCAGGGAAGAGTTGGGCTTGCTTCGCCAGAGGATCTTCAAGCGGCCGTTCGACGGTATCTACGATGTGCTGCGGAAACGATGCGCACTGATTCTGGAGTCGTCGCCAACCGGCGAGCAGCAGTGGCGGGCGATGGCGGCGCAAGGTTCGTATGCGGCCGCGCTGCTGGCGGCCCGAACCGCGCAGGGGCGGATCATGGACCTGGCCATCGCGCATCACGCCGACAGAAACCCCGCTTACCGCGACCGCGCCGTCGAGGAGCTCAAGGCGCTCATCTCGTGGAGCACGTGGGTGGACCCCGTCCATGCGGGGCAGCTCGCGGACCTGTGTACCGCCGAGGCGGCCGTCGGCGCGGTGGTCGGGCTGGACTGGCTGTGGGAGGACATGACCGAGCCTGACCGCCTGCGGGTCCTGCACGCGATCAGGCACAAGGCGGTCGAGCCGTATCACAAGGCGGTGTCGTCCGGGGCGTGGTGGTACAACATCTACCACTCGTGGAACGCGGTGGTCAACAGCGGCTGCGGGCTTGCGGGCCTGGCGCTGGGCGACGACGTGCCGATGGCGCAGGAGGCGTTCCACAAGGCGGTGGGCGGGCTGAGGCGGTTCTTCGCCGCTCTGGGGCGCGAGGGCGGCTGGGACGAGGGGACGGGCTACTGGGGCTACGCCATGCGGTACGTGCTGCTGCTGGGCGAGGCGGCGGCGCGGCTGGTGGACGACCACAGCATCTTCCACACGCGCGGCATCGACGCGACGGGCCTGTTCCCGATCTACTTCACGCCCAACGGCCAGCCGGCGAGCTTCGGCGACATGCCGTCGGTGCCGCTGTTGGGGACGATGTACCTGCTGGTCAAGCACTTCGGCCTGAAGGAAGTGACGTGGTGGCTGGACACATACGCGTTCCACCGCGACGTGAGCACGACGGACTGGTCGGCGGCGGGGCTGGCGCTCTTGTTCCGGCCGGCGGATGCGGATGTGCCGCTTGCGCCGGACCTGAAGCCGCTAAAGGTGTTCAACGAGATCGGCTGGGCGGCGATGGCGGATGCGTGGCCGCGCCCGTCGCTCTACGTGGCCGCCAAGACTGGCGACTCGGCCGCCCACAACAGCCAGCGTGACATGAACTCCATCCAGCTCCAGGCCGGCGGCGAGATGCTCCTGACCGATCCTGGCCACGGGGCCTTCAGCGCGGAGTACCTCTCCAGCGCGCGCGACAGGTTCTATGAGGTGCAGGCCAGGGCGCACAACACGCTCACGATCGGCGAGGAGGACCACGAACCCGACGCCCAGGGCAGCATCATCGAGGCGCAGAGCGGCGCGAATTACCGCTGGGTGGCGTGCGACGCGGGGACCGCGTGCGGAGAGAACGTGCATTACGTCCGGCACGTGGTGATGGTGGTCAATGCGCCGACCCAGGCGGGGCGGCTCGTGTTGGTGCTTGACGAGCTTGTGAACCCGGGCGGGCCTCGCGTGGACCTGGCGTGGCACACGATGGGCCGGATCGAGTGCAAGCAGGGCGCGACCGCCGGGCGGATTGTCGGCTCGTCGCAGGAGCTGCACTTCGCGATGACGGCCACGTCGCCGATGCGGGCCGCGCTGGATGAGCGGGTGCTGGGCCCCGGCCGTGCCGACAGGGCGCTGAGGGTGACGATCCAGGGGGCGGCCAAACTGATGGTCGCCTCCGTCTTCTCGCCGCGGCCGCTGGCCGGCAATGTCGAGCTGAAGCGGAACTCCGGAGGCGAGGTCCGCGTCAAGGCCGCTGGCGTCTCGGTCCACTTCCGCGGCCTGCGAAAGCACCTCCAGTTGGACAAGGTGGTCTGCTAGCCAGTAGCGGCCGACCCGAACACGTTCGTCATCACCCAATCGAACTCCCTGGCGATGCCGTCGCGTATGTCCGCCGGGCGGAGGAAGTCGGGCAGGACGCTGAAGGTGTACGTCTCGATCTCCACGTGGCCGCACGCGCCGCTGCTCAGCGCGTCGGCGAACTTGCCCTTGAGCATGCCCGCGGACGACTCCAGTGCCTCATGGGCCTCGAAAAAGAGCGGCACGTGGTAGTGGACGCGCATCTCCTCGAAGCCTTCCGGGCCGGCCGCCAGGGCGTCGGGCAGGTCGGCGAATGACGCCAGGCCATCGTGCCTCTTGCGGGCCTTGACCTGGTGCAGATAGGTGTCGTCCGCAAACTGGCCGAGCCGCACCATCGCCTCCGGCGTGGATCTGACGCGCAGGGCCGCGCTGAGCTGCACCTTGGCGACGGTGACGCCCGCATCCTGAATCTGCTCCAGCGAGCGTGCGGGGTCCTCGAACTCGACGGCCGCGTGCGCGGTATCCAGGCACACGCCTACGTGGCGGCGCCAGATCCACGCAGCCATTTCCTCCGGCATGCCGCGCTCCTTGTGCATGTACTCGACGGCCTGGCCGGTGTGCCTGGCGAAGAATGCGACGAGCTCGGCCGTGTTCTCGATGAAGCAGTCCGGCTCCGGCTCCAGCGCCAGCGCGATGTGCTGCTCGGGCGTGGCCAGCAGGTGCAGCTCCAGCGCGGCGTCGGCCAGCATGCGGACCATGCGGCGGATGTCCGCCTCGCCGCTTATCCAGCCCTTGTAGGACAGCGGGACGGTGCTGATGCTCCCGTTGACGCCGGCCGGCAAGAGCTGGCTGAGGATTCGGGCGAGCGTCACCGTGTACTGCATCCGCTCGTCGTTGCGCCAGTCGGGGGCGTAAACGTCCCGCTTGACGGCCGTGCCGTGGAACCGGCCGTAGGCAAAGCCGTTGATCGTGAAGACGTACAGGTCTTCCAGGTCGAGGAACTTGCGGAACTCGGCGATCTCGCGGGGGTGGATCAGCTCATCCGCCGCCTGGCGGCTCAGGCGCAGGCCCAGGCCAAACGGCCCGGAGTGCCCGACGCGGTCGCGCACGTCGAGGGCGTATTCGCGGATGGCGTCGAAGTTCTCGGCCCAGGTCTCGCCGCGATGGACGTTGAGGCAGTAAGTGAGATGAACCGGTGGGTTGGACTGGACTCTCATTGTTATGTGCTCCGAGCCGCCTAGGAGAGGAGGACGGGACGATAGGAGGAGGGGAGGATGGGAAGACGTCCTGCCGTCAGCGGACGATCCGTCCTCCCGTCATCCCCTCTTCCCTTCCTCCCGTCTTGGAATCTGCCGGCTCTTGCCCTTTAAGAAACAGACGGCTTCCTCAATCGTCTCGATGTTCATCTGGTGTACCTCGCACTTTGCGCCGACGCCCTTTGGCAGCGTGACGGTCAGGCTTCCGCCCAGGTGCTCGCGGAACTGCTCAAGTCCGTCCAGGACCTCCAGGGGGCCGTCGGCGGTCCGCCTGTCAAGCTCGTCCAGCCAGATGGGCAGGCCGCAGGCGAGCATCGCGTCGAGTATGCCCGCCAGGTCGGTCTCGGCAAGCAGGCCGTGCCGCATGGCGTAGAACGAATCCATCGCGACGCCGACGGCCACCGCCTGCCCGTGGCCGATGCGAAAGCCCGTCATTGCCTCGATCTTGTGCGCGGCCCAGTGGCCGAAGTCGAGCGGCCTTGCCGAGCCGAACTCAAACGGATCGCCGGTAGTGCGGATGTGGTCCAGGTGCAGCACCGCGGTGCGGTAGACGACCTGCTCCATCGCGGCCTGGTCGCGCCTGCGGAACGCATCCGCGTTGGCGCAGAGGAATCCCAGCAGCGCCGCGTCCTTGATGATCGCGACCTTGAACGCCTCCGCGACTCCGCCGATCCAGTCCTCCTGCGCCAGCGTGGGCAGGAAGGCGAAGTCGTTGATGACCGCGAACGGCGGGGCGAACGTGCCGACGAAGTTCTTCATCCCGTGCTCGTCCATGCCGTTCTTGACGCCGACGCCCGCGTCGGCCTGGGCGAGCGTGGTCGTCGGCACGCGGACGAATCGCAGGCCGCGATGGACGATGGATGTGCCGAAGCCAACCATGTCCAGCACGCCGCCGCCGCCGACCGCGATGACGAAGCTCTGCCGGTCAAGGTGCAGGTTGCCGATGGCCCACATCACGTCCCGCACGCGGCCCCAGCCGGTCTTTGCCGCCTCGCCGCCGGGCACAAGCTCGACCGCCCCCGCAAGCTCAAGCCTCCGCGGGTACGCGTGGAAGTACTCCTTGATCCGCGCCACAAGCCGCGGATGGGCGGCGGCCGCGCCGGCGTCGACGTACACCACGCACCTGTGCCGCCGCGATTCGCCCTTGCGGTCGACGACCTCAGCCAGCAGCGGACTATCCGGCGCGAACAAGTCGCGTGTGAAATGAACCGGGTAGTCGAATGGAACGCTGAACCGCTGGTTGTAGGTCTGGTAGTCCATCATCTTTCGTGGCATGGCCGTCTCGGCCATGCATCGCACGGGCGTCTCGCCCGTGTGCCTTTGCTCAGTGCGGGGGCGAGACGCCCCCGCGACGCATGGGCAAGATGCCCATGCCACTCACGCACCCGCGATGCGGTCCCTCACGGCCGCCGCCAAGTCGAGGATGGAGTCCGCCTGCTTACCGAGGTCGAACGTCGCGGCCCAGGCGACTTCACGGCCTGGGCCGATCCGCCCGTGCGTGCCGCGGACCTTGGCGGCGTCCTGGCTGACGCTCATCGGCGGCCAGCCCCAGAACAGTTCGCACGGATCATAGCCCGGCTTGTTGTGGATGTCTATGTGGCGGGCGTAGTCGGGCGTGTGACGCTTGTCGGTCCACCACGGATAGGCCATCCACCGGCCTTCCTTTGCGATGACGACGAGCTCGCCGCTGTTGGCGTGGTCGATGCCCACCTTGGCCTGGTCGTCGCGGTCAAGGACCTCGGCCACGCCGTCGAGCTTGGCGAGGACCTCCTGAGCGGCCGGGATGTCGGCGGAGTTCTTCACATAAACGTGGGCGATCTCGTGGTCGACCATCGCGAAGGCGCGGGATGAGTGCAAGTCAGGATAGAGCATCCCTTTGACCACCCGCACGGCCATCAGCCCCGCGTCGCGCAATGCGCGGTTCGGGAACACGGCAGCATCGCCGGGGGCGCACGGCCGGATGGCGTAGTCGCCGAATACAAGCACCTCATATCCGCCGCACTGGCTCGCGGAGAGCAGTTGCCCAAGTTGGGTTTTCAGCGCATCCATTGCGGCCCTGTTGCGCGGATGGTCGGGCGCGAATCGCTGGAGGTCGTAGTCGAGCGTCGGCAGGTAGACCATGAGCAGGTCGGGGGCGAGGTCCTTGTCGGTCATCACCTGCGTCGCGGCCGCGGCGATCCAGTCGCCGACCTTGGGCGAGGCCATCGGCCCCCAGTAGTGCCGCAGGTCGAACGGCCGGCCGATCTTCTCGCACAACCGCGCGTACAGTCCCGCGGGGCGCGAGTAGCAGTCCTGGATCATTCCGCCGTGGTGCTTGTGGATCGGGGCGGGGGAGAGGATGACGTCGGCCGACTCGCCCAGGCTCTGCTGCCAGAAGAGGATGCCCACCTTGCCGCCGCGACCGCGAAAGGCGTCCCAGATGCGTGCCCCGGCGACGAGGTCCGACGACTGCTCCCAGAACATCGCGCGGTGCAGGCGGCGGTCATATACGCCGTTGGCGATCATGCCGTGGGCGGATGGCGGCGAGGCCGTGCGGAAGCTGGCCTGCACAGCACACGTGACGGCCGGAAAGACGCTCTGCGCCGGGCGGAACTCCTCTAGAAAAGGCCCGCCGATCTCCAGCGCGCCCCTGGAGCGCAGGAACTCGTAACCCATCGCCGCAACGTCGATGACCAGCAGCTTGCGGGCCATGATAGTTTCAACGCTAGCAGCACCGGCAAGTCTTTGCAACTGCCCCGTGAAGCCTCAACTGGCGTACACCCGTCGCCCGATGATCGCGGAGATCGGCCAGAAGGCCACGAGCACGGCTGCCGGCACCAGGCCCGCCCAGCCGAGCACCCCGAACCACAAGACCACGCTGGCCTGAACGAGGAGAAGTCCGCGAATGAGCTTTCCGACGGCCGGCGGTGCGGCCGTCGCAGCCGGGACGCCTTTGAGCGATTCCGCGCAGGCGATTGTCCACCCGACGGCCAGGATTTGCAGAACGCCCACAGGCCAGAATGCCAGGAAGAGCGCGTGGCATGAAACAAGCCCCCCCATGTTCAGGGCGACCAGCCACGCGATCATTCCCGCTACGGGCAGCAGCCGCCGAATGCCCACGGGCGCCTGTCCGGTCTCCCTTGCCGCAACGGCCGTCACCGCCGCAACGTAGACCGCGGCGCCGGCCGCGAACGCAATAACCACAGGCTCGGCCATGACGGAAAGCCCGCCCGCCGCCGCGGAACCCAGCAGGCAACTCAACCCGCGGCACCCGCCCATGACCAGCTTGCCGACGACCGGCGTGCGCTTGAGCCATGCGTCATAGGCGAAGATGGCCACCGCCAACGCCCCGGCCACGGCCGCACACGCCCAACCTTGGGCCAGGTAAGCCAGTGCGACGGCGGCGACCGCCATCGCCACGGCCGCGAGGATCACCGTTCGCGGATTCGCCCGACCGCTGGGAAGCGGCCGGCCTGGCCGCTCGCGCCGGTCCTCCTCCAGATCGAAGTAGTCGTTTGCCAGAAGGCCGGCACAGTAGAGCAGCAGCGATGCCAGCATCGCCAGGACGGCCGGCACGATAATCGCGTCAACAGGTCTGCTGCTGCGCGCCGCCAGCACCAGCCAGCCCAACGTGAATCCGGCAAGTGGGTCGCCGGGGACCGTGAAGAGGTTCGGCAGGCGAAGGAGCTGGAGCCAGGCTCTGGTTTTTGGTGACATGCTCTTGTGCCGCAATAATCAATAATCAACGCTCAATGTTCAATGCTCAAGTGCAATCGCATGCGCCTCGCGGGCGTACAGATCCTTCACTGGTGACTTGGGAATTGAGTGTTGAATATTGGATATTGCCGCCGTCACCTCTGGAATTCCCTCGGGTCCACCGGCTTGAGGTCCAGTTCCGGCTTCCACCTTGGCGATGCCGAGTAGAACGCCATCGCGTTGTCGAAGACGATCTTCTTGATCGTGTCAGCCGAGTGGCCGTCGGACTGCATGAACTCGACGACCTTGGGCAGGCTCAAGGGGTCGCTGATGCCCCAGTCGGCCGAGCCGTTGACGATCATCCTTGCCGCGCCGAACTGGCGGATGATGCCGGATGCCCGCTGCGGCGTGAGCTTGCTGATGGGGTAGACCGTCATGGCCGTGTAGCACTCCGTGGTGCGGCTGACGGGCATCGTCTCCTCGGTGTTGTGGTCGATGACGATCCGCGACTGGTCGCAGCCCTCCGCGTTGATGATCTCCACGATGCGTTTCGTGCCGCGCAGCTTGTCCACGTGCGGAGTGTGGATGAGCACGGGCATCTTGCGGGTCTCGGCCATGCGCAGTTGCGCGATGAACGCCCGCTCCTCGTTGGGCGTGATATTGTTGAAGCCGATCTCGCCCAGGGCCACGCACCGCTCGTGGTCGAGGTACTCGCCCATGCCGGCCAGCACTTCATCGACGAGCCTGGTGTCCTCGGCCTCCTTGGGGTTGACGCTGATGGCCGCGTAGTGGTCGATGCCGAACCGCCGCGCCCGCACCGTCTCGAACTCCAGTATGAGCCGGAAGTAATCGAAGAACGTGCCCGCGTATCGGCGGTTTGTCCCCAGCCAGAACGACGGCTCGACGCACGCGCGGATGCCGGCCCTGTACATGGCCTGGTAGTCATCCGTCGTGCGGCTGTACATGTGGATGTGCGGTTCGATGATGGTCATTTTGCCACCGCCGCTTCCTTCGGCTTGGCCTCAAGCACTCCGCCTGCCGCCCGAATCTTCGCGCGCAGCTTCTGCACGTCTATCTTCCGCACGTCGCCGGCCGGGAGGGACATCGCGGCCGCGTAGCCCGCAGCCTCGCCGATGTTCATGACTATGGGCATGACCCGCAGGCTCGAGTGGGCCACGACATCCGCCGACACGCTCCGCGACGCGACCAGCAGGTTGGCCATGCCCTTGGGCGTCAGGCAGCGGTAGGGGATATGGTAATACTCGCCGGGCGGCAGGTGCTCGATGCGTGTCTGGCCCTGCTTCTGGCCGTGAATATCGACTGGATAGGCGGAGCACGCTATGCCGTCGTCGAACTTGGCGCACCTGCTGAAGTCCTCGCCGGTGAGCATGTAATCGCCCACGACGCGGCGGCTCTCGCGTATGCCGATGTGCTGTCCGGTCTTGACGAGGTAGCACTTCTCGTAGCCCGGCACGTTGGCCTTCAGCCAGGCGACGAAGTTCTGCACGCGCCGCCGGCCCTCGGACTCGGCGTTGCTAAGGTCCGTCGGGTCGATGGTGTTGCCGATGATGCGGATGGCGTTGAAGTGCATCGTGCCCGGGCGGAAATAGGAGAGGCAACTGAAGTTTGTGTTGATTAGGGCAGGCGTGTCCTTGTCGCCCTTGGCGGCGAGCTTCCGCATCTGCTCGCCGGATGGCGCGCGGGCGTTGTCCACGCCGCCGACGATGAAATTCAGCGTCATCGGCATGACCTTCCCATCCTCGTTGCCGAACATGACCTCGCAGCCGGCCATGGCCGAAAGCAGCGCATCCCCCGTGGCGTCGATGAAGACCTTGCCGGTCACCGTGATCGGCCCGCTGTTGTGCGCCAGGCGAATGGACTGCACACGGCCGGAGGCGGACTGGGCGTCGTACAGCGCGGCGTGGAAGATGACCGTCACGCCGGCGGAGGCCACCAGGTCGTCCAGGACGACCTTCCACGCCTCATCGTCGAATCGCCGGTCGTCATCGGGACTGGTCCCGCCGCGGGCCTTGAGCTCCTTGAGGGCCTCCATGAAGATGCCGGCGTTGACGATCTTCTCGTCGCCCTTCTCCCGCCAGCAGTCGGTGGTGTAGGGCATGAACGGGTTGACCAGCATCGTCGTCCCGCCGCCGCCGAGGCACCCCTCGCGTTCGACCAGCAGCGTCCTCGCGCCGCCGCGAGATGCCGCCACGGCCGCCCCGACTCCGCCCGGCCCGCCGCCCGCCACGATAACGTCGTACTTGTCGATAGTTGTCATGGAACTCTCTCGCTCCTTTGGGTGCAGGCGATTCTAACAACTAACGAGTCGGAGGCACAGAGGAAAGGCGATTGTGAAATGCCTCGGCGCCTGGCGTCCGGCCGGAAACGCAGGCAGCAGTTGCGTTGAAGCGTCCTCCGGAGTATTCATGGCGGCATGACTACAATCGAGTTCGACGTCAAGACCCACGGCCGCAGCGAGATGATCGACATCACGGCCCTCGTCCAGCAGGCGGTGGACAAGGCGGGCGTGAAGGAAGGGGCCGTTACGGTCTGGGTCCCGCACACGACGGCCGGCGTGACGATCAACGAGAACGCCGACCCCGACGTGGTCCACGACGTGCTTGAGGCCCTCGACCGCGCCGTGCCCTGGCGGCAGGACTTCTACAGGCACGATGAGGGCAACTCGGCCGCCCACGTCAAAAGCTCACTGGTCGGGTGCTCGACGACGATCCCCGTTGGCGGCGGCCGGCTGGCGCTTGGCACGTGGCAGGCGGTCTACTTCTGCGAGTTCGACGGGCCAAGGACGCGGCAGGTGATCGTGACAGTGGCCGGCGCCTGACTCGGCAAGACGGTCAGGATCGCTTGGCTCCTACTTCGTCCAATCTCGCACATCCAAGCCAGGAACTCGACGGAACTCATCAAGATTGTGCGTGATGAGCACACCATCGTGGGCCATTACCGTTGCCGCAATGATGTAATCGTTGGGTCCGATCGGCGTGCCCGCCCTCTCCAACGCCGATCTGATATCCGCATATGACTGCGTGCAGGCGTCGTCGAAGGGCGCTATCTCGAAGGGCACCAGAAACGCCAGTATCTCGGACTTGCTCCTGGCCGGGTCGCTGCTGCGAGCAGCGCCATGCAACAGTTCAGCCTTGACGATGGCAGGTATCCTGAACCGTTCAGGGAGCATCTGCGTCATCTGGCTGAGCAACTTGGGAAAAGCGGCCCGCATCGTGAAGATGCAGATGTCGGTGTCGAGGAAGTAGATCACAGGCGTGCCTTCCGGACGTCATCCTTGAAGTCCCCCTGCGGCGGACGTTCGATTTCCACGTCCTTCAGGCTGCCCCACACGCGCTGCCAATACCCTTCCGGCCACCCTCCGCGCAGTGCCGGGGCGATCTGCTTCTGGACCCACTTCGACACGGATGTCCCTTCGCGCTTGGCGGCCTTCTCCAACAGCTTGATAGACTCATCGTCCATGTACAGGTTCACGTGGCCCATGATGCACCTCTGTCTCAATCATAACAACTATCGGCGAGTATGCAAGTATACTTGCAAGTATACTTGTCAGCCCTTTCCGGCCCTGGTCGCAAGTTCCTGCGGCTCGATCCGCTGGGGATTGGGCGTGCCGTCGGGCTTGAATGCGGGAGGAGGCCCGGTGACGGCCGGGGCCGCGTCGGCGGAAGCTTCCGATGCGCCCTGTGTCGCGGCGCCGCCCTGCGAAGCGTCTGGTTGGGCCATCTTCACCGGGATCGGTTGGGCCTCGGGGTAGAACCCGAACTTGCGGAGAAGCTGGAGCTTCGGGAAGACGTTGTTGGCCAGGTCAACGTGGAAGAACCCGGGGAAGATGTCCGGGTTGTCCATGATGATCTGGAAATACTCCTTGTACCGGTCCGGTATCTCCACCTCGCCGCCGCGGGCGATCTCATGGCCGGTGAATACGAACTCCGGCAGCAGGAACGGGCAGAACTCCAGCGTCACCTTGCCGATGAGCTGGCGGTACACCTCCGTCTGCGGCAGCAGGCTCAGCAGGCTGGGCAGGATTCTCGCCCCCATCATGCGGAAGCTGACCATCTGGAAGAGCGACTGGTTGAAGTCGTCCATCGTCTCGAACGGGAAGCCCCACACGAAGAACGTATCCACCCGCGGGAATATCTCGACGGCCTTGGGCACGATGGCCAGGCTCTGGGCGGCCTTGAACCCCTTCTTGATGATCTTCAGTATCTTGTCGCTGCCCGACTCGATGCCGAATCGCAGCTCCAGGCACCCGCAGTCGGCCATCGCGTGCATCATCTCCTCGTCCATGAGGTTGACCCGGCCGAACGCCTTCCACTCCACTCCGAGCTCCGACCTGACCAGCTCGCGGCAGAACTCCATCACCTGCTTCTTGCCCGACACGAAGAACTCATCCTGGAAGAGGAACAGCTTCACGCCGGCGTTCTTGTTGAGGATGCGCATCTCCTCGACGATGTTCTTGGCGCTGCGGCTGCGGCTCTCCAGGTTCCACACCGGCGCGACCGAGCAGAACGTGCAGTGGTACGGGCAGCCGCGGCTGGTCATCATGCCGTAGCCGGCGTAGCGCTTCAGGTCCACCTTCTCCCAGGCGGGAAAGCCTATGGCGTCGAGGTCGTCGATCCGCGGGCGGTCCGGGTTGTGCAGGATCGTCTTGCCTTTGCGGAGCGATATGCCCTTGACCGTGGCCAGATCACGCCCATCCCGCAATGCCCCGAGCATATCGACGGCCGTCAGCTCGCCCTCGCCTCGGCAGATGATGTCGATCCACGGGAAACGCTTGAGTATCTTGTCCTCGACGGACTTGGAGCCCACCCCGCCCAGGACGATCGTGCGGTCGGGATATCGCTCTTTGAGCGCTTTGGCCGCAAGTATGGAAAAGGGCAGGAGGTTCGCCATGCACGACAGGCCGATGACCTTGGCCGGCTCCTTCATGTAGTCCATGAAGACCGGCATGTCGAACGGCTCATCCGAGGGGCAGAGCTGGTAGTCGCGGAAGTCGACGGCGAAGCCAGCCTTCTCCAGGGAGGTGGTCAGGTACAGACACCCCAGCGGCACGTGGAGCTCGCGCTCGATCTCCTGCCCGTAACGCATGAAGAGCATGTTGAGGTTGACCAGTGTGATGTCGGCGGGCATTGAAGACTCCGATGACTTCCTGTGCTGCGCGTCATAGAGATTGCAGATTGTAGACTGCAGATTGAAGGAAGGAGTCGAGGTTGCGCCCTCTGACAAATCTGCAATCTACAATCTGCAATGGTTCAATCATCCGAATCATCCGGATCGGCCGGCGGGGCGGGCGTGATCCCTGCGACGGCCCGGATGCCGTTCACAACCATGATGTCATCCGGCCTGGCGGGCTGAACCGGGCGGGTCGATGCCCGAAGTTTGGCCACGACGGCCTTGACTCGCGTGCGGACCTCCAGGCTCAAGCCCTGGTCCTTTGACGCCTCGCGGAGTGCCGGCAGCGCGGTCAGGCCGAGGTCCTGGAGCTTCTGCTGCGCGGCCGCGCGGACCTTGAAGTCATCGGCGTCAAGCTGTTTGAGCAAGGGACCCAGGTCCGCCCTCTTTGGCGCCGGGGCGCTGGCGGGCTGGCTGGGCTGTGTAGCTGGGCGCGAGGCCGGCTGGGTGGCCTCATTCCAGTTCCCAGCGTCGGTCCAATTGCCAGTAGTCGCCGTGCTACCCACCCATGTGAAAGCCGTCGCCTCCATCGCTGGCGCCGGTCCGAGGGGCGGCTCGGAGGCCGGACGATCCGGGCGTACGCCCTTTGAGTCGTGTATCTCTGTTGGGGCCGCCGGTTGAGTCGCGGGCCGGGTCGCGGGCTGGCTTGCCGCCCGTGTGACGGGCTGTGTGGCGGGGCGGTCGGCCACGTCGCCCGCTACGACAAGCAGCTTGGGCGGCGGCACATCCGCCATCGCACCGGCCACCTCAATCGGCATCGGCCGGACACCCTCGACGATCTGCGGCCTGGGCGAGGGAGTGGGCGAGAGCTTGTTGATGATCGTCTCCGCCCGCGTCCTGGCCTCAAGCGAAAGGCCGCCCGACTTGATGGCCTGCTTGAGGGCCGGCACGACGGCCTGGCCGAGATCGGTAAGTTTGTCCTGCGCGGCCTTGCGGACCTGGAATTCATTGTCGTCAAGCTGCGCGATGAGCTTGTCAACCTCCTCGCGCGGGATGGCTAGTTGTGTGGCGGGCTGGCTGGCCTGGGTAGTCGGTCGCGTGGTGGGGCGTTCTCGCGGCGGCATGGACACAGCGGCGCCAGCCACGGGAGCGACCGGGTTCCGATTTGGGTCGGCCGGCGCGGTTGTTGCCGGACGCTCATCGCGCACGCCGTTGCGAAGCTCGACGCGCTGCGCGTTGACGGCCGACGCCCCCAGCGCCACCAGCATGACGGCCGCCGCCTTGCCTAGGAACGCCGGCTTCTTTGACGGCTCCACGCGGGTCTGCGTGATGATGGCCTCAAGCTGAGCAGGCGGCACGATGTCCAGCATCATCGCCTCGGCGTCCTCAAGCAGCAGGCCGATCTCGTCGGCGGCCCTGGACCGGCGCTGCACCAGCAGGGCCTTGAACGCCGGATCGACACTGGCCTTCTTGACAAGCACCTCGATGCCGCGCGGGATCGGCCCAAGCGGCTTGCCGCTGCCGGGCGGCCGGCCGCCGACGATGGTGGTCTTGACGGCCGGCAGCTCCATCGCGGCGCTGCTTGGAACCTTCTGCGCCTTTATTCGCTTGAACATCGCATCCTCGATCCCGCCATGGGCGGGTCATTTCAGCGGGATATCCGCCCTCGAACCGCGCCTGGGCGTAATGTCCGGCGGAGGCGTCGGAGTCGGGCTGATCTTGTTCAGGATCGCCTCAATCCGCGTCTTGACCTCCCAGGACGGCTTGCCGGCCAGGACCTCCTTGAGGATCGGCACTATCGGCTGTCCCAGGTCGGCAAGCTTCCGGCTGGCGGCCTGGCGCTCCTCGAACTTGTCCGAGTCAAGTTGGGCGATGAGCTTATCCACTTCCTGCCGCATGGCGGCGGGCATGGATGAAGGCCGGCTCGTCGGTTGCGTGGCGGGCTGACTCGTGGGCTGGCTCGTCGGCAATGGCATGGGCCTGATGCCGGCCACATCCTCGCCCGGGGCGACCACGGGCGGCACTGGATCCGAGCGCTCGCCTCGCTGGGGCGCGACCTGCGCAGGCACAGAAGTGGCGCCAAGAGCCACGAGCATGACGGCCGCCGCCTTGCCGAGGAACGCCGGCTTCTTCGACGGCTCCACGCGTGTCTGCGCGATGATCGCCTCAAGCTGTGCGGCCGGCACGATGTCCAGCATCAATGCCTCGGCCTCTTCCAGCCGCAGGCCGATCTCGTCGGCCGCCTTGGACCGCTGCCGCATCAGCAAGGCCTTGAACGCCGGATCGACGCTGGCCTTCTTGACCAGTACCTCGACGCCGCGCGGGACGGCCGGCATGGCGGCCGTCGGGGGGCGCTGGTTGATTGTCCTGGCTTTCACGGGTTGCTGGTCCTCCTACGCCCTGGCTCACAGCGGCCTGATGCCTCGCATCAGCCGCGTGTCCGGCGTGGGCGAGGGCGTCGGGCTGAGCTTGTTGATGATGCCTTCGATGCTCGACTTCTGCTCCGCGCTGAGCTTGCCGTTGGCCAGGGCGTCCTTCAGCGCAGGCACGACGGCCGGGCCGAGGTCGGCCAGCTTCTCTTGCGCTTCCTGGCGGTCGGCGTACTTGTCGGAGTCGAGCTGGGCGATGAGCTTGTCTACCTCAGCGCGAGGGACCGCGAGCGCCGATGTCGGCTGGCTTGTCGGGCGGCTGGTGGGCTGGCTGGCCTGCGTCGTGGGCTTCTGCGTCGGCAGGGGGCCGGCGACGATGCCGGCCACTCGAATTGGCGGCAGGGGGTCGGCCACGCCGCGCGGGGCAGGTGTGACGACGGGCTGCTCGCCTTCGTCAAGCACGGGCTGAGGACCGCCGTCGGGAACGATGGCTGGTAGGTTCCTGACAATCACTGGCGGCAGGGGCCGGACCATGACCGGCTTGGCTGGCGCGTCGGCGGGCTTTGTGGCGGGACCTGATGCCGGCATGCTCACGGGTCCGCCGCCAACGGCCCTATCGGCCGGTGGAACCGGCGGCGCTATCGGGGCCGGGGCATTGATCTCTATCGGAAGCGCCCGCACGCCGATCGCGATCGGCGGACGCACAGGCGGCGTCGGCGTGGGACTGACCTTGTTGATGATGGACTCGATGCTGCTCTTCTGCTCGACGCTGAGCTTGCCTGAAGTCAGCGCCTCCTTCAGGACCGGCACGACGGCCGGGCCCATGTCGGTGAGCTTCTTCCTGGCATCCTGGCGGTCGGCGTACTTCTCCGAGTCGAGCTGGGCGATGAGCCTGGCGACCTCGGCGCGCTGGGCCGCCGGAAGCGACGCCGGCTGGCTGGCGGGCTGAGTCGGCTGCGTCGATGTAACGGGCGTGGGAAGAGGCTGGAGCGGGCCTACGACTATGCCAGCAGGACGCATGACAGGCGGTCCGGCCGGCGCGGTGGCCACGGGCGGGCCGGCGACGCGGACGCCGTTCTGCGCCTGGACCTGCGCCCTTACGGTGGTGGCTCCCAGGGCCACCAGCATGACGGCAGCCGCCTTGCCCAGGAACGCGGGTAGGACCTTCCGGTCCACCTTGGTCCGCGCGATAATGGCGTCAAGCTGCGCGGCTGGCACGACGTCGAGCATGAGCGCCTCGGCCTCCTCGAGAAGCAGGCCGATCTCATCGGCCGCCTTCGACCGCCGCGCCAGCAGCAGGGCCTTGAACGCGGGATCGACGCTGGCCTTCTTGACCAGCACCTCGATGCCTCGCGGGATCTCGCCGATGCCCTTGCCGCTGCCGGGCGGCCGGCCGCCGACGATCGTCGTCTTGACCGCGGGCAGCTCAAACGCGGCGCTCGAACTGACCTTCCTGCCTTCCTTCTTCTGGCGTGCCATGGCGATTGTCCTCTTTGGCGAAACTACACTCCAAGACGCGAAAAAAGGCGTTTTCAGAACAGTTAGACGATTGTATCCGCAAATGGTTTCAAGCGGGCAAAGGATTTCCGCCCGGCGGATGCCCCCGCACTCCCGATGGCCGCCGCGGAGGCGGGTCAGAGCACCCTTGCGACGAAGCAGCCGTTGACCTCCCGACGGCCGCGGCCGAAGGTCTCTCTTCCTGGGCAGAGCGCGAAGCCCAGGGCCTTCCACATCGCGATAGCCGCAACCTTGTCCTCACTGCTCCACGCGCGAATCTGATAGCAGCCGCGCTCGGCGATGCGGGCCGAAGCCATCTCGACCAGCTGCCTGCCGACGCCGCGCCTGCGGAACCGCTGGCGGACTTCGATGATGTCAACAAACCCTTCGCCTGTTGCGGGAAGCGGGGCGGGAAGCTCCCTCCACGAAATCGAGATCAGGCCGACCGGTTCCCCATCGCACACGGCCACTATCGAAAAGCCATTCTCCAGGCGCATGTGTCGGGCCTGCATTCTCCCCACTCGGCGGCGATTCGCGCGCATGGCCTCGTCGGCGTCGACGAAGACTATCCTCTGGCCCGGCTCTTGCACTTGCTCGTCCGTCGTTGGAGCTTGTTCTCGATTCGCCTGAAGACTTCCTCTTGCGGAATGGTCCTACCGGCTGCCGCCTCTCTTTCGCTTTGACCCAGGAGAATCGGCATCGCGAGTGCCTTGCGATCTCTTTCATGGCTCGCGAAGTCCCGAACGACGGCAACCGGCTTGCTTCGACGCAGCATCACCACGTGACTACGGGTGCGGTTCACCTGTTCAAGCAACTCCTCGCCGTGCTTCCTCACCCATGTCACCGAACGGATGTTCTCAACGAGCCCCATGACGTGTCTCCTCTGTACTGGACCTATATCGTCAACTCCCCGTCGACTGGTAGTGCTTCACTCCCACCCGCCACAGCCAGAGCATGACGGCCATGAACGCCACGCCGACGGCCGGCGCGGAGCACTGGAACCACAGCGGGCTGCCTATCGCTTCATCCGTCCGCCCCAGCACCGCCAGCGCGGGGAAGTACGCCACGCACGCCAGCGGCACGACGAACGTGAAGAACTTGCGGAAGTTCGGCCAGTAGATGCTCAGCGGATACTGGCCGGTCTCGTTGCCGCCGTAGGTGACGGTCGCGAAGATCTCAAGGGTCTCGGTTGTCCAGAAGGCCGTGATCGCGGACAGGACGAACAGGACGTAGAACAGGCATACGCCGCCGGCCACGGCGAAGACCAGCAGGCCCACGCGCCACATCGTCCACTGCACCCCCAGCGTCGCCGCCGCCCACGCCAGCACGACGGCCGCCTGGAGAAACCGCCCGATCCGCGGCATCTGTAGCTCTTGCGCCGCCACCTGGAAGGCGGTGCTTCGCGGCCGGAGCAGCAGCCGGTCGAAGTCGCCGCTCTTGACCATGTTGGGGAAGGTGTCAAAGCCCCGCGCAACGCCCTCTGCGATGGCGAAGGCGATGGAGATCATCCCGTAGAACAGGGCGACCTCGCTCAGCCGCCAGCCCTTGAGGCTGCCGAAACGCTTGAAGAGGGTCCATATGCCGATGAACTCGATGCACGTCAGCATCACCTGCCCGAGCGTCAGCATGATGAACGATGCGCGGTACTGCATCTGCGCCCGAACCGAGAGGCCGACGTACCTGAAGTACAACCTGAGCGCGTTCGGGATCACGGCTGTTTCCCCCGCTGAGGACCGTACGGGCCACAAATGTCCAATGCCCAATGTCTAATGTCTAACAACGCTCCACATCGGGCTCGCGCCTTCACAACGACACTAGACATTAGACATTTGGCATTAGACATTTCTTCTCACCCTCCTTGCACCACCAGCCGGCGCATCGCCCGCGCCAGCAGCCACCGGCCTAAGAGCACGAGCGCCGCCGTCCAGATGAGCTGGTGCAGGACGACGCCCACAAAGCCGCCGAGGGGAATGTTGCCGATGAACAGCCTGAACGGCGCATCGCCAAGGCCGCGGAACGGCTGGAGGTTGAGCACCCACTGCCAACTGTCCGGGAACATCGGCAGGGGCAGCATGATCCCGCCCAGTAGATACGCGGCCGCGCCGATGAAGCGGATGACGCCGACGCCCGAGACCGTCCAGAACATCGAGATGTTCATCAGCATGCAGACGGCCGCGCTCAGCAGCGCCGCGCCTACGATGCACGCGGCGAAGGCCAGCACAGTCGGCCAGTCGGGCCACTGAAGCCAGCCGACGGCCATGGCGAAGATGAGTTGCGGCGCGGCCCGCAGACACGTCGGGGTGACACGCTGCGCGAGCATTCGGCAGTACCACAGGCCGTAGAGGTCCAGCGGCTTGACCAGCTCGTACAGGACATTGCCGTTGCGGATCATCGCTGCCACGTCGCCGTCGACGCCGAGCATGATCAGCAGTAGGAACGCCTGCCCAAGCCAGACGTATGAGACCGTCTGGTCCTTCGACAGGCCGGCGGCCAGCCCCGAGCCGCCGGTTGCCGATTCGTAGAAGGCCACGAAGATCATCGTCCGTATCAGCCCCCAGAAGAGCTGCGTGCCGAAGCCGGCGATGGCGGCCGCACGGTACTGGAGCAGCAGCCGGAAGCGCGCTGAGAGGATGGCGGCGTATGCCCTCATTTCCTGGCGGCTCCGTAAATCCGGGCGATGATCTCCTCGATCGGCGGGTTCTCGACAAAGAGGTCGCGAATCCGGTGATTGGCGGTCACGCGGGCGATCAGCGCGGCCGGGGCGACCCTGGCCGGGTCGAAGCGGAGCGTCACGCGACGGCCCTCACGACCGACGACTTGGGCCTCGGGGTCGGCCACGTCGCCGTCCTCCTCGAACAGGTCGACGATGAGGCGCCGCTCCGTTGTCACCCTTGCCCGCAGGTCGTCCAGCGTCCCATCCGTGAGTATGCGGCCCTCGTTTATGACCAGCACGCGCGAGCAGAGGGCCTCGATGTCGTCCATATCGTGCGTGGTCAGGATGATCGTGACGCCGCGGTTGCGGTTGAGGGCCTTGACGAAGTCCCGCACGGCCAGCTTCGCCACGGCGTCGAGGCCAATCGTCGGCTCGTCGAGGTATAGTATTTTGGGGCCATGAAGGAGCGCGGCCGCAAGGTCGCACCGCATGCGCTGGCCAAGCGAGAGCTGCCGGACAGGGGTGTCCAGGAGGCCCTTGAGCTCCAGCAGGCCGACCAGTTCATCCCGCGTCCGCCGATACTGGTCGTGCTCCACGCGGTAGATGTCGCGCAGGAGGTCGAACGATTCGATCACCGGGAGGTCCCACCAGAGCTGCGTCCGCTGGCCGAAGACAACGCCGATCTGCCGGACGGTCTCGATGCGGTGTTTCCACGGCGTGCGGCCGAGCACCTGAACGTTGCCGCCCTCGGGCACGAGTATGCCTGCGAGAATCTTCACGGTGGTGCTCTTGCCCGCGCCGTTGGGGCCGATGTAGCCGACCAGCTCGCCCGGCTTTATCGAGAAGCTGACGCCGTCCAGGGCGCGGACTTCGCGGTACTTGCGGCGGACCAATCCGGCCAGCGCACCGAGCATCCCCGGCCGCCGCTGTGCGATGCGGAAGGTCTTGACGAGGTTCTCGACGACGATCTGGGACAAGCGGCACCGTAAGGCAACCGGCAACAGGGAACAGGCAACAGGCGACGGCAGGGCCACGGCGGGGCGTCACCGGGCACATCATCTCAGATTGGACGCTCCATCTCCGCCTCAGTCAAGGGCTGGCCGGTGATGCTCTCCATGTCGGTTGCGGGATACTCGGAGACGACCTTGAACCCCAGTCTGCGGAATATCTCCACGTTGCCCGTCTGGACCACGGTGCACAGCGCCAGGCACGATGCGCCCAACTCGCGGCCGATCTCCGCCAATGCACCGAGCAGTGCCCGCGCCACGCCGCGGCGGCGAAAGTCCGGGTGTACCATCGGCCCCATCGACCTGAGCCGGCCGTCGGCCATGTAGTACCGCAGCCCGCCGACGACCCGGCCGTCGATCAGGGCGACCAGGCTGCCGACGCCTTGCCGCGCTCCGGCCGTCTTGATGGCCGAAGCCGTCGGCCGATAGAACTTCCGCAGGTCCGCGACGGCCAGCCGCCAGACTTCCTTGACGGCATCCACATCGGCGGGGGATTCGGCACGGATTTCGATACCGGGGATCGTCACGCCCAGTGCTGCTCCGGCCAGCCGTCCCTGTCGGTCAATCCCATCACCCCGCGCAGCATCCATATCTGGCGGACATGGGCCATCGTGTGAAAGATGGTCCGCAGGTATGTGTCGGCTCGGCTGCGATTATGCTGGCGGTACCAGTCGGGGGCTGCTGATGTCGGGTCAAGAAGTTGGGCGTCAGTCGTGGTCGACAGGATTTCGGTCGCGGCCTTGCCGATTGCCGCCAGCCGCACCTGCATCTGGTGGACGGTCGGCACCAACCCTCCTGTCTCCTGTGCCTCCTTGGGGCTGTGCTGCCACATGTCAAACTTGTCATCGTGTCTCAACGCGAGCGTCCCGGCCTGGCACATGCACGCGTACATGTCGAGATTGTGCAGGCAGTGCATGACCATCGTGACGATGTTGTGGCGGCCCTCCAGCGGGTAGCTCACGGCCTGCTGGTCAGTGAGATCGTAGAAGGACTCTTCAAGGGATGTCAGCGCTTCATCCAGGGCCACGGCGATGGCGTCCTTGAAGGAGGCCACCTTTGCCTTCCTGCACTCGAACTCGCGCTTGGGCATTGGACCTCCAGGTCTCCATCAACACATCGCCAGCACGCGCTCGGCAAGCGCCTTGCGCCGCTTGGCATATCCATCCGCCGCGGGCCGCCCGGCGACCTTTTCGCACACGCCGGCCGCGTACTTCAACTCGGCCCTGGCGGCCGGCAAGTCGATCTCGCTCAGCGCCAGGAGCGTGTAGAAGAACGGGAAGCGGCCCCACTTTCCTTTGCCGTCTCGCCATGCCCGCAGCGTCCCGAGGCCGTCGGCCAGCAACCTCTCGTGCTTGGCGATCCCTCCGACGGCGGCCAGCCGCCACATTGCGCCCGAACACGACGTGCAGCAGTACATGCCGATATGGTGTCCCAGGCGCGCGTAGTCCTTCTGGGTCTTGTCCATCCAGTCCGTTACCTTGCGCGAGAGCTCGCGGGCGCGGCCGGCCTTGTCCAGCAGTATCATCGCCCGCAGGGCCTCGAAGCCGAACTTGCAGCCCAGTCCGGCGTGGCTGCCGACGCGCTCGCCGGTGAAGAGCTTGCCGCCGGACCTGTAGTCCTTGTCCGTTAGGGCGGGCATCCCGCGGTAGCTGCCCTCAACAAAGCGGTCCCGGCTTCCGCCGATGCGGGCGGCGATCCAGCCGGCCGCCGCACGGGCCTGCGCTGGCGCGATGGCCTTGCCGAAAAACGTGGCTTCATCGATGGCGTCAACGGTGAGGACCAGACTTGAGGGGTGAACCAGTGACTTGCCGGCCATCTGTATCTCCTTTACGGTCCCGCGAGCCCGACCGCGATGAACTTGCCAGGGGCAGCCCACTTGTGGATGCGATCATATCCGGCCGCGCGGGCCAAGTCGAGCGCTAGCGTCAAGTCCTTGCCGACCTCGTCGGGCTTGTGCGCGTCGCTGCCAAGCGTGATGCCTACGCCGGCCGCGTGCAGAATCCTCAGGATGTCGAGGCTCGGGTAGATCTCCTTGACGGGCTTCCGCAGTCCGGCCGTGTTGATCTCGCATAGCAGGCCGTGACGGGCGATCGTGGTTGCGAGCCGCCGGTAGTCTTCCAGCAGGCGCGACGAGTGGCGGAAGCCGAACTTCTTGGGCAGGTCCACGTGGCCGATCACTTGGCAGAGCCTGCTGCCTGCCAGCCTCTCCAACTGGCCGATGTGCGCCCGGTATACGTCGTCAACCTTGTGCCGCTTCCACTCATCCAGTTGGCTGGGCGCATCGACGCAGAAGAGGAACGGCGGCTCCAGCGGCTCTCTGCTGATCGACCCCGGCGGGATGAAGTGGACAGAACCGATCATGTAGTCGAATGCCTGCGACCGTGCCAGCCGCCGCAGCTCATCCTCGCAGCCTTCGACGTAGTCCATCTCCGCGCCCAGGCGGATGGCGATCCGCGGGTACTTCTCGCGCAGGGTCAGCACCTCGCGGACGTAGAGCGGCAGCTCATGCTCCAGCATGTTCCACGGCGAGGGGCCCGGCATCGGCAGGGGCAGGTGGTCCGAGAAGCCCATCTCGCCCAGGCCGGCCGCGATGGCCGCCTGGACGTACTGGTCCATCGTGCCCTCGGCGTGTTTGCAGCGGACGGTATGGATGTGGTAGTCGAAGAGCTTCATCTGGAATAACTATGGAACTTCACGCAGAAGCCCCGGACTCAATTCCTGTTTGAAAGGGCAAGCCGTAATCCCGCGATGGGACCATGCAATCTGCAATCTACAATGGACAATCTACAATCGTCTCAGGCCCATTCGAGCTCCGGCCCGCCCTTGCGGACCTTTCCCAGCACCCAGCATCGCTCGCCGTGCCTGCGGAGGCCCTTCATTATCGCCCTAGCGGAGCTTGGCGCGACGATGATCACGAACCCGATGCCCATGTTGAAGACGTTGGTCATCTCCAGGCTGTCAACCGGCCCCTTGGCGGCGATGAGCCGGAAGATCGGCGGAACGACCCACGAGTCGCGCTTCACCCGCACCGTCAGGCCCTCGGGCAGCACTCGCGTCAGGTTGCCCGGCAGGCCGCTGCCGGTGATGTGCGCCATCGCCTTGACGATCTTCTTGACCTTGTACGTCCGCAGCATGTCCAGGACCGGCTTGACGTATATCTTCGTCGGACGGAGCATCTCCTCGCCGACCGATGCCCCCTCAAGCTCCGGCGGGCGGTCGTTGACGCCGTATCCGGCCCGCTCGAAGATGACCCGCCGCGCCAGGCCGTAGCCGTTGGAGTGCAGCCCGCTCGATGCCAGTGCGATGGCCACGTCGCCCGCCTCGACGTGCCGGCCGTCGATGATCTTCCTCTTCTCGACCACGCCCACGGCGAAGCCGGCCATGTCGAACTCATCGCGCTTGTAGAAATCCGGCATCTCGGCCGTCTCGCCGCCCAGTAGAGCGCAGCCCGCCTGCACGCACCCATCGCTGATGCCCTTGAGGATCTCGGCCATCCGCCCAGGCTCCAGCTTGCCCACGCCCAGGTAGTCCAGGAAGAACAGCGGCTCGCCGCCGCAGCAGATCAGGTCGTTGACGTTCATAGCCACGAGGTCGATGCCGACCGTGTCGAGCTTGCCCATCGTGAACGCGACCTTGAGCTTCGTGCCCACGCCGTCGGTGCAGCCGACCAGCACGGGCTCGCGGTAGTTGACCTTGAAGAGCTTCTCGTTGAAGTCCAGGCGGAACATCCCCGCAAAGCCCCCGTACGGCCCCATCACGCGCGGGCCGTAAGTACGCTCGACCAGCGGGCGGATCATGTCAACCATGTGGTCGCCGGCGCTCGTGTCCACGCCGGAATCCTTGTATGTCATCGGGATGGCGGGGGTGTCGCTCATGTCCGCCATCCTACCAGCGGTGTGGAAAAAGGAAATATTTTTCCAGTGCCGGCCAAAACGCGCATACGTTTCATCTAGTGGATTGTCACAATAAGGGTACGTTCAGGCCCGCGCGACGCATGCGCATCACGGATGACGCTGCATGACCGGAAGAAGCAGACACATTGTGATGTCGTTAACCTGTTGCATCGCTTGTGTTTGCGTCCGCGCGCAGAACGTCACGACCCGTCCCCTGACCGCCGCCGAGGACATGGAGCTTAAGACCCTCTCCGGCCAGCTCGCCGATCCCGCGCGGGACGCCAAGACGAAGCTCGATGCGGCCGCGCTCCTGCTGACGCGGACCTACGCGCAGGCGGCCGACGCCCTCAAGGAAGCACTGCTCGACAACGCCAACCGGGCCGCGCAGATCGCCGTCGCCGAGGCCATCGCGCGGAACGGGACGGATATCAAGGCATTCGTCGATCCACTGGCGGCGATGCTGACGGGGCAGGAGCCGACTGTCCGCGACGCCGCGGCCCGCGCCCTGGCCGCGTACAAGGACCCGAAGGTCACTGAGAAGTTGCTCGCCATCGCCGCCGACAAGGCCCGCGACCGGGCGATCAGGCTCGTCGCCGTTGCCTCGCTCCAGCGAATACTCGACAAGGCCGTCGTCGATGCCCTGGTGACTCTGCTTGACGACAGCGACGCCGAGGTCCGCACGGCCGCGATGCGCACGCTGGAGAACCTGACCAACATCCGAGCATTCGGCACGAACCGATACCAGTGGAAGGAGTGGTGGCTGGCGAACAAGGACAAGGACCGCTCTCGATGGCTGGCGGACCTTGCCGAGGGCCTGGGCCAGGCCAAGACGGCACTTGAGGCCGAGAACGCCCGCCTGCGGACCCGCCTGGCAAAGGCGATGATTGACCTCTACGCCGCCACGCCCGCCAACCAGCGCGACGCGATGGTCATTGGCCTGCTGAAGGACTCGCTGGAGGATGTGCGGCTGGTGGGCCTTGAGCTTCTGGCCCGCAGCCTCGACGCCGGCTCGCAGGCCTCGCCCGAGATGCGGACGCAGGTGCGGTCGATGCTGGCAGACACCGACACCCACGTCCGCCAGGAATCCGCCCGGCTCATCGCCGGCCTGGGCGACCCCGAAGCGCTCAAGGCCCTCATGGAGCGGCTGAAGATCGAGACCGCGCCGGCCGTGCGGCAGGGGATCATGGTGGCCCTCGGCCAGCTTCGCGACCCCAAGGCGCTCCAGGTAGTGCTGGTCGAGGTCAACACCTCAAAGAGCGAGGAGGTTGCGGCGGCGGCCGCCACTGCTCTGGGCAAGATCGCCTCCAAAGGCCCGCTCGACGACCAGACCCGAAAGTCCTGCGCGTGCGCTCTGGTGGACCGCTTCAAGGCGCAGGGCGGCAGCGCCCCTGATGCCCCGCTCCGCGAGGCGCTGCTGGCCGCGATGGGCGACGTGAACGACAAGACCTTCATCCCCGTGCTGGACGGCGCTCTGAAGGATGAGGCGGCCACGGTCCGCCTGGCGGCCGTCAACAGCCTCGCCGCGCTTGGAGCAGCCGCGTCGGCACCCAGCATCGAGAAGCTCCTGGCCGACACCGACCGCGGCGTCCGCGGAGCGGCCATCGCCGCCTTACGGACGCTGGGTGGGCAGAAGTACCTCCAGGCGATTATGAACCGCACGGACCCGGCCGTCGAGGATGACGCCGGCAACCGCTCGCAGGCGTGGAGCCACGCGATGGCGATCCTCGCCAAGTGCGACGCCAAGGTCCTGGCCGACGCCGCCGACAAGCTCGCCGGCCGCACCGACGCGACCGCCGAGCGGATCAAGATCATGCAGATGCTCGTCGCCTCGCTGAAGGAGGCCAAGAGCCCCGAACTCGCGCCCGCCATGAGGCAGTTGGGGGCGGTGCTGGTCAAGAACGCCCGCGCAGCCGAAGCCGCCGCGTGCCTGGGCGAGGCGCACGTGCTGTTCCTGGCGGCGAAGGATTCGCAGGCGCCGGCCGTGTGGCTCGAGTGGGTCGAGGCGCTGCTGGCGGCGGATGACGGCGCGGCCGTCAAGGCCATCGCCGATCAGACGGCCGAGGCGCAGTTCACCAAGGCCATCGCCTCGCTCGACGCACGCCTCGCGGAGCTCAAGAAGAAGGCCTCATGGCAGGGCATCGTCGTGCTGGCGGGGGAGGCGGTGAAGCTGCTGTCGGCTAACGGCGGCACGACGCAGCCCGCCCGCCTGAGCGACGAGCAGCTAAAGGCATACGCCGACATGCGGACAGAGGCCCAGTCCCAGCAGGCCGCCGCCGATCGGCAGCGGGTGGGCAAGCTCGTCGCGCAGCTCTCCACCGACGACGCGGCCGCGGCCAAGGCCGCCGTCACCGAGCTTGCCGGCATGGGCGACCGCGCCGTCAAGCCGCTGCTGCTGGAGCTCAAGGCGCTGCTGGAGGTCGAGAAGCCCGACGCCAAGACGGTCGCGGCCGAGCAGGCCGTCGTCGAGGTCCTCCGGCAGATCGCCCCTAAGATGACAGGCTACGATCCGGCGTCGCCCAAGGACAAGCGGCTGAAGATCGTCGCGGTGTGGCTCGCGCAGTGAGCCGCGAAACAGCAATACTCAATATTCAACACTCAGTGTTCAATGCTCAAGTGGAAGAACGACAATTGGTTTCACTTGGGAATTGAACATTGCGTATTGGATATTGGATATTGAATGATGTGTGGGCAGCGCTCAATTCCCAAGTGGCAGACGGCTTTCGCGACAAAGGATCGACACGGTGGAGAAGGTCATCTCAACTACTGATGATCCATCCTTCAGCCCCTTCTACCCCGGCTCCGTCTGCATGGTCACGGCCGTCGATTCCGCCGGCAAGGCTGACATCTGCACGGTGGGGGCGTGGGCGCTGGTCAACGGCCGGCCCAGGCTTTACGGCGTCGCGATGTGCGCCCGCCCGGCCGGACAATATTTCCGCAAACGTTACACCACGAAGTGCATTGAAGATACGGGCCAGTTCGTCATCAACATCCCGCACGGCGGCCTCAAGCGAGCGTGGGAGATCTGCGGCTCGGTCTCGCTGAACGACAAGCCCGACGCCGACAAGTTCGCCCTGGCCGGCCTGACCCGAGCGCCGGCCGTCAAGGTCGCCGCGCCGCTCATCGCCGAGTGCCCCGTCAACATCGAGTGCCGCGTCTACGCCAAGCTGGAACTGCCGACGCACGACTGGATCGTCGGCGAGCCGCTCGCCTGCCACACGGCCGCCGACGTCGTGAAGGGCAAGGTAAGACTCATTTGGGACAGCGCGCCGGAGATGGCATAGACTATCGGGCCGTCTGTCTGTTTGTCGCGGGGTCCCCATTGATTGCAGGGGGCGCTTCGGCGATACTCCCGCCCTGATATAATGGGCGAACAATGCTGGGTTTGTTGAGCAAGGTAATCATCAAGGCCCTCGGCGGCACGCGGAACGAGCGTGTCGTCCGCGCGAGGATGAAGTTCATCCAGGGCCAGGTCAACCCGCTCGAGGATGAAATCCGCGCCCTGAGCGACGAGCAAATGCTCGCGCGGAGCCTGGAGCTGAAGCGCCGGCGGCAGGACGGCGAGAGCCGTGACAGCCTCATGGCCGAGGCGTTCGCCCTGGTCCGCGAGTCGTCGCGGCGCGGCCTGAACATACGCCACTTCGACGTGCAGCTTGTCGCCGGCATGATCCTCGACCACGGCTGGATCGCCGAGGAGGCCACAGGCGAGGGCAAGACGTATTCCTGCTATCCCGCCATCTACATGGCCTGGCTGGACGGGATGAAGGTCCACGTCGTCACCGTCAACGATTACCTCGTTCAGCGCGACGCCGGCTCGGCCTCCGCCGCGTTTGCCCGCCTTGGCCTGACCGTCGGCTTCATCACCAACGACATGCCCGCATGGGGCGGTTCGGAGGAAAGGCGGAAGGCCTACGAGTGCGACGTCACCTACGGCACCAACAGCGAGTTCGGCTTCGACTACCTCCGCAACAACATGAAGAACTCGGTGGCAGAGCAGGTGCAGGGCCGGCTGGACTTCGCCATCGTCGACGAGGTGGACAACATCCTCATCGACGAGGCGCGGACGCCGCTGATCATCTCCGGCCCCGCCTTCGGCGACACCGACCGTTACCGCAAGGCCGACGCCGTGGCGCGGGAAGTCATCGCCAGGAACCGCGGCTGGGACCGCGCCAACCAGCGGGTCGAGGCCCTCAAGCGGACCATCAAGGCCCTGGCCGGCGAGGTCTCCAAGGGCGACGCCGATGAAACCGTCCGCAAGAAGCTCGACCAGGCGGAGAAGGACCTTGTTGACGCCGAAGCGCGCCTCGCCCAGGAAGTCAAGCATTACGAGATAGAGCTGGACAAGAGGGCCGCCCATCTGACGCACGAGGGCGTCCAGGCCGCGCAGGACATCGCCGGCGTGGGCAGCTTCTACGTCGGGGCCAACATGGAATGGCCGCACCTGATGGAGCAGGCCCTCCGCGCGCACCTCGTGTTCGAGCGGGACAAGGACTACGTCGTCCAGCAGGACGAGGTCATCATCGTCGATGAGTTCACGGGGCGGCTCATGGAGGGCCGGCAGTGGTCCGACGGGCTGCACCAGGCCGTAGAGGCCAAGGAGCACGTCCGCGTCAAGGAGGAGACGCAGACGCTGGCGACCATCACGCTCCAGAACTTCTTCAAGCTCTACAAGAAGCTGGCCGGCATGACCGGCACGGCCATGACCGAGGCCGGCGAGTTCCTGAAGATATACAAGCTCGACGTCGTGTCGGTGCCGACACACCGGCCGATCAACCGCGTGGACTACAACGACCGCATCTACGCCGACACCGACGCCAAGTTCGACGCGCTGGTCGAGGAGATAAACAAGGTCAGCAAGGCGGGCCGGCCGGTGCTCGTCGGCACGACCAGCATCGAGAAGAGCGAGAAGCTCTCGACCATGCTGACGCGGCGGTACGGCATCGAGCACCAGGTGCTCAACGCCCGGCCGGAGAACGCCGCCCGCGAGGCCGACATCGTGGCGGAGGCCGGCCTTCAAAGGCCCATCAAGCAGGGCTCCAAGCAGCTCGTCGGCACCGTGACCATCGCGACGAACATGGCCGGGCGCGGCACGGACATCAAGCTCGGACCGGGCGTCGTGTGGGACAAGTGCAAGATGGTCTCGCGCGAGAAGCTGGCGGAGCTGGGTGTCGAGGAGGAGGATCTCTTCCCGCCGGGCAATCCCGGCGCTACCAAGTGCTGCATCCACTGCCCGCAGTACGATGAGGCGACCAATTGCGCCCACTGCTTCAAGCCCAAGATCGACCCCGATTTTCCGCGGCGCGGGCGCGAGCAGTGCCCGCTGGACGTGCCGTGCGGGCTGCACATCGTCGGCACCGAGCGGCACGAGGCACGGCGCATCGACAACCAGCTTCGCGGCCGGTCCGGCCGGCAGGGAGACCCAGGCTCCAGCCGGTTCTTCCTGTCCCTGCGGGATGAGCTGCTCTCCATCTTCGCCGGCGAGTGGACGGTGAAGGTGCTCGGATGGCTGGGCCTTTCGGGCGACCAGGCCATCGAGGACCGCCGCATCTCCAAGGGCATCGAGCGGGCGCAGCGCAAGGTCGAGGAGCGAAACTTCGAGACCCGCAAGAACCTGCTCGAGTACGACGAGGTCATGGACTACCAGCGCCGCGCGTTCTACTCGCAGCGGCAGAAGCTGCTGGAGGGCGTCGAACTGGAGGGCATGGTCTACGAGATGATCCGCGAGTCGGTCGAGCGGGCCGTCGAGGACTATCTCGGCCCCATGTACCCAAAGCGGTGCATCGCCACGTGGGCCAGGCAGAACCTCCAGATCGAGCTGCGCGAGGAGCAGGTCAAGGCCACAGGCCCCGAGGACCTGCCCGACCTCCAGGCCAACCTTCGCGACCGCGCGAAGGAGGAGGCCCTCCAGAACATCTCCAACACGCTGGGCGAGTACATAGACCCGGACATCGACTCCAAGGACTGGGACCTCCGCGGCCTCAGCGCATGGGCGATGAGCCGCTTCAACGTCAACCTGCCCCAGAACCAGCTCCGCCGCATGAGCCAGCAGGAGATGGAGGCGGAGCTGTCCAAGGCGGCCGTCGAGAAGATAGACCTGATCGACCTGTCGGGCCTTGCGCCGTACCTGGCGGAGGACTTCGGCCGCAACTCGCTGGCGGAATGGGCCCGCAACAAGTTCATAGTGCAGGTCTCCCCCGCGGAACTGACCGGCGAGATACCCGAGGTCCGCGCGCGGCTCATGGAGAAGGTCCAGCAGGCGTACCACCGGCGCGAGATCGAATATCCGGTCGAGTTTGCGCTGGAGATGACGCTCGGGCAGGGCGGGCCGGACAACGTCTACGCCCTGACCGCCCTGGCGACGTGGGCCAACCGCAAGTACGACCTGAACCTGACGGCCGACGACCTGGCGAAGATGAAGCTCGACGAGATCCGCCTCAAGCTGATGGGCGAATCTGAACAGTGGCTCGGCGGGGCGAAGCTAGACCAGCTCATTCACGACCGCTTGGGCGCCGCGCCCGGCGTCGAGCAGGCCGTCGAGTTCGCCCGGCAGCGGTTCGACACGGAGCTCAAGCCCCAGGACTTCGACAGCGACGTGATCGGCCGTCTCAAGGTGTTCGGCCGGCGGTTCCTCCGCCGCGAGATGAACGAGCTGGAGCGGTTCGTCCTCCTGCACATCTACGACAGCTCCTGGAAAGACCACCTGCTGGCGATGGACCACCTCAAGAGCGCCATCGGCCTTCGCGGCTACGCCGAGCAGGACCCCAAGGTCTCGTACAAGCGCGAGGGCTCGCGGATGTTCCAGGAGATGATGGCCGGCGTCCGCGATAAGGTCACGGACATGATCTTCAAGGTCCGCCTCGCCCCGGGGGCGCAGATGTCCAGCGTCTACCAGGTGTCCAGCCAGGTCCACGAGCAGTTGGCCGGCTACGACCACCTGGCCCAGGACATGCAGAGCCAGGCGCAGCAGACCGACACCAAGCCGGTCAAGCCCATCATCCGCGAGACGCCCCGCGTCGGCCGCAACGACCCCTGCCCGTGCGGCAGCGGGAAGAAGTTCAAGAAATGCCATGGGAAGGACGTCGTTTGAGGAAGCGACTGGGGACTAGGCCCTGAACAAGCGTGATTTTCCGAGGCGTGGCGCAAAAAAGGCTCGAAATCC
>JBHGBE010000051.1:0-37970 GCA_041946855.1 Phycisphaerae bacterium | reverse complement strand
AGGTAGTTGAACGCCTCCGCCGCCTTGGACCGCTCGACCGACGCCATGAACCTCGGCACCGCGAATGCCGCTAGCACACCGATGATCACCACGACCACCGCCAACTCGACCAGCGTGAAACCCCGTTTCATCCTCTCCATGATTGGCTCCTTTCTGTGGTTTCCTCTCAGAGCGGATGCACACAAGAGCGTTCATCGGCGTTCCGGGGGGCAGCCTTGACTTGCCCCGCCCTTTTCCAGGGCGTCCAACTCCCCCACTGCGGCAGCGCAGCGCGCCTTTGGCCTGCGGGCGTTGACTCGTCGCGGCCGGACCGGTAGACTCCGCGGGCGCGGATGGTTCCGGTCCCGGGAGCATCCGCTCCATTCGAAGCATCCTGGAGATCGCCATGCAGGTCCTGTTCATCCGGCACGCCACGGCCCAGGAAACGCACAAGGCCGGCGACGCCAGAAGAAAGCTCACCAAGAAGGGCATCGACGAGGCCAAGATGCTGGCCGAGGCGCTGGAAGCGATGGGCCTGGCCGTTGACGTGCTGCTGACCAGCCCTTTGGACAGGGCCGTCCAGACGGCCGCCATCGTGGGCGAGATGCTCGATGTCCAGCCCCGGGAGGCGCTGTTCCTGGCCGCCGAAGACGGCCACGCGCAGATCAGGGCGCAACTGGATGAGCTCGCCCGGCAGGGCGTCAAATCGGTCGCGATGGTCGGTCACTCGCCAATCTCCGAGGAGATGATCGGCGAGCTGATCGCCGGGAACCCGCACGTCGGGCTGTCGATCTCCAAGGCGGGGGCGGCAATGGTCCAGACCGCTGAAGGCTCGCAGGACGCTGAGCTTATGTGGCTGCTGCGCCGCAAGCAGATCGAACTTATGCAACCGTAAGCGCGAGGCGAACATGCAATTCCACAAGCGTTTCATGGTCAAGGGCGGCGGCCCGGCGGACCTGTCGGACTTCGACCCCGACGAGTGCGCCGGCCTGGGCGACAAGGAGCACGCGCAGGAGCTTCTGGACAAGTACCACAGGAAGCTCGCCGACTTGCAGGAGCTGCTCTACGCCGAGGGCAAGAGGGCGCTATTGATCGTGCTCCAGGCGATGGACGCCGGCGGCAAGGACGGGACGATCCGCCATGTGATGAGCTCGGTCAACCCGCAGAGCTGCCGCGTCACCTCCTTCAAGGCGCCCACGCCGGAGGAGCTTGCCCACGATTTCCTCTGGCGCATCCACAGGGCGGTGCCGCGCCGCGGAGAGATCGGCATCTTCAACCGCTCGCACTACGAGGACGTGCTCATCGTGCGCGTCCACAAGCTGGTCCCCAGGGATGTCTGGTCGAAGCGGTACGACCAGATCAACAAGTTCGAGGCCTCGCTGGCCGACAACGGCGTCCATATCCTCAAGTTCTTCCTCCACATCAGCCGCGACGAGCAGCTCAAGCGGCTGCGCGAACGGTTGGAGGACCCTCGCAAGCATTGGAAGATCAGCCCGGAGGACTTCAAGGAACGGCGGTACTGGGACAAGTACATAAAGGCATACGGCGAGGCCATAGGCCGGTGCAGCACGCCCCGCGCCCCCTGGTTCGTCATACCGGCCAACAGGAAGTGGTTCAGGAACCTGGCCATCTCGAGGATCGTCATCGAGACGCTGGAGTCCCTTGACATGAAGTACCCCAAGCCATCGTTCGACGTGTCTAAGATTGTCGTAAAGTAGCTTCGCCAGCGAGGGTACACCATGGTGGAACCTGCCGTAACGGCCGAGCGCCACGCGGAACCGGTGGCCGTGATCGACATCGGCTCCAACGCGGTGCGGATGGTCGTGGCCCAGGTGCTGCCCAACGGCCGGATCGAGCACCTTGACGAGACCCGGCGGGCCGTGCGCCTTGGCCAGGACACGTTCCTCTCCGGGCGGCTGGGGCAGAAGACGATGAACGCCGCCATCGCCATCCTGCGCGACTTCCGCCGCATCATGGACACCTACGGCGTAAAGCACGTCCGGGCGGTGGCGACCAGCTCCGTCCGCGAGGCCTCCAACGCAGACGCCTTCCTCGACCGTATATTCATGGCCACCAACCTGGAGGTGGAGGTGCTGGACACATCCGAGGAAATCCGCCTGACCGTCGGCGCGGTGCGGGATGCGCTGGGCGACGGCGGCAGCCAGACTAACAAGGCGCTATTCGCGGATGTGGGCGGCGGAAGCGCCCTGCTGGCGATTCTCCAGAAGGGCCACATCCTCACGGCCGGCAGCTACCAGCTCGGCTCCATCCGGCTCCAGGAGATGCTCTCGACCTCGCAGGAGCCGCCGACCCGCTCCGCTGAACTGCTCCGCCACCAGATTGCCAACGTCGTGACGGCCGTCCGCGCGTCGCTGCCGCTGGAGCAGGTGAGGTCGTTCATCGCCGTCGGCGGCGATGCGCGGTTCGCTGCGCAGCAGATCGGCTCGCCCGGCGAAGGGCCGGCCCCGGCAACCATCGGAGTACGGGACTTCGACGCGTTCGTGGCCCGATGCGAAGTGAACACCGCCGAGGAGCTGGCCGCCACATATCACATCCCGTTCGCCGACGCCGAGACGCTCGTACCAGCCCTGCTGGTCTACCAGATCCTCCTGCACGAGACCAAGGCGCGGCAGGTGCTGGTGCCCGCGGTCTCGATGCGCGACGGCCTCTTGCTGGACATGGCGCGCGGCCTGGCCGGCAAGGAGGACGAGGAACTCACCGCCGGCATCATCCAGACCGCAAGGGCCATCGGCGACAAGTACCACATCGACGTACACCACGCCATGCACATAGCCGACCTGTCGGGGAAGATGTTCGACCGCCTCCAGAAGCTCCACGGCCTTGGGCCCCGCCACAGGCTCCTGCTGCGAGTGGCGGCGATACTGCACGAGGTCGGCGGGTTCGTCTCCAGCCGCGCGCACCACAAGCACAGCTACTACCTCATCTCCAATTCTGAGATCGTCGGCCTCCGCCGCGAGGAGATGCAGATCGTAGCCCTGGTGGCCAGGTATCACCGGCGCGGCGTGCCCGAGCCGGCCCACCAGGAGTACATGATGGCGCCGCGCGAGGACCGCATGGTGGTCAGCAAGCTGGCGGCCATCATCCGCGTGGCCGACGCCCTGGACCGCGGACACGCCCAGCAGATCCGCGACATCCAGTTCGAGCAGCGGGACGACGACTTCATCATCTACGTCAGCGGCGCGGCAGACCTGGCCCTGGAGCGCAGGGCGCTGGCGTCCAAGGCCGGCCTCTTTGAGGATGTCTACGGAATGAAGGTCCGCCTGGAGGAGGCGCAGCGCGACTTGCAGAACGTGAACAAGGGGGAGTCGGGCATTTGAGCCAACGGAATGTGGCGCGGGCCTCCGGCCCGCGCGTCAGGCGGGCATCTTGCCCGCCTCTTAGACTTGGAATGAAGGGAATTCGTCACGCATGGCGGCCTTGAACCTGGACTCTTCTGAACTCTACATCAACCGCGAGTTGAGCTGGCTGGAGTTCAACGACCGCGTCATGCGAGAAGGGCTCAACGAGGACGTGCCCCTCTTGGAGCGGCTGAAGTTCCTGGCCATCGTCAGCTCGAACCTGGACGAGTTCTTCATGATCCGCGTGGCCGGGCTGCGGCAGCAGAGGGCCGCCGGCATCACGCACAAGGATGCCAGCGGCCTGACGCCGGCCGGACAACTGGCGGCCATCGGCGAGCGCGTCGCCAGGATGGTCCGCGAGCAGTCCCACGGCGTCCGCCAAGTCCTCACTGAGCTTTCCGCGCAGGGAATCAGCGTGCTGTCAGTCGCGGAGGCCGCCGACGAGCAGCGGCAGTTCCTGCGGTCCATCTTCTCGGCGGAGATACTCCCCGCGCTGACGCCGCTGGCCGTGGAGGAGCTAGAGCCGTGCCCGATACTGCCGGGCCTCCAGCTCCACGTGGCCATGCGCCTGGCGGCCAAGCAGCCGGACGCCCAAAGGCCCGAAAAGACCGTCGTCGTGCCCGTCCCCAAGGCGTTCCCGCGGTTTATCTCGCTGCCGACGGAAAGGGGCCTCCAGCTTGCCTGCCTCGAAGAGGTGATCGCGGCGCATGCCGGGACGCTCTATCCGGATTACACCGTGCAGGCAACGGCCGTCTTTCGCCTGACGCGGGACGCCGACGTCGTCGTGGAGGAGGATGACCCGCTGGAGCTGATCCAGGCGATGGAGCGGGCCGTCCGTGAGCGCGGCCGCAGGGACATCGTGCGCCTTGAGGTTGAGGCCGCGGCCGACCCAAGGCTGAAGAAATGGCTCTCGGACTGGTGCGGGACCAGGCCCGCCGAGGTCCTCGAGATCGACGGCCTGCTCGACGCCGCCGCGCTGATGGACATCGCCAGCCGGCCGGGCTTCGGCAGGCTCAAGTACCGCCCGTGGCCGCCGCAGCCGCCGCGCGACCTGGCCGAGGGCCAGGACATCTGGCAGACGCTCCAGGAGCGTGACGTGCTGCTGTTCCATCCGTACGAGTCGTTCGACCCGGTTGTGCGGTTCGTCGAGCAAGCGGCCGATGACCCCAACGTCCTGGCCATCAAGCAGACCCTCTACCGCACCAGCGGCGATTCGCCGATCATCCGCGCCCTGGCGCGCGCGGCCGAGAGCGGCAAGCAGGTGACGGTGCTCGTGGAGCTGAAGGCCCGCTTCGAGGAGGCCAAGAACGTCAATTGGGCCCGCCGCCTGGAGGACGCCGGGTGCTTCGTCATCTACGGCGTCGCGGGCTACAAGACCCACGCCAAGGCGCTCCTGATCGTGCGGCGCGAGTCGCACCGCATCTGCCGGTACGTTCACCTTTCCACGGGCAACTACAACGACCGCACCGCCCGCATGTACTCCGACATCGGCCTGATGACCAGCGACGGCGATCTCTGCTCCGACACGGCCGCGTTCTTCAACCTGGTGACGGGCTCATCGCAGTCGATCGGCTGGAAGAAGTTCGTCATCGCCCCCACCGGCCTGCGCGACCGGATCATCGCGATGATCGACCGCGAGATCCAGACCTCCACGACCGAGAGCCCCGGCCTGATAATGGTCAAGCTCAACTCGCTCCAGGACAAGGCGATCTGCCGCGAGCTCTACCGCGCCAGCCGGGCGGGCGTGCGCGTGCTGCTGAACGTGCGCGGGATATGCTGCCTGCGGCCGGGCGTCAAGGGCGTCTCCGACAACATCAAGGTCGTCTCGATAGTGGACCGCTACCTGGAGCACGCACGCATCATCTACTTCCGCAACGGCGGGCACGAGGAGGTCTTCCTCTCCAGCGCCGACTGGATGGTGCGGAACCTCGACCGCCGCCTGGAGCTGCTCCTGCCCGTCACGCAGAAGGAGGCCAAGGCGCGCCTCGTGGGAATCCTGAACACGTTTTTCGCCGACAACGTCAAGGCGCGTCAGCTCGGCCCCGACGGCCGTTACAGGCCCGTCGCCGCCAAGGGCCCCACCATCAGGGCGCAGGAGCGGTTCTACGAGGAGGCGGTCGAAGCGGCCCGCCCGCGCACGCCCACAATGGAGTTCCGCCCGCTGACCAAGCCGGCGGAGGAATAGAAGAGAATGAAGAATGCAGAATGCTCAATGCAAAATGAAGAAGTGAAAGAGAGATGAAAAGGCCTCTTCAGTTCTGCATTCTGCATTCCTCATTCTGCATTCTGCCTTCATTCGCCCTTCAGCCGCAGACATGAATCAAAGCCGCCTTGCGGCCCTTGATCGCGTTGTACGCCTCGGGGGCTTCGGAGGCGGGCAGGACCTGGACCTTCAAGTTGCGCTTCCGCAGGAGTTCCTCGGCCTCGCGGGCGAGCTTGATCGGCCTGGACGTGCCAGCGATGATCAGAATATTGCTTGGCATTCCCTTGCAGAGCTTGGCCGCCTCCGCCGCCGAGACGATGTTCGCCTGGCCGTCGAGCTTGGCCAGCAGCTTGCGGCGCTTCTTCACGCTGCCGTTGGCGCGGATGTGGATGTCCTCGCGGTACGTCCGCCCGCCGACTAGGACGCTGCCCCCGCCCACCCGCGAGAGCCTCGGGTATCGCACGGCCGGCAGCACGAGCTTGAACGGGTCCACGCCGATCATCTGCTGCGCCAGCGCCACCGCGCCGAGCACCACCGCGTCGTCGCCCAGCTCCGAGGCCACGACCTTGCCCTTGGATATGCCCGACAGCAGCCTGTCGCGGGCGACGATCCGCTGTACGATGGGCAGCACGAACGCGCCGCAGGCCTCGACCACTCCTCCGCCCAGAATGATCACCTCCGGGTCGAGCACGTGGCGGACCGTCACGCACGCCTGGCCGAGGGCCTCCGACGCGCGCCGCATCACTTCAACGACCACCTTGTCCTTCTTCTTCAGGGCCTCGGCCAGGACGCTGCTCTTGATTACCTTGGCCCTCGCGCCGGCAAGCTCTTTCAGGACCGTGGCCCTCCCATCGCGCATGGCCTGGCGCAGGTCGCGCTCGATGGCGGTCCGGCTGGCCAGCGCCTCCAGACAACCCAGTCCGCCGCAGCCGCATCGCGGGCCGCCCATCTGGAGGATGATATGGCCGATCTCGCCGGCGGAGCCCCTGTGGCCCGTAAGCAGCCGGCCGTCCTGGATGATGCCCCCGCCGATGCCCGTGCCCACGAATATGCCCACCGCGCTGGTGGCATCCCGTGCCGCGCCGAGCCATTTCTCGCCCAGCGTGCCGAGGTTCACGTCGTTGCCAAGCACCGTCGGCGCGCCGAACTTCTCTTTAAGCGGCGCGACCACGTTCACGCCCGCGATGTTCAGGTTCGGCGCGAAGGTCACTTCCTCGTGCCCGTCGCCGACGATGCCCGGCACAGCCAGGCCGATGGCGCCAAGCGAGCCGGCCGCGACGTGGTTCTTGCCCAGCAGGTCGGATATGAGCTGCACGATGGCCGCCACGGTGTCTATCGGCCCGCCCTCGCGCGGCGTGGGCCTGCGCTCGCGGGCCAGTATCTCCCCGTACGCCGTGGCCAGCGCCGCGAGTGTCTTCGTGCCGCCGACGTCCACGCCTACGTACAGCCGATTGGTCTTGTCGGTCACTGTTGGCTCCTTCCCTGACTTGTCTGCCTCACGCCGTCCTCGGAGAGTCGATCAGCCGCACAAGGCGATTCCTCGACCGCCGCGAGCGGAATTGTCGCCATATCCTGCCGGCCTTGTCCAGACACTCGCGCCGCCGGCGGCGCAAATGCTCCATCAGCCTCTCGACGGCCGCGCCGCCCTTGCCCGCCGGCGGCCCGGCCACGTCCTTCAGCCATTGGGCGTACACGCTGGAATCATGCGCCATCCCAAGCAGGTCCTGGAGCCTGGTGGCCGTGCGGATCAGGCCACCGAACCAGGGGCCGTAGAAGCCCTCGAAGAACTCCGCCAGATAGCGGAGCTTCTTGCACTCGATCCGCAGCCTGTGCTGCCGGCGCGGGCTGAGTTTCTCGATCGACCGGCCGTAGCCCCAAACCCGCTCCAACTGCCGCAGCAAGGACCGCCGCGCCTCGCGCCGCGCCGGCGGGCCGGCTGACTTTCCCGCAAGCGCAACGTCTCGTTCATCCGCTTGCGCCTGGACTATCCGCCCAAGGCGTGCCTTGGCGTTTCGCCACTTCGCCGATGCCATCGCCGCCATCACCTCCGCGTGCTGCCGACGGCGAAGTTCCCTTCGCTGGAGGATTACCCGGCTAAGCACGCGCTGATGCGACGGCGGCGCGCCGCCTGCATATCCCTCAAGATGCTCCAGCAGCACGTCCGAGTCTCGCACGCTCCCCAGCAGCTTCCCGATGCGGTGGACCTGCCGATCCGGCTTCTTCAGGCCGCCAAGGCGCTTGCCGAACGCCTGGATCGCCGAGTGCATCCGCCGCATCGCCACGCGCATCTCGTGGACGAATTCCAGGTCGTGCTCGTAGCCCAGGCCGTACTCGCGCGAGGTGACCTGCTCCAACTGCCGCTGGATGATTTCGCGGAGGACAACGGCGATGGGCTGCCACGGCCGCAGCCAGGCCGTGTTTGGGGCCAGGCCCTGGGCCACTGCAATCGCGCGGACCGGCCGCAAGGCGATGCGGTTCCACAGGTCCGCCTTACCCATGGCGAACGCCGCGTTCTCGGAGGCGCTTGGCGATGGCCCCAGATAGATCGTCACCGCCCGGCCGTCGTCGATGATGGCGGCGATGTCCGTGTCCTGCCTGCGGCAATGGTCCAGGCCGTCGCCCAGCCTGAGTATCGCCGCCACCCGCCCGGCAAGCTCCAGCTCAGCGGTCGGCTCCTTCTTCAGGCGTCTGAGGAAGCCTGCCACATCGCTCCGCGCGGAGTGCAGTCCGACGGCCGTCGCGACGATGGGCTTCCAGTGCGCTGGCAGCCACGGCAGATCGATGGCCCGGATTCGCCGCGCGCCGCGGGCATCGTGGTGCTCCTTGGGGGCCTCGTCTATGTCGTGCAGGAGGGCGGCCGCCTCGACCAGGCCGCGGCAGGTCTTGGTAAGCCCGTGAAGGTGCGGCAGGTCCGCGAAGATCCGCCCGCACAGGCCCGCGACGTGCTCGGCGTGCGCGCGGTCCATCGAGAATCGCTCATACAGGCCGGCTATCTCCTGGCCCGCGCCGTTTCGGGAAAGCCTGTGCATCGGACCGCCTCACTCGACTGTGCCTTTGGCGCCCACTCCCGCCAGGTGGCGAATGGCTCCCTCCGCCCAACGCCGCGACATTATATCAGTCGGCCACGCCGCCGCACCGCGCGTCGGGTGTATCGAAAGATAGGGGCATGGGCGTCTCGCCCGTGCGTCCCGCAGGCGTCTCGCCTGCGGGATTCGCGGCCGGGACGGCCGCGAGACGCGCGGGCCAGAGGCCCACACCACATTCGGGCGATGCACCTCGCGCGTCTTGTGGCGGAACCGGCCGGCGCGGTTACAATAAATGACGCCGCACAAGCCCCTCGTAACGCGGCCCGCAAGAAGACAGGCCGCGGATGAAAGGCAGCCTGGCTATGCGATACCTGGGAAAGCCGCGCCTCAATCTACTGCTCGCCTGCACGCTCCTGGCCGCACTGGCGCCGTTGCCCGCGGCGCAGGCGGATGATGACTCTTCCGCAAAGGCGGTCCTCGACCTGGCGGCGCCGGCCCAGAAGAAGGGCCTGTGCATCCATCTTGGCTGCGGGTCCGAGGCATCGCCGGGCCTGACCGCGGACCTGGCGGCCGCCAGCGGGATGCTCGTACACGGCCTCGCCCTGGACGATGCGGCCGTGACACGCGCCCGGAGCGCCATCGCGGCCAAGGGCGTGGCAGGGCAGGCGCTTGTCGACAAGCTCGCCGACATGAAGTCCCTGCCGTACCTCCGCGACATGGCCAATCTGGTCGTCATCGAGGACTTCGCCGCCCTGTCCTCCAAGGGCCTGACGATGGATGAAGTGATGCGCATCACCGCGCCCGGTGGCGCAGTCTGCACATTCAAGGACGGCAAGTGGACCAAGGCCGTCAAGCCGCGCCCGCCGAGCATGGATGAATGGACGCACCCGCACTACAGCGCCGGCGGCACGCGGGCCTCGGCCGACCGCCCGGAGGGCTCGACGCTGGCCGTCCGCTGGCTGGACGGGCTGCCGTTCAACATCGCGGGCTTCACCTGCACCAGGGCCTACGTGACGGCCGGCGGCAGGATGTTCGCCCTGACCACCAACGAGGTCGAGAACTTCGGCCAGCAGCGCGGCGGCGAGTCCTACGACCTGTGGCTGGTCGCGCGGGACGCGTTCAACGGCCTGCCGCTGTGGAAGATCAACTGCGGCATCCCGGAGGATGGGATCGGCATCGAGTGGCGCAACGCCGGCCCGCTGGTCGCCGACGGCGAGCGCGTCTACGCCCCGATGAAGGACAAGGCCGTCGCAGCCGACGCCGGGACCGGCAAGATCGTCGCGAACTTCGACACGAAGCACCCTGTGGCCCGCCTGCTGGAGCTGGACAAGGTGCTCGTGGCCGCCTGCTGGGAAGGCAAGGCCCGGCCAAAGCCATACGAGGGCGCCAAGGACCCGTACGACAGCGGCTTCCTCTGGGTCCCCAAGACCGACAACGGCGAAGTGGCCGGCTTCGACTCGGCTACCGGCGCGCGGAAGTGGTCGCTGCAGCTCTCGGCGTTTCAGATACTCGCGGCCGACGGCGTCGTCTATGCGGTAGCGCAGAAGGGCAACCCGCCCACGGAGAGGCGCATCATCGCCATCGACCTCCAGAGCGGCAAAGACAAATGGAGCGTCGACAGCGCCAAGCTCGGCGCGCCCGTCGATGCCCTCATCACTTCGGCGGGCAAGGGCTTCGTCGTCGTGGTCAAGCCCAAGGACAAGCTCACGTTCATCCTTGCGGCCGAGGATGGGCACACACTTTGGCAGGCCAAGGCCGGCGGCAACTGGACCCCCATCGTCGACGGCCACCTCTGGGTCGCCAACCAGAAGTGGGACCCGCTGACAGGACAGAACAAAGGCGGCTTCGGCACGTGGCTGAGCCACCTGGGGTGCAATCCTGCGTCGGTTGATGGGCGGTTCGTCGTCAACGGCGGGGCGATGGTCGAATGGCTGTCGTCGTCGAATCCGACGACCAGGCCGGCCCGGACCGCCTACCGCGGCGTCCGCTCGTGCTGCGGCGAGGGCGTCATAGGCGCAAACGGCATGTTCTACACCGCGCAGAACATCTGCCGATGCACGCCGTGGTCGATGTACGGCTTCATGGCCTTCGGGCCTTACGACCGCGAGCCGACGGCCGAGGACTTTGCCATGCCCCGTCCGGTGGAGAAGGGCCCTGCCTTCGCCGACGCTCCAAAGCCCGCGCCGGCCGTGGCTGATGATTGGCCGACGTATCGGGCCAACGCCGAGCGCTCCGCGGCCGTCGCCGCACAATTGCCGGCCAAGTTGAAGGAACTGTGGAAGGCGCACGTCGCCTCCGCCGACGGCCCGATGGCTGCGGCGTGGAAGCCGCAGCTCCTGGCCCCGATCACCGCGCCGGCCGTCGCGGGAGGACTGGCCTTCGTCGCGGCCGTCGATCGCGGCGAACTCGTCGCCATCGACGCCGCAGGCAAGAAGGCATGGTCGGCGCAGTTGGGCGGCAGGATCGACACGCCGCCGACCATCCACAACGGCCTGTGCCTCGTCGGCTGTCACGACGGGTGGCTCTACGCCCTGCGGGCCAAGGATGGCGCGCTCGCCTGGCGCGTCCGCATCGCGCCGCTGGACCAGCGGATGGTGGCCTTCGGCTCTGTCGAGTCGCTCTGGCCGGTGATCGGCTCGCCGCTTGTGCACAACGACGTGGTCTACGCCAACGCCGGAAGGTCCAGCGAGTCCGAGGGCGGCGTGGCGCTGGTCGCCCTCAAGCCCGCCGACGGCCAGACGATCTGGGCCAAGCCCATCGGCGCGGGCAGCCTGCGCGTCAACGACTTGCTGGCCCTCCGCAACGAGCACGTCGGCTGGCGGCACATCGAGTTTGACCCCAAGGACGGCCAGCGCGTCGCCCCCACGTCGCTGCCGGCCGAGCGCACCTATGGCGGCGGCGCGGGCAAGTACGAAGGCCCCATCCTCGACAGCTCGTGGACGCAGATGCGCAACGCCCGACGCTCCGGCAAGGCGTTTACCATCGGCAAGGTCACCGCCAATCTGATGGCCTGGAACGACAAGTTCATCGTGACGCCCACGGATGTCTTCTCCCGCGAAAGCCAGGAACGCCTCTGGCGCATCCCTAAGGCCAACACAAGAGAACGCCAGGTCGAGGCGATTGCCCTAGCCGGCGACAAGGCCATCCTGGCCGGCCGCGTTTCCCCCAGGCCGGGCGCATGGGCCGGGGAGTGCAAGGGATTCCTGCTCGTCCTGTCGTGCGCCGAGGGCACGACACAGGCCGAGTTCGACCTCGACTCCCCGCCCGCATACGACGGCCTGGCCGTCGCCGGCGGACGGATCTGCGTCTGCCTGCACAACGGGGACATCCTGTGCCTCGGGAAGGCCGAGTAGGCGCGGTTGTCTCTTGACCCCTACTGCGCAGCTCACGCCCGTGCGCCGTGTTCCGGCCGCGGCTCGACGAACGGCTGCATGGGCAGGCGCTCGGACGTCTCCCGCCACCTGGCGGCGATCTGATCGATAGCCTGGCCTATCTGTCCGTCCACGTAGCCCTCGGCCATGTTCTTGGCCGGACGGCACATTGGCAGGCGGCTGATGCGCCGGAATGCCTCCGGGTGATCGATGATCAGGCAGGGGCGATTGCGGTCCTTGACGGCCTTCTGTTCGTCCCTGTAGGCGCGAAAGACGGGGTTGCGCTGCACGAAGTCGCGGAGGTCGCGGTACTGGCTCCTGCCCTGGATGATGTCGAAAATGTTCCCGCACGCGACCGGGGCGAAAACGCACGGGCTGAGGTCTCCGTTGGCGTAGATGTGGAAGTAGTACCTGCCCCCGGCGATGCACCCGCCGGTGAAGTGCCCGTCGTTCCAGAAATCGCCCAGGAAGATCGGGCGGTCTTCCGACCGCCAACGTTTTACCGTCTCCCGCAACAGCGCCCGCTGCTCGGCGGTCACCATGAGATCGGGCCTTGGAGACCGCCCGATGGGCTGGAGCAGGAAGAACCAGCCGAACAGGTCGCCTTCGGCTATCCGCTGCTCGATGAACCTGTCGTCGCAGATCGACCGGCAGTTCTCGCGGGTAACTGTCGCGGAGAAGCCGCACATCACTCCGCGCCGGGCCAGCAGTTCACGGGCCAGGCGATTCCTCCGATACGTGCCGCCGCCCCGCCGCGCGTCGGTCTGCTGTTCGGAACCCTCAACGCTTATCGCCGGGAAGATGTTGCCCGCCTCCGCCAGGCGGTGAGCCGTCTGGTCATCTATCAGCGTCCCGTTGGTGTAGACCAGGAAAGCCTGGTCCCTGAAACGTTCGCCCAGGCGCGAAATGGTCCGGTCGGCCTTCTCCCGCAGGAACGGCTCCCCCCCAGAGATCGTGATCAGCGAGGTGCCCATGTCGATCACCTGCCGGACGATCTGCTCCATCAGCTCGTAGGGCAGGTCGCTGCCGTCACTGCCGCTCTTGGCATAGCACCCCGGGCAGGAGAGATTGCACCTGTCGGTTGGTTCGATGACAACTGTCAGAGGGGCCGCCATGCCCTCCCTCTGCAACTCTGTGCGGCGCACAAGGTCCTGCGCCCATGTTCCCAGGATCCGCAGCATCGCCCTGGCCGCCGCTGGACGCTCCCTGACAAGCCGGCGCAGAAACGCCGCCAGATGGGGCCACAGCCAATGGACATGACGCATCCGCTCCGGGTCGTCCTCTGTAACGTCGTATGAGGCATTCATCGCCCTGACGGCCCTGTACACAACGGCCTCGCGCAGCACGGGCACGCGCAGCGCGAAACCGGCGGCCTTTACGGCAGCCGACAGTTTCCACTTCGTCCAGACTGAGACATCGCCGGCCGACTCAGATGCCGTGGTCACGGTACGCCCGCCTTTCCCAATCCGTGCGCGGCCGCCGAGCGAATCCGCCTGGCCGCCACGGTCTGGAGGAACATGCGGGTGTCCTGCCTCCAGGCCCGGAGTATCCGCCTGGCGGTGCGAGCGTTGGCCCACAGGAGCCCCAACCTGTCCTGCAACGCGACGCGCTGCCGGACGAGGTAGCGGATGCGCCTGAGGCTGAGCCCGCCCCACCGGTAAAAGCGGCGATGGGCGTCAAGCAGGACCCGCTGCGCCTCGTCTATGCCCATCCTCCCATTATCATACACGCAATGTGTGCCGTCATAGTAGTCCCAGTCGCCCGGGAAGTCGGTGAAGGCCAGGTGAGGCCTCATCTCCTCGAACACGGGGGTGCCGGGGGCCGGCGTAAGGAGGCTGATCTGGATGGACTCGATCCTGGCCTTGCGAGAGAACTCGATGATCTGGCTAGCCGTCTGGGCCGTGTGCTCAGGGCCCAGGACGAACATTCCGTGTATCCAGAACCCGCCGTCGTGGAGGATTTGAGAGTCCTGCATCAGCCGCTCGCGAAGCGGCTGCGCGCCGCTGTAGCCCTTGCGCCAGCCGGCGGCCGTGGCGTCGTCAACGGTCTCGTAGCCGACGTAGAGCACGTCGCCGCCCGCCCGGCGCATCAGGCGAAGCAGCGGCAGGTCCGCTTGCCGCCGGGAGCGGTCCATCCATGCGAAGTCGGCCCGCGCCTGCGCGTTGAACTGCACCCTCATGGGCTCGATCCGCTCCATGAGGCGACGCGTCCAGTCGCGGTCGGCCGTGAAGTTGTCGTCGTAGAAGAAGAACCGCCTGAACCCCGCCTCCGTGAACCGGCGGAGGTCGGCATACACCTTTTCCACGGACTGGCGGCGGATCCGGCCGCCGAACATCCGCGTCACGGAACAGTAGGTGCATCCGTGCGGACATCCGCGCGACGTCATCACCGGCAGCTCGTAGTATTCGCGCCGGCGGCTGGAGGCCAGCAGCGCGTCGAAATCGTGCATCACGCGGTGGTCAAGCGTGGGGATGCCATCCAGGTCGTCCAGAGGCGGGCCCTGGACGATGCCGCGCTTCAGAGCGCCGGAGGCGATGTCCTCAATCACCGTCTCGCCCTCGCCGCGGCAGACGATATCGCCATGGACCAGCGCCTCTTCAGGCAGAAACGTGGCGTGCGATCCGCCAAAGACGATGGTGGCGCGGGGCGCGGCGCGCCGCACGGCGTCGGCAAGCGCGTACCCGCGAGAGGCCGTCGGCGTCATTATGCTTATGCCTACCACGTCCGCCGAGAGGACGTCGGCGTACTGTCGTGGATTGGCCTCCAGCGGCCCGGAGATATTCTCGTTGTACACAGCCGCGTCGTGGCCCCGGTTGCGAAGGATCGTCGCCAGGACAATCGGCCCAAGCAGCGGCCATCTCCTTATCCACGCGTTGAAGGGCCTGCCCGGCCTGCTTTGCGGCTCGATGAACCGCACCTTTCGTCCGGCCCTGTGCGCGTCGTCCGCCCCGACGCGCGTGGGCGATACAGTTCCCTGTGCCGTCACCGTTCATGCTCCCTCTGTAGAGTCATTGCGACTTGCGGCTACTTGAATTCTAGCACCCAATTCCGGCGCGTGAAGGACTTTCCGCGGACAGGGGGCCTCCGCCGTCCTCCCGGCGCCTGACCCTCATGCCCTGGCCGCGGCCGGCGGCATTCCTTTGCGGCCGTCGGACGGCTCGCGTAAAATGACCGCAAAAGGAAGGCACCAATCATGTCAAAATGGCCACTCGGTCTTCGATTTCGTCGCGCGGCGCTGGCCGCGCTCGCGTGCCTGTGCATCCCCGGCATTGTGCTCGGCGAGCCGCGGAAGCTCGTCCTGCTCGATTTCGATAGCGAGGCTGACGTCAAACCCCACCTCCAGCCGCCCGTCAAGACCATCAGCACCGACCACGCCGCCCCCGGCAGCAAGCACTCGCTCAAGGTCACGCTGCCGTCGGGCTGGTTCAACTTCTCCCTGGACGACCCGGCCATGATGAAGAAGCTGGCCGACTACCGCACGCTTTCCATCGACATCAACAACCCCACCGACCACCTGCTGCACTTCTACGCGCAGGTGCAGGATGAGCTCTCGACGGCCGGCAAGGAGGCCCGCTTCGACATCAGCTACGGCTTCCTCCCGCCGGGCAAGGGCACTATCAACTTCAGCCTTTCGTCGCTACCGCGCCTCTGGCCGCACGCCGGCGCGTACATTCTCGACCGCACGAAGCTCAAGAAGGTCTGGATCTTCACCGGGCGCGACACCGGTAAGTACGACCCGCCGCTGGAGTTCTACATCACGGCCGTCCGAGCGGAAGATTCCGGCGTGACGCTGCCGCAGGTCGAGGGGCTGCGGGCCTTCAACTTCGGCATTTCCCACAACACCGGTCCGGCCGTCGATGGGGCATTCACGGCCGTCACGCAGCTTACGCCCGCGTACTCCGGCACGACGCCCTTCGGCTGGGCCAGGCCGCCCTCGCGCTACTTCTCCTGCGCGGGCAACCCCGACGACCTGGGCAACTCCGCGCTGGGCGGCGCGTTCGCCGTGAACGTCAAGCCGGGCCAGTACGTCGTCCAGACCTGCATCGACCCGATCAATATGTGGGGCTACTCGTGCTGCTACTCCTCGCGCACCTTGAGGCTCTGCGGTAAGGAGGTGCTCAGCGAGAAGATGGACGGCCCGACGTTCGTCAGGGACCGCTACTGCATGTTCGAGGATGACGAGGACACGCCCTCGACCGACCTGTGGAAGGACCGCGTCAAGAAGATCAGCCCCGTTCGCGAGTTCGAGTGTACCGTCGGCGAGGATGGCAAGCTCACCGTCGAGTACAACGGCGACGCGGCCGGCGGGATGTGCTTCGTCGTCGTCTATCCCAAGGAGAAGGCCACGCAGGGCGCGGCGTGGATGGCCGCCCTGGACGCCATCCGCAAGGAACGGTTCGACTCCTTCATCATCAAGGGCGGCATTCAGCCCGAGGGCCCGGCCCCGGACGTGACGCCCGATGACAAGGCTCGCGGCTTCATCGCCTTCGCCCGCCCGGCCGACAAGGCATTGAACTGCGGCTCGGCGCCGACGGCCGATGAGAAGGCCGCGCCGCTGGCAATCGCCGCCTGCCCTGGCGAGCGCACGGCCGTGCAGCTTGGGCTTTATCCGCTTGCCGCGACCAAAGGCGTCACCATCGCCGCGAGCGACCTGGCCGGCCCCGCCGGCGCGAAGATCCCCGCCACGGCCGTCGAGCTTCAGAAGGTGCGCCACTACTACAAGCGATTCGGCAACGGACCATGCATGACGCTCATGCCGCTGGTCCTTGAGAAGTTCCAGACTCTCGACCTCGCCCCCGGCTTCACTCGGCCCGTGTGGGTGACGGTCAATGTGCCGGACAAGACTCTCGCGGGCCAATATGTCGGCAAGCTGACAATCAAGGCCGGCGATAGAGACGGGTCGCGAGAAAGTGCATCTGTTGAAGTTCCCCTCAATGTGACCGTCAACCCCTTCACCCTCGACGCCGCCGACGACGTCGCCCTCAGCGGCATGGGCACATCCGCCGGTTTCTGGCGCGCGCCATATCCCCAGGCCATGGACCTCTGGTGGCAGGTCGCCCAGAAGTCCATCGCGCTTCAGGCCGAGCACGGCTTCAACGCGCTGACGGGCGGGCCGGGCATGAAGCTCAAGGCCATCAAGGAAGGCAAGGCCGACATCGACTTCGCCGACGCCGACCGCTGGATGGACCTCGCCCGCAAGTACGGCCTGACCAAGCTCGGCGACAGCTACCAGGGATTCGACGTTGACCTTGGCTTCGCCCGCGACCGCTCGCCGGAGGGCGCCAAGAACAACGAAGCGGCCGCGAAGGCCGCCTACAACATGACCTTCGCCGAGGTGCTCAAGGCCGCCTACGCCGCCGTCGAGCAGCACGCAAAGGACAAGAACTGGCCGCCGCGGGCGTACTACCTGCTCGACGAGCCGTCAGGCCCGCTGGTCGAGGCCGGCCGGGTGTTCGTCGAGGCCCACGTCAAGAACGCCCCCGGCTCGAAGTTCAGCGGCTACTACGCCCCCGGCGACAAGACCAATCATCGCGAGGTCTTCTACGGCCTGCTCCAGCTTTCCATCCTGTCGAGCTTCAACGAGGAGGTCCTGAAGACCATCCATGCGGCCGGCAACCAGACGTGGATCTACATCAACCCCGGCTACACGAGCTTCGAGAACTTCCGCCACCTGTACGGCCGGTGGCTCTTCCACGCCCACGCCAGGGGCCTGGACGGCGCGACGGGCGGCTACTTCTACCCCTCCACCGTGCCCTACTACGACATGTCGGACATCGAAGGCTCATGGGGCCTGGTCTACCCGAGCAAGGACGGCATGAACCCGACCGTGTGGCTGGAGAAGGTCGCCCTGGGCATCAACGACTATCGCTACCTCAAGACGCTCAAGGCCCGGCTCGACGCGGCGAAGAAGATCGGCGCTGACGGCGACACCGCGATCCTCACGCCCGCCAAGGCGGTGGCAATCAAGGAGGCCGAGCAGTTCCTGGCCCACGTGGACAAGGCCTGCAACCTTCATGACGACCCCAGCTCGCTCAAGCCACTGGCAATGCCTGCTGATTTCGATCTGCTCCGCAGGAGGGCGATCAAGGTGATAGTCGAGCTATCGAAGTAGTTCTCTCGCCGGCAACGGATACTCTTCAAGATCGCCTGCTACTCGAAGGATGACTTGGCCGGTCAGAAGGTAATTCACGTGCTCATTGAGCCATACCATGCACCCGTTGCGGGTTTAACAACACCGCGTAGTGAGAGACGCTTGACGCGGGCGCACGAGGAGCGGAGAATCACAGTGCAGAACCAGGGAGACGATATTGGCCGGCAGCGAGGCATGACATGCCCGGGGATGAACCGCTCATCCCGAAGCACGGCGGATACCGGAAGCTGAAGAGCTTCCAGGTAGCGCAACTGATCTACGATCTGACTGTCCGCTTCTGCGGGCGCTATATCGACAGGCGCAGCCGCACGCACGATCAGATGGTCCAGGCGGCCAGGTCCGGCGTTCAGAACATCGCCGAGGGGAGCCAGGCTTCGGGGACCTCCAAGAAGACGGAGCTCAAGCTGACCAATGTGGCGCGGTCCAGCCTGGAGGAACTGCGTCTGGACTATGAGGACTTCCTGCGCCACCGCGGGCTGCCCATCTGGGGGCGGGGCAATCCGCGCAGGCAGGGCCTGATAGACCGCCGCTGCCGAACGGCCGAGGAGGTGGCGGCCTGGGTGCGAGAGCAACACGAGCTTGGGCGGAAGGATAGTGGACAGAGTGGACGTGGTGGAAAGAGTGGACAAAAGCCTGGGGTTACTCCGTCCACATCGTCCACTCCGTCCACATCGTCCACTCAGTCCACGCCGTCCACTTCGTCCACGAAGCCTACGCCGTTCTCTCCGCCGACCTACCCCGAGCTCGCGGCCAACGCCGCACTGGTGCTCCTGGCTGTCGCGTGCAGCCTGCTCGACAGACAACTGTCGGCCCAGGCGACAGCCTTTGAGAACGAAGGCGGTTTCTCGGAGCGCCTGTACCGCGTCCGCTCAGAAAGGCGTTTGTCCCGATACCGCTTTTGGTGATTGCAGGCGCAACAGTTACACTTACGCCCGTCACACATCCGTTCTGGCCTGTCGCAGAGGACATGATTCATGGACCAGACCGCGACTCCGAATCCCGGCAAACCCGGCCCGCTCGACCGCCTGTTCTCGCTGACCGCGCGCGGCTCCAGCGTCCGCCTGGAGGTGCTGGGCGGCGTGACGACGTTCGTCACGATGGCGTACATCATCGTCGTCAACCCGGCGATCCTTGGCTTCGCCAAGATTCCCGTGGAGCCAAGCACTGTCGCGACGGTGCTGGCGGCCGCGTTCGGCTGCCTCCTGATGGGCGTCTACGCCAACCGGCCCATCGCCGTCGCCCCGTACATGGGCGAGAACGCCTTCATCGCCTTCGGCATGGCCGCGATGGGCGTCGCGTGGCAGCAGCGGATCGGCGCCGTGTTCGTCAGCGGCGCGGCGTTCCTGCTACTGACGGTGCTGCATCTCCGCGAGCGGCTGGTCAGCGCGATATCGCCCAGCATGAAGCACGCGCTGTGCGTGGGCATCGGCCTGTTCCTGGCGTTCATCGGCCTGTACGAGACGGGCATCGTCACCAGCGCAGCCGCGGGCATGCCGGCCGGCGCGCTCTTGGCCCCCGGCGGCGAGTTCCTCACGGCCCCGCCCGTGCCGGTCAAGATCGGCAATCTGCTCGACGCCAAGGTGCTGCTTGCGGTCTGTGGCTTTGTGATCATGGCCGTCCTTATGCACCACCGCGTACATGGGGCGCTGCTGATCGGGATGGCCCTCACGGCCGTCGCGGGATACGCGATGGGCTTGGGCAAGGCGCCCGAGGCCGTCTTCGCCCTGCCCTTCACGGGCAAGTACGACCTGTCGCAGATCGCGCTCAAGCTCGACATCGTCGGCGTGCTGAAACTTAGCTTCCTGCCCGTGCTGCTGACGCTGTTCCTGATGAGCCTGCTGGACACGCTGGGCACGCTGGTGGGCGTCGGGGCGGCCGGCAACATGCTGGATGAGAAGGGCAACTTCCCCGACATCAAGCGGCCGATGATCGTGGACGCGGCGAGCTGCATGTTCAGCGCGGTGGTGGGCACGTCGACGAGCGGGGCGTACATCGAGTCGGCCACGGGCATCCGCGAGGGCGCCCGCACGGGCCTGGCCGCGATAGTCACGGGCCTGCTGTTCCTGGCGTCGCTCTTCTTTCTGCCGCTCTTGGGCCCGCTACAGGGATTGACCTACGTGTACGGCCCGGCGCTAGTGGCCGTGGGCGTGCTCATGCTCAGGCAGGTTGCGAGGATCGACTTCGACGACCTGACGGAGGCCGTCCCGGCGTTCGCGACCATCGCGATGATGGTCTTCACGTACAACATCGCCAACGGCCTGACGGCCGGGCTGGTCCTCCACCCGCTGTTCAAGCTGACGGCCGGGCGCTTCCGCGAATTGACCCCAGGCGGCGTGGTCCTCGGCCTCGTGTGCCTGGCGTACTACATATTCGGATTGCCGCATTGATTCCGTGGCATCCGGCAAAGAGCTTAGCCGCGAGCCGCAGGCGAGCGCTCGCCTTCGCTCGCGGCTGAACTTTCGGACTGGTCATCGCTTTACCCGTGCGTTGCCCTGCCAGATCGCCCAGACCTCATCCTCATCCGCCGGCTGGGCGTAGTCGGTGAGCATCGTCGTGGCAAGCGCGCCGGTGGCCCAGCCGAACTGGACCCACTTGGCCGGCTCCCAGCCGCGGAGGATGCCGTAGAGCATGCCGCCGACGAACGCGTCGCCGCCGCCGATGCGGTCCAGCACGCCGATCTCGCGCGGCTCGACCACCTGCCAGTTGTCGCCCTCGAGCATGATCGCGCCCCACCTGTGGCAGGCCACGCTGACCACCTCCCGGAGCGTCGTCGCGAACACCGTCGCCCTGGGGAAGCGGCGCCTGACGTTCTGGATCATGCCCTTGAAGCTCTCGATCTTGTACGCCAGGCCCTGGCCGCCAGCCTCCGGGCCCTCGATGCCCAGCGTGAGCTGGAAGTCCTCCTCGTTGCCCACGAGGATGTCCGCGCAGTCGGCGATCTGCGTGAAGATGTCGCGCAGCTCCTTCTCGCGGCCCTTCCAGAACGACGCCCGGTAGTTCAGGTCGAAGCTCACGCGCGTGCCGTGCTTCTTGGCCGTCTTGGCCAGCTCCAGGCAGAACGCGCTGGTCTCCGGCGACAGCGCCCCCACCAGGCCGGACGCATGGACGATCTGCACGCCCTCCTTGCCGAAGATGCGGTCCAGGTCGAAGTCCTTCGCGCTGAGCGTGCGGCCGACCTCGCCGGCGCGGTCGTTGTGGACGCGCGGCCCGCGTGCGCCGAAGCCGCTGTCGGCGAGGTTGAACTGGTGGCGGTAGCCCCACGGGCCGCCCTGCGGCACTTCCTTGCCCTCGTAGTCGATGTGACGGCCGGCAAGGTCGTCCTTGATGAACCGGGCGATCGGGCTGCCCTTGACGAAGTTGGTCAGCACCTTCACCTTCAGCCCCAGGTACGAGCAGACGCTGGCCACGTTGGTCTCGGCGCTGGTGGCCTGCATCGTGAACGTCCGGCTGGCATGGAACGGCTGGCCGTCGGGCGGAGTCAGGCGGATGCCCATGCTCGTGGGCACGAGCAGCGCGTACTTGGCGTCCTTGCGGAGGTCGATTGGCATTGATTGCTCCTGTTCTTAAGGCCGATAATCAGATAGCGGCCCAACCGGCGGGCCGCCGCGCGCCGCGGCGCGATTCTGCGCAAATACGCATAGCCGATTCGCCCCCGCGCCGCAAGAGGATTCAGCCGGCCAAGAGGTCACGGCCATGAGGCCTAACATAGCTCGCTCTATCGCCGCGGCAGTTTTCCTGGCGCTCGCCTGCGGCGGCATGCTCGGCTGCCAGGCTCAGAGCGCGAAGTGCGGAACGCTCTATTTCGAGAACGCCACGCAGGCCACGGATGCGCGCGTGGATGAGACGGGCTTCTACGCGAAGTTCAAGCTCGACATCTCCGGCTGCCGCGGCAGCAAGGTCCCCGTGCAGTTCTGGGCTCAAAACTCATCCGGCGGCGAGGTCTTCCTGGGCGAGGCGATCGCCCAGCCGCCCTACGAGAATACCACCTGGTCCGAGTTCCGCGTGTTCCTGCCGCTTAGCCGGATGGGGCCGCTGACCACGATGCGGAAGTGCAGCATCTACGTCCGCTCGCCGATCGACCCATCCGAGTTCATCGGCAAGGCCGAATACGACTTGAAGGAGCCTTACCAGGTCCCCAAGTTCGTCTGGACCTGGCGCCAGTGGCAGGATGACGCCGCGGTCGACTCCGGCAAGGGCTTTCACGTCGCCGCGAGGCTCGACGTAAAGGGCAACAAGGACAGGAGCATCGACGTCGTCATCCGCCTGGAGGATGTCGACGGCAACATCCTGCGGACGGCCAGCGGCGATCCGCTCGTGTTTGAGCGAGGAAAGATCACGCCCGGCTTCGAGAACTGCTACTACGATAAGCTCTCGCTGGACGTTCCGTACGAGAGCCTGTCGCACCTGCGGCCGGGCATGATGGTCTGCGCTCGGCCGTCGCTGCGGATCGACGGCAAGGTCGAGCCCGGCAATGTCATCCTGAAGTTCTGGGCCGGCGGCTCGTTGGAGACCATCTACAAGCGATTCAAGACCGACGCCGAACAGTTCGACGAGGAAATCACCCAGTTGGACCGCCGCCTCAAGGCCCTCGAAGGAGGCGGCAAATGACCACGCCCCGCGCGATCATATTGCCGGCGGCGATGGCCGTCCTCTTCGTTCTCCTCGCCGCGCTGCCGGCCACGGCCGCCAACTGGGGGCCGCTCGGCCATCCCAAGCTGACCTACGAGGCCGCCAGGTCCTCCACCTTCGGCGTGCCCGACGACGTCGCCAAGGTGATGGCCCTGGGCGCATCGGCCCCGGACTTCGTCGAGTTCAACAATCCCGCCGCACACGCGCAGACCGCCGACCCCGATATCGGCCCCGACGGCCGGCTGACGGTCGACCGCACCGCCTACGCACGGGCGGCACGCGAAAGCTGCGAAAAGTCCGAGCAGTGGCACAAGTTCTACCTCAGCGCCGCCAGGGACGCCATGCTCCAGGGCCACCGCGAGCGGGCCGCGTTCCTGCTGGGCTACGCCATGCACAACGCCGAGGATATGCCCGTACACCAGGGCCTCTCGGGCCTGGTGCACTCGACGATGGACAAGCGCGGCCATTCGCCCGATGAGGACCTCACGCGCCTCGACAACGCGAGGATGATGGCCAACGGCGACCTGGCCGACTTCCGCAAGGCCGTCGGCGAGGACAACTGGAAGCTCTTCTGCGGCCAGACGGTCCGCGGGCCGGGCCTGGGCAGCAAGGTGCCGGAGCCGCTGGGCCACTTCGGCGACCTGTCCAAGTGGGACGTCCGCTCGGGCGTCGTGCCCGCGCCGAGCACGAGCGACCACACCGGCGTCGTAAACGCGATCAAGGCTGAACTCTCCGATGACTACAAGAAGCTCCTCGGCCAGGCGCCCACCGACGCCGACCAGGCCATGCTCAACAAGGGCGAGGTCTGGCTTGTGGGCCTCTACGCGCGGAAGGATGAGATGATGGCCGTCCTCAAGGATGTTCCCCGCGACCCGTCCAACCCTCAGCACCCATCCCTGCCGGCCGCCGACACGCTGACGCTCAAGAACGGAATCCGCGACGTCTGGAACTACTACTTCCTCTACCGCAAGTACGAGAAGCTGCCGGCCGACCAGCAGAAGATGCTCGGCGAGGTCATCTGGCTCAAGGAGCTCGCGGCCAAGCGAGCCAAGCTCAAGGCCGATCTCGAGGCCGCCAGGCGAGACATGATCGCCGCGCACCAGGTCACGCTGAAGGACCTCCGCGACAGGCGGCGGGACTTCGAGGAGGCGGCCGCGGGCGCGCAGGAGATGATCGGCCGGCTGGCGGCGTACAAGCCCGGCTGGGACCAGCAGCGTGCCCGCCTGGACCGCCAAGTGGCCTCCGGCCCGCCGACCGTCGATGTGCAGGCCCGCAATGCACGCATCCGCGCGGCCATCAGCGATCTCGCCGAAGTGATCCTCGCCGTCCCAATGGCCCTCGCCAGCGGAGGCGACGACTACAGCTCATCTGGCAGCTCCTCCGGCAGTTCCTCCGGCAGTTCCTCCGGCAGTTCCTCCGGCAGTTCCTCCGGCTACTCTTCCGGCAGTTACGGCAGCCGCGACGACTACGACAGCTCCTCCAGCTCCAGCCCCTACCGCGGGAGCAACTCATCCTTCCGCTCCGGCGGCGCGATGGGCCAGTTGCGCAGTGTCGCGGCCCATGGGTGGGGAAGCAACTAGAAATCGGCGGCCGGGGACGAGCGCCATCGCCACGCGATCCCGACCCTCACGGCCGGCCCCGAACTCCCCACTCCCCACACCCAACTCTTCACGCTTCACTCTCCATTGCCCGGGCCAGCGCACCTGGCCCGCTCGATCAGCCGTCCCGCGATCAGGCCGGCCGTCGCCGCCAGCCAGAGAACGGCCGACGCGATTCGCAGGCCGTCGCGGATTCGCCAGTCGCCCGGCCGGTCGTCCACCCGTCCGGCGGCCGCCATTATCAGGATCGCCGCAAGCCCCATCGCGCCGGTAGCGATTGCCCGCAGCGCTTCCGCCCGTTCGCGTCGCTCGTGCGCCAGCACGGCCGTAACGCCTAACATCGCAAGGCTTACGGCCGCCGCGATGCGAAGGACGACTTGCCCGATGAGTATCGCCACAACCACGATGGCGGCAACCGGGTCGTCCGCGGGAACCGTCACGAAGGCCCTCGCGCACGAAAGCAGGATGTCGGCCGCGATGATGGCGACGGTCGCCGCGAGCAAGCGTCTGGGCGCCAGGAACTTCCAGACACGGCTGTCTCGCGGCGCCGGGTGAACAAGCGGAACCATCGCCCGCCGCCCCGCCTCGTGCGCGACGACGGCCATCGCCACCAGCGCCACGTACTGGAATTCGACCGGACACGCGCTTGACCAGAAGATCGGCCATTCCAGCCGCCAGTTTGTCGTCAGCAGCATCGCGGGCGGCAGGCACACGCAGGCCAGCAGCGCCCTTCCGAACCCCGCCAGCGCCAAGCCGCCCGCCAGCACGGCGGCGGCCGGGATTCGCAGGTCGCCGATGACGTGGGCAATGTCCGGCACGGGCGCACGCGGCGACTGCATCAGGCACAGCGCCCCGCCCGCCGCCGACAGCATGCCCGACGCGCACAGTGCGGCGGCAAGGTTGACTCTCGGTTTGGCCGGCGAGGCGTCCCCGGGCGGCGGGCCTTCCACGGCCGTCGCCGCCGCGGGCCCGTGCGAGCCGAGCCACAGCATGGCCATCATCGTCAGCCCGTAGATGATGACGGTGATGAGCATCCGCGTCGCGCTCAGCGGGACGTCTCGCCAGGTTTCGGAGTTGGCGGTGCCCTGATCGGATGAGCCATTGGCGGCCGGCTTTTCCGGTCCCTCGCGCTGCTTGAGGTGCCAGTTGGCGAACGCATCGTCGCTTACGCTGATCGTCGGGCTTGCGACAATGGACCTGGCCGACAGGGCGATGATCGCGGCCGTCGCCAGCGTGACGGCGGGGCTCGGCAGCCAAAGGCGGGCGACGAGCGCGGCGTTGACGACGCCGGCGCCGAGGCCCGCGGCCGCGCCGACCAGCAGCGACCATGCCGACGGGACGCCCGCGTTGATGAGCCCGGCCGCCACGACGCCGCCCAGGCCCATGTTGACCCACACGCCAAGGTCGATCGCGCCGCACCGCAGCGCCAGCAGGAACCCCATCGCGGGCAGGAGATACACTGTGGCCATCTGCCCGACCAGGCCGGTCGCGGCGGTGTCGCCGTCGCCGGACGATATCGGCAGTATCGCGGCCAGCGCGACCAGCAGGCACAGGCACGCGAAGTCCCGCGGCCAGGGACGGCGGTCATCCGGCGGGCGCAGTCTGGATTCCAGGTCGAACATCCTCAAGAAGGCTCCGGGCAATTCGCCGCCCCACTCTAACCCAACAGCGCGGGGATTGCACACGCCGAAGGCGCGGGCGGCCGGCGGCGCTCACGGCATCGCGGACAGGCTGGCCTCCAGCTTGGCAAGGTTGTCGGCGGCGTTAGCATCGCGCGGGTTCAGACGCACGGCCGCGCGGAGGTGGCCGACGGCGTCCGTCAGCAGGCGGCGGGCCTCATCTCGCCGGCCCAGGGCCTGAGCCTTGTTCGCCTTACCGAGGAGAATGACGGCCATGTTCTTGTGCAAGTTCCCGTCGCGGTCGCCGCCGCGCTTGACGGCCTCGCCGTATTCCACAAGCGCGCCGTCCATGTCGCCGCGCTCGTACAGAGCATCGGCCAGCGATTGGCGGAAGAGCCAGTTGCCCGGCTCCTGCGCCACCGCGATGCGGTACTCGGCGATGGCCGCGTCGAGCCTGGCGGACCTGGCGGCGGTGCCGTCCGCCTCCTTGGCCTGCGCGAAGAAGGCGTTGCCGAGGTTCGCATGCGCCTTGGGGAACGGGATGTCCGGGTAGACGGCAATCGCATCCTCGTAGTGCTTGATGGCCTCATCAAGCGCCCCCGGCCCGCCCTCATCCGCCAGCACCGCGCCGAGGTTGTTGTGCGTGTCGCGATAGTCGCGGCGGATGGCGAGAGCCTTGCGGAGAAGGCCCTCGGCCTTCTTGAGCAGCTCCATGTCATAGGGCGAGCCCTGGGGCACCGACCTGGCGCGCTCGGTCAGCAGCTTGGCGAGGTTCGTCAGGGCGCGGGCGTTGTCGGGGCGTTTGTCTATCACATCCTGCCAGAGGGCATCCTCGCTGTGATAGACGAAGTTGCGGCTGAAGGTCAGTACGGCCAGCACGGCCGCTATCAGTCCGGCCGCGCAGATGGCGGCGATGTTCGCGGTCCGCAGCGCGCTGGTGTCGCCGGGGGCGAGCTTGCTCACGGCCCACCTGATGAACGAGTAGCCGCATATCACCACCAGTGCGACGACGCCCGCGAGCGACAGGTACATCCGCTGCTCGAAGGCGGCGTCGTTGATCGCCACGATACTCGACGATGGCGCCAGCACCAGGAAGAACCACGCCGCCGCATAGCCGGCCGCCGGCCGCCGCCACAACGCGACGGCCGTCGCCGCAAGGAGGACGCCGATGAAGATCGCGTACGGGACGATGGCCCCGGCCGTCGTCGCCTTGGGCCAGCCGTAGTCGAAGCAGAGCCGCGGCCAGAAGACCAGTCCCAGGTAGTGCGTGATGACCCCGAACTGCGTGGCCGCGTATTCCCAGCGGTTGAACACGTCCAGGTCGAACCCGGCCGCCTTGCCCGGCTTGGAGATAAGGAGCACGGCGACCGCCGCTCCCGCCGACACAAAGAACGCCGCGTACATCCACCACCGGCGCAGCACGGTCCGCCACGACGCCGAAAGGAAGATGCGGTCGTAGATGATCGCCGCGACCGGCGCCGTCGCCATCACCGGCTTGCAGAACATGCCGAGCAGGCACGTGACGATAGCGAGAATATGCCAGACATAGGGACGGGAGGAAGGGAGGAGGGGATGACGGGAGGAGCAAGTGCGCGGCGCCTCGTTCTTTCTCCTCCCATCCTCCCCTCTTCCTGTCCTCCCCTCTTCACCCCTGGATTCCGGGCTTGTACCGCGAATCACGCAGTAGAGCGTCAGCAGGTAGAACAGGCCCATGAGCGACTCATCCCGCTGGACGAGGTACGTCACCGCCTGCGTCGTCAGCGGGTGGACGGCCCAGATCAGCGCCACGGCCGTCGCCAGCGGAACGGACTCACTGCCGAACCGCTCGCGCATGCGCGGGCTCATCAGCGTACGCCGGACAATTCCCATCAGCACGAGCGCCGCGGCGAGGTGGATAGCCAGGTTTACCGCGTGGTACGAAACGGTGCTCGCCGTGCCGCTGATGAGGTAGTTGACCGCGAACGTCGCATCCACCACCGGGCGGGTCCCGCGGAAGCCGGCGAGGTCCCAGTCGCGGATCGAGCGGTTGTTGACGATGCTATTCTCGTCGTCGAGGACGAAGACGCCCTGGAAGCTGCTGGCGTAGGCCATCAAGCCGGCAACGATGATAATCGCGGCGGGGAGGAGCCGTTCAAGGAGCCTGCCGGCGTCGGCGGGCCGCCGGGATTGATGCTGACCTTGTCCGGTCCTGCGAATGGGCTGATCTCCGCGATATCGTCAGTCGCGCCTCGGACTCGTCGCGGGCGAGGTCGAGGCGGCGCTTGTGCTGGTGGGAGCGGTAGTCATTGGTTTGCCCGTGGCCTTCTCGATGGCCTTGCGGGCGTCATCGTACTTCGGATTGCACCGCAGGGCCTCGCGGAATTCGCTGATCGCCTCGTCGCCCCTATCCGCCTGCTGGAGCGCCAGGCCGAGGTTGTAGTGTGCCTGGGCGAAGTCGCTCTGGGCCTTGATCGCCTTGCGATACCACGCGATGGCCGCGTCCACGTCGCCCCCAGCGTGGCAGATCGCTCCGAGCTTGAAGTACGCCACGGCCAGGTCTGGCGAAAGCTCCGTCGCACGCAGCAGTTCCTCGATGGCCGGCTCGGTACGGCCAAGCCGCAGAAACGCCTGTCCGAGATTGTAGTGGGCCTGGCCGCTTTCAGGCCTGGCGGCGACGGCCCTGGCGAAGTACAAGGCCGCCTGGTCCGGCTTGTTGATGCCGGCCATAACGCGGCCCATCTCATCCAGCGCCTCGAAGAAGCCGGGGCGGACATCCAGCGCCTTCAGAAGCTGGTCGATGGCCTCGCCGGTATCGTTCCGCCGCGCCATCTCCTGCGCCAGGTGGAGGCGGGCCTCGGCAAAGTCGCCGTTCAGCTCGATGGCCGCGCGGAAGTGATCCTCCGCCTGACTGTGCGAGCCCTTGGCCGCCAGGGCCGTCCCGAGAGCGTCCTCGACGTGCGGCTGGCGGGGCTCGATCCGAAGCGAAAGCTCGTACTGTTGTATCGCCTCGTCGTACCGTTTGAGCTTCAGTTGTGGATCGGCCTCGAGCTGCGCAAGCCGGACAAGGGCCAGGCCCTTGTTGAAGTGTGCGTCGGCGAAGCCCGGCCGTGACCTGATCGCCCTGTCGTAGTGGGCGATGGCTTCGCGCGGCTTGTCGCGCCGGAGGAAGTCGTTCCCGACGTTGTTGTGCGCATCCGAGAACTCGGGCTCGATCTCCAGCGCCTTGAGATAACAGTCAAGCGCCCTGTCCCGCTGCCCGCGGAGCGCGAGCTGGATGCCAAGATTGTTCCAGGCGCGGGCGTTCTTGTCGTTATGGGCGAGGGCATCCTCCCACACCTTCACCGGGTCGGCATAGACAACGTTCCTCTGAACTGTCAGGAAAGCCAGCGCCGCGGCTGCCGCGCCCAACGCCGCGCCGGCCGCGATCCGCGCTGCCATGGCGGAGCCCACGCGGCGCGACAACTCACTCCCCAGCGCATAGAGGCCGACGACCACCGCCGCAATCACGGCCGCCAGCGGCAGGTACATGCGGTGCTCGACCGCGGGGTCCCTGATGGGGACGATGCTGGAAGTAGGGGCGAGTACCACGAAGAAGAACACTCCCAATGCCGCCACTGCCCGTCGTCGCACGATGGCCCAGACGGTCAGCCCCGCCAGCGCGATCAGCAGTACCGCCGGCGGGACGATCAGCCATATATCCTTGCCTGGAGCAACGGCAGGCCAGCCGTAGTCAAGGCGCAGGCCAACAGGCGCAAATGCCAGCCGGACATAGTGTGCGATCACGCCCATCTCCGTCAGTAGATACGTCCAGGGCGTGAACTTCTGGACGCCCAGTCCGGCCGTCGCACCGGCCGGCACGGTAAACAGCAGCGCGGCCGGGATGACCCACGTGGCCGCCAGGCCAACGTGGAGACGCCACGACCGCAGGACCTTGTGCAGCGATCCGGACAGGATAAGCCAGTCATAGAGGAACACGACGACAGGCGCCGTCACCATGACCAGCTTGGACCCCATGCCCAGGGCGCAGGCGACAACGGCCAGCATGTGCCAGATGTTGGGACGGGCGGATGGGATGACGGGAGGAGGGGAGGAGGAATCGCCCAGTTCCTGCCGCGTCATACTCCCCTCCTCTCCTCTTCCTGTCTTCCCGTCTCTCCGCTGCGCGCCGCCGCCACGAATCACACAGTACAGTGTCAGGAGAAAGAACAGGCTGGCCAGCGACTCGGCTCGCTGGACGATGTACGTCACCGCCTCGGTCGTCAGCGGATGCACGCCCCAGAGCAGCGCCACGGCCAGGGCCAGCCACACCGCCGCCCTGTCAAACCGGCCCGCGAACCTTGGCAGTAGCAGCGTCCGTCGCACGATGCCAAAGAGGACCAGCGCCGCGAGCACGTGAACGATCAGGTTGAATGTGTGGTAGCTCCACTCGTGGCAGCCGGGCACATGGCCGTGGGCGTCGGCCGTGGGAACCAGCGAATGGGAATCCTGATCGGCCCACCGGCTGAAGGCATAGTTGACGGCCAGCGTGAAATCCGTCACCGGCCGCATGCGCCGGCACAGGTTCCCGAAGGCCTCGCCCGGCGGCCACAGGGAGCGGATGTCGCCGTTGCGAGTGATGTTGTCCTCATCGTCGAAGACGAACTGGCCGCGGAAGCTGTTGGCGTAGGCGGCCGCGATTGCCACGACGATCAGCACGCAGGCCAGGAATGTCCAAAGCCTGCGTTGGCCGGCTGAATTCGCATTGGCCGAGGGTGGCGCGACGATGTTGCTCGCAGGTTCTCCCACAAAAGCATCTTAACGGTTTGGACGCTTTCGCTGCAAGCCAAGCCGCGGGCCGCAACAGGTTACAACCACCCTGTCATTTTCGCCAAGAGCCTTGCGTAATCGACGAAGTTGGGCCATGAGATGTCGCTCGGAACGCCGTGGTCGCAGCCGGGGATGTAGCCGCCGGAGCGGACCACCGGTTCGATCCTCGCGAGTTCCTCGCGAATCACGCGGCCGCCCTTGGCCATCGCCCGCTTGTCGACGCCGCCGCGGTAGGACATCCGCCGCCCGAAGAGCCCGCGGAACTCGACGATGTCGTTGTGGGCCGCCACCTCGATCGGGTCGCACGAGTTCACGCCCGACTCGATCCAGATCGGGATCAGCTCGCCGATGAATCCGTCGCTGTCTATGGCGACGACCGGCACGCCGGCCTTCTTCGACATGCTCGTCCAGCGGTCCCAGCAGGGCTTGCAGAACCGCCGCGCCATGGCCGGTGAGATCATCGAGTGCGCCTTGTACGCCATGTCCTCGGAGTAGTGGACGATGTCCGGCGTGGCGCGGGCGAGAATTCGCTCCAGCATCGCGGCGACGAACTCGCGGTAGAACGCGGCCATCTCATCCACCAGCTCGGGCTGCTCGACCATCATCATGCACAGCCCCTCGAAGCCGCACCACTCGCGCATCTGCCAGAACGGGCCGGCGAAGTTGATGGAGATCGGGTAATCGCGGCCGCGGAGCTTCTCGCAGCCCTGCTCGAAGTCGGCGGCAAATCGCCCCGGCGCGTCGAGCCGGTAGCGTTCCTTCATCCGTTCCCAATCCTCGCGGCCCTCGACCGGGCACTTGATCCACCGCCGCGTGACGAAGTCCCTGGCCATCCGCAGGTAGGTCACGTCGAACGTGTCGGAAATCTCGCAGATGTTGCCCTTCCAGTCCTGGACGATGTAGTGGCCGTCCTTGTGCTCCAGGACCTTTTCCTCGAACTGCGGGATCATGCGGAAGTCCGCGCCCAGGTTGGTGTACTCCAGCGCACGGCCCGGCTGGATGCCGAGCGTTTCGCATAGGAAGTCGAACCACTCGACTCCCTCCGGCAGGCCCTGCGTGCGCCAGGCTCTGAGCGTCGATTCCCTCGGCCCGCCGGGGGAGAACGGGATCCGGTCGGGGTTGCCGAACGTCAGAGCGGCGACGTATCGCTCACGTGGGGTCATTGCCATTACTATGCCTTCGCGGTTGCCGCGTCCAGTTCCTCCCTTGCGATCTGCGTCCATCGCGTGAAACGCTCGGGATGATTGTCGCAGGTGTGCGTGTCCTTGAGGATCATCTCCAGCACGCAGCCGTTCGCCAGGCAGACATCCAGCGCGTGGCGGATGTAGGAGCGGACGAGGCCCTCGTTGAACTCGCCGGCCAGATGCGCGGGGTGCGGCTTCCATGAGAAAATCGCTTTGCCGCCCAACTTTGCGGCGCAGGCGTCCACATCCGCGAACGGCGATATTGAGATGCGCCGGATGTTGGGGATCGTCAGCACGTCGTCGAGTTTCCGCGTCAGGTCCTCGCAGCAGCCGTAGCCGTTGAGGCCGAACGGCGCCAGCAGGCGCTTCTCGTAGTCCAGGGCGAACTCGGCGTGCATTGCCGGCGAGACGAGGGCCATCTCCTGGCTCTCGGCCGAGGCCCACATGTCGCTCGGATGGATGTGATCGGTGTCGTAGCCCTTGGGCGGAAGTTCATCAGTGTAGCCGACGCCGCCGGAGGAGTGGTACGTGCGGTCATTGTTGAGGCTCAACAGGCCCTGCTCATCCCACTGGCGGACCATGCCGCGATAGCCTTCCTCCAGGATACTCATCGCCTCGTGAAGCATGCCGGGGTTGTCGCACATGTCCTCCATCGCCTGGCAAAGGCCGCGCCAGGCGGTGTACAGCCCCATCAGGTGGAACGACACGTGCGCGACGCCCTTGAGCCGGACGTCGAGGATGTCGCCGAAGAGCTCCTGCGCGGCGATCAGCGCGTCGGCCGTCGCCTTCTGGTCGTGCGAGATTTGCGGGAGCTTGATCTTCTTGAGGTCAGCCGGCGTGAAGATGACGGGATCGAACGTCCGCGCTCCAGTGGCCTGGTCGGACCAATGCCACTTTGGCTCGATGCCCCAGCCGGTGCTGGAGATGGCCTTGGAGACGATCCATTCCGCTTCGATGACCATGTCGGTGTCCATCCGCTCGTGCGTGTAGATGCGGATCCGCAGGTCGTGCTCGATGGAGCGGGCCTTCTCGCCTTCGCACTTAAGGGCGTCGGGCGGCAGGAGCTCGCGCCACGAGCCCTCGGGGAAGACCAGTATCATCGGCCGGCATTTCCCCAGAGAATTGTGCCGCTTCCAGAGCTCACGGCGCTCGGCCATGATGGGTAGCGCGGCGATCTCGGCGACGCGACGTGCCAGGTCTCGCAGGATCTTCCGGTCGGATGTGGTCATAGCCAACTTGTCTGTCATGTCGTTTTCCTGCTCAGTTGTCTACCTCTTCAGGCGCAAATACCCAAGCACACCGGGAACGTGGAAATCAGGCTTCTCAATCTTCGGATCGACCCAGCTTTCCCAGTGCCACTGCCTGTCGCCGTCGTGCGGGGCAATGCCGCGGAAGAGGGCCGCCAGGACCTTGTCGCCGTCCTTCCGGAGCGGCATTCGCAGGGCGACCAGCGTTGCCAGCGGGATTGACCCTTCGACGACGTAGCCGTCGGCCCCGGCTTTGCCGGCCGCCTTCAAGCCGGGGCAGCGCCAGGAGCCGTCCAGGTTGCGGTAGTGTGAGGCCTTGTAGTCGAGCACACGGCCAAGGGAGTCGATCTCCAGGCCGTAGTACTCCTTCATCGAATCGTCGCAGGACAGGTAAAGCTCGACGCGGTCCTCTTCCACCACCTTATCTTCGCCGCCCTCCTTGCCGGCCGGTGCATACGAGCCGCACACGCGGAAGGCGAAGTACAGGTTCTCATCGTCGCAGATGGCCCTGAACTCCAGCCGAGGGGCGGGCGTCTTCTCCCAGGGCAGGCTGAAGTCCGTCAGGCACACCGCCTTCTGCCATGCAGGTTCATCGAGGCTGCCGTCGAACTTGATCACCACCTTGGGGACGTACACCACGTCGTAGACCTTCCCGCCGTCGACGGCCTTGCCGCAGTCTGTGCATTGGTGACTGCCGACACAACCAACGGCCGGTAATACAAGCGACATCGCCGCGAAGGCCGCAGTTGTCAGAAGCCTGCTCATGTCTTCTCCGAGCGTGAAGCGTCGGAGATGATAGCCGACACGGCCGGCCCCGGCGAGTTGAATCAACGAGGCGGCCGGGCCCTTTCACCACAAGCCCGGCCGCATGGTCCTACGCGCTTTCGCTATTCGCGGCCTGCTATCACTCCGCGAGCGGCACCGGCCCTGCCAGTGTCTCGAAGTCGTTGACGATGGCCGTGTCGCCTGACATCGCCTGCTCCTTGAGCATGCGGATGACAGGCATCTTCTCCGTCAGCCATCGCTTCGCGACGGCCAGCTTCTTATCGCTGGCGGTGGCCTGGTCGCAGAACAGCGCCGCCACGATCAGGTACAGGGCGATGTCCACCAGCTTGCGGGCGTAGAGGTCCTTGTATTGCCCGCTCTGTGCCTTCACGAAGGCGATGGCCTCGTTGAGGATCGCATGGCCTTCCTTGATCTTCTCTATGAGCGGGGCGACTGTGGCGGGCCACTGGCGCGCGGCGAGCAGCTCGTCGAGGACCTCGCCGGCCGCGCCGCTGACCACGCCGGCGATCGCCGCCACCACCTGAAGCTGTGTTGTGCCCTCGTAGATGGTCGTGATCCGGCTGTCGCGGAGGTAGCGTTCGACGGGGTAGTCCTTCATGTAGCCGCTCCCGCCCAGGACCGCCATCGAGCTGTTTGAGACCCGCATGGACATCTCGCTGCCGTAGTACTTGGCCATGGGGGTGAGCAGTTTGTTGTATCCCTTGTACTTGCGGCTTTCGGCGCGGAGCTGCTTCTTGAGCTCCGGCGTCAGCGCCGCCGGGTCGCCCAGCTCCAGCTTCTTCAGCGCGCCGATCTCCAGGTCCACGCAGAACGACGCGTAGTAGAGCAGCGTCCGCGCGGCCTGAACGTCGATGGACATATCGACAAGCAGTTCTCGCACGGCCGGGAAGTTCTCGATGGCCGTGTCGAACTGCTTGCGGCTGTGGGCGTAGTCGCGGGCGACGCGGTAGGCTGCCTCGCCGATGCCGACGCCCTGCGCGGCGATGCCGATCCGGGCGCCGTTCATCAGGCTCATGACGTAGGTGATCAGGCCGCGCTGCCGCTCCCCGATCAGCTTGCCGGGAGCGTCGTCGAAGAAGATTTCGCACGTCGGGCTGCCGTGGATGCCCAGCTTGTTCTCAAGGCGGCGGATTTTGACGCGCGGGCCGCGCTCGACCAGGATGCACGACAGGCCGCGTCCATCCGAAATCTCCGGCTCTGTGCGGGCCAGCACTAGCAGCACCTGGCCGCAGCCGTTGGTGATGAACCGCTTGACGCCCCGGACGAACCAGTTGCCGCTCTCATCCTGGTACGCGCGGGTCTTGACCGATTGGAGGTCGCTGCCGGCGTCGGGCTCGGTGAGGACCATCGCGCCGGTCCACTCGCCCGATGACATGCGGGGCAGGTAGTCCTTCTTGATGTCCTCGCTGGCGAAGGCGTTGATCGTCTCGGCGATGCCCTGGAGTCCGTAGACGTTCATCAGCGACGCATCCGCGCGGCTGATGATCTCGTTGGACATCGAGTAGACCAGGTTGGGACAGTTCAGGCCGCCGAAGCGGTACGGTAGCGTGAAGCCCATCATGTCGGCCTGGCCCAGCACCTTGATCGCGTTGGCGATGCCGGGGGCGTATGTCACCGAGCCGTCCTCGTTGAGCTTGTTGCCGACGAGGTCCGTCTCCTCGGCCGTCGGGGCGACGGTGTCGCCGGCGATCTCGCCGACCGAGTTGAGGATGCGGGCGTAGTTGTCGACCGCGTCCTTCGCATCCTCCGGCGCAAAGTCAAACTCCTTGGCAAACTTGAAGTCCTCCTCGCACACGGCCGCCAGGCGGGCCATGTCGAAGTGCTTGAAGAGGAACTGGATGTCTTCGTTGTCCGTGTAGAAGTTAGCCATACTATCCTTCCATCCGTTTCTTAGTGCCCTTGCGGGACGCAAACCAGCGATACGCCATCGCCGACAACAACGCCAGTGCCATTCCAAGGATCAGAAGCTTGGCGTTGCCGTCGATCAGACCAGCCATCAGTGCGCCATAGACTCCCGTCGCGAAAATCAGAAAAGCTAGTAGCAGACCCAGGATCGTGAATCGCCGCCTGAATCCACTAATCAAACCGTCAACGACGCAGATGCTCACGGCACACGCAAGCGGCGCTCCAATCGTAAACCCGAAAAGGGCCGGCGTTTTGCAGTTGCCGACCTCCAGGTGCGCAAACACCGCAAATCCGGCGAAGGCGCCGACCACGGCGAACGCGAACCCGACGACAGGCTCCAGCAGCACTGTCATCATCGCTTTCATGTCTTCTCTCCCTTTCGGGAAGTCCAATCGCACAACGCCAAGCATGTCCTGTGTGTCAGCACTGATAGGCAGGCCACAGGCGCCAGAAAGAGAAGATGCCAAGTCTCTATGTTCTCCGGTGCAAGAGCGAACCAGGCCCAACAGCCCGCGACACTCACCATCGCCGTCAAGACTCCGCCGAACGCACATCCACGCTGCCTGAAAACCAAGAGGCTCAGCAGCGAAATCCCGAACGCGCATCCAAAGGGCGCGCCAATCGCGTATCCAAGTACCCAAGCAGGCATCTTGCATGAATCGATACCTGCCCAGGCAAGGCTAAGAGCAACGACGTACATTCCGGCGACGGACAGCCCAAGGCCCGCAAGGAATTCCATCCCGACATGGAGCAAGAGTCTTGCGGTTGTCGACATCTCAACACCACCTTGGCGCCACTGTCTCGCCGGGCGACACGGCCGCGCCTCGCCACTTCATCCAGTCGTTATCCCTGTTATCCCTGCTAAGCCTTCGCCGCCTCGACGGCCTTCTTAACGTTTGCCCCGCCGCGGATGGCCTTGATGAGCTTGGGGATAACCTCGTTCATGTCGCCCACGATGCCGTAGTGCGCGATGCCGAAGATCGGGGCGTCCTTGTCGGAGTTGATCGCCAGTATCTTCGCCGACTCCTGCATGCCCGCCCTGTGCTGCACCGCGCCGGAGATGCCGCAGGCGATGTACAGCGCGGGGCGGACGGTCGTGCCGGTCTGGCCGACCTGGTGGTCATGGTCCACGTACCCCAGGTCCACGGCCGCCCGGCTGCCGCCGACGGCGCCGCCCAGCACGTTGGCCAGGTCCCAGATCAGGCGGAAGTTGTCGCGGCTGCCCACGCCGGCGCCGCCGGCGACGATGATGCGGGCGGCCTTCAGGTTCACCTTCTTGGGCCGCCGGTGCGACTCGAGCACCTCAAGCGGCAGCTCCAGCGAATCGAGCTTCGGCGCGACCTTGACAATCTGGCCCTTCCGGCCGCTGGTCGCCACGCTCATCCGCATGACGCCCTCGCGGACGGTGGCCATCTGCGGCCAGCGGACGGGGTTCACGATGGTGGCGATGATGTTGCCGCCAAAGGCCGGGCGAATCTGGAGCAGCAGGTTCTTGTGCTCCTCCTTGGTGGCCGGGTCGTGGTGGTCGCCGATCTGGAGGTCGGTGCAGTCGGCCGTCAGGCCGCAGCGGAGCGTGCTGGCGACGGTAGGCGCAAGGTCGCGGCCAAGCGGCGTCGCCCCGAACAGGCATACCTGTGGTTTGTACTGTTCGACCATGTCGACGATGGCCTTGGTGTAGCTGGTGGCCTGGTAGTGGTCGAGGCGCGGGTGCTCGGCCAGGTAGACCTTGTCCGCGCCGTGCTCGATAAGCCGGTTCGCCAGCGAGGCAACGGCCTTGCCAAGCAGCATCGCGCCCAGCGGGACCTTGAGCGTGTCGGCCAGTTCGCGGCCCTTGGACAGCAGCTCCAGCGGCACGTCGGAGAGTTTGCCGGCCTCCTGCTCCGCGTAGACCCAGACTTCGCCTTGACGGTTTACGTCGATCATCATCTTCACCTATGCACGGGAAAAGGCCCGCCATCAACACCGTTAACTCGTTGCTTCGTTACTTCGTTGCTTCGGACGACGCATCTTGGCGCTCAGCGCCGCGCGGTTCCTTCATGCGCCGCCTCAAGTGGCGGATGTATCCGTTGATTATTGCGTTTCGCAAAAGTAATGTAACGAAAACGCCGATATATGAAGCATGAGACCA
>JBHGBE010000050.1:0-39022 GCA_041946855.1 Phycisphaerae bacterium | reverse complement strand
CGCAAAGGTCATGGCCAAGTGTCAGATGGCCCTGGCCGCATGACTATCCGCCCCCAACTGGCGGGGCGGTGTACTTAGTTGCTGCGCCCGAACGGTCTACCGCCTGGCAGACGCCGGCAGGATACCAGCGCCCTGCAGGCTTGGCGGGCTTGTCCGCTGGCCTCGCGCTGTGATCGAGGATTGGATAGCAGCAGGTTGCCCGCCTTGCCGGCAAAGCGCCGGCAGAAGTTCCCGAAATTGACGACGGAATTGCCTTGAGGGGGTGCGCCACTGGCGGCCCTGTGTCCGTTGTTGTCGGCGATAACGGACGAGGAAGAACATGGCCACGATCTACAGGAAGGTGTACCCGGCGCCGATGCCGCCCGGCGCTGAGATCATCGTCCAACGCGGGCGCAAGGTCGCCCGTTGGATAGATGGCAACGGCAACGTCAAGACCGCCCAGGTCACCGGCAACGGCAGGAAGACCATCCACGAGGCCGGATGCTGGTACGCCAGGTACAAGGACGCCGAAGGCGTGGAGCGCCGCGTCTCCACGAATTGCCACGACGAGCAGGCGGCGCGTAAGGTGCTGGCCGACCTGCGGGCCGAGGCGGAAAAGGTACGTTCGGGCATACTGACGCCCGAGGAAAGCCGCGCTGCCCGCCACGTGGCGCGCCCCATAGCCGAACATGTCTCCGAGTACATGGACTACCTGAAGGCAAAGACAATCCGAGGTCGGAAGGTATCCACCGCTCACCAGTACATCGTCAAGAAGCAACTGGACAGGCTGGCAAAGGAGTGCGGGTTCAAGCGGATCGGCGACATCACACGCCTGCGCATCACGAAGTGGTTGAATAGCGAGAGCGCCAAGTCCGACAAGGCCCCTCGGACGGTGTTGAAGTACCGCACGACCTTGATGACCTTCTGCAAGTGGGCCATTCGTGAGGGCCGGCTGGCGGCCGATCCGCTTGTCGGCCTTCCTGGCGTGGCTGTGGATGAGGACCGTAAGAGACGCAGACCGTTGACGCTTGAGGAGATCGACGCCCTATTGGACGCCGCAGCCAGACGGCCGCTGCGGGATGCGCTTCTGATCCGCCGCGGCGCTCGCAAGGGGCGCCAGGTGGCGAACGTCCGCCTTGACCAGCGCGAGCGGCTCATGCGCCTGGGCCGGGAGCGGGCGCTGATCTACAAGACCCTCATCTACACCGGCCTCCGAAAAAACGAACTGGCCACTATGACTGTGGCCGATGTGCATTTCGACGGCGCCCAATCCCGCATGACGCTTGCCGCCAGGAACGCCAAGAGCGGAAAGGGGGCGCAGATCCCGCTCCGGGCCGACCTCGTCGAGGACCTGCGCGAGCATATTCGGGAGAAGTTGTCGCGCTATCGCCAGCAGGTGGCCAAGGAAGGAAACGCCGTTCCACTTGCGTTGCCCAGGAACACCAGGCTGTTTGACGTGCCGAAGTACCTGGTGCGGATATTCGACCGCGACCTGGCCGCGGCGGGCATCGCCAAGGCCGACACCGACGGACGCACCGTGGACGTCCACAGCCTGCGACATACCTTCGCCACTCTCCTGAGCAGGGCCGGCGTAGCACCCAGGATCGCCCAGGAACTGATGAGGCATAGCGACATCCGTCTGACCATGAACACGTATACGCACCTGCAACTCATAGACACCGCCGGCGCTGTTGAGACGTTGCCGAGGATCGGCAACGCGCGACGCCACGCCTCGAATCAGGCGGCCACAGGCACGGACGGGCCATAGAATCGGTGCCGGAATCGGTGCCGCCGGTGCCGGAAACGGTGCCGGAATGCAGTCCACCGGCGACAACGGATGTCAACCCCTGGCAGTAAAACGACCCCGGCAAGCTCGGACGATGGCGCCCCAAGTCTTTACCTGGTCGGAACAAAGGTAACTGCTGTCCAATCGCGTCAATATCTGTCGCTGATTGACAAACGGCCAGCGGTGGGATTTGGACCCACAACCTCAGCTTTACAAAAGCCGTGCTCTACCGTTGAGCTACGCTGGCAGGAGCTTCCGACCTATGAACATAACGCCGGGCAACCATTCCGGCAAGCACAACCGGCCTGTTCATCCTTGTGGATTTCCCGCGAGGTTCGGGCGCGTGCGCCGGCCAGGGGCTGGGTCATCGCTTCTTCGCGGGCTTGCGCCGGGCGGGCGGCTCATCGGCCTGATCGGGAAACCAGTACCCGCACTGCGTGCCGGGAAGGATGAGGTCCCGGTCGCGCAGGTCGGACTGGGTTATCGGAAAGTGGAAGCAGTTCTGATGCCGTTTGGAGTCGTATTTCACACATAAGGCCAGGCCCGAAGGGTCGGCGGCCAGCGATGGACAGACCATGCCCAGTTGGCAGCACGCCCCGCACCGCGTGCAACTGCCGCGGCGCAAGGCGAGACGCCGGCGGACATAGCCCGGCAGCGCGCGTCCCAGGAAGGCGCGCCTGACCTTGCCCCACCACAGGCGCACGAAGCCCGTCAGGCCCACGCGAGGCATCCTTGCCCGCTCGCGCTTCGCAGGGCAGGTCGAGGTCGCCACGTGCGACGACCCACGGCGGATCAAGGCGGCCGGGCGACGGGTATCGGCATGAACTTGGGTCACGTGATCTCCATAGGCGTCAGTACACCGAACAAAGCCCCGGCGAGTCGGGGCTCCCGGCCGTCCGAGGCCGGATTGGACAGGGCATTGGCTGCCTGGGGAATTCTACTGCCGCGAGCGCCGAATGTCCGCAGATAATCGGCCCGCTGCCGATAATATTCTATCGGCCTTTGGGGGCGACAAACCGCCAGGTAAAACTGGGGTTGTAATGCGGCACTCCCCGCCAGAAGATGTCGCCCTGGACCTGGACGGGATGATAGTGCAGGCGATAGGGGCCGGCCGTGCCTGTCATGCGGACGGCCTTGACGGGGATCCCTGCCGCGCCGCCCAGGTCCACGGGGAGGAAGTCCGCGTCGGCGGAGATTCCCCGCAGCTCGCCCGCCTTGCGCCAGGTCTTGCCATCCTCGGAAACCTCGACGGCGACGTCGGCCTTCTTGGCCCTCGTGGCGAACGCGCCCCAGTGTCCCCCCAGCGACGTCGGCCCGCGAAGCTCGACCCGCGACAACACAAAGGGTTTGTCGAAGGTGACCTCGACGCCGAAGTCGCTGAAGTCCACGTCGCAATAGGCCAGGTCGTAGATGTCGGTAAAGTGCCGGGCGCACTTGCCCTGGCCAAGCGGCTTGAGCGTGTAGCCGATCTGCCCGGCGGCCGTCTGGAGCAGCGAACGCAGGTTATCAGTCCGGCCGCCCATGTCGCCGACGGGCTTCAGCACCACACCGGATTGTTCCCTTCGCGGGGGCAGGAGCGGAGGCAGGTCGCAGTAGGCCGCCTGCGCCTTGGGCGATTCGGCGCGGGCCTTCCAGAAGGCCAGGTCGCGCGGCGTCGCCTCGACGGCGGTCATCGCCACGAGCGCCTCCATCATGTCGCTGACGCGCTTGCCGTTCTTGTCCGCGAACTCCGGCGTGAAGAAGTCGACGTGCTTGACGGTCTTGTCCGGGTACGGATTGACCCACTCCGCCGCGTCCAGTTCCACCTTCGAGCCCGTCGGGCAGTTGCCATACCAGCCCGCGCGGTAGTAAGGCAGCGTGATCATGTCGTTGTGGTCCCACCCATCATCGAACAGGCCCGCGTGCCAGATCAGGAAGCAGTCGGCCACCAGCCACGTGTCGTCGTCGTAGACCACGCGGCAGGTGGGCCGCAACCAAGTTTCACCGAAGTACATCTTTTCCGTGCGGCAATGCCATCCCTTGCGGAGGAAGGCCAGGCTGGCGATCTTCCTACCGACGGGGATCGGGCCGGCGCCCTCGCGGATCGTCGCGGCGACCTTCGGGAGCGTCCCGGCGACGGGGCGTCCCATCATCACCAGTCCGTTGCCGTTCCGCGTCGCCGGGTCGATGATATCGAACGGCACGCCGGCGAGCGTCTGGAGGCCGGTCGGCAGGTAGCGCAGGTCGATCTCAGCGGGCCGGCCGGCCTCCATCGTCTCCAGGCCCGTCGCGTGGCTTGGGTGATTGGCCCAGGGGCGCAGATCCAGCGGCATGAACTTCGGCCGGTCGCCCGCTCGCCAGGCGGGGCGGTCGTGGCCGTACCACCACGCGTGAACGAAGTCGCTCATGGCGTACTTGTCGAGACGGCCCGCTGGGGCAGGCTCCGGGCTGTACCAGAAGGCTTCGGCGATATCGGCGAGGGTGTCCTTGGCAGTGACCGTGAAATAGACGCTCGCCCCCTGGCCGGACATGGTAGTGAGCATGTCCGTCTCGCTCTGGGGGGCGTCCTGGAGATATCGCTCGGAGCATGGCCACTCCAGCGGGCCGTTGGCGGTCGCGGCCGGCTTGAAGTACTCGGCGATGAATTCCTTGTTCGCGTTGAACTGCGAGTACAGCGGGTCCTCCGGATGCCAGAGGTCGAACTCCAGGCCGGCCGGCAGGTCGCGCGGGTCGATGGAGATCATCCGGCGGTCCTTCGCAGCGCGCTGGCCACCGTATCTCAGCCATGGGCAGCGGAAGAGCCCCTTGACGTGCCGCTCCTGGAGGTGCTCCGCGATGCGGGTGATGAAGTAGGCGTACAGCTCCTCGGGGCTCTTGCCGCTCTTGACGCACCGGCGGCATTGCGCCCACCGCGCGCCTTCCGCAAGCGACGCATAGGTCTGGCCGAACATCCAGACCTTGCTGGGATGGTCGAAGTCCTCCAGTATCTCGTCGATCATGGCGAAATGACGCTTGTAGGTCCGCTCATCCAGCGGGCAGAGGTTGAGGCTGTTGCCCATTTCCCGTGGGTTTTCGTCGGGATCGTGCTCGCGCAGGTCCAGCGCGTCGGCGGATAGATCCTTCCAGTAGCTGCCGCCCTCGCCTTCCTCATAGAGGATGGTCGGGCGAATCTCGATGTGGAACTCCTCCCGGACCTCATGGCAGAGCTTTGGCAGGAGCTTCCGGGCCCACGGCGTCATCCGCGGCCCGGCGGACAGGGAATCGTCCCAATGCGGGCCGAGGTAGATGACGTTGAACTTGAAGCGCGAGAGCAGTTGGCAAATCCGCTTGATGCGGCCGATGTCGGACTCCGGGAAGACCAGCATCACCGGGTACGGCCGGCGGTGGTAGACGCCGCGTTCAAGGACGCTGCCGGGCGAGTCGAGCACCTTCATGCAGCGCAGGGCCGGGCTACCGCCGTCGGGCTTGTCGAGCGCATTGCGCCAGCGCATGGCCATCATCATGCTCTGGACGCCGTAGTAGAGGCCCTCGGCGTCGCCGCCGGCGATGACGATCCGCCTGGCCGAGCAGCGAAGGCCGTAGGACTGGGGTTTGTCCAGGATTGAGGGACTCGCGACCAGGGACTTGGGACCAGGAGTATCGGCGGATGGCGCGCTTGCCTGACCTTCTCCTCGCGTGGCTTCATTTCCCAGCCCTTCTTCGCTGGCGATTTTCCGTGCCGTCTCGTTGAGCTTGGGGATTGCCAGGTAGATGACGTTCCCGGAGATGGGGGAACCATCCGCTGTCCTGGTCGCTAGTGCCTCATCCCTGGTCCCTTCTATCTGCACCGCCACGTCGATCTGCCATCGATCCAGGATCTCATCGTGAACCTGCCGCGCAACGCGTCTGGCCTCCGGATGGTCTTGGGCGACGATGCGCGTCTGGCTGTTGACCAGGAACCAGCCTTGTTCCAGTTCCATCTTCTTTGGCCGGGGAACGATGAGCGGGGTATCGCCGTCCAGCACGGCCGTCTCGGGCTTGACGGGCGGGACCTTCTTGTCGGTCACGTACAGCTTGAGGGCCTTGATGCCGGCGTGATCGCCCTTGGGCTGGCCCCACACGCGGAAGGTCTGGACGCCGTCCATCTGGGGATATGACCAGTCGCCCGTCGCCGGCCTTGTTCGCCAACGCACGTAGCGGATGACGGAATCCAGCCCCCGGACGCTGTCGTAGCCGCGCCGGGGCTTTCGGTTGGCGGGCTCGACGTACTGGCCGGATGTCATGTAGAGCAGCGTCCATTCGTCCCCTTCGGCCGCCTTGCCCCACGCCTCGACGTTGACGATGTTCGGTCCCGGCCAGAGGATGTCCAGGCCCTGGACCCAGTACTCCTGCCCGAGGTCCACGTCGAGCACGACAGGGTGGCGGCCCCAGGTGGCATAGTCGCCGGGGTTGGCGGGGTTCCAGAAGACTGGTTTGTTCTGGGCGGTCAGACTGCCCTTGCGGAAGGGAATCCATCCCTCCTTGCCGCCGAGGTCCTCGACACGCAGGTTGTAGTCGTACGCCCATCCCTGGTAGGCGGAACCGTCGCCGGCGAACTTGATCGCGGGGTTGTCATCCGCGACGACGTGGCCGGCGTAGTCGATCCGCACGTATTTATAGCTGCCATCGGGCGCATCCGGCTGGAGGGCGCGGATGTTGCGCTCCGGCCGTCGGTAGTTGTTGGTCAGGCAATACGGCCCCGGCGGCTCCTCGCCGGGCTGATACTCCATCGTCACCTTCCGGACCGTGACTGCGTCCTTGGCCTGGAGCGTGACCTGGGCCTTCTCCTGCTTGTCGGCGGTCCACAGCCCGGCCTTGCCATCCTTCAACTCCAGCTTCCTGCCGTCGACCAGAAGCTCCGGCGGCGCCTTTCCGTCATGCTCGATACGGAGAATGTAGTAACTCGATGGGTGCACGGCCGCCGTCTGAGCGAGCGTCGCGCCGGCGGCCAGTTGGAGCGCGGGCTGCGTAGCAGATGACACGGCCGTCACGTCGCCGGTCCTCTTCCACGGCGAGGCGGCCTGCGGCATCGTGAAGTCGCCGTCGACCAGCGCGCTGGAGTCCTCGAAGTACAGCAGGCCGTTGGACCCGCAGATGTGGATGTACGGATAGACGATGTCCGTGTTCCACGTGGAGATCATCCGCGTCTTTGGGTCCTGCCCCAGCGCGCCGTAGCGGGCCAGCTTCAGCCCGAGCACGTCGCCGCGCGAAGGCGCGGCCAGGCCCTTGTCGCGCGTGTGCTTCTTGAGCGTGTCAAAGGGGATCGCGATCTCGACCATCCACCGGTTGGGGCCGAGTTTGCCGGCGCTCCTGCACTGGGGCCGATGCCAGTCGCCGCCGATCAGAGGCACCGGACCTTCGGCCTTGTCCGAAGGGATGCCCAGGCCGCCCCATCCCGGAGCGGCCGCGCGGGAGTTGGCCCGGAACGAGTAGACCTGCCCGTCGCCCTGGAGGCCGCCGACCTCGAGCGTGACCTCGACGAAGTCGTCCTTGCCCAGGAAATGGCCGGTGCCGAGGTCCCCGTCCATCTTGACGTTCTGAAGCTCGCTCTCCTCGCAGACGAAGGCGAAGTAGACGTTCCCGTCGTCGAAGCATGAATAGACGACGGTCTGACGGCCGGATACATCCTTCGAGGCGAGCTGCGTCCACGCGCCGCGCGTACGGCTTCTGGCGGCTACGGATTGCCAGACGGGATCCTTGTCAACGTCGCCATCTATGACGGGGCCCTTGTCAACTCGCGAACAGATCAGCGTCGGACGGCCGGGCGCGGTCTCGCGGTCGAACTTGGTGCGGAATTGCTCCCCGGGTTCGGCCCCGTCAACCGGCAACGCTGACAGCGCAAAGGCGATGAGGGAAGAGAGAAGAGCGAACAGAAAAGAAGAGGGCCTGTTTGAAAAGCGGTTCATCTCTCTTCGCTCCTGCCTCTTCTGTCCTCTCTTTTCGATAGTCACTTATCCTTCTTCCCTGGTCCGCCGTCTGCCGCGAACAGTCTCCACGCGAAGTGCGGGCAGTTGCCCACGTGGTTGAACATGCCGCCCCAGAACTGCGCGGGGTGGTAGCTCTCGCGGTACGGCTCGGCGTTGCCGGTCAGGCGCAGCGCCTTGATCTGGCCGCCAGGCAAATCGACCGCCTGGAAGTCGGCCTCCGCGCTTGTGCCCCGGACTTCGCCGGCCTTGGTCCACGTCCGGCCGTCCTGGGAGATCTCGACGGTGACGTCGATCTTCTGGCACCTCTGCTCGCGCGGGCCGATGTTGCCGTATGCGTGGTGCGGGCCCAGGACCTCAACACGGCCGAGGCTGATCGGCGAGCCGAACGTCAGTGTCACGCCCAGCGGCGAGAAGCTCTGGTTGCAGTAGACGCTCTGGGGAGAGGACAGGAGTGTATTCTCGGCCAGCTTCAGTTCATACGGGAACTTCCCGTCGCCAATGGCGAGTTGGTCGGCGAATCCTCCCTTGGCATTGGCCGCCTCGTAGCTGCTGATTGCCGGGGCGAGCGGCTTGAGCAGGCGCGCCGGATCGGCGGGCGGCCTGGGCGGTTGCAGGAGAGGCGGACGGTCCTGGCGCTTGGACCAGAAAGTCAGGTCTTGCTCGACCGGCTCGATTGCCGTGATGGCGGCGATGGCCTCGCACATGCTGTTGACGCGCCCGTTGAAGTCGGGCATGAAGAAGTCCAGGCACTTGACGACCTTCTCCGGGTACGGGTTCACCCATTCCACGAGGGGCAGGCCTGCCCCTTGGCCGCTGGGACAGTTGCCGGCCCACCCTATGCGTGCATAGAGGCCCAGGCCGCCGGCCACGTGCCAGTCCAGCATCGCCACGCCCTCCACCGGGTACTGGAATGCGTCCACGACAAGCCAGGTATCGTCGTCGAACACCACGCGGCAGGTGGGCCGGAGCCAGCACTCGCCCCAGTGCATGCCGCTGTCCACGGTACACTGCCAGCGGGTGCTCAGGAAGGCCAGGCTGGCGAGTCTGCGCCCGACGGGGATCGGGCCGGCCTTCTGGCCGATAGTCGCCGCAACCTTGGGCAGCACGCTCTTTGGCGGCCGGCCGAGCATGAGGATGCTCTTGCCGTTGTTCCGGGCGGGGTCGATGATGTCGAACTGGACGTTCCCAAGCACCTGCTTGCCCGTGGGCACGTATCGCAGGTCGATCTCCGGCGGCCGTCCGGGCTCCAGCGTCTCCGTCCCAGTGGCGCGGCTGTCGTGGTTGGCGAAGGGCCGCAGGTCCAGCGTGAAGAACCCCGGCGACGAGCCCGCGCGCCAGCCGGGCAGTTCGCGCCGGAACCACCAGCCGTAGACCCATGCGCCAAGGTCGGTCAGGTCCAACCTTCCTGGCGGCTTCGCATCCGGCGAGTACCAGAGGGTCTCGGCGAGTTCGGCCATCGTCCCATCCCGGAAGACCGAACCGTTGCCCCACTCGATGTTCCCGCCGGCCAGGCTCACCAGGACTTCCGTCTCGGTCCACGGGCCACGGACCCATCGCTCCGCAGCGGGCCAGTTCCGCGGGCCGTTGGCGCACTGCGCGGGCGCGAGCGCGGCCTTGACCGCCTCCATCACCGCCTCGGTGCATTGCTCCGGCTCCGGAAGGCTCACGCGCAGCGTCTTGGGCACGTCCCGGATATCCATTGAGATCATCCGGTGATCCTTCGGGTCCCGTTCGCCGTATCGGAGGAACGGGCTGACCAGGAGCCCGCGCGTGTCCTTCATGGCAAGGTGTTCCGCCACGCGGCCCAGGAAGTAGGCGTAGATCTCCTCCGGCGTCTTGCCGCTCTTCTGGCAGCGGCGGCAGATGGCCCACCGGGCGCCCATGGATGGGTCCGCGTATGCCTGCCCCCACATCCAGACCTTGCCGGGGTTGGCGTAGTCCTCAAGCGTCTGGTCGATCTTCTCAAAGGCCAGTTCGTATGTCTTGGGGTCGAGCGGGCAGGCGTTCGTGGAGACGCCCAGCTCGCGCACGTTCTCGTCCGGGTCGTTCTCGGCGGTGTCCAGGGCATGCCCGTTCGACAGCAAGTTCCGCCACCAACTGCCGCCCATCCCCTCAGTGGTCAGGAGCATCGGCCGGATCTCGACGTGGCACTCATCCCTAATCTCACGGCAGAGCCTGGCCATCGTGCCCTTGGGCCAACTGTATGAGGTGTAGGCCCAGGTCTGCCCGTCGCCGTGGGACGGGTTGACGTAGATCGCGTTGAACTTGAACCGCGACAGCAATCGGCATAGGCGCTTGACGCGCGGGACCTCGCTCGCCGGCACGTTGAGGATCGCGGCGTAGCCCTTGTGGTTGTAGATGGAGCGGTCGAACGTGCCGGGCCAATCGGCGATCTTCATGCCCCTGCACGCCGGGCCGGCGGCCGCGGCATTGTCAGCGCTCTTCCATCGCAGGGCCATCATCAGGCTCTGCACGCCCCAGTAAAGCCCGTCGTCGTCCCGCCCGATCACGACCACGCGCTTTGGACTGGCGGACAGGCCGTAGGCCTGCGGCCTGTCGCGGTCGGCCTTGTCCCGGAAAAGTCCTTCCTCATCGGCGACGCGTCCGGCCGCGCCGCCCAAGCCCAGCACGCCGAGGTAGATGACGTTGTCCGCCAGGTCCCCGGCCGGCCTGGTCGCTAGTCCCTTGTCGCCAGTCCCTTCAGTTTGGACTGGCACGTCTATCTGCCAGCGTTCGTGTACCTCATCGTGAATCTGTCTGGCGACCTTCCTGGCCTCCGCCTGGTCCTGGGCGACGATCCGGGTCCTGGGGCCGATGACGAACCAACCATCCACCTTGTCCAGCTTCCGCGGCCGCGGGATGATCAGAGGCGCATCCGGGTTCAGCACGGCCGTCTCCGCCTTGACGGGCGGAACGGTCTTGTCCGGCACCCACGGCTTGAACGGCTTGATGCCCGCCTGCCGGTTCTGGTCGGATAGCGGCTGGCCCCACACCCAGAACTCCTGGATGCCGTCCAGTTGCGGGCCGACCAGTGCGTCCCCGGCCACCTGGAACGCCCGCCATCGCAGGAACCGCACGACCGAGTCCAGCCCGCGGACACTCTCGTACCCGCGCCGGTGCTTCCTGCGTTGGGATGGCTCGACGTATTGCCCGTCGCCCGCGTACAGGTACGTCCATTCATCCTCATCCTTGAGCTTGCCCCAGATCTCGAAGTTCTCGACGTTGGGCCCGGGCCACAGCACGTCCAGGCCGCGGACGTAGTATTCCGCCCCCAGGTCGATGTCGAGGACCTGCGTGTGGCGACCCCAGGGGTACCCGGCCGGGTTGTCCGTCTGCCAGAAGACCGCCTCCGGCCGGCCGGTCAGGCTGCCCTTGCTGAACGGGATCCAGCCCTCGCGCCCGCCCAGGTCCTCGATCCGCAGGCTGTAGTCGAACGACCAGACCTTCATGTCGATGGACGGGTTGTTGTCGCCCGTGATCCTCCCCGCGTAGTCGATGGCGACATACTGGTACCTGCCGTCGGGGGCATCCTTGACGAGCGAGCGTACGTTCCTGTCCGCTCGCCGGTAGTTGTTCGTCAGGCACCAGACTCCCTGCGGCTCCTCGCTCGGCTGGTACTCCAGGGCGACCCGCTTGAGCGCCACCGGCCCGCCGCTGCCCTTCGCGGCCAGGGCCAGCGTGAGCTTGTCCTGTTTGCCGGCGGTCCAGATGCCGGTTCCGCCGTCCTTCATGGCGATAGGCTTGCCGTCTACCTGGACTTCAGGGACTTGGCCTGGCTCGTGCTCCACGCGGAGGAGGTAGTAACTCGACGGATGCACGGCCGCCGCCTGGCTCACCGACGCGCCGGCGGCGAGCACAAGGCCTGTCTTGCCTTCCGCGGGCGCTGAAACGTCCCCCGTTCGCTTCCAGGGCGATTGAGCGTCCGGCCGAGTGAAGTCGCCATCATCGAGAGCGCTGGCGTCCTCGAAGTACAGCAGGCCGTTGCACCCCGTCACATAGATCAGCGGCGTGGCGATGTCCGTGTTCCACGTGCTGACCATTCGGTTCTTGGGGTCCGACTGCTGCGAGCCGTAGCGGACCAGCTTCAGCCCGATCACGTCGCCCCTCGCGGGCACGGGCATGCCCTTCTGTCCCGGCCGGCGTTTGATCGTGTCAAACGGGACGGCCATCTCGACCATCCAGCGGTTGGGGCCGAACTTGCCGGCCGACTTCCATTCTGGAGTGTGGTAGCCAAGGTTGGGCGGCACGCCGATCAGCCCCCAGCCGGTGTGGTGGCCGCGCAAGTTGGCCCGGAACGAGTATGCCTCGCCCTCGCCCTGGACGCCGCCGACCTCGATGATCGCCTCGACGCAGTCATCCGGCCCCACCATCTTGCCGGGCTGGGTGAGGTTGCCGTCCATCCGGATGCCCTGGAGCTCGCCTTCCTCGCAGACGAAGGCGAAGTAGAGGTTCTGGTTGTCGAAGCAGGAGTAGACCACGGTCTGCCGGCCGGAAGCGTCCTTGCGGGCCAGTTGCGACCATGCCCCGTGCGTCCTGGCCTTGTCGGACAGGGCTTGCCAGACCGGGTCCTTGTCCACCTCACCGTCGATGGCCGGGCCTTTCTCCACCCTCGCGCAGACCAGCGACGGCCGGCCAGGTACGATGTCGCGGTCGAACTTCGTGCGGAATTCGGGCGCCTCCGCGCCGAATGAAGGGCACGGTGCGAGCAAGGCCGCCGAAACCAATGAAGGCAAAATGCAGAATGCGAAATGTGGAATGCAGAAGTTACAGACTCCAGGTTGTCGCTTTGCCTTCTTCATTCTGCATTCTGCATTTTACATTCCGCCTTGCAGTTTGAGTTGCCACATACGCACCTGTCCATCCGACGAGCTCAAGCAGAGCGTGTCGCCGCAGAGCGTCCAGGCGGCAGCGGAGAAGCCCGCGCCTGGCTGGCTCGCCGGCGCGGTGGTCTGTTGGGCGCCGGCCAGCGATACGGCCTGGACACCGCCCGTCGCCTGCCCGAGGGCGACCACGCCGCCTGTCCGGGAGTCATAGTAGAGCAACCTGTCCTTCCAGGCCAGCGGCGGCAGGTCCTTGGTCGAAATGGCGTCCACAGCGCACCGGCCATCCCTGAGCGAGACGTCGAACCGGACGCGCAGCCGTTTGAGGTCCACGGCCGTGACGCGGACCGTCCCGCCGCGGAAGGTATGGATGAACGCCGCGTCGCCGACGACCATCGGTTGGGACATCGCCGGCGCGTCGAAGGTGAACGTGAACCGGTCCTGCCCGGTCTTCGCATCCACGCCGTACAGCGTGCCGTTGAGCGAGTCGGTCAGCAGGACCATGTCGCCGGCCAGCACGGGCGGGTGCCACAGGATGGAGGCGGTCTTCGCCGGCAGAATCCTGCCCACGATCACCTTGCCGGTATCGGGGGCCAGTGTAAGGCACTGCCTGGGACACCTGGGCGGCGCGCCTTCCGGCGTGGAGAGCACGACAACTCCGGCGCGGGCGGGCACGTCCGTGTCGAACAATATGCCGTCGCCCAGGCGCTCATAAGCCTGGGCGCCGCTGGCGATGTCGAGGGCCTGAATGCCCTTCTGGCCGCCGATGATGACGGTCTTGCCGGCGATCCTGACGGACTGAATCCTGCCGAACTTCTCAATGTCCGCCGCACTTCGCGTCCAGATTGCCTGGCCTGTGTCCAGGCGGATTGCGCGGACGTCGTTGTCGTGGACGAGGATCGCGTTTGCGTTCGGCGGATCGCCCGCGGGCAACAGCGTGGTCGGGCCCTGGCCCATCGCCTCGGGCCTGGCGCTGGAGCCAAGGAGCTTGCCGCCGGCCGCGTCAACACGGTGGCGCTGCCTCGCGCCCTCGATGTAGACCGTGCCGCCTGCCCCGCCGGGAACCGACAGCAATGCGCGGACGGAATCGTGCAGGTCGATCTCCGGCAAGGCGGTCGCCGTGATTCGCGCACCGGCGGCCGCCGTCGTCGCGCGGCGCGGGCCTTCGGCGAGCTGGCCGCCGCGCTTCAATGTCAGGAAGGTCTCTCCGGAAACAGTCATGCCCGTCCAGACCCAGCATGTCGCGTCAGGGTTGTCTTTGAGGATGGCCTCGTACCGCCGCATAGCCTCCGCGCGGTCGCCCAGCGCCTCGATGCACCGGGCGATCTGCACCTGCACGTCCGCGGAGCGATCCGCGCCTGGGGCAGGGGCGGTGGCGGTCTGGGTCGATGCCTTGGAGGCCAGCAGCTTCTCGGCCGCCTCGAACTGCTGCCTTGCCGCCTTGAAGTCGCCTTTCTCAAAGTGGCTGCGGGCCAGGTTCGCCCGGCCGTCGAAGAGCGCCCTGGTCAGGCCGGGGATGAAATCCGCCAGGGGCGGCGACGATTGCGCCAGCTTCAGCGCCTCGGCCGCCTCGTCCACGTACCGTCCCAGCGCCTCGGGCGTTCCCTCGGCCGCCGATGAACGTGCCAGCAGGTTCGCGCATGCCTCGCGATACGAAAAGACATAGGGGCTGATCGTCCTGGCCCGCTGGGCCAGCTCCAGCGCCTGCGCCATGTCGCCCGCCCGGAACATCCGCATCGAAATCTGCTCCAGCAGGTCCGGCTCGCCCGCCGACTGCTGGGCCACCGTCTGCCACCTGTCCCTGGCCTGGGCGTTCTCGCCGGCGGTCGCGAGCAGGTCGCCTATGGCCTGCATGGACTCCCACTTGGCCACGGGGTTCAGAAGGCTCAGCACCTCCAGCTCGTTGATCGCCTTCTCGTACTCATCGACGGCCGGATCAGCCAGCACGCGGGCCATAGCCAGGTGGGCGTCCAGGTTCTGGAACTCCATGTCGATGACCTTCTGGTAGCACAGCCGCGCCTGCGCCAGGTCGGTCTTGATCCTCTTGGGCGCGGGCTGCGAGGCCTGCGTCGCGGCGGCCGGCCGCATTTCGACGTCCACCTCGACCGCCTCATGGATTTGCCCAAGGAGCATCCAGAGGTCGGCGGCCTCACGCGAGTTCGCCTGCGTGTTCAGGAAGTCGACCCACGGCGCGACGCCCGCGCCCTTGGGTCCGCCGAACTGGCGCGGCTCGCCCGCCTCTTCCTGGCTGGTGTAGAGCAGCTTGCCTCGGTGGCCATAGTTGGTCAGCAGCGTGATGAGCCGGTCGTTCAGCGCCCGCTTGAAGTGGATGTCCGGCGCGGCCAGCAGCGCCTTGAGCGTGCTGCCGATGGCCTGGGCGTGATGGCCCGTCCCCATCCTGTGCTCCAGGTCCGACATCGCCGAGTTGAGCGCGAAGATCGCCTGCTGGTCCTCCACGCCGCCGGGCTTTCTGCCGCAGGCCCGGTCGTCGGACAGGCCGCGGGCGAGAAGGCCCAGCGCCATGTCGTTCCTGTCGTGGGCGCGGAAGACATCTGACAGCCGCACGTACCCCCCGGCGTCGAGCTTGCCTTCGCTGCACAGCCTGCCCGCCAGGGCGGACGCCTCATCGGCAAAGCCTTCGACAGTTGAGTGCGCCAGGCAGAAGTCGCAGAACTCCAGCCGGTCCTCGTTGGTCGCGCCGGTCGAATCGGCCAGTTGCTTGTAGAGCACGAACGCCCGCTTGGCCATGCCGTACCGCGCGTAAGCACGCGCGAGCATGAGGAACTTCTCCGGCAGGCGGCTCGGCGAGGACTCCAGCTCCCCAAGGACGTTCTGGGCCTCGGCCGTCCGGTTGGCGCGGACGTGCAGGTCGGCCAGGTCCACGCAGGCGTTGAAGTCCTCCGGCGACAGTTCGATCCTCGCGCGGAGGATGGCCGCCAGGGCGTCGCCGTTGCCGTTCTTGCGGTAGATGCTCTCAAGCGCGTTGAGGACCGGCACGTGGCGCGGGGACATCTTGCGGGCTTCCTCGAGCAGCATCGCCGCATCGTCAAGCCGCCCGGCCTGCACCAGCATCCGCGCCAGCGACTGGCGGGCGGGGATGCTGTTGGGATTGTCCGCGACGGCCTTCCGCAACTGGGCCTCGTGGGCGGCGGATTGGCCGAGCTTCTCCTGGCAAAGCCTGACGGCCGACTCCAGCTTGCGCCGCTGCCAGGTGTTCTCATCCAGCAGGCCGATGGCCTCGGTGTACGCCTCGATGGCCTTGGCGAAGGAGCCCTGGTTCTCGCAGGCCTCCGCGATGCGGGTCCTCAGCTTGCAGCGAGTGACGTTGTCCGGCGTGTCGTTGATCTCGGCCAGAACGCTGAAGTAACGTTCGTATGTCTCCTGGACCTTGGCCCAGAGGGAGCGGGCCCTATACTCGCCCGCCAGTTCCTCGTATGTCTGGAGGTCGAACCGCCGCGTGCCGGCAGTCATGGCGTCCCATGCGGCGAAGGCCTCCTTCTCATACTGGGCGTTGGCCTCCCGACGGGAGTAGAGGAGATCGCCCAGCTCCTTGAGGATTCGCGTCCGCAGATCGGCGTGCTGGCGGGGGACCTTCTCCGCGGCCGTGCGGTAGTGCGTCACCGCCTCCGTAAACGTCTTGTCGCCCTGCCGCGCCAGCATCGAGCCAAGCTGAAAGTGGGCGAAGAAGTCGTCGGGGTCCTTTTTCAGGATTGCCTCGAAGTGCTCCCGCGCCTTGGCCGGGTCGCGAATGAGGTCCTTGTACACGCGGGCAATGACGGTCCGCAGGGCCGCGTCGTCGGGGTGCTGCTGGACGAGCATCTCCAGGTACGGAGCGACCTTGTTGACGGCCCCGGCCTCGCCCACCACGACCGACATCTCCCCGAACGCCTGGTCGTTCCGCGGGTCGGCCGTCAGCGCGGCGAAGGTGCGCTCAAACTCCGTCCAGCCCCGCCCCATGACCTGCTTGAGCGTGATCTTCTGGAACTCATCCGCGGCGTCCTGGGCGGAGGCCGTGCCCTCAAGGCCGACGACCGCAAAGAAAGGCAAAATGAGAAATGCGGAATGCAGAATGCAGAAGTGGAAGAGGTGAGGTGCCTTTCTCCACTTCATCATTTTGCATTCTGCATTCTTCATTTTGCCTTACCTCGCGGCAGTTGTGCGAACGCCGGCCATCGCCGCAGGACCACGTCGATTGCGAATATGATCGCCCCGATCACGACAGCCCACATGCTGACATCGACGGGAGTTTCACGTGTCTTGGTCGCAGCGCTCATCCATGCCAGTGAGGACCCGCCCTTGTCGGCGAACTCGCCGCCGCCGGCCGTCGCCCATCTGCCAAGCGCCGCCTCGTCGGCCGTCAGGCTGGTGTCCTCGGCCAGCAGCGACACGACAAATCCGGCGGCGGCCACGTCCCTCGGCCCATCGCCCGACACGCGGGCGATGTAGATGCCCCTCCTTGGCGCGCGATATTCGCAGGCGTAGCGGCCGGGGGCCACCTGGGCCATCGGGACCTCCTCCATCGCCGTGCGCGAGAAGATGTACCCCTCCTCGCCCAGCCAGTAGAAGCGGGCCTTGAGCGCCTGGCCGTTGAGGAAGCGGCTGGACTCATCCAGGAAATCGACGGAGAGCTGGACGTGCTGCCCCGCCACGTCGAGCTGCGGCACGATTCGCCGGTCCGCCGGCCGCTCGCACAGGCCGTGGACCACGGTGCTCCAGAGCCGGTTGAACCCCTGGGACCAGTCGCGAATCCAGAGCGACGCCCACCGCTCCTGGGCGTCGGCCGTGAAGGCTGCCGCCCTGCCCGCGCCGAAGTCCCAGCTTGCCAGGAGCGGCTCGTAATCAGGCGGGGCGGCCAGGATGTTCCTCGCGCCGAGCTTGGGCGCGGTGCGGACGTAGCCGAAGAGCTGCGGCGCCACCGACACGTCCACGCCGCGAACCAGCGGAGAGTCGGCCACCTTGCGGGCCCGGAACGGGAACTCCATGACGCGCGGCTTGCCGACGGCCTCCAGTTCCTTGCGGAACTGCTCGGCGAACGCGGCCGGATCGTCCAGCCGGTAGGAGCCGCCCTGGCCCCACCGCGAGATGTTTTCCAGCAGGTTCTTGTTCGCGTCGGCCTCCTTGAGGGCGATGGTGGAGATCGTGATGCCGTCGGCGGCGAGCTGGCCCGCGAGCCGGTCGTACTCCACGTCGTGGAACACCTTGGGCTTGGCCGGCGCTTCCTTGGCGCCCTTCGGCGGGCCATCCCAGCTCTTGACGGGCTCGGGCGTGGTGTCGACCTTCCCGCCGCCCTCCAAATAGCCGTCGGTGAGCATGATGATGCTCTTGCGAGCGGTCTCGCGCTGCTTGAGTTCGCTGACCGCGCGGAGGATGGACCGCGAGGCGTTTGACCGGGCCAGGAAGGCGTTGGGCTCAAGCAGCCGCTCGACGGCCGCCGCCAGCTCGTCGGGGTTGATCGCCTCCTTTGTGGCCTTGAGCTTGTTCCTGACGTAGGGCATGATCGCCTTGGCGCCGATGTGCGGCAGGTGCTGCTGGTCGGCGAGGGCCTCTATGTCCCGCGCGAGCTGATCGGGCGGCACGGGAGACGCGGGGGCGGCCATGCGCTGGATGAGTTCGGCCAGGGCCTGCGGGTCGTCGAAGCGCGGCGTCGTGAGCAGATGGCCCTCGATGGCCGATTCGATCTTGGCGCGGTCGTACACCTTCTGCGGGCGGACCACCCATCGCGGGGCGTACATCTCGGAGCCGAAGCCGATCAGGCCGAAATAGTCGCGCTCGCTCAAGCCGCCGAGGATCTGCTTGGCCGTGCGCCGGATGATGTCCGGACGGCTGACGAAGCCCGCCGGCTGAGTCGTCCCGGAGGCCTGGCGCTCTTCGGCGTCGGCGAGGATCAGGCTGCGGGATGTATCCGCGATGACGACGACGGACGTCGAGACCTTTCCCAGGCGGTCCAGGCCGCAGACGACCGGCAGCGCATCCTCCACGGGCGTGCCGGCGTAGCCGCCGACCGAGTCCAGGCCGATGACCAGCATCGCCCCGCCGAAGATCTCGACGTAGTCGCGCAATAGCCGCTGCTGCGGCGCATTCAGCGATGAGGCGCGAAGGTTGTTGAGGATCACCGCGTCGAAGTCCAGCAGGTCCGGCAACTGCTCCGGCGCGCCGTCGGCCGTGCGGAACTCGCAGACGATGCCGCCATCACGCAGGGCCGCCATAAGCTGGCGGGCCTCCAGGTCCGCCTCGCCCAGGACCAGCGCCTTGGGGACCGTCCGCAGGCGGGTGAACGCGAACGCGGCCTTGTTGTCCAGGTTGGCCTGCTGGCGCGGGCTGGATATCGTCGCCCGATACAGGTAGAGGCCCGGCTCATCAAGCCGCTGGCGGAACGTCTCGTTGTGAGCGCCGGCCGGCAGGCTGAGCTTGCGCTGCTCCAGCATGTAGCCGTTGCGGTAGAGCGACAGCGTCGCGTCGCACTCGGCCCGCGCGGCAGTCCGCACCGTCACGTCGAAACCGACGCCCGGCACGATGCCCGATGGCAGCGAGACCGACGTGACGGCCACGTCGAACGGGGCCCGCTCGTGCGAGAGAAGGACGGTGTTCAGGTCGATGCCCGATGCGCGGCAGCGTGCCGCCTTGCTCACGGCGTCGCCATCGGTGGCGTTGCCGTCGGAGAACAGGACGATCCTGCGGCCGAAGCCCGGCGGGAACACGCCCATCGCCAGGTCGAGCGCGCGCTCGACGTTGGTGGCCTCCAGGTCGAGGTCCGCCGCGGCGGACGATGCGGGGCGGCTTGCGGCCTTGCCGTCCGCGCCGGCGCGAGCGGCGTCTATCGCCCTGCGGGCGGCGCCGGTCGACGGCTTGGCCGTGCCAGGTGGGATGGCCACGCGGGCATTGCCGGCGAACAGGATCAGCCCGGCCGCGTGGGAATCATCGACCTTGGCGAGGAGTTCCTCGATCTTCGATTCGGCCTCGCCTATCGCGCCCGCGGGCACGCTGCGGGAAACATCGAGCATGGCGACGACGCACACCTTGTCTTCGTGTTCGCTGCGCCACCAGCGGACAGATGCCAGCCCGATGACGGCCGCCAGCACGACAAGCACGCGGGCGAGCAGAACGAGGAGCTTCCGCCCGCGGCGCATGGGATCGTAGGTCCGCCACGCCGACCAGAGGACTACCGGCAGTACTGCCGCCAGCAGCGCCATCGCCCACGGGTTGACCAGTTCCAGATGCTTCATCGACGAGAAACGGATTCCTGTCTGTCAGAAGTAAATGCGGCGGTGGAAGACGACCGCCTCGAACGCCAGCAGCACGGCCACCGCCACCAGCAGGTACGGCCACAACCTTCGCCCGCCCGGCGCGACGGCCGCCAGCTTAGCCGCATCAAGCGCCTCGGGCTTGAAGCCCATATCCTCCGTCGGCCGCACGTCCGATTCGCCCGCGGAACCGCAGTTGACGGCGAATGAGCCCTGTGCCTTGCCGATGCGGTAGCGATACACGCCGGGGGCCGCCGTGCCGGCGAAGTACGCATCGCCGGCGGCCGCGTCGATTGGGACGGTCTCAACACGGCCGTCGGGCGAGGTAACGCTCGCCGACCTGGCGTCGGCTGACTCGCCCGACGGAAGCCGGATCGTCCCGCCCGGCGCAACCTGCGTCGGCGGCTCGGAGGCGTCGGAGAACCACAGGAAGCTGTTCCACAGGAGCAGCGGCAGTTCCTTGCGAAGGACGATGTCCGAATCGCGAGGGTTGAAGCCCAGGACGACGAACCGCTGCGGCTTGACGGCCTGGGCGGATGCCGGCCGGCTCGCGGCGGGATTAGCGCCGCCGTTCCCGTTGGGCATCGGGCGCTCCCACGCGAGGACCAGCGGCGATGTCACCATCTCGGCCACTCGCTCCACCGGCCGCTGCCCCTTGGCCGGCTCGGAGACGCTCACGCGGCGGGCGGCGCTTATGAAGACGTTGCGGAGGTTCAGGTACGACATGAGCGGGTGGCCCTGCTCCCACTTGCGGATGAGCGGCTTGTCGAACGTCTCGCCGGCGGATGCGGGCATGCCCGGCGGGACGCAGTCGATGGCCATGATGTGCGTCGGCGGCAGTTCCTCAGGCTTGTCGGGGACCCAGCGGTCGAAGACGACGGCGTCGCGCTGGTCGCGCAGGGCGCCGGGGTTGGCCGCGATGGCCTGGCGGTACTGCTCCGGCGTGATGACCATGCCTTCGACCGCCCCGGCGTTGCTCCCGACCGCGCGGACGAGGAACGATGACGGGCTTGAGTCGTCGCTAACCAGCAGCACGCGGAGTCGGTTGGGCGGGCGGAGGATTTCCCATGCGACGTTGTCGTCCGCCAGGGCGTCAACCACACGCAAGCGGGCCTCCAGCACGCCGCCGATGTGCAGCTTTTCGCGGAACACCTGGACGGCCTCGGCGCCGGGGGCCACGTCGACCGGCGCGATGTCGAACACGGCTCCACCCAGCAGAAGCTCGACCTCGACCTTGCGGGGCTCGTCGAACGTGTTCACGAGGGAAACCAGGGCCTCGTAGTCGGTCGGAGAGTCGAGGTTCTTCCGCACGTGAAAGCCCGTTATGCCCAGGTTGCCGCTGCGATGTCCGACGTTGACGAGCTTGACGACTGGCGTGCCGGCCGAACCGGCCGGCTGGCTTGAGGCGAGGTTCGCCAGAGGCGCCAGGTCCGGGGACCGCACCGCGCCATCCGTGACCAGGACCACCTCGACGTTCCTGCGTGATTGGGCGATCTCGGCCGCCATGGCGCAGGCGTCGGCGAACCTTGCCTCCTCGGCCGATGGGCCCTTGGCCGCCAGGACGTCCAGCGCGTGGGCGATGACGTCCTGGTCGCCCTGGAAGTTGAACGCGACATCGACCGTCCGCCCGACGGTCATCAACATCATCCGGTCTCCCGGCGTCATGCCGCGGGCAAGCCCGCGCACCGCGTCCATGGCCTTTGCGAAGCGGGTCGGGCCGGCCGGAGGCGGGTTCTCGGTCCCGGTCAGGACGCGGAACTTCGCGGTGTCGTCCGCCCTCATGCTGGCGCTGACATCCAGCAGGACCACGAGCGACCTTTCCTCGCGCCGGCCGTCGCCCAGGAAGGGCAACGCGGCCGCCGCCGCCAAGAGCGCCAGGATGACCACCTGTATCGCCAGCGAAACCAGCGTGCGCTTCTGCCGGTTGATGCGCGAGCTGTCGGCCAGCGCCGCGCGGGCCACGCCGGCATCCGGCACACGGAGCCTGCGCCTTGGCATCCGCAGCAGGTACGCCAAGGCGATTACCGCCAGCAGGCCCAGGAGCGCCAGGTTGACCGGTTCGAGGAACGTCATTCCACGACGCCCTCCCGGCGCAGCCTGTGCAGAACGGTGTTCTCGACAGCCTCCGCCGTCGATACACGGAGATACCTGGCGTCGTATGTGGCGCAGGCCCCGGCCACGGCGCGGCAGCGGGCCTCGTAGGCCTCGCGATACCGCCGCAGCGTGTCGCCCTTGACCGTCACGGGGACCAGCTCGCCTGTCTCGGCATCCTCAACGTCGATCTCGCCCTCCAGGCCGGGGTCAGCCTCCAGCGGGTCGGTGATGTGAAGGGCGACGACGTCGTGGCCGTAATAGACCAGGCCCTTGAGCGCGTCGGCCAGGTTGTCGGCCGCGCAGAAATCGCTGATGACGAAGCACACTCCCGGCCGGTGAAGCTGCATCCCGGCCGCGCGGAGGGCGGCGCGGAAATCGCTCTTTCCCGCCGGCCCAGCCGACTCAAGAAGGCTCAGCATCTGCCGCAGGTGCCCGCGCCCGCGGGCGGCGTCGAACCGCTCGTCCAGCTTGCCGGCGAAGAGGAACATCGTCAGTGCGTCCCGGTTCGCCAGCGCGACGTAGCCCAGGGCGGCGGCCAGGCGCGTCGCCATCGCCCACTTCGTCCGGCCTCGCGATGCCCCGAAGTCCATCGAGGCGCTGGCGTCCAGCAGTGTGCAGACGGACAGGTTCTCCTCGGTCTCGAAGAGCTTGACGACGAACTGGTCGAGGCGGGCGTAGACGTTCCAGTCGATCATGCGGAAGTCGTCGCCCGCGGAGTACTCCTTGTGGTCGGCGAACTCCATGCCCGCCCCGCGCGACCGCGAGATTCGCTCGCCCATCGACGCGCCCGGATGGATCACGCTCGAACACAGGCGCAGGCGGTCGAGCTTCCTCATGAAGGCGTGAGGAAGCAGACCTTCATCGGCAGGCGCGGATGTCCGAATGTCTTTGCTCATCAGGCAGCTTTGTCACGGATAGAGGGGTTCACGGCCGACGCTCGTGAACCGTCGCTACACGGTCTGCGGTTGACCGGCGGCGGTCAGGTCGCGGACGACCTCGTCGATCAGGTCCTCCGTGCGGACGCCGTCGGCCTCGCCCTCGAAGTTCAGTATGAGCCTGTGCGCCAGCGCCGGCCGAGCGACTGCCAGGACGTCCTCGTGCCCGGCCGTGTCGCGCCCGGCGACCAGCGCCCGCACCTTTGCCCCCAGGATCAGCGCCTGCACGCCGCGGGGCGAGGAGCCGTAGCGGATGTACTTGCGGGCCTTCTCGACCGCTTCCTTCGACGACGGGTTTGTGCGGAGCACAAGGCCTATGGCGAACCGGCGAAGCTCGTGCGGCGCCTCGACCGCAAGCACCAGGGCCTTCATCTCCTCGGCGCGCTTGCCGTCGATGACGGGCGCGAGCTTTTCCATGGCGGAGCCGCCCCAGCGGCGGGAGATCTCCTGGAGGTGGTCGATGTCGGGCCGCCCAAGCGTGAGCTTGAAGAGGAACCGGTCAACCTGCGCCTCCGGCAGGGCGTACGTGCCGCCGGTCTCGTGGCTGTTCATCGTGGCGATGACGAAGTACGGGCGCTCGAGGTCGTACGTCTTCCCGCCGGCCGAGACGTGCCGCTCCTGCATGGCCTCCAGCAGGGCCGACTGCGTCTTCGGCGTCGCACGGTTGATCTCATCCGCCAGGAGGAGCTGGGTGAAGACCGGGCCTTTCTGGAAGACGAAATGCTTCCGGCCGTCGGTCGTCTCCTGGACGATTGTGGTGCCGATGATGTCAGCCGGCATGAGGTCCGGCGTGAACTGGATGCGCGAGGAGTGAAGCTCCATCACGTGGGCGAGCGTCTTGGCGATCAGCGTCTTGCCCAGGCCCGGCGCGGAGTCGATCAGCAGGTTGCCGCCGGAGAAAAAGCATATAAGCAGGTTCTCGATGACATCCTCGCAGCCGACGATCACTGTCTCCATCCGGTCGCGCAGTGCGCCGAAGTCGCGCTGGAAGGCCTGTATCGAGGCCGGGTCCATCTTGTCAGGCATACTCAGTCCGCTCCTTCCTGCCTTTTGCATTCTTCATTCCGCATTCTGCATTTGCCGCTGAAAGACGGCCGGGGCCTCCGGCGACACGCCGGCGAGGATGTCTTCTATGATGCGGTCGGGACCGATCTCCTCGCTCTCGGCCTCGAAAGACCGCGCGATGCGGTGCCGCAGCGTCGCGGCGGCCATCGTGCGAACGTCATCGGTGCTGACCTGGCAGCGCCCGTCCAGCAGCGCCCTGACCCTCGCCCCGGCCAGCAGCGCCAGCACGCCTCGCGGCGAACTACCCAGGCGGATGCACCGCCGGGCCATGGCCGTCGCGTGCGGCGAGTCGGGGTGAGTGGCCGCGACCAGCAGCGCGGCGTACCGCTGGACGTGGGAAGCGGCCGGCACGTGCCGGGCAAGCTCGCGCATCTCCAATATCTTCTCGCGGCTTGTTACCGTCTCGAGCACCGGCGGGCTGTCAACCGTCGTCCGCTGGATGATCTCGTCCAGTTCCTCGCCGTTTGGATAGCCCAGGAGCAGCTTGAACAGGAACTTGTCGAGCTGGGCGGCCGGCAGGGGATACGTGCCCGCCTGCTCGATAGGGTTCTGCGTGGCCATCACGAAGAACGGCTCCTCCAGCACGTGCGTGACGCCGCCGACGGTGACCGTGTGCTCCTCCATCGCCTCCAGCAGCGCCGACTGCGTTCGCGGCGTGGCGCGGTTGATCTCGTCGGCAAGCAGCAGGTGCGTGAACAGCGGCCCCTTCTGGAACCGCATCGTCCGCGTGCCGGCGTCGTCCTCGTCCACGACGTTGGTGCCGATGATGTCGGCCGGCATCAGGTCGGCGGTGAACTGCACCCGCCGGAAATTCAGGTGCAGCACCTTGCTGAGCGTGTGGACCAGCAGCGTCTTGCCAAGGCCCGGCACGCTCTCGAGCAGGACGTTGCCGCCGATGATGAGGGCGATGAGCACCTTCTCGATCTGGTCGGGATAGCCAACCATCATCTTGGCGATCTCGGCCCGCATCCGCTCGAAGTCGGCGCGGAACTGCTCGATCCGCTGGGCCAAGGCTTTCTCGTCTGGAGGCCGGGGACTCGTCACGTCCTTTTCGTTGTTCGCCATTCTTGCCTGTCCTGGTGCATCGAGTGAATCGAATCACGAATATCGAACATGAAATAGCGAATATCGAACGAGGACACGCGCCATGCGACAGCCGTCACTTCGATATTCGATATTGCCTGTTCGATATTCGTCATTTCCTTTCTTCCGCCGGCCCGAGGTACGTATTGAGCTGCTGCCTCAGCCCTCGCGGGATATTCTCCTTCTCGAACTCCCTGTCGAGCTGCCGGCGGTAGATCTCCCGCATGGCAGCCAGCTTCTTGCCGCTGGGGTCCTTGATCGCCTCCATGACCTTTCCCTGAAACTCGGCGTCGCTGGCCATCATCTGTGCGAGCTTCTGCGCCTCGGCCGGCGGGACATCCTCCGTGCCGGTCTTCGCCAGGAACTTCTTGATGGCCTCGCGCTCGGCCTTGGCGCGGGCGTCGGCGGCGGCGATGCGCTTCTGGTATTCCTGCTCGGCCTCGCCCGGCCCGGCGGCGGCCGCGGCGATGGCCTGGTCTATCTGGAGGTCCGACGATTCGAGCTTGATGTTGGCGGCGGCGGCCGTCCTCCCGTCGCCGAGATCGATGACCGCCTGACGGGAGTTGATGGCCGCGATCTCCTCAAGCTGCTTCTGGACCTGCTCCATCTCGGCGATGGCGCGGTTCTTGTCCTCAATGGCCTGGCGGAGGGCCGCGCCCTGCGCGCCCTCGGGCAGCTTGAGCTTTGCGTTGGCGTCGCGGAGGCGGCGGATGATGTCCGCCTGCGACATCTTCTTGAGCTCGTCCTCGCTGATCTGGACGGACCGCAGCGCGTCGAGCATCTCCTTGGCCTGCTTGTCGTCGAGGCCCTCGATCGCCTTGATCGACTCGGCCATCCTCGCCAGCGAATCGTTGAACGCCCGCACCTGCTCGCGCTGCTGGCTGGAGATCTCGGCGCCCGTTCCCTGCCTCTGGCTGCCTGGCAGGAGGAACGCTGAAATGGCGGCGCTCAGCGCCAGGCACAGCAGGCCCGGCACGAGGCCGCGCGGGAGCCGGACGGCCGCGCGCATAGCGCGGCGGGCCTCATCTGCGGCAGCCGCGGCGTCTTTCAGGATTAGGGCCGTGAATGCCGTCCGCTCCAGGCCGCCTGGCGCGCGGGCGGAGCGAAGAAGGTCATAGCCGCCGGCAAGGCGGTCCTTCAGCTTCAGGCGGTCGTCGATCTGTTTGGCGACGCGGTAGCCATCCGGCACGGCCGTGCCGCGGGCTTTCCGCCAGATGGTGCCCGCCACGCCTGCTCCCGGCGCGATCAGCAGCAGCCACCAGGCCGGCCCGCCGGGCATCCCGGCCAGCCGCGCGATCACAACCGCCAGCGCAGCGGCGATTGCCCCGTGGAAGAACGCCCGTCCGGCCGCGTCGAGCCACTCCTGCCTGACCATGGCGGCCCGCGCCCCGTTGACCACCGACGCCACGGACAGCAGTTCAGGTGGGATAGGCGACTTATGCCTCTGTGAACTCATTACGATTAGTTTAACCTGATACACCCCAGCGCCGTTTCGGGCAACTTCGGCCAAGCCGTTCGTCTGATTGTGCAACACTCGGCCGTCGCGGTCAACTGTCCTCGTGGTGGTTGGTTCGCCCGCCGCTTGCGGGCGGCTCCCGATCCGGGCAGAATACGTCCTCACAACAAGGCTGTACCCAAACCACAAGGAGATCGCATGGCAGGACCAAAGGTCACGGTCATCGGAGCGGGGAGCTACTTCTTCGGCAAGCCGGTCATCCACAAGATGGCGACAAGTCCCGTCATGGCCGGCGGCACGTTGGCGCTGGTCGATACGGACCCCAAGGCGCTTCGCACGATGATGCGGCTGGCCCGGCGCGTTTTCGACGGCACGCGATGCGGCGTGAAGCTCGTCGGCGCGACGGACCGCCGGAAGGTGATGAAGGGCTCGGACTTCGTCGTGCTGACGTTCTCGGAGCGCAACGCGCACTTCCGCGGCATGGACACGGACATTGCCGCCCGCCACGGCGTCCGCATGTGCAGCAGCGACACGATCGGCCCCGGCGGCATCTTCCGAGCCTGCCGCGAGGCGCCGCGGGCGCTGGCCATGGCCGCCGACGCCGCGCGGCTCTGCCCCGGCGCGTGGGTCATCAACTTCGTCAACCCGACGACCGTGCTGGGCATGGCGCTGCGGCGGTACGCTCCAGAAGTCAACTCGTTCGCCCTCTGCGACGGCAACCACGAACCTCACGCCACGCTCCGCTGGTGCAAGCTGGTCGGCATCATTCCCAAGGACGCCACGAGCCTGCCGCCGGATGTGCTCAAGCGGCTGGACCTGGCCGTCGGGGGGGTCAATCACTGCACGTGGGTCATCCGCTTCCGCTACGGCGGCAAGGACATGCTGCCCGCACTGCGGTGCGTCGTGGTCCAGGAGGCCCGCAAGGAGCTGAAGAACCCCAGCGAGAAGTCCAAGCCGCGCCTCAACTGGAACTACGCGCTGGAGCTGCTGGACCTGTACGGCGTCTACCCCACGGCGGTCAGCCACACGAAGGAGTACGTGCCGTTCTTCCAGGGCTATGGCGCCGCGGCCAACAGGCCGGAGCCGATCCGCCTGTTCGACGCCAAAGTCCGCGCCGCGGAGATGGCGGCCGCGTGGAAGACCACGGAGCAGTACGCCGACGGCCGGCGCAGCGTGAAGCGGTTCATCAGCGACACGGGCGACGACCACGCGACCGACATCATCGAGTCGATGTGGGGCAATCTGGGCAAGCCCTTCTTTATCAACACGGCGAACCGCGGCGCGGTCACGAACCTGCCCGACGACGCCTTCCTGGAGTTGCGGTGTGATATCGACATGCGCGGTCCGCGCCCGCAGCCGGTCGGCGCGATGCCGCGCGGCGTGCTGGCGATACAGCACCAGTTGCTGGACACGCACGAGCTGACGGCCGAGGCCGCCGCGACAGGCGACCGCGCGATCCTCCGCCGCGCGATGGCCTCCGACCCCATCTGCAATAACATCTCCGACATAGACGGCTGCATCAGTGATTTCCTGGCGATGCAGAAGGACGCACTGCCGGCGTATTGGCGCAAGGCGTGAATACATAGGAGCACAAAATGAAATGGCTTGCCGCGGCCGCGGCATTGATGGCCTCGCTCGCCCTCGGCGAGGACAGGTCCCTGTTCGACGTGAAGAATCGCTTCCTCGACGGCTCGATGGATGGGTCGAAGACTAAGCTCGTGCCCTCCACGTTCATTATCGATTCGTTCGAGGACATTGAGGCGACCAAGCGCGACTGGCGATTCGTCGACGCCGATATCGAGGCCAGCGACAAGAACGTCACCGACGGCAAGTCGTCCCTGAAGGTCACGTTCAAGGGCAAGGATTCCGAGGCCCAGTACAAGCGCGGCACGGCCGGGTGGGGCGACGCCAAGACTGAGAAGCTCGCGGCATGGAGCCTCCAGCTCATCTTCCACGACGAGGCGAGGATCGACGTCTTCAACCCGCAGGACCGCAACGTCAAGCTGGCCGTCACGATGGGCAAGCCCTTCAGCTTCGACCTCAAGCCCGGCCGCAACGAGGTCGCCATCCGGACCCGCGACATGGTCGACGCCGTCTACCGCTCCACGGGGATCCTCAGCACTACGAAGATCGCCGTCGAGGGCGACAAGCCCGTAACGCTCTTCCTGGACAACTTCCGCTGGATTGGGCCGGGGCTGGGCGAGAACCTGGTAAAGTTCGGCAAGTGCCTTGATTGCGGCAGCGTGGAGGAGCTCTGCCGCGGCGGTTTCAAGCCGCTCGGCAGCAGCACCGCCTACACGAACCAGCGCGGCTACGGCTGGGACAAGCCCAGCGACGTGGAATTCGCATACGACGGCCAGAAGATGATCTCGTTCACCTCCACCGGCCGGCAGCCGCACGACGAGCTCTTCCGCGACATGGTCGTCCGCGCCCAGGGCCCGCTGCTGGTTGACCTGCCCGACGGCAAGTACCGCGTCCACTGGGTCGAGGGCAACATCTTCCCCTATCCCAACGCCAACCTCGCCTGCGATTACGACCTGAGCATCAAGGTCGGCGACAAGATCACGCCGATCCGCAAGGCCGCAAAGGACTTCGCGGAACGGGCGCGCTACATCTACGGCCGCGACCGCGCCGATTACCTGCCCGGCGAGGACAAGTGGAAGAAGTACTTGAGCGACTGGTTCTCGCCATGGGAGTGTGACGTTGAAGTCAAGGGAGGCCAGCTCAAGCTGGAGTTCCTGACCGACCCGCCGGGGCGGGCCAACCTCGACTTCATCCTCATCTACCCGGTTGACAAAGCCGGCGTCATCGAGCCGGAGGTGGCCGCGCTGTGGAACGATATCCGCAGCCGCTTCAACGACCTGTCGTACCAGCAGGCGACGGTTGAGATGGCAAAGAAGATGCACCTGCCGGGGCTGCACGATGAGTTCGTCGATCCCGATGCCGCCGCCCGGCGGGAAAAGGCCGTCGCCGCGTTGCCGGCCGCGAAGGACGGCCTCGTGGCCTTCGCCCGCGACGGCGTCGAAGAGGTCTATCCCGACACGGTGCCGGCGCCGGAATCAGTCACAAACGAAGTCTCGGCCCTCGGCCCGCCGGGGGAGATCGCCTCCATGTCCATCAACCTGCACGCGCTTAAGGACATCAAGGGCCTGAAGGTTGAACTCGGCGACTTCGCATCGCCCGACGGCGGGAAGATCAAGCGGGCCGACTGCGACCTGCGGTTCGTCCGCTACTCCTACCGCATGTCCGGCCAGCAGTCGCACGGCGACTGGAAGTACATGATCATGCCGTGGTTCCTTGTGCAGCGTGACAGCATCGAGATGACCGGGGGCATGAGCGTGCGATGGTGGCTCAACATCGGCGTGCCCGCGGATGCGAAGCCGGGCAAGTACACCGCCACGGCCAGAATCTCCGGCGATGGTCTGGCGGCGAAGGACATCAAGCTGACCCTGGATGTCCCGCCGATCAAGCTGGACCCAGTCCCCAGGGACATCGAGTTCAGCACGCTCTGGTCCATCCGCCAGGAGTGGGCGCCGATCCCCGACGGCGGCTACTACGGCCTGTCCACCCGGATGGACCCAGCGAAGGCGAAGAAGTGGGCTGAAACGCTGCGCGACAGGATGATCGAGCGTTCGGCCGCCGAGTTCAAGCTGATGAAGCGGTACGGCCTCAACCTCATCTACAACCGTTCGGAGATGAAGGAGGTCAGCGTCGTCCCCATCGACCTGCCGGCCGACGTGGCGGCCATACTGCCGATGGTTGACATGAAGGACGCCGCCGCCCGCAAATACGTCGCAAGCCTGCGCGACATCACGGAGGAGAATGTCAGGCAGGCCAAGGCCGGCGGAAAGAACCCAGTCCTCTTCGGCCCGCCCAAGGGCTGGTGCGACATCCAGCAGGAGGCCGGAATCTACCGGCTGGGCAGCGGGTTCTTCCTGTGGAGGATCGGGGCGGGCGGCTGCCTCTACGACCCGTGGCAGGACAACTGGGGCGATCCTTACCACCCGTTCGATAACCACTCAGGCGAGTGGGGCAGCCTGTGCGTGCCGGCAAGCACCAACTGGCCGACGCTCAACCCATCCGTCGTCCTTGAAGGCATCCGCGAGGGCATCCTCGACTACCGCTACATCGTCACGCTGGAGCGGCTGGCAAGCCAGAACGAAGGCAAGCCCGCGGCCGCCGAAGCCAAGGCGTACCTGGCCAAGCTCCGCGAGTCGATCCAGCCGGAGGCATCGGCCTACTTCCAGCTAGTCGGCGCCGGCGGCGGCTGGGACCAGACCTGGCACCAGAAAGATGCCGCGTGGACCGGAAAGCAGTTCGCCGAGGCACGGCGGGAGATATCGCGCCTGATAGCGGCCATGCAGGAGTGAAAAGCAGGAAAGGCCAGATGCAGAATGCGGAAGGCAAAATGCAGAAGTGAAGAGGATCAAAGGCGCCTCTCTGACTTCTGCATTCCGCCTTCCGCATTCTGCATTCTGCCTTTGTCTTTTGGGTATCCCTTCGCGGCTATCCTGTGATACCGCGCAGGAACTCCAGGCACTTGGCGACCGTCTCCATCACCGGGTACGCCTCGTTCTCGAACTCGATGACGAACCAGCGCGTGTCGCCGGAGGACTTGCAGAAGCTCACCACGCCCTGGAAGTCCACGTCGCCCTCGCCGAGCGGGACCCAGCCCTTGGCCGCGGAGTGCTCCTTCATGTGGACCGACTGGTGCCGGCCGGGATACTTCTTCATGAACGCCAGCGGCTCGACGCCCGCGTGCAGGGCGTTGCCGGTGTCCATCTGCATGACGACCTTCTTCGTCGAGCCGTAAAGGATGTCCCACGCCCGCCGGCCGGCGAAGTCCGCCATCTCGGCCGAATGGTTGTGAAAGCCGACCCAAAGGCCCTGCGGGCCGAGTTGGACTGCTAAGTCCTCCGCAAGGGCGGCGGTCTGGGCCCAGTCCTCGGCCGTCTTCGTCCTCTCCGGCGGCAGGCCCGGCACGATGAGGAACGAGTTGCCGATGGCCTTGTTGAACTCCACGGTCTTCTTGAGCTCGTCGCCCAGGAGGGCATTGATGCCGATGTGCGTGCCGGCCGCCTTCAGGCCGAAATCGTCGAGCATCTTCCTCAGGTCGGCCGCGGGCGTGTCGTAGTAGCCGGCGAACTCCACGCCGTCGTAGCCCATTTTCGCGACGGCCGCCAGCGTCCCTTTCAGGTCCTTCTTGCACTCGTGGCGGATCGAATAGAGCTGCAACGCGATTGGGATCTTCCGAGCGTTCTTAGCCTTGGCCATGATGTTCCTTTCGATGCTTGAATGTTGGGCGTTGATTATTGAGTGTCGAATGCTCAATATTCAATGCTCAACTCCCAATAATCAAGGAGACTCGCATGAACGCCAGATGGATTGCCGCACTTCTCGTCGCTGGACTGGCGGCATCGGCCGCACCAGCCCAGGACAAGGGCAAGACGCTCATCATCAACGACTTCGAGAGCGATGCCGACCTGAAGGCCGTGGACCTCAAGGGGTCGCCGAAGCTGGTCGAGGAGGGCGTCACGCACGGCAAGAAGGCCCTGGAGCTGACCATCACGCCCGCGGCCGCCGCGTCGCTGAACATGGACAAGCCGCCGGCCGACTGGTCGCCTTACGACGCCCTCATGCTGGATGTGTTCAATCCCGGCGACTCCCCGATCGCCGCCGAGGTGGTCATATGCGACAAGGCATGGCAGGGCAAGCCCACTTACTGGAACCGCCACAACGGGTCGGCCGCGTTCGGCCCCGGCAAGACAACCTGGACTGTCCCGGTCCAGGGCCTCTATCGCGGCGAGGCCGGCAGCCGGAACAACGAGATCAAGACCGACATCGACCCGGCCGGCATCGTCCGCATGTACTTCATCTTCAGCTCCAAGACGCCGGCGATGGTCATCATCGACAACCTGCGCCTGGTGAAGGCCGAGCGGCCCAAGGGCGTCTGGGCGTTCGACTTCGGCCCCGCGAGCCAGGGCGTGCAGCTCGGCTGGACGGCCGTCTCCAACAAGACCAGGTACGACGCCAAGCAGGCCTACGGGCTTGGCTCGCCTGTTGCCGACACGTTCGCCCGCGACACGACGTTCGGGCCGCCGCTCTTGCGCGACTTCGTCGAGTGCGGCGGCAACACGTTCCGCGTGGACGTGCCCGAGGGCAAGTACTCCGTGACGGTCTTCTACGAGAACTCTGGCTACTGGGACGGTGAGCAGGCCCAGCAGAAGGTTCGCACGATCCAGGTCGACGGCAAGCAGGCGTGGAAGGACGAGCGGCCCGACGGCTCGGCGCACTCGCTGTGGCGTTTCGAGAACGTCGAGCCGGTCGGCGTGGACATCTGGGACACGTACATGGCGCCGGAGCTCGCCAAGCCGGCCGTCTTCGAGGCCGAGGCGGGCAAGGACGGCCTGACGCTGAAGTTCGAGGCCGACCGGCCGTGGGGCTCGCGCGTGGCCGGCCTGGCGCTCTACAAGGTCGGCGACGCGGAGGCGGCCGCGTGGGTCAAGGGCCAACTCGAGGAGCTTGCGAAGGAGTTCCGAGGCATGGCCGTCTGCCTGGACAAGCCCGCGCCGAAAGTCGATTACCCCCCCGAGGGTTTCATCCAGTGGCCCGTCAGGCTTGAGGAGACGGTGACGCCCAACTCGGTTCCGGAACAGTCGCGCCTGCCGGCCAGGAGCGGGCTGCTTTCGCGCTTCGCGGCCCTTGGCGAGTACGAGCCGTTCTGCCTGGCCATCCGTCCCGGCAAGGACCTCGGCGAGTGCAAGCTCAAGCTCGAGGGCGGCAGCCCCGACGTCGACGCGCAGATCGGCGTTGTCTGGTACGGCTTGAGCCGCGGGTTCGGGACCATCGCCTACAACGTCGTGCCCCACACGCTCCGCCAGCAATCGACGGTAAACCTGCCAAAGGACATCACCCGGGAGATCATCGTCACGTGCCACGTCTCCGACAAGGCCAAGGCCGGCAACGTGAACTGGACGCTTGTGGTTGAGGACGCCTCCGGCAAGGCCGTGCTTCAAGCCCCGCTGAAGCTGACGGTCCACGCAATCAAGCCCGATCGCGACACCGACTACTGCATGGGCTTCTTCGGCATGAGCCCGCCGGGTCAGCTTCCGCAGGACCGCCAGATCGCCACCATGGACCAGACTCTCCGCCTGCTCAGCGAGCACGCCATGAACGCCCTCTCGGGCGCGGCGAGCTTCCAATACAAGGGGTTCAAGGACGGCCAGCCCGTGATCGACTTCGCGGACATGGACGCCTTCGTGGCCATGGGCCGCAAGCACGGCTTCACCAAGGGCATCAACGCCTACGGCGGCTCGCACCTTACCGGCGTCAACGACGGCTACGAAATCGGCCAGACCGGCAAGAAGCTCGCCGCGGACGCGGGAATGCCGTTCGAGCAGGCCCTCATCAAGGTCTGGAAGGCCGTCGATGAGCACGCCCGCAAGGCTGACTGGCCGCTCCTGTTCTACGTCATCTGCGATGAGACCCGCGTCCGCGAGCGGGCCGAGCGGGAGCTGGAGTTCATGAATGCGATGGCGGCCGTCACCAAGGAGTTCCCCAAGACCGTCCGCACCAGCGGCGCGTACAGCGTAAACTTCAACACCCGTCCCACGGACAAGAACGACCTGCTCTACTGGCACCAGCGGTTCTTCGAGGCCCTGGACATCAGCAGCCTCAACGCCCATGACGAATCGGTCATGGCCGAGGCCGCCAAGCTCGGCAAACAGATCCACATTTACAACCAGGGCGTCACACGCGACTCGTTCGGCATCTACCAGTGGAGCGAGTACCGCAAGGGCGTCAGGGCCCGCTGGCAGTGGCACCTGACCGTGATGCACGGCTACCAGTTCTTCGACCTCGACGGGCGCGAGCCGGATTCGCAGGCGATCTGCTACGGCCGCAAGGGGATAATCCCCACCGTCTACTTCGAGCGGTGCCGGCAGGGCGCTCAGGACTTCTACCTGTACAACACGCTGTGGAAGCTGACGCAGTCTCCAAGCGCCGGCACTAACGACGCGCGCAACAAGGCGGCGGCCCTGCTCGACGACACTGTCGGCAAGATGAAGATCGGCAAGAGGCAGGCGCCGGATGGCTTCGACGCCGACGCGTTCAAGGCGCGGGTCATCGCGGCGATTGAGGCGCTGTCGGCCACGAAGTAACCACCAAGAAAATCACGAATATCGAACAGGAAATATCGAATGTCGAAGTAAGTGCCGCGTCCTCGAACGTCCTTCACTTCGATATTCGTTATTTCCTGTTCAATATTCGATATTTCCGTCGGAGTCCGATTCGGTCTACTCCTTCGGATTCGCCACCTTCCCCATGAACAGTATTTCGCCTGTCGCGTTATGGCGGATCAGGAAGACGAACGGGTGGTCGGCCTTGAAGATCCTGGTCTCTTCGGGCCTTGGCATCGCGGCGCCGGCCCGCATGACGACGGCCGTCGCCGCGGCCGCCTCCGTGCCTTCCTCATCCACCGCGACGAACGCCTTGTGAATGACAGCGGAGATGTACAGCTTCTCCTCCGCCGTCATGCCGGAGAAGTCCGCCTTATTGGCATCGAAGGCGTCGGTCATGCCCATCGACTTGAGCGTGTCTCCCAGGCCGAACTGGCTGGTGAACTTGAACTTCGGCAGCGTCAGCTCCACCTTGGCGTCGGCCAGGGCCGCCAGCCACTTGGCGACGTTGCCGGCCGTCAGCGACTTCTCCAACGCGGGCAGGCCGTCAAGCTTCCTGGGCAGCAGCACCACCATCGAAAGCTGGCGCGAATTGTAGGGCAGCTCCACCGCCTGGAGGTCGTCGTTCTCCATGTAGTTGAAGTGCCGCGTCTGGTGCATCAGGGGCGTCTTTACCGCGTCGTCGGCCGTCACGTGGAACGCCTCGTCCTTCGTGGCCTGCTTCTGGAACTTCTCCTCCCAGTTGCTCTTGAAGTACACCGCGTTGGTCAGCACCAGGCGCGTCAGCGTGTCGAGCGCGCCGGGCGGGATGAGGTCCTGGATCTTGTCCTTGGTCTGGTTGGCCACCCACTTGTTTATGACCTCGCGGGCGATCTCCGGCTTGGCGTAATCGACCTCGTTCATCGCCGCGCCGTAGTCCTTGGCCACCAGGTTGGTGAAGTCGGCCTTGAACGGATAGCCCTTCTGGCCCCACAGCGCGTTGGAGACGGTTAGCTGGTACGCGGGAACCTTCTTGATCTTGCCGCCCTCGTCGAACTCGTTCACCTCCGCCGGGTGGTTGAGCTTGTCGATCAGGGCGGCGAAGGCCGGGTTCAGCTTGTCGGGCGGAAGCGAGAAGTGCAGCGTCTTGGCCATCTGCTCGGCGGTCCGGCCCCTGGCCCCGGCGTAGGTCATCGCCAGCGCCGTGTCGATGCTGGCCGGCGAGAAGAAGATGTTGCCCTCCTTCGTCGCCAGCTTGGCGTACATGTCCATCGCGAACGCGTCGCCGTCCTTGGCGACGGCCGCCACGTCCGCCTCGGCGGGCGCGGCCTTCGGCGCATCCTTCGGCGCGCCGGACTGGGCCATGCACCACATCGCAAGGCCCGTCACGCAGGCGATAACCACGATCACCGTAAGCTTCATGCGTCTCTCCTTTTCAGGCAAAACGGAAGCCTGTTCTTTCTGTTGGACGTATTTTCCTTTGCGAAGTTCTAACCGGCGGCCCTTTCCGTTGCCAACCGCGGCTGTCCATCGTATCCTTGCCGCGCCGCCTGGCAAGGAGATTGGACATGGGCGTCAGCATCGGACTGGTGGGCCTGGGCGCGTTCGGCAGCGGCTTCGCGGACATGTTCAAGAGGCACCCGCTGGTCAGCCGCGTGGGCCTCTGCGACCGCGAGCGAGACCGCGTCGCGAAGTTCGCCTCCCGCGAGGACTGGAAGGACAAGTTCAGCCCGCGCGACGCCTACTACTCGCTGGAGGACATCTGCCGCGCGAAGTTCGACGCCCTGGTCATCATCACCCAGCCGTGGCTGCACGCCCCGCAGTGCCAGCAGGTCATGGAGGCCGGCAAGCACGTCTACTCGGCCGTGCCGATCTTCTGCGTGCCCGACGGCGACGAGATACTCGACTGGTGTGACAAGCTCGTGGCCACTGTCAAGAAGACCGGCATGCACTACATGCTCGGCGAGACGACGTACTACCGCCCGGAGGCGATGTACTGCCGCCGCCGCGCGGCCGCCGGCGACTTCGGCAGCTTCGTCTACTCCGAGGGCGAGTATCTGCACGACGTCGACCTGCCCTCGTGCAACCTCCGCGACGTACACAAGGCCCGCGCCAACTCCAAGGCCGGCCAGGAGTGGGAGGAGCTTCGCCGCCGCAAGTACGGCAACGACGAGCTCTTCGGCGGCCCGATGCACTATCCCACCCACTCCACCAGCGGGCCGATGTGCGTGATGAAGGCCCACGCCGTCAAGGTCACCTGCCACGGCTACCGCACGAAGACCGGCGATCCGTTCTTCGGCCATCCCAAGGGGTTTTCCAACGAAACAGCCCTGTTCACCATGTCCAACGGCTCCACCATGCGGATCATGGAATACCGCGAGATCGGCTCGACCGGCCGTGAGACGTTCCGCATCTACGGGACGATGGCCTCATTCGAGGATGGGGCGTGGGAGGACAAGGTCAGCCGCAAGGAGCTTACGGTGCAGGAGATGCGCGACCCGCTTCCTGCGGAGGTCGCGGCCGCCTGGACGGATACAAAGACCGACACCGTTGCCTACGGCGGCCACGGCGGCTCGCACGCGTACCTGGTCCACGAGTTCGTTGACGCCGTCGCGCACGGCCGTGTGCCGGCCATAAATATCTACGAGGCCGTCAGATACATGGCCGCCGGCGTCATGGCCCACAAGTCGGCCATGAAGGATGGCCAGACGCTCAACGTGCCTGACTGGGGCGATGCGCCGGCGTAGGCGATTTGTGAAAAATGGCTTTGTTTTGCAGAACGACCTCTATGGCGAAGACGCCAAATCGCGTATGATTCTCTACATATAACATGCTGTACTTACATAACTTACAGGAGCGAACTTCTCCATTATCCGCAATTTTACTACACTGTCAACTTTGCGCAAAGCGCACATGTCTCGCAGTTCAACTTATGCCAACTTGCCTATTCTAGCCATTCTGCCACAAGCGCGTGACCCGCAGTGTTTCCCTCCACAGGGCCTGTGAGGGTAGCCGGAGCTACTCCGGGTCAGTGCAGCGAGGGCACCGAACACAGGCGGCTTACCGATGGTGCTCGTGGCCGCCGCCTCCGTGTCCGCCGCCGCTGAAGTATTCGCCGCCTCCGTGGCCGCCAACGCCATGGCCGCCTCCGCTGAAGTGGCCTTCGCCGTGGAACACGCTCCCGCCATGGCCGAAGTGGCCCCAGTCGTCGCGGTCAAAGTGCCGATAGTGGCCTCCAGAATAGTACGGGTACGTGTAGTAATAGTCGTAGTAATACGGATATCCGCCGTAGTAGCCGTAGTCGGGGCTGTAATAGCCGGAGTCATAGCCGTAGGCATACGAATGCCCGCAGCCGGACACCGCCGCCGCCCCGAAGACCAAAGCCAGACCAATCACCGGCAGGATCAAGGCTTTCGACCAACTCATGTCTCCACCTCCTGATAGCGGCCCCGCACTTGCCTCTCATTAGACAATTGTAGAGCGCAAAGGTGGGACGGATTCCCCAATCCGACATCGGGCGGAAAAGGGGACATTCAGATTTCCCCTTCCGCCATCGGTGGTTCGCCCGCGATTGGGGCCGGCGGGCCTTCGCGGAACCGGTCCCGGCCGGGGAGGAAAATCATAATGTCCCCTTTTCCATTCCCTACTCAGCCGGCAGAGCGATAGTGTCACTGTGGACGCCGGCGGGGACGTGCGATGGCGGGACCGCCTATGCCCCCGCCGCTCCGACTGCCGCGGCAGCCGTCGGCCGTCAGCGCGGCGATGGCGAGCAGGAAGATCGAGATGCGGAGTCCCATGATTGCACCGTGGCGGCGGGCGTCACTTCGGCGCGGGCGTGGGCGACGGGGCCGGGTTATTGAGCGTCTTGGCGTTCTCGCTGATGGCGCGGAAGAAGGCCTCGACCTCCTTGCGGTACTCGGGGGAGACCTTGGCGGCCCGCGACTCGTTGAGCTTGCGGAGGTCATCGGGCGAGAGGTTCTGGCCGCCCGAGGAGTCGGTGAGGCGCGTGTCGATTCCTTGGCCGGTCTGGAGCTTGTCGCTGCCGGCCTGCTGGACGGTGGCGCCGTTGTCGGGCCGGGAGCGGGCCAGGGCCTCCTTGATCTGGCCGTAGCGCTGCGCGTACTGCTCGACGAAGCCCTTGAACTGCTCGGCCGTCATGCCCAGGTCCTTGAGGAGCTTGGGATCGACCTTGTTCTCGCGGATCTCGCGCTGGGCCTCGTCGAGGGCACGGCCGATGGACTCAAGCTGGGCCTTCTGTTCGGGGGTGAGATTGTCGATGGGGTTGTCGTCGACGTTGCCGCGCTGATTGGATGAGCCGGAGTTGGGGTCGCCGCCGGAATTGCCGCTGGTGTTGCCTGTGCCGGAGTTGCCGGCGCCCTGACCGGCCTGCTGGCCTTGGCCCTGGCCCTGACCTTGGCCCTGGCCCTGACCTTGGCCTTGTCCCTGACCCTGGCCTTGTCCCTGTCCTTGACCTTGGCCCTGA
>JBHGBE010000005.1:0-110193 GCA_041946855.1 Phycisphaerae bacterium | reverse complement strand
GCCACGCTGCTTGAGGGCTTCCAGGAGGAGCAGGTCTTCCGCATCGACCACTACCTGGGCAAGGAGACGGTGCAGAACATCATGGTCTTCCGGTTCGCCAACGCGATCTTCCAGCCGCTGTTCGACCGCAAGTACGTCGAGCGGGTCGAGGTGACCACGGCGGAGGCCGTCGGCATGGAGGGCCGCCGCGGCGAGTACTACGAGACGGCCGGGGCGCTCCGCGACATGGTCCAGAACCACATGCTCCAGCTCCTGGCGCTGGTGGCGATGGAGGCGCCCGCGTGCATACGCTGCGCCGACATCCGCGACGCCAAGGCCAGGGCGCTGGCGGCGATCTCGCCGCTGACGCCGCAGGAGGTGGCCCGCTGGACCGTCCGCGGCCAGTACGACGGATACCGCAAGGAGGCCGGCGTCGCCCCCGATTCCCAGACCGAGACCTACGCGGCCGTGCGCCTGTTCGTCGAAAACAAGCGATGGTCCGGCGTGCCCTTCTACCTGCGGACCGGCAAGTGCATGGGCGCCAAGACCAGCCAGATCATCCTGGTCTTCAAGCGCGAGCCGGGGCGGATACTCGAGGACCTGGCCTGCGAGGTCCGCGGCCCCAACCGCCTGTGCATCCGCATCAACCCCGACGAGGGCATCTGGTTCACCTTCGACGCCAAGGTCCCTGGCGTGCGGATGCTGGTGCGGCCCGTGAGGATGGACTTCCGCTACGGCTCGTCGTTCGAGTCGGCAACGCCCGAGGCATACGAGCAGCTCGTGCTCGACGCGGCCAGGGGCGACCCGACGCTGTTCATCCGCAACGACGAAGTCGAGGCCGCGTGGAAGATCGTCGATTCCATCCGCGCCGCCTGGGCCGCCGACAACCTGCCGCCGCTGGAGACCTATGAACCTGGAAGCCCAGGCCCCCAAAATGCCGATAGGATATTTGGCGATCCATACAAGCACTGGCAAGCACTGTGAGGGGGCGGTAGAATGCCCATGCCAGCCATGAGAACGGCCCGGAAAGTCTGCATCGAGCAAACGGCCGAGGCCGCCACCGACCTGGCGGCGGCGCTGGTCAAGTCGATAATCTGCGAGGCCGTCGCGAAGCACAAGGCCGCACACATCGCCCTGGCCGGCGGCACGACCCCTTACGCGCTCTACCAGCGCCTGGCCACAAGCGCCACCGAGAGCGAAGTGCCCTGGCCGGCGGCCGAGATCTTCTTCGGCGACGAGCGGGACGTGAAGCTTGACGACGTTGAGAGCAACTACAACATGGCCCAGCGGGCGATGCTCGATCACCTGCCCATCGAGCCGGGCCACGTCCATCCCATGCGCGGGGATGCGCCGGACCTGGACGCCGCGGCGCAGGAATACGAGCAGACGATCCGCCGCATAGTGCCTGCCGCGGGCGGGCCGATCCCGCGGTTCGACCTCATACTTCTTGGCATGGGCGGCGACGGCCACACGGCCAGCCTCTTCCCCTGCACCGCCGACGCCGTCAATGAGGCGCACAAGCTCGTCATCGCGCACTTCGTGCCCGTGCTCAACCGGAAGCGCATGACCTTCACCTTCCCGCTCATCAACGCGGCCCGCAACATCATCCTGCTGGTCACAGGCGACGACAAGGCCGAGGCCGTCGCGGGCCTTCTCGGCAGCGACGAGGCCGTTCGCAGGCGTCTCCCCGCGGCGCGCCTCGACCCAACCGACGGGCTTCTGACGATGGTTTTCGACGTCCCTGCCGCGCGCAGAATTCAGATGTAGACCCTCTGGCGCCAGCCAAGAAGTCGGGACAGCCACTACTTTTCCGGCTCGCACGGACCGCCGTGAACCGCGCCGAAAAACGCGGCGGCCGGTGAGGGCCGCCGCGCAATATTCAGAGCTGTCGAAACGCCCTATCCGGGCAGCCTGGGGACATCCTGAGTGTGGTAGTCGTAGAAGGCGTCGTAGTTCTTCCGCAGGTAGCCGCCGGCCGTCACGCGGATGCCGTTGAGCACCACGCCCACGACCCTGGCGCCGACGCGGTTGAGCATGTCGCGGGCGCGCTGGACGATGCCGTATGTGTTCGAGCCCGCGCGGACGGTCAGCACGACGGCGTCAACGAGCGTGGAGAGGATGGCCGAGTCGGAGACGACCAGGCTCGGCGCCGAATCGAAGATGACCTGGTCGTATTCGGCGACCATCTCCGCGATGATCTGGCGCATCGGCTCGCTGCCGAGCAGTTCGGCGGGGTTGGGAGGCAGCGGGCCCGACGACATCACGAAGAGGTTGGGCTCGACCTGGGCGACCTGTTCCTGCCACTTGACCTGGCCGACCAGCGCGCTGGAAAGGCCGGCCTCGGCGGCCTGGGGGAACAGCCGGCGTATCATCGGCTGGCGGAAGTTGGCGTCCACGACGAGCACCTTTCGCCCGCCGCGGGCCATGGCGGCCGCCAGGTTCAGGGCGACGGTGGTGCGCCCGTCCTCCGGCAGCGAGCTGGCAACCAGCAGGCTGCGCCGGCCCTCCGCCGGCCCGCTGAAGAGCAGGCACGTCCGCACCTGGCGGAACGCCTCGCCGATCAGCGAGCTGGGGTGGCTCGCAAAGGCCAGGCGCAGGTCGGGGATGTCCTCCTCCATGTCGTCCGAGTGCGGGATCATGCCCAGCAGCGGCAGGTCCACCCGGCGGGAAACGTCGGAGGGGCCCTTGATGGAGGTATCGACCAGCTCGAGTGTGAATGCAAGGCCCAGGGCCAGCAGCAGCCCCAGCCCGATGCCCAGCGGCATGTTGACCGACCACCTGGGCATGGACGGGTCGTTGGGGTCGGGCGGCGGCGCCGGGCTTCGCAGCTTGACGGGCGGATCGACGTTCACCAGCAGGACCGTCTGCATCTTGTGGTTGCTGAGCGTCTTGACCTTGTCCTCCAGGTCCTTGATCGTGACGTCCAGCGCGCTGAGCTTCTGCACTCGCACCGCCAGGTCGCGCGAGGCGGCCTCGGCCGCGTTGTACTCGGATTCCACGCTCACAAGCTGGGCGGTGATGGCGCTGAGCTGCATCTCGCGCATGCTGACGTAGGACCTCTTGGTGGTGTCCATGAGCGTCCTGGTGTACGTATCTATCTGCTCGCGGACGGCGTTGAGCTGGCCATCGCGCCTGATGACGGCCTGATGGTTCGGGCCAAACCGCTTCTTGAGCTCTTCCAGCTCCGTGGCCCAGTTGGCCTCGGCCATCTTCAGGCTCCGCAGGGTGCCGTCCTGGTCCATTATCTGCTGCGCCTCGGCGGATGACTCGAACATGCCCGGGGTGTCTATCATCTGGCGGGCCATGCGAAGCGACTCGTCGGCCTGCGCCTTGGCGACCTTGAGCTTCGTCATCTCGGGGATGAGGTTCTGCATCCTGAAGCTCAGCGATTCCTGCCTCCCGCGCAGGCTGGGCAGCGCGGCGTCGGCCTCCAGGTCATTGGCCTGCTTGCGGGCGTCGTTGAGCCTGCCGGTCAGGTTGACCAGCTCGTCGTCCACCTGCTTGATCTCCTCCCTCTTGTCCTTGGCGCTGAAGCCGACGGCCTCGTCGACGGCGGCCTTTATGAGCGCGTTGACTATCTCGGCCAGCTCCTCGCGATTGCGGCCGGTCATCGACACGCGGATGAGCCTGGTCTTGGCCAGGGGCGTGATGTCGATGTCCCTCTCAAGGCGCCTGGGGGCGTCGCCCCTGGACTTCTGGTACCAGGTCGTCCTGGTGATCCTGTCGTCGGCCAGGGCCGCGTCCAGGACCTCCTTGCGGACGAGGAGCCTGGCCTGTTGGGCGACGCGGCTTTCCATGATCTCCTGCGGGTACATGGGCGTCCCGGCGAACGGAGTGTCGCGCGGGGGCATGACCTCGATATACCCGTCAGCCGTGTAGAACGGGGCGTACATCATCCAGAGTTGGGTGCCGCCGCCGGTGAGCGCCGCGAAGACGGCCACCACGATGATGATCAGCCACTTCCTCTTGCGCAGTATCCGCAGCACGTCCCGCCCGGTGATCCCGGCTGGGGCGGACGCCGCGCGCGCCGCGTGCCCCACAGGCCCTCGTATGATCTGCGGCGCCTGGTCTCTTGTCGCTATGACGCTCATGTGCCACTCCTTGTTGCGGGCTGATTCCAAAGTCTGATCTGGACCCGGTCCCGCCCTTCCACTGCCAGCTTATACGTGGGGTCCTCTTTGTCGGACCCCGTGACCTCCACGACTATCTTGTAGTGCTTGAGGGCCTCGTCCAGCCTGCCAAGCTTCTCGTACAGGTACCCAAGGTGATATCGGCAGACCGGAGAGGAGTTTTCCACTCGAACGGCCCGCAGCAGGGCCGTTTCGCCCTGCTCGTAGCGGGCCAGCTTGACGTATATCCACCCCACGGTGTCCAGGATGTTGGGGTCTTCGGGCAACAGCTTCGCCGCCTTTTCCGCATAAGGAAGCGCCTTGTCGGGGGCGTTCTTCAGGTCCGCGTACAGGTACGCGAGGTTGTTCAGGCAGTTGGGGTTGTCGGGCAGGTCTTTCAGGGACGCCAGGTAGTGCTGCTCCGACTCGTCGGCCTTGCCGGACTGGTGATAGGTCATGCCAAGGGATGCCTCGATCTGGGCCTTGTTGAGGGGCTCCTTGGCCAGGTCCAGCGCCTTGTTGAACAGGGCCAGGGCCTTGGCGACGCTCTGGGGATCCTTCGTCTTGGCGTAGAACTCGCCCAGCTTGGCCAGGTAGAACCACTCGTTGGGTCGCAGCGAAGTCCACCCTTCCATCTTAACGATCACTTCCTTGACGCCGTATGCCTTTTCGGCCTGGTCGAGCACGAAGCTCACCTCGGGGGCGGTTGCCTCCTTCAGGGCCGACTTGAACAAGTCGTCGGCTTCGGAGGCCTTCTTCTGCTGGAGCTTGGCCCTGGCGCGGACGGACAGGACCATCACGCGATAGGCGCGATAGTCGAGCGGCCCGGCCGAACCAGCTGTGGCGGGCACGGGCTTGTCCCCCAGGTACTTCTCGGTCGTTTCCAGGACCTTGTCCGCCTTGCCGTTGTCGAGCAGGGCGACCCAGTACTCGTACAGCACCCTGGGCTCCTGGCTGACCCTGATGGCCGCCTCGAGCGGCTCAATGCGCTTGTCGTTGAGCTTGCGAAGCTCGTAGCTCTTGGCCTGGAGCAGCAGGAACGGCACGTACTTCGGGTAGAGCCTGAGGGCCTGCGGCATCTGCATGTCAAACCGCTCCCAATTGCGGCGGTTGAGGTAAAGGCTCAGCAGGTCGCCCAGCACGGGACGGTAGTCCTCCTGCCTGCTGAGGACGTCCCTGTAGACGTCCTCGGCCTGCTCGAAGGCCTGGATGCGCTGGAACAGGCCGCCGATCTGGCGCAGGACCTCGGCGTTGGCGGTCTTGGTCCTGGCGGTGATCAGGTCGGCCTTTGCCTTCTCGACGTCGCCCTTGATCGCCAGCAGCATGGCGCGGCGGATGAGCGGGTCGGCCAGGCCGGGGTTGGCCTGGACGGCGCTGTTGAGTATCTCCAGCGCCTTGGGCAACTGGCCCTGGCTGCGGAGCAGCATGACGGCCTTGTCGGCCAGGGCCTCGGGGTCATCCGGCACGCTGCTGAGCACCCGCTCCAGGCATTGCCCGGCCTCCAGGTACTGCCCGCCATTGATGAGCAGCCCGGCGAGGACCTTCTCGTTGACGATGCGCGCTTCGGGGGGCGCCAGCTCGATCACCTTGCGCTGCTCTCCGGCGGCCTCCACCCACTTGCCCTGGGCGGCGTAGAACTGCATCATCGCGGCGTACGGCCGGGTGTCCTTGGGATTAACGCTGGCCGCATTGTCCGCCGCCGCCTTATAGGCCCGTTGAGCCGCGTCCATCGAATCCTTCGTGCCCTGGATGGCGTAAATGTCGCCCTGAAGGAGCATGGCGCCGGTCTTGTCGCCGGCCGACATCTTGTTGGCGTCGAAGTTGACGACCTTGCTGAGCAGCGTGTTCACGTCCTCGGGCTTGCCCTGGCGGTGCAGGAACAGCAGCAACTGGCGCGCGCCGAAGAGGTAGGTCCCGGAGTCCTTCGCGTGGTCCGTGAGCCACTCGTAGGCCGCCCGGGCGTCGTCAAAGCGCCGCACCTTCTCATAGAGGAAGGCCAGGCGAAGGATGTTCTGGCCGTCTTCCTCGTGGCTCTTGCGCCATTCCTCGCGCTTCTTGATGGCCGCGGCGGGGTCGAGGTTCTCGTCCTGGCTGTCGATATATCGCTTGCGGATGTACGGGTCCAGCGGGATAAGGCGGTAAGCCTTCTCGACCCACTGGGCGCTCTCGCGCGGATTGTTCAGGTTCTCGGTGACGATGGCCATTCCCTTGAGGGCCTGGGCGTAGCCGGGGTCGACCGTGGCAACCTGCTTGAACTCCTTCTCGGCGTCCAGCCACTTGCCCTGCCTCATGTAGCACTCGCCGAGCATGACGCGGGCCTGCTTGTCCTCCTGCTTGTCCCGCAGGGCGGCGGTCAGTTCCTCTATCGCGGCGGGCAGCTCGGCGTCGCCCTGCCTCATGGCTATGCGGGCCGCGTAAACGTGGCCCAGGGTGCTGTCCTTCGTCCCGGCCCGCCTGGCGCAGTCCTGAGCCATCTCCCAGTTAGGCTCCTTCATCGCCATCACCAGGCGGAACTGGAGGTCGATCACCCGCAGGTTGTTCGGGTCGATCGCGGCGGCCTCGTTGACGAACCTGGCGGCCAGGTTGGCGTCCCCGAACGTCATGCAGGCCTCGGCCTTTTCGATGTTCTTGGTCAGCGGGTCCGTGATGGCGTCGAGCGCGGCCAGGCGGACCGCCATGAGCTTGGCCGGGTCGTTCTCGCCGAGCTGGCCGCGCCAGGCCTTAAGGTCCTGGTTGTCGGGATACTTCTCGATGGCCTTGTTCAGGACGCCCTTGGCTTCATCGATCTTCTTGTCCTGGGCATAGATCAGGACGAGCTCGCGCACCACGCTGAGGTCCTCGGGGTACCTGGCGTACAGGGCCTCGGCGAGCCTGGTCGCCTCCTCGTGCCGGTCCTCCTGCCAGAGCATGTTGATGCGGTCCAGCAGCGTCATCCGGGCCTGCGGGGTCAGATTTACCTCGTCGGGGATGGTCAGTGTCGATATGATGCGCAGGAGCTTCCGCATCTCCAGGGCCTGGGGATTGTCGGGTTGCACGCGCAGGGCCGAATCGACCTCCTTGGCCGCGTCCTCGTACTGGTGGTAGTCCATCTTGATCTGCGCTTTCAGCACGCGGAGCATCGGGTAGTTCTCGGCCCCCGGCACTTTTCTGGTGAAGTCTTCGACGAGCTTATCCGCCTTGCCGGGGAACCTCTGAACGCGGTAGATGTGCATCAGCAGATACGCGGCCTGCGGGTCGAAGAAGGGCTCCCTGACGAGGGGCTCGAGGAGCTTGCCGGCATCGTCGAAACGCCCTTCGGAGAAGGCGATGCGGCCCTTGATCTTGGCGGCGCCGGGCGGAATCTGTATCTCGAATCGCGGCAGGCACTCCTTGGCCTGCTCGATGTACTTGGCCATTTCGGAGGGGTTGGCGTCGCCCATGTCCAGGAGGTAGCCGGCCAGGGCAAGGCTGAGCTCGGCCCTAGAGGCCTCGATCCGCACGGGGTCGGGCGGCGCCTGGTCCGTAGCCGGTGTGGTCGTCGCCGTGGTGGCCGGCGTGGTCGCCGGCTGGGTCGTCGCCGCCAGGGCGTCCAGGCCGGAGCGCAGGATCGCCAGGGCCTTCTCGCCGTCGTGCCGGCGGGCGTAGAGGGCGGCAAGCTCCCTGTACGGCCGAGTGTCCAGCGGGTCGATTTCGCGCGCCTCCTCGAACAGGCGCGTGGCCTGCGGCAACTGGTCCATGCTGATGTAGTACCTGCCCAGCGCGAGCCGGCCGAGGATGTTCCGGGGGTCGCGGTTCGTGGCCTCCTTGAGCTCCTCCAGGGCGTCGCTTCTTCGCTCCTCCCCCTTGGTCAGCAGGTACTCGGCATAGGTCACGCGCAGGGCCGAGAGGTTGGGATTCTTCTCAATGGCCTCCTGGTACACCTTCTCGGGGGCCTCCGCCGCCTGGTTGAACCGCTGCTCGTGCCTGGCCAGCGCGATCCAGTAGTCGGCCTCATCGCCCTTGAGCTCTATCGCCTTGCGGTAGGCATCGACGGCTTCCTGCTGGTAAGTGCCTTGCTGGATTTCCGCGATCCTGCTGTCGGCCAGGGCCAGGCGATACCAGACCACGTGATTCCGCGGTTCGAGGGCCAGGAGCCGCTGGGCCTCTTTCCGGTACGAATCCCAGGGGGCATTGGCGAGCTGGAACATGGGGAGGATCTCTTGGCTCCATGTGACATCGGTCAACAGCCGCTGGGCCTCGATGGCCTTGGGGTCCAGGCGCATTGCCGCCCCGAGACTGTCCTTGGCCTTCCTGTACCGCTCCATCCGCTCGCTGGGGGGGACCATCGGGGACTTGATCCACTCGAACTGCACCTTGGCCCACTTGATCCTGCACGACGCCGCGAGGTCGGCCATCTCCTTGCCTCCGGACTTGCCGGCCTCGCCGATGGCAATAGCGTAGGCCTTCTCGGCCTCGGGAAGGTCGTTCTTCGCCATCGCGTCGTCGCCCCTCTGGACGATGCGCTGGATGGCGTTTATGTCCTTGGGCAGGCGGTTGATGAAAAGGATCACGGCCAGGATGATGACCGCGGCGCCGACTATCGCCAGCAGGGCGACGACTCTCTTGTTCAACCTTCTTCTTCTTCTGGCCATGTGTTAACCTTTTCTTGCCGCTTCGAGCTTGTCCAGGTCCGCCGCCGTGGGGAACTGCTTGAGGACCGCCGGAAGGCACTGGCGGATGAAGTCAGCCGCCTTCGCGTCGGTGTCCGCATTCATCAGACCCAACGGAGAGACCTGTATTTTGCCGAAGTACCCGTAGTGCTTTGTGAAGTCCCATTGCTTCATGCGCACCCACGTGCGCGAAGGCTCAGGCCTGCCGTTGCAGGTGAAGATCTCGTAAACGGCGTGCCGCCCGCCTTGCGGGTCCACCATGACTCCCCGGTTGAACTTCACGTTCCGCCATCCCTCGGGCGCATCCGGAGTGTTCACGTCAAAGGGGTCTTCGCTCTCAACGACCCACCCGGCGGCCGGGCCGCAGACGTTGAAGGTGTGCGGAACAGTGTCGACCCCGCCCGTGTAGTAGGTGAGAGTCAGCCGCCACAAGGTCATCGGGGGCTGCGAGCCTTTCTTCCTGTAAATGCGGGAGACGTACCAGTTGCTGCACCGCTCGCCTATACGGTCCTTGTTGGCGCCAACAAGAATGTCAACGGTTTCCTCGTCCAGGATTTCCTCGCCGTCGGGGGGGCCGTCGGTCTTGCCTTTCTTCTTCTCATCTATTACGCCGAATTCGGCGAGACGTTCATAGGAACCAAGGGCCAGCGGCAGGCTGATGTTCCGCAGGTTCTCATCGACCATCACCATCGGATCGGTGGGCCAGGGCACCGGCAGCTTGGTCAGCGCCAGTCCCAGCCCCCAGACGGCCGTCCGCCATCCCACGGCGGCCAGGAGCAGGATGGCCGCCGCGACCATGAACGGGCGGTCCTTCAGCACGGCGCGGAGGATTGACCCGTCCGCCGCCTGGGGCGCCGCCGCATTCCGGGCGCATCCGTTCGCGGGCGCGCTCATTTGGCCTCCTCCGTCCGCGCGGGCTGGGGGCTCCGCGGGCCTTCCTCTTCATCTTCCTCCACGTACAGGCGGATGCGAAGCAGCCTGCTCACCAGCCACAGCATCCCCAGCGCCGGGACCATCACGAGCAGGCCGGTGAACGTGTGCAGGAAGCCCTCCCCCAGCGCGGGCTTGTCGATGACGTACATCTCGCAGGTGGTCGCCACGCGCAGGACGTTGCACAGGATCGAGATCGGGACGGCCGAAACCGCCAGCACGATCCTCTGCCAGACGGGGCGGTCCTCCAGGTACGCCCATGCCACGCACAGGGCCAGGTACGCCATCAGCGAGCGGACGCCGCTGCACGCCTCCACGACCTGGACGCCATAGCGCTGTCCCGACTGGCTGATGATCGTCAAGCTGCTGGCGTTGCTCTGGATGTCCGCGCCGAAGAACTTCAGCAGGCCGGTGGAGCACATGGCCGCGAAGTTCTGGAGAGGCAGGGCGATGCGCCCGTAGAGCGAATCGGGCATGGGCATCGCGAGCGCCAGGTACGCGATGGGAAGCCAGGTGAGGCGGAAGATCCGCGGCCCGCCCAGGTACAGGACAAGCCCCAGCAGCACGACTATCATGTTCAGTTCGCAGAGCCAGTAGTTCTGGCCGGGAAAGATCGACAGCACCTGGAAGATCGTTCCGGCGATCATGACGGCCAGGCCCCAGGAGCACGTGCGGCGGCTGGCGGCGGCGAGTTCGGACCGCCGCATGTACAGCAGCAGCAGGCTGAAGATGGGGATGAGGAAGGAGTGCGACCAGTTAGGCTCCCGCCACTTGTCGTACAGGATGGGCGCCTGCCAGTAGTTGACGGCGGCGAACAGGACGGCCAGGACCGCGATCTTGAACATCGTGGGCGGGCTCAGGCCGCCGCCCGCCCCGCCGGGGCCGGCGGATGAGTCGATCCGGTCGGCCAGGCTCGGTGCCCTGGGCGATGAAGATAAGTTGACGGAATTCTCTTTGCCTGTCATGCAGCCACTGCGCGCCGCAGCGCCTTACCACAGGGTGAACCGCCTGCTGTTCAGCGTGTACCCCGGCAGGCTCAATGTCGGGTCGGCAAAATTGCGGTCATAGATGAACCCGAACCCGTAAGTCATGCGGAAGGCGTTCCGGACGACCAGCATGAACTCCGAGCAGATGCTCTTACCCACCAGAATAACATCATTGGGCTTGAGGAAAAAATCGTTCTCATCGCCCCGATAGATGGCCATCGTGTCAAGCGGGATCACCATCTCCTGATTGTCGCCGATCCGGCGGGTCAGGACGACGTTCATCGGCTCGGCAAGCGGGCCGGGGTTCCCGGCGGCCACCAGCGCCATCTTGACCGTGACGTCGCGGCCAGTCAGCGTGTACACGCCCGGCCGATTCACCTCGCCGCCGATGTAGAACTCGCCGATGTCCAGCACCGGCACCTGGATGACGTCGTTGTCGCGGATGACGATGTTCATCCGGTCGTCGCCCGTGGTGAGCTTCTTGATGTTGATGGCGATGACGCGCCCTCGCCCGCCGGACTTGTCCAGCTTGCGCCAGCCGAACGGATCGGCTTCATCCTCGCGGCGTTCCACGGGCGCCTTGGCCTGCTCGCCCGGCTGGCTGGCCGCCTCCGACGGGACCTTCACCCAGCCTTGCCCGATGACGTAGATCCAGTTGGAGCGCCTCATCGCGCCGGTCAGTTCCTTGTCCTCTGGCGGGCCGCCGTTGCCGCCGTTGACGGCCAGCCGCGGCAGCACCGCCGGCGCGGGAGCGGTCGCCGGGCCGGTCGCGGGGCCGGTTGCGCTCTCCGTGCCCGGAAGCGACGGCAACGACGGGAGCGACGGCAGGCCCGGAAGTTCGGGGAGCGTCGGCAGCGTGGCCGGGCCCGCCGAGGGGCCCACCACCGGCGTGGCCGTGGTGCCCTCCACGGCGTTCCCGATCGCCGGCGCGGGGCGGATGACGTACAGGTACTTCAGGTTCGTCGACGAGATGCCGCCGGCCAGCGCCAGCGCATCCAGCAGGCGGGTGTCCTTCCGCGGCAGGTTGTACGTGCCCGGGCGCTGAATCGATCCCAGCACCGAGTACGTGTTGGCCCGCTCCTGCACCACCGTCACCGACACCGTCGGGTTGCGGATAATGTCGGGGCTGTACGCCTTGATGATCGCCTCTTTCAACTGGTCCTTCGTCAGTCCGCCGGCCTTTATGCGCTGCGGCAGCAGAGGCAGGTCGATGAACCCGGTCGTCTCCACCTGCCGGCGGAGCGTCGTCTCAATGCCCGACTCGTAGAGGTCCATGATCGAGACGTCCACGATGTCGGTGGGGCCGATCACGTAGTCCTCGATCTTGTACTGGAGGTCCTCCCACGTGGGCAGGCTGGCGTTGGGCGGCAGTTCCGGCACCGCGTCAGCGGCGCTGATGAACGTCCCTATCGGGTGAATGGAAGAGCGGGAAGGCGCCTTGACCACCGCGCTGGGGTCCAGCCACCGGGACGAGTCGATGGGAAACCACTGCTGGGTCTTGGAATCGCACCCGGACGCGAATGTCAGGCCCGCGACCGCGGCCACAAGAACGGCAAGTGCGGCGGGAATTGGATTTCTCACGGCTCACCTTTCCTGCTGAGACACGACCGCGACACTGTTGCGACGACACGTCCACTGTTCTGTCCGGCGCTGACGACGCGCACGGATAGCGCACCGGCCGGACACACCTGCGCGCTCGCCCGGCCGAGTGCGGCATTATCATGCTGAGGCCGGCCTCAAATCAAGCAAATCGGCGCACGGCGGCGAGCTCGGCTCAAAGGCGCGCAGCGCCAAAGCACGACTGCGGCGCGGCGGTCCGCTTGGAGGAAAATATCGGCCTTCGGCCCATGCAACTTTATACATTGTCAGGGCTTGCGGATACCGCCGACGGGTGCTTCCGACTTGCGCCTCGCGCGACACTGATAGTACGAAGGCCCGGCCCCTCAGGTCGCGCCCGTAGGAAAGTTTTCCTCTCGCCATCGCGGGCCGACTCACGACGGCGGGGTGGCGTCCTTGCCCGAAACCTCCACGGCCGTCGGGCGGCTGATGGCGCCCCCGATCACGAACAGCGCCGAGCCGTCGGACAGCCTCACCACGTCGCCGAGCAGCTCGCCTTCGACATTGACGGACACCGGCCCATCCCACCGCCCCAGCACGCGGAATACCCCGTGTACCAGGCCTCCAGGCGGCGGAAGGATCGTGAACCGGCAGTTGCCGGCCTTTGCCCCCAGCACGTGGCAGCCCTGGGATTCATCGAAGCCGTCGCGGTCGGCGTCGCCCGGCGCGAAGACGCCCTGCGCCGCCAAAGCCGCCCTGACCTTCCCCGGCCTCAGATAGCCCTGCCGGACGGCCCTGGCCTCGTCGCCGCCGGGCGCCGTCAGCCAGTCCCATCGCCCCACGCCGGTCCGCATGTCCGAAACGCTCAACTCCCGCGCGACGTCCTTGCCCGCCCAGGCGCCCATGCCCGCCAGTATGATCCGCATGGGGCCGATGTCCGCTCCGCCGGAGTTGTTCAGCTCCATGTGCGTCACCGTCCGCCCGTCGCCGTAGAACGTGTGTTCCCATCGGACCTGCCGCACCGCCATGCTCGACCACTCGCCTTGCCGCGACGGGAAGTACCACACGTTCTCGACGCGGATGCGCACGGCGTTGTTCTCCAGCAGGCGCAGGCGGCCGATCCGCCGCTCGCCCATGAGGGCGATCATCTCATCGCGCCCGGCGAGTATCCGCCCCACCTGGCCCAACTGCACGATCGGCTGCTCGGCGCCCAACCGCCACAGCCCGTCCGCTCCTTGGGCGATCAGCAAAGGCCTGTCGCGGCCGGGGAGCTTCAGCGAGTAATTCAGGCCGTTCTTCTCCAGCGTTACGCCGGCGGGGACGGGCCTGATCGCCCGCCGGTTGTCGATGGCCATTATGTCGTCCAGGTTGAAGGTCACCGGCGAGACGGCATCCGCGAACTTCAGCCGTATCGAGTCGACGGAGCGGATGTCGAAGCCCCCGGCCGTGGCGAGGGGCTGTATGTCGATAAGCACGTTGTTCCACCCCGGCTCGATCAGCGTGCGAGGCGCCGTCCAAGTCTGAGCGCCGCCGGCCAGCGAGACCACCAGGTCGTCCCGCACGGCCTGGCTGTACAGGGCGAACGATATCAGGGTGTAGCCGGTGAAGTCGTGCATGCTCGGCAGATTAAAGGCCAGTTCGCTCCCGTGCGGCAGGACGACCTCGATCGCGCCCACGCCGGTGCGAGTGATGTTGACCTCGTAGTTGATCGACCCCTCCGCGCCCGGCGCCGGGGGAGGCTCGATGGCGAAGTGCTTGACCTGCTCGGCGCCCCGCGGGCCAAGCGGGGTGTCCTCGAAGTCCGCCAGGGAGACGAACCGGCCGGTGACGGTCTCGGGATAGGCTTTCGCCTGCTGGACGGGCAGCGGCTCAAGCTTGATCGGGTCCTGCACGGCCGGCCCCGGCCCGACGCCAGGCCATTGCACCGTTGCGCACGAAAGCCCCACGGCGGCCAGCGCGGCGATAGTAGGAACGAGTCTGCTCATAGCCCGTATCATACAAGCCTCAGCGGTTCGGGCAAAACGGCTCCGTCCGGGCAGCCCGGGAGTCAAGGCCCTTGGCACAGACCTCTGCCGGCCGTATAATTCAGTCAGTGATGCGCCACAGGCCCACAGGAACGCCGCGAGACACAAGGTCCCCCCGCGAGAACAACATGAACCCCATCAGACGAGCATTCACGCTGGTCGAGTTGCTGGTAGTCATCTCGGTGATCACGCTGCTGGTGACTATCATCGTGCCGACTATAGGCCGGGGCAGGGAGATCGCCCGGCGGGCGGCGTGCGGGGCGAACCTGGCGGCCATCGGCAAGGCGGCCCACATGTACGCCACGAACAACAACGGCCTGTTTCCGTGGTTCCTGGACTACAGCGGGAACATCAGCAACTGCAACGTTGGGAACAACCGGACTTTCGCCACGACCAGCGGGGGCGGCGGCGGAGGCAACACCGCCCAGTGGTTCGGACTGTGCAAGGGCGCCAGCACGTCGATCACCACCGACTACCTGAAGGTCGGCAGCTTCCGTTGCCCATCCGACAACAAGGTGATCACCGACAACTACGACACGTCCAAGCTGTATGACTTCGCCACGCAGCCCAATCTGCACCCGCTGAGCTACTCGCTCCAGGTGTCCAAGGGATACCCGGGCCGGAACCCGATGGGCATTGCGCCCGCCTTATCCGACAATGACATGCTCGTCCTCGCGGCCGACCACACGGCGAAGACGACCTGGAGCTCCATGGACACCACCAGGGCCACGGTGGCCCTCAGCTCCGAACCGGACCAGGCCAACTCTCCCAACCACAACAAGGAAGGCCAGAACGTCCTTACGAAGGGCGCGTCGGTGCTCTTCAAGACCACGCCCTTGTGCGGCGTAAACAACGACAACATCTGGACGCAGGCAACTGGCGCGGACATCGCGACATACACGCCCGGCCAGAACAACCGAGATGACACGGTGCTGATGCCCTGAAGCCGCGGATGACTGAACAGGAAACCGGGATAGAGGCCCCATTCCGCGCCGAAGCCCGTTCGCGTCCCAGGATCTGCGCTTGGTCAAGCCCTCCCTTCGTTATGCCGATGAAACTCACAGGTCGAAGGAGAAGCCTAATGCGCATTCTTGTGGCTGACGATGACCTGGTGTTTCGCACGCTGCTGTCCAACATGCTGGAGCAGTGGCAGCTCAAGGTGGTCCTTGCCACCGACGGCCAGGAGGCCTGGGACATCCTCAGCGGCGCCAATGCGCCTCGGCTGCTGCTCGTGGACTGGATGATGCCGCGGATGGACGGCTTTGAGGTTTGCAGCAAGGTCCGCGCCGGGAAGCACGGCGAAGACACCTACATCCTGCTCATGACCGCCTCGCACAACAAGGAGGACATCATGAGGGTCCTTGTGGCCGGGGCGGATGACTACCTGCTCAAGCCCTTCGACCCCATCGACCTCCAGATTCACATCCGCACCGCCATGCGGATCATGAGGCTCAGGGACGAACTCCGCCAGGCCCGCCGCCTGGCCGCCGTCGCCTGATGCGGCGAGGCCTGACGGTTCGCGGTCAGGACCTGCTGGATCACCGGAACGACCGGGACATCAGGAGGGAACGTCGAGTTTGAGGCGGCGCCCGCCACGCCGTCTGCCGTTCACTTCGTCATCCGACATTTCCTGTTGGACATCCGTGATTCCTTGTATATTGCCGCGAAACCGGCCCCGCCCAGGTGGACCCGAAGTCTGTGAGTTGCAGACCCCCGCTCCAACATGCGATCGGGCCGAGGCGAGTCTTGTCAGAGATGATCGAACGAATCCGTTTTGCGTTCATCGCGCTGGCCGGTCTGTTTCTTTCGCTGCTGCCCCTTGGCTGCGGAGTTCCGGGGCCCGACGGTCCGCCGGACACGTTCGGCGTGGACTTCAGCCTTCCCGAGGGCTCCATCACCGGCGGGGCCATCATCTTCCTGGTGGACGGGGTGAACGCCGCGACGTTCAACGAGCTGCTGGAGGCCGGCGAGCTCCCGGCGATGAAGTCCTACTTCGCCGACCGCGGCCTGTACGTCCCCCGCGCCGCCGCGGGCCACACCTCGCTGACGATGGACAACCTGGTCAGCATCACGACCGGGGTGTTTCCCGGCCATCACGGACTGATAGGCGCCAAGTGGTTCGACCGCAACCGCCTGACCTTCCGCAACTACGAGACCCTCCATGACAAGAACAGCCTGGAGGAGAACCTGCACGTGCCGACCATCTACGAGCAGTTCCCCGGCAGATTGACGTTCTCGCTGTTCCTCCAGCCGCACAAGGGCAGCACGCACTTCTTCGAGAACCGCATATCGGCCGGGCCGGCCTTTCTCCTCTATCTGTATGGCCTGGTGGACCGCATCGCCCTGAATGGATTCAAGACGGAGATGGACATCGCCCGGCAGTACCGCCAGTTCCCGGCCGTCACGGCGATCTACCAGTTGGCGGTGAACTTCGCGGCATACAGCCACAAGGCGAGTTCGCAGGAGTATCGCCAGGCCATCCGCGACATGGACTACCGGTTCGGCCGCGTGCTGGGAGACCTGAAGCGCGCCGGGATGCTGGACAAGGTGGTCATCGCCTTCGTCGCCGACCACGGCCATTGCGACACGCCCAACCACGCGAAGGCCGTCGAGTACATCGAATCGCTGGGCATCAACCTGCCCACCGACGCCCCCGTCGGCGAGGACAAGCCGTTCCAGGACCGCGTCAAGCACTTCCACAAGTTCGTCGGCGTGCAATATGGGATAAGCGACCGCTACTGGGCGCTGTGGCTGCGGAAGCCCGTCACCATCGACGGCAAGCAGACCTGGGGCCCATGGCTCGACCGGCCGACGCCAGAGGAGCTCAGGAATTACCCCACCAGGCTGGGCAAGACCGACCTGCCCGCGCTGATCGTGAAGCAGGAGTGGGTTGACGCCGTGGCCTATCGCGTCAAGCCTGGCGTCGTGCGCCTGGTCCGCAAGGGCGGCGAGGTCGAGTTCCGGCGCGTCCCGCGCGCACAAGGCGCGGCTGGACCGGAATCGCTGACCTACCACGTCATCAGCGGCGATGACCCGCTGGAATGGGCCGCCAGGCTTCCGGCCAAGGCGCTGGCCGGCGAGCCGATGACCGACCGCGAGTGGCTTGAGGCGACCGCCGGCACGCAATTCCCCGACTTGGGCACGGGCCTGCTGACGGCCTTCGAGTCCGACCGCATCGGCGACCTGTCCATCTATGCCGCGCCGGGATGGGACATCAACGGGTGGCGCAAGGCCGGGCACGGCGGCATACGCGACGTCGAGATGTTCAGCCCGATGCTGATCGCCGGGCCGGGCATTCCGCACGGGCGGATCGCCGTGGCCCGCACTGTGGACCTCGTGCCTACACTATTGGAGGCGCTGGACAAGCCCCTGCCGCCGGGGCTGGACGGCCGCTCGCTCATACATTGGAGTCCGTGACGTGACCAAACAAACGCACCCATCGCCTCACACAATGAGCGATTCCTGGGCCTTGTGCTACCAGATGCCCGGCCCGGACGTATTCGCCAAGGTGCGGTCGTTCGCCGTTCATTGCGCCCGTGAGCGGAAGACCGGCCTGAGCTGCTTCCGCCGGCCGTTCGTGTCGGCAAACGTCCCGCACAGCACGATGATTGACGAGGCCGGCCACCGGCGCAAGGTCATCATGCTGGGCTCCAACTCCTACCTGGGCCTGACGGCCGACCCAAGGGTGATCGAGGCCTCCGCCGCCGCCGCGCGGAAGTACGGCTACGGGGCCGGGTCCGTCTCCCTCTACGCCGGGACCACCGACCTGCACGTGGAGCTGGAGCGGCGGATGGCCCGGTTGTACCGGTGCGAGGCGGCCATCATCTTCCCCACCGGCTACGCGGCCAACACCGGCGCGATCTCCGCCCTTCTGCGGCCGGGCGACGTGGTCATCAACGACCTGTTCAACCACGCCTCCATCTACGACGGCTGCCGGCTGTCCGGCGCGACGATGCACACCTTCGCCCACCGGAACATGCGGCGGCTGGAACGCATCCTCAAGACGGTCTCCGCCAAGGGGCACGGCACGATGGTCATCACGGACGGCGTGTTCTCGATGGAGGGCGATGTCGCGCCGCTGGATGAGATCGTGGCCCTGGCCCACAGGCATGGCGCCCGCGTCATGCTCGACGACGCGCACGCCCTGGGCGTGATCGGCCCCAACGGGCGCGGCACGGCCGAGCTGTACGGCCTGGAGGGACAGATCGACGTGACGATGGGCACGCTCAGCAAGTGCCTGGGCGGCATCGGGGGGTGCGTGGCCGCCGGCGCGGACGTGATCGAGTACCTGCGGTTCTATGCGCGGCCGTACTTCTTCTCGGCGGCCGTCCCGGCGCCCGTCGCGGCCGGGGCGCTGGCGGCGCTGGACATACTCGAGAAGGAACCTCACCTCCGCGAGGACCTGTGGAAGAGCGTCCACTACATGACCAACGGGCTGCGGGGCATGGGCTACGACATCGGCCAGACGCAGTCGGCCATCATCCCCGTGATCATCGGCGACGAGCACAAGCTCCAGGCGATGATGATTGAGCTTTTCCAGGCGGGCATATTCATGAACTACGTGGCGTTCCCGGCCGTGCCAAGACAGCGATCACGCCTGAGGATGAGCATGATGGCCGGACACAGCCGCAAGGACCTGGACTTCGTCCTGGAGACACTACACAAGCTCGGCCGCAAGTACGGTATCATCCAGTGAGATGTCCTCTCTTTCCAAACGCGTCCTCGTGACCGGCGCGGCAGGCTTCATAGGCAACGCCTGCGCGAGGGAGTTCCTGTCAAGGGGATGGGGCGTGGCTGCATTGGTCCACCGCCGCGAGCCTGAGGGGCTTGAAGGTGCGGCGCTCGTGCGGGGAACGCTATCTGACCAAGAGGCCCTCGGCTCACTGCTGGCCGCCAAGGGCCCTTTTGACGCCGTTGTGAACTGCGCCGGCATCGCGTCCGACGTGGCCCGCAGATCGCGCGTAATGGAGGCCAACTACCTCGCCGCGATGAACCTGGCGCAGGCCCTTGAGCGCCGGCCGGTAGGCCGATTGGTGCACATCTCGACCACCGACGTGTACGGCCTGCGGGACTTCACCGATGCGGATGAGTCAACGCCGCTTGACGGGCGGACGCGCCAGCCGTATCCGCGCTCCAAGGTGCTTGCGGAGAAGGCCATCGCCGCGGCGCTGCCGGCCGGCCGGTACGTGCTTTTGCGGCCGGGCGTCGTCTGCGGGCCAGGCGACAAGAGCATACTGCCGCGCGTGCTGGCGTTCCTGCGGCACAGCCCGTGGGTCGTGCATTTTGGGCGCTGGCGGGGACAGAACCGCTGGCCGCTGGCGCACGTGCGGAACGTGGCGACGGCCGCCGTCCTGGCCGCGACGTGCGACGGGGCCGCCGGCCAGGCATACAACGTGGTCGATCCCGCGTTCACGACCGTCGAGGCGTACTGCCGCCGGGTGCTCCAGAGCTTCCTGCCCGACAAGGCGCGGATGAAGAGCATCTCGATCCCCGTCTGGGCGATGTGGCCGTACAGTCTGGCGAGCAGTGGGTTGTCGCGCGCGCTCGGCCGCGACAATCCGCTCTTTGAGCCTTCCCTCTATGCCCTCCGCAGCATCTCGAGCAACCTCGACTTCAGCAGCCGCAAGCTCCAGGCACTCTTCGCCGCGCACGGCGAGCGGATGGTGGACAGCTTCGCGTAGAGCGAGGACAATGGCGCCTGCGTCGTTAAGTCTCGTTAGTTGAGGAGAAGATGATGGGCCGTCGCAGCGTTTGCCCTCTGATCGCGAAATGGTCGTTCTTTGTCGGGATAATCGTCGTCCTGTCGGTCTTGGGCGGCCTCAGGAGCGAAGGCCCCGCAAAGCCCTCGAGGGCCACATCGCCCGCCACAGTGCCGGCCGGCGCGCTGGTGCGCGTCAGTTCGTCGGAGCAGCTTGCCGAGGCGATCAGGTCCGCCAAGGCAGGCGACACGATCCTCGTCGCGCCAGGCAGTTACTCACTCTCAGCCGAGGTCGGCGCCGCGCCGCTGACCATCCAGGCCGCGGATACGAAGGACCGCCCCATCCTGTCGCCCGCCGATGGCCCTTACGTCCTGGACATCAAGGACATGGACGGCGCGGTCACGATACGCAACATCCTCTTCGACGGGCAGAAGAAAAAGGTCGGCGCGATCCAGGCCCGCAACACACGCCTGGAGGTGGAGGACTGCGAGCTTCGCGACTTCTGGGGCATATCGGCCGTGATCGTCTCGACGTACGGCAAGGACCCATCTGCCCACAAGGGCCTGCGTGTCAGCCGGTGCGTCTTCCGGCGCAACCCAAACGGCGAGAAGGATTCCGACGCGTGCGGATCGGCCGTCAACGGCAACGGGCCGGCCATCGTCGAGGACTGCACCATCGAGGACATACGCGGCGGCCTGGTCTTCCGCGATGAGACCGGCCGCGCCGGCTCCACGCGCCGCGACTACAAGGTCATCATCCGCCGCAACCACATCTACCGCACCGAGGGCACGGACTGGAAGTGCCACGCCATCGTCACGCGGACCACCGCGCCGGAGGTCTACGACAACGTCATCCACGACCTGTCGAAGCGGGACTGCTCGGCCATGACCATCGCCTCCAACGGCCTGGACGCCAAGGGCACGCCGACGGCCGCGATGGTCTACCGCAACGTCATCATCGAGAAGTGGAAGGCCGCCGACAGCGGCTTCATCCACGAGGGCATCGAATACGGCGAGTACCGCCCCTCCAAGGGCAAGATCTTCGAGAACCTGCTCGTCGGCTACGTTTCGCCAGGCCTCTACAACAAGGGCGACCAGAACGAGTGGTACAACAACACGCTGGTGTTCGCCAAGTCCGAGGGCTCGCTCTACCACTGCTACGGCCTGAAGTGCAAGTACTACAACACCATCCAAGTCGGCGGCAAGGCGAGCATGAACAACGAGAAGGCCATGGACAAGGCCCACGGCCTGGGGCCTGAGTGTACGTCCGAGGACCATGCGCTTGAGTTCAGTTGCCTCTGGAAGGCGGCCAACACGTTCCTCAGGGGGCAGGGGTATTTCGAGGCCGATCCGAAGTTCGTCGACCCCGCCAATATGGACTTCCACCTGCGATACGACTCGCCGTGCATCAACAAGGGCACGGGCAGCCGCGACGGCCTGACGCCGACGGACCTGGGCGCGTTCGAGTACCCCATCCAGGTCTGCCAGTTCAAGGTCGATGCCGCAGGCAAGGCATCATGGCAGTGGGCCAATGACTTCCAGAAGGTCTCCAAGCGCGTCAAGGTCCGGTGGAACGGCAAGTCGTTCCCGCCCGCCCACGACCGCGAGGGCGACGTTACGGTGGCTGATGTGGATGCCTCGCAGACGACGGCCGTCACGGGCAAGACATCCGGCTACTTCGCCGCGTTCGTGCTGGACGCCAAGGACCGCTGGTCAGGCCCGACGCCCGACGGCGTCCATCAGTTCACCTTCGAGGCCACAACCAGCCCGGCTACCGCGCCGACTTCAGGCCCGACTTCGCAAACGGCCATCGAGAGGCTTCACGTCTTTGTCAGCGGGCGGGTGCAGGGCGTTGGCTTCCGCGACTTTACCAAGGGCCAGGCGGATGCCCTTGGCGTCACCGGTTGGGTCCGCAACCTGGACGACGGGCGGGTCGAGGCGGTGCTGGAAGGTTCCTCCGACAAGGTCGGCAAGCTGCTGGAGAAGATTCGCCAGGGACCGCCGAGCGCGAAGGTGGACGGCGTCGAGGTCGAGCGGGCGGCCCACACGGGCGAGTTCAAGGGCTTCGTAGTTAAGAGATGACGGCCGCGGCGGCGCGGCTCTCACGCCAGCGCTTCCACGTAGTCAGCTTCGCTGGATGGCTCCGGAATGGTCTCGCCATCCTCACGCATGCCCTCCAGGTGCAAGGCAATGGCTTCGCGGATGTTTCTGAGGATCTCCTGCTTTGACTGACCCGTTGAGACGCAGCCGGGCAGATCGGGCACATAGGCGCTGTAGTTGGAGCCTTCCGCATGTTCAAGGATCACCAGGTATCTTCGCGGATCCATATCTCTCTCCCGCCGGCCCCTATAGGAGGCCGGCTTGTTGGAGGATGCTCCGGGCTGTCTTGGGGTGAAGGTCGTCATTCGGCTTGCCCGGGATCGTTACCCTTCCTGGCTTGGAAGGGTGCTTGTACTGGCGGTGGCCGCCCTTGGCCTTGACCTGAAACCAGCCATCGCTTTCGATCATGCGCATCGCCTATTTGACCTTCATCGCTATGGCCGAATCCCTTCTATGCCAACAACAACATCATAACTGGCAGCGCGTCTTGCGCCAAAGTGAATGCAGTGGTTTTCGCCAGTGCGCCTTTGGATTCCATACAGTCCAGCAATGAAAAAGAACGGGCGCGTCTCCATTCGCGCCCGTCGCAAGAACGGTCAACTAGACCGGACTGTCACAAACCGGAGGATATCTCGTCCATGAGTCTGTCAACGGCCGCGTCTATCCGCTCGGGGGTCTCGTAGGTTCCGGCCTCAATCTCGGACCGGACCCGCGCGACCAGGTCCGCGCGAATGTCTGGGATGTCGTGTATCTTCGCGGCAAGCTTGGCGGCCGTGGAGATCTCGATCACGTCGCTGACCGCCGCCGGCTGTGCGGGCGCGGCGGCCGCGTTTACTGTCCCGATGGGTTCGACTGCCTTCAGCCCCGCCGCGGGATTGATCCCGTTCACGTTCATCATCTTCCGCCTCTTACTTCGGCCCGCGTTGGGTCGCGCGGGCATATCGGTCCAGGCCTTGCTGCGGGGGGTTCATCCCTGCAACTCCGCGGCGCCAGCTTCGGCCTGGGCCCCTGGATGCACTTGGCTCTCGCCCCCGCCACCGGCGGGGACGGCCGCTTCCATGCGTTTCCGTTGCTCGGTATCGGCCTTTTCGTGCGGAAGGCTTGAAAGAAGACGTTTTCCCCATGAAGCCGTAAGTGGCAACATCAACAGCAGTTAGGTAAGAAACGGCTTGGGGTGCATTAGAATCTCACTGTTTTTCTTCAATCGTGGCCAGGGCCGGCTTTCACTGTCTTCCCTATCTTGTGCAGTTTAACGGCCACGAAGGCGGCTCAAGCGGTGCGCTTCCCGTCTTTGGCGGCTATGTGGATGGCCAGGATCGTCACGTCGGCCGGGGTGATTCCGCTGACCCGCAGCGCCTGGCCCAGGGAGCGCGGACGGATGGCCGAGAGCTTCTCGCGGGCCTCGTGACGGAGGTGGAGGACCGAGGCGTAGTTCAGGCTGTCGGGGATGAGCTTGGAGTCAAGCTCCTGCATCTGTCGAAGCGCGGCCTGCTCCTTGGCCAGGTAGCCGCTGTAGCGGGCGTCGATGGCGAGCGTCTGCATCGCCTGGGGATTCTCCGAGAGTAGCCTGCGCAGTTCCTCGCCCGCCGCTGCGGGGAGCTGCGCGGCGAGGGATTCCAGCGAGACCTCCGGGCGCTGGAGCAGTTCCCAGAGCGACCGGCCGTCGAGGCGGGCCTGCTGGAGCTGCGCCATGCCGGCCTGGATCGCGCGCGACTTGTCGGTGAACCTGCCCCAGCGCGCATCATCGACAAGTCCGGCCTTGCGCCCGATCTCGGTCAGGCGCCTGTCGGCGTTGTCGGCCCGCAGGCTCAGCCGATGCTCGCTGCGGCTGGTGAACATGCGGTATGGCTCGGTGATGCCCTTGGTGACCAGGTCGTCGATCATCACGCCGATGTACGCCTGGTCGCGGCCCAGGACCAGCATGGGTCGGCCGAGGACCATCGCGGCCGCGTTGACGCCGGCCATCAGCCCCTGCGCAGCCGCCTCCTCGTAGCCGGTGGTGCCGTTGATCTGCCCGGCCAGGAAGAGTCCGCGCACGGCCTTTGTCTCGAGCGTGGCGGCAAGCTGCGTCGGTGGCGCGTAGTCGTACTCGATGGCGTAGCCGTAGCGGAGAATCTCCGCCCCCTCCAGGCCGGGGATGGCGTGTACGATGAGGTCCTGCACATCCTCCGGCAGCGAGGTGCTGATGCCGTTGCAGTAGACCCAGTTCGTGTCGCGGCCCTCGGGCTCCAGGAAGACCTGGTGGCTGGCCTTGTCGGCGAAGCGGACGACCTTGGTCTCGAAGGATGGGCAGTACCGCGGCCCGACCGATTGGATCTGCCCCGTGTACATCGGCGCGCGGTGCAGGTTGGCGCGGACGGCCGCGTGAATCTCCTCCGTCGTGGCGGTCAGCCAGCACGGGACCTGCTCGACGGTGAGCGAGTCGTTCATGAACGAGAACGGCCACGGCGGGTCGTCGCCGTCCTGCCGTGTGCATCGGCCGTGGTCAATCGTCTCGGCCGCGACGCGCGGGCACGTGCCCGTCTTGAGCCGGCCCAGTTCCAGGCCGGCGCTCCTCAGCGACTGGCTCAGTCCCCCGGCGGCCGGCTCATCGTATCGCCCGCCGGGCCACTGGCGCTCGCCCAGGTGCATCAGGCCGTTGAGGAACGTGCCGGTCGTGACGACGACGGCGCGGCAGGAAATTGCGAAATGCGAATTGCGAATTGCGAAATCCCTTCGATCCGGTGCCGGCGTCTTCCTCATCGCGTTGCGGCTCAGTTCGCAATTCGCATTTCGCAATTCGCAATTGACCCCGACCACTCGACCGCGTTCGACAACCAGGCCCGTGGCTTCCCCTTCGATGATCGTCAAATTCGGCGTCGCCGCCAGCGCCGCCTGCACCCATCGCTCATACGCGTGGCGGTCGCTCTGGCACCTTGGCCCCCAGACGGCCGGGCCCTTGGAGCGATTGAGCATCCGGAACTGCATCCCGGTGGCGTCGGCCGCTAGGCCCATGAGGCCGCCGAGCGCGTCGATCTCGCGGACGATCTGACCCTTGCCCACGCCGCCGATAGCGGGGTTGCACGACATCCGCGCGACGGCCGCCGCCGACAGCGTGACCAGCGCTGTCCGCGCGCCGATTCGTGCGGCCGCGTGCGCCGCCTCCGCGCCTGCGTGCCCGCCGCCGATCACAACGATGTCAAAATCCCGCTGCACCGTGGCATTCTACTACAAACCTGGCGGGTTTGACTTTGTTGGGCGCAGAGAGTAACGTCAGTGCATGAGCACCCAGGCCGTAGAGGGGCCATGATGAATTGGTATTTCGCCGAGGCCGGACAGCGATACGGCCCGTTTACCGAGGACGGGTTTCGTGAGCTGGTCGCCCAGGGGCGCATCCTCGCCAACTCGCTGATGTGGCGCGACGGCATGCCCAACTGGCTGGCCTACCGGTACTACGTCGCCTGGGAGGCGACCGTCCCCGCGCTGGCGCCCGCCGTCGAGGGCAAGGCCTTCTGCTCGCAGTGCGAGCGGCTGCGGGCCACCGACGAGATGCTCAACTACCGCTCCGCCTGGATATGCGCCGACTGCAAGGGCCTCTACTTCCAGCGTATCCGCGAGGGCGTCGGCGCGGCCGTCTACGGCGGGGCGATGGCCTACGGCGGCTTCTGGATCCGCCTGGCCGCCAAGATCATCGACGCCCTGACCGTCTCCATCCCGGCCGTGATCATAGCCGCCATCGCGGGCGCCATCCTCGAAGACTCGGAGGGCGCCCGAGGTTCCGACGAGGGCCTGCTGACGCTGGCCGACATTGCGATCATCGTGGCGACGGCCGTCGTGCCGCTGCTGTACATGACGGTGATGCTTGGGCGCTACGGCTCTACGCTGGGCAAGATGGCCTGCGGCCTGCGCGTCACCAGGTCCGACGGCGAGAGGTTGTCCTATCGCAGGGCATTCGCAAGGACGCTGGTCGAGATCGTTGCGTGGGTGGTCCCGATTGTCTGCATCGCGCAGTACTCGGCCGCGTATTTGCTGGGCCTTGTGCCGAACTATCTGCCCGCCGGCTTCGAGAGGGAGAAGTGCGCCATCCACGATCACATCTGCGGGACGCGCGTTGTCTATAAGCAGGGGTGGACATGACCGCGTCGGCAATCTTCTGCCCCCGCTGCCGCGCGCCGGTCCCGCAGGACAGGTTCGACCGCCCCGCCCTGGCGCCCTGCGTGGTGTGCGGCGCGCCGCTGGGCATCACGACGTTCCCGGCGCTGGCGGTCGAGGAGGCGCCCGGCCGCACGGACGACGGCGTCGCCATGGACGACGAGGCGACATGCTTCTACCACGCCCGCAAGCGGGCCGCCGTGGCCTGCGACAACTGCGGAAGGTTCCTCTGTACGTTGTGCGACATTCAGCTCGGCGACCGCCACCTCTGCCCGGCGTGCGTCGCCAGCGCCGACGAGCAGAAGCGGCTGTCCGAGATGGACACCCGCCGCACGCTCTACGACAGCCTGGCGCTGACGTTGGCCCTCACGCCCGCCATCGTCACGCCGCTGATAGCGCTGTACCTGGCCTTCCGGCACTGGTCGACGCCGATGGGCCTGACGCCGCGCGGCCCGGCGCGATGGATAGCGGCCGTCGCCATCGCGTTGGCGCAGATCGCCCTCTGGGTGTGGGTCTTCACAGTCGCCGCGGGACTCTCTTGAGGCAATGTCGATGGCCGCTCAGGAACACGGATATCGGCGCATCCCAGGTGCGGGCCTGCTGGCCGCCTGGGCCTCCACGACCGCGTGGCTCGGCGCGGACCACGTGCTCGTGGCCGTGCGCTCGGTGTTCACGGAGACCTACAAGCGGTTCTACCTGCGCGACGTGCAGGCCGTCGTCGTCCGCCGGACATCCGATTACACGGCGTGGACCATACTTTCGCTAATGGGAATTGTGGGGATGTTCGCGGTGCTCTGGGCCACCGAAGGGCACATAGCCACGCTTGCCATAATGTTGGTCCTCGTCGGCGCGTTCGTGGCGAACATGGCGGCGGGTCCGACCTGCCAGGTCTTCTTCAAGACGGCCGCGGGCCTTCAGCACGTGCCGACGATCGGCCGGATGAGGAACGCGGAGGTCTTCGTCGCGTCGATAAAGCCCCTCGTCCAGGCGTCGCAGGCGGCCGCGCCGGCCGCGGCGGCGCCTCAGCAGCCGACCTCCGAGGACATCTTCCAGGACCTGGGCCTGACAGGCCCGGCCGGCCCGCCGGACCTGCCGCCCGGTCCGCCGGCCTGAAAGCACTGTATAATGCGCCCCAAAGTCGAGGCGAAATGAGCTATGCCGATAAACCGTAAGATGCGCATCACGTTCCTCAGATTGGCCTTTGTCCCCATCTTCTGCTGCGCGGTGTTCTTCGCCCCGTCCTGGGACCCGGAATCGGTCCAGCGGTTTGTGATCCAATGGGCGGGATACATCATGGTGCTGGCAGGACTCGGACTGCGGATCTGGTCCAGCCTTTACATCGGCCAGCGGAAATCGAAGGAACTGGTCGCCACCGGCCCGTACTCCATGTGCAGGAACCCGCTGTACGTCGGCACCATGGTGATCGTAGTCGGCGCTTCGTTGTGCATGCAGAACCTCATCATGGGGATGGTGGCGGTGCTGATCATGGTCCCCGTACATCTGCTGGTCATCTCCGGCGAGGAGCAGCACCTTGAGGACATCTTCGGGGAGGACTTCCTCGAGTACAAGCGAAGGACGCCCAAGCTCTGGTTCGCGCTGGGGAAGTACGCCTCGCCCGCGACGGTGGATGTGCCGGTCAAGTTCATGCGGAGGGTGTTCTTCGACACGCTGGCCGTCCTGCTGATCCTTCCATTCGCCGACCTGATAAGAATGCTTCAGAAAGCGAATATCCTGCCCGTGATCTGGTATTTCCCCTGACCCTTCCCGCGGACGAAAAGGGGGAGCATATTCGCCGCTCTTGGTGTATCTTCATGAAGCTTGCCGGGGATCGCGGCCCCGGCGCTTCGGGACTTGAGCGATGGCCAACGGGCGCGGACAAACCGAGGACCTGGCTCGGAAGCGGTGCTTCAACCACGCCAACCGCGAGGCGGCGGCCCGCTGCCCGCACTGCCGCAGGTGCTTCTGCCGCGAGTGTGTCACGGAGCACGACGGCCGGCTGACGTGCGCGGCCTGCCTGCGGAAGCTGACCGGCTCGCGGCCCAAGGACCGCGCCGTCAGCGTGCTGCGGCTCTTCATGGCGGGCGTCGGCGTGCTGGCCGCATGGGTCTTCTTCTACTACGTGGGCCACTGGCTCCTGCAATTGCCCTCCGAATTCCACCAGGGCAACCTTTGGGCCGGGCAATGACGGCGGCGACGGGGCAAGACGGGTAATGGCCGGACAACCGAACAAACAGGACGCCCGCGGCGCGCTGGACCTCCTCGAGGAGGCGGCGCACGCGCTTCGGACCGCCGGCGGCGGGGCGATAGCCTGCTACTACGTCGGCGCCCTGCCGATGGTCCTGGCGGCGCTGTACTTCTGGGCCGACATGAGCGCCGGCGCATTCGCCGAACTGCACCTGATCCCGGCGGCGCTGGCGCTGGCGATGCTGCTGGTCTGGATGAAGTGCTGGCAGAGCGTGTACATGCGGATGGTCCTGGACCAACTGTGCGGCAGCGCCGGCCGGCCGTGGACCTGGCGGCGCGTGCTGCGCCTGGCGGCCGTGCAGGCGGCCATCCAGCCGTGGGGACTGTTCATCATCCCGCTGGCGGCGGTGGTCGTCGTGCCCCTGCCGTGGGCGTACGCCACGTTCCAGAACGCCTCGCTCCTGGGCGACGGCGACGAGCCGTCCACCGCCCGCTCCACACTGACCGGGTCGTGGGAGATGGCCACGCTCTGGGCGGGGCAGAACGTCGCCGCGATGCTGATCCTGTCGCTGCTGGTGGCGGTGGTCATGTTCAACCTGGCGCAGTCGATACTGCTGCCGGCCTGGCTGCTCAAGACATTCCTGGACGTCGAGACGGTCTTCAGCCGCGGCGGGTTCAACGCGTCCAACACCACCTTCCTGGCGATCATCATCGCCCTGACCTATCTTTGCGTCGATCCGATGATCAAGGCGTTCTACACGCTGCGGTGCTTCTACGGCCGTTCGCTCAAGACCGGCGAGGACCTCCAGGCGTCGATGCGGCAGGTCCTGGCGAGGAAGAGGCCTGTGGCGGCGATGGTCGCGGTCCTCGCGGCCGTGCTCGCTACATCCGCCCCTCCGGCGCACGCCGCAATAAATAGGGACGCACCCTATTTATCCGGCGAAATCCAGATAAATAGGGTGCGTCCCTATTTATTGGACGTGGGTGGGAGAGCGCCTTTCCCGGTTGCCGGACTTGTCGAGCAGCCGCCAGGCGCCTCGCCGGGCAAAGTGGCGCCCGAGCAGCTCGATGAGTCCATCGGCCGCGTTATCAACCGCAGCGATTACGCCTGGCGCATGCCGCGGCCGGCCGCGGAAAAGGCCACGGGCGATTCCTTCCTGGCCAGGCTGGCCAAGTGGCTGGACGACCTCCGCGAGGAGCTGCGCAAGCGGCGCGAGAAGGACAGGGGCTCCAGCGGCAGCGGCGGCCCGGGGGGCCAGGGCCCTTTGGTGCAGCCCGGCGCGTTCGCCGGGTGGGCGGGCGCGGCCGAGGTGCTCATGTACATACTCTGCGCCGTGGCGATAGCGGCCATCATCGCGGTCATCCACTGGGCCATCGTCAACCGCGCAAGGGACAAGGACGCGAAGGACGCCAAGGCCGACGAGGCCGAGGCCAAGCCCGACCTGGAGGATGAGGACGTCACGCCGCAGAGCCTGCCGCCGGATGGCTGGCTCGACCTGGCAAGGCAGATGATGCAGCGAGGCGACCGCCGCCTGGCGCTTCGGGCCTTGTACCTGGCGTCGCTGGCGCTGCTGGCCCAGCGCGACGTGATCCGCATCGCACGCTACAAATCCAACCGGCAGTACCAGGCCGAGGTGCAGCGCCGCGGACACTCCATGCCGCAGGTGGTCGAGGCGTTCGGCCATAACGTCGATTTCTTCGAGGATGCCTGGTACGGCATGCACGAGGTGACAGACCCCATCGTCAAGGCGTTCCTGACCAATCAGCAGGCGATCAAGGCATTGGAGAGCCAGAGGGCATGACCGCCCGCAAGATCATCCTGCGTGTGGCAGTGGTCCTTGGCCTCTTGGCCTTCACGGCCGGGCTGTATGAGCTGATGATGATGCGCTTCGAGGCGGGCGACCTCTATCCGCCCTACTCGACGCTGCGGACCGATCCGCAGGGGGCCAAGGCGATCTACCAGGGCCTGGAGGAGCTGCCGGGCCTCAGCGTGTCGCGCAACTACAGGCCGCTGGAGAAGACCGCCGGCGGCGCGGGCAAGACGATCCTCCTGCTCGGGGCCGGCTCCGTGGCCGACCTTGAGGATGACTCATTTTCCGCCAAGGGGCGGGCGGCCGCACTGGAGCAGTTCGTCTCCGCGGGCGGCAGGCTGGTCATCACGCTCAGCCCCAAGTCCAGGTTCCACCTCCTCCAGCGGGACCTCGCGGGATTGGACGAGAAGTTCGGCTTCGAGATCTCCGGCGTCCAGCACGAGGAGGTCTACACGGGGCCGCTGCACCTGTTCCCGGCGACGGCCAAGTCCCCCCGGCCGCGCGTGGCGTCAACCCGCCCCTTCGATGCCCGCAAGATCGGTCCAGCGCCATCGTGGCAATCGCCCTTCTGGCTGGAAACTACGGATGCGGCCTGGTCCGTCGCCTGCGAATCAGCGCCGGGCAAGGCCGCCCTCATGGAACGGCCGTACGGAAAGGGCAGCGTCGTCGTGGCGGCCGACTCGTACTTCCTGAGCAACGAGGCCTTGCTCAAGGAGCGGCGGCCGCGGCTGCTGGCCTGGCTGATCGGCGGCCCGGAGGTGGTCTTCGACGAGACGCACCTGGGCGTGGCCGAGGGGGTCGGCGTCGCGTCGCTGGCGCGGAAGTACAACCTGACCGGCCTGTTCCTGGCGATGATGGTGGTTGCGGCGCTGCTGATCTGGAAGAACGCGGCGACGTTCGTGCCGCGCGACCCGGCCCGCGCAGCCCAGCTAAGCGGCGTGAAGGTCTGGGGCCGCGGCTCGGCCGCCGGGCTTGTCAACCTGCTGCGGCGGAGCATCCCGCGCAGCGAGATCGTCCCCACCTGCTTCAGCGAATGGGTCAAGTCCGCGCCCGCGCGCCGGCGCGTCAAGCCGGCGGCCGTGCGGCAGATCCAGCAGATCATCGACGCCCAGGACGACCTGCCCAAGCGCAAGCAGGACCCGCTGTGGGCCTACCGGATGATCTGCGGCATCGTCTCAGAGAGGAAATAGGAATGGAACATACCGTCGATGAACTCAAGGACGTGCTATCCCGCGCCCGCGCGGAGATCGGCAAGGTGATAATCGGGCAGGACTCGGCCGTCACGCACGCGCTGATCGCGATCTTCACCAACAACCACGCGCTGGTCGAGGGCGTGCCGGGCATCGCCAAGACGCTGCTCGTGCGGACGCTGGCGCACGTGCTGGGCTGCCCGTTCGCCCGCATCCAGTTCACGCCGGACCTCATGCCCTCGGACATCACCGGGACCAACGTGTTCGATTTCAATCGCAAGGAGTTCACGCTGGTCAAGGGGCCGGTGTTCACGACGTTCCTGCTGGCAGATGAGATTAACCGCGCGCCGGCAAAGACGCAGGCGGCCCTGCTCCAGGCGATGCAGGAGCGGGCGGTCACGATCGACTGCGCGACGATATCGCTGGACGAGAACTTTACGGTCTTCGCCACGCAGAACCCCATCGAGTACGAGGGCACCTACCCGCTGCCGGAGGCGCAGAAGGACCGCTTCATGATGAAGATCCGCATGGACTGCCCCGAGCGCGAGCAGGAACTCTCGCTGGCGCAGCGTATGATGGGCGGGCAATCGCCCGAGGCGACGCTTGCCGGCGGCCAGGTCCAGGCGGTGCTGACGGCCGACAAGCTCGCCGGCTTCCGCAAGGCGCTGGACAAGGTCCTCGTCAAGCCGGAGCTGATCGGCTACCTGGTCGACATCATCCGCGCGACGCGCGCTCACGAGAGCATACTGGTCGGCGCGGGGCCGCGCGGCACGCAGTCGCTCCTGCTGGCCAGCCGGGCGTACGCGGCCCTTGCCGGGCGCGATTACGTCTCGCCCGATGACATCCGCGTGCTGGCCGTGCCCGTGCTCGAGCACCGGCTCATCCTACGGCCGGAGTACGAGATCGAAGGCCACACCGTCCCCGAGATCATCGGCAACGTGCTCCAGGGGGTGACCGTGCCGCGATGATCATCCCGCGGGCCATCCTGCTGGCGTACGTCGGCGTGGCGCTGTCGGCCCTGGCCGTGGCGGGCGCCGCCGCGCCGCAGATCGCGCACCTGTGCAACGCCGGGGCCGCGCTGGTGCTGCTGGTGCCGCTGCTGGACGCGATCATCTCCGGCCACAAGCTCGAGGGCCTGGGGGTCGCGCCGGGGCAGCTTGTCCGCCTGACCAAGGGCGCGGCCGGGCAAGTCGAGGTCCACATCACCAACCAGTCGCGCCAGGCGCGGCGAATCCGCGTCGGCCTGCCGATGGCGCCGGAGTTGAACTGCATCGAGGATGAGATCGTCATCCGCCTGCCGGCGGGCGCGGCGTCGTCGGCCGTCGCGCTGGACTGCCTGCCGGCGATGCGCGGGCGGTACATCATCGACACGTGCTATCTCGGCGCGACCTCGCTGATGGGCTTCTGGCTGCGGCGCAAGTCGCTGCCGGTGAAGCTGGAAATCCGCGTGTATCCCAACCTGGCCGGCGAGCGGAAACGCCTGTCGGCCCTGTTCCTGACGCGCGGGCGATTCGGCATCCACGCCCAGCGGCAGGTTGGCCAGGGCCGCGAGTTCGAGAAGCTCCGCGAGTACATCCCCGGCGACGCCTACGCGGACATCCACTGGAAGGCCACCGCAAAGCGGGCCAAGCCGGCCACCAAGATCTTCCAGGTCGAGCGGACGCAGGAGGTCTATGTCATCATCGACTCCTCGCGGCTGAGCGCGAGGGTGTTCGCCCAACGTGGCACGGGCGTCTCGCCCGTGCGTCGCGAGGGCATCTTGCCCTCGCACTCTCAGGAGCAGACCGGGGGCGAGACGCCCCCGGGACTCACGGGCAGGATGCCCGTGCCACGACTCACGGGCAGGATGCCCGTGCCACGTTCGGGCGCGGTCCCCGACATCACGACCTCCCTGGAGCGTTTCGTGACGGCGGCGATGATCATGGCCATGGCCGCCGAGAGGCAGGGGGACCTCTTTGGCGTGATGTCCTTCAGCGACCGCGTGGAGAACTTCGTCCGCGCCAGGAACGGCAAGGGCCACTACCGGCTCTGCCGCGATGCCCTCTACTCGCTCCAGCCGAGCATCGTCACGCCCGACTTCGCCGAGCTTTTCGCCTTCATCCGCACGCGCCTCAGGCGGAGGGCGCTGCTGGTGTTCCTGACCAACCTGGACGACCCGATCCTGTCGGAGAGCTTCGCCGAGAACATCCCGCTGGTGGCCCGGCAGCACCTGGTGCTGGTGAACATGATCCAGCCGGCGGGCGTGCGGCCGGTGTTCTCGGTGCCGGCGGTCAGGACCGACGACATCTACCGCGACCTGGGCGGCCATCTTCAGTGGCGGCGGCTGGAGGAGCTCGCGCGGACGCTGGGCCACCGCGGCGTGCGGTTCCACCTGCCGGACAGCGAGGCCTTCTGCGCCCAACTGGTGTCGCAGTACGTCAACATCAAGCGAAGGCAACTGCTGTGATCATCGACCTGAGGAAATTCACCGAGCGCGAGCGGCCGTTCTGGTCGGAGCTTGAGCAGATGATCGAGCGGGCCGAGCTGACATCCGGCAAGCTCGACATGGAGCAGGCCCTGCGCCTGCACTACCTCTACGAGCGTGCGGCGGCCGGCCTGGCGCGGATCAACACGTTCAGCAGCGACCCGCAGGTTACGCGGCGGTTGGAGTCGCTCGTGGCCCGCACGTACGCGCTTATCCACGCGATGGACCGCTCGCGGCGGCGCTTCCGCCCGATAAAGTGGTTCTTCGGCACGTTTCCGCGCACGTTCCGCGGGCACATCCAGGCGTTCATGCTCTCGCTGGCGATAACGCTTGGCGGCGTCGCGTTCGGTGCGCTGGCCGTCGCCATCGACCCGGACGCCAAGGAAGTGATAATGCCCTTTGAGGGACTCAGGGGCGACCCTTCGGAACGCGTGAAGCATGAGGAGGAGCAGCAGGCCAAGCACGACCCGATGGCGGGGGCCAGGTCCTTCTTCGCCTCCATGCTGATGACCCACAACATGCAGGTGTCGATCGCGACGCTTGCGCTGGGCGTCACCTGGGGCGTGGGGACCATCGCCATGCTGTTCTATAACGGCGTGATATTGGGCGCGGTGTGCCTGGACTACGTCCGCGCGGGGCAGGCCAAGTTCCTGGCCGGCTGGCTCCTGCCGCACGGGTCGATTGAAATCCCAGCGATACTGCTGGCCGGGCAGGCGGGGCTGGTGCTTGCCTCCGCGCTCATCGGCCGGGGCGACCGCAACCCGCTCAAGGCCCGCCTGCGGGGCGTCATGCCGTCGCTGGTGACGCTAATCTGCGGCGTGGGGATACTGCTCGTGTGGGCGGGCATCGTCGAATCGTTCTTCTCGCAGTACCACGAGCCGATATTGCCGTACTGGCTGAAGATCGCCTTCGGGTGCGTGGAGCTGGGGCTGCTGGCGGCGTTCCTGGCGCTGTCGGGCCGGCGCGAAATCCAGGAGGAGCTGGAGGAATGATCGGCGCGGCCGGCAGGCTTGTCATCCAGACGCCGGAGGGCTGCAGCTTCTCCCTCCAGCTTGCGGGGCCGATCGCGCGCTTCCTGTCCTGGACAATCGACGTGCTCTGCATCGTCCTGCTGACGTTCGCGCTGCTGTCCGCGGTGGGCGTCATGGCGATGGTCAGCCCGGGGCTGGCCCTGGCGCTTGGATTCCTGGCGATCTTCGGGATCTGGTTCTGCTACGGGATAATCATGGAATGGTTCTGGCGCGGGCGGACCATCGGCAAGATGGTCTTCCGCCTGCGCGTCATCGACGAGCAGGGCCTGCGCCTGCGGTTCAGCCAGGTGGTGGTCCGCAACCTGCTGCGGATCGCGGACATGCTGCCGCTGCTGTACATGGTCGGCGGCGCGGCGTGCATGCTCACCCGGCGCTGCCAGCGGCTTGGCGACCTGGCGGCCGGCACGGTGGTGGTGCGCATCCCGCGGGACGTTCAGCCGGACCTGTCGATGGCCGTCGCCGACAAGTTCAACTCCTTCCGCGCCTACGGGCACATCGAGGCCCGCCTGCGGCAGCGCGTCTCGCCCGATGAGGCCCGCGTGGCCCTGGCGGCCGTCCTGCGGCGCGACCGGCTCGACGCGGATGCACGCGTGAGGCTCTTTGCCGACCTGGCGGAGCACTTCCGCGCCGTCGTCGAGTTCCCCCAGGCCGCGACGGATGGGCTAAGCGACGAGCAGTACGTCCGCAACGTGGTCGATACGCTGTTCCGGCCGCAGATGACGCCGAGGAACGGGCAATCGGGCCAACCGGCGACGCGGAACTGATTGGACGATTCACCGATTAACGGATTAGCGATCGAGCGCCGTTTAGAGGAGAAATAAGATGACTCGACTACCCGTCATCAGCGCCCTGGCCCTGCTGGTCTTGCTGGCCCTGGCGGTCCTGCCCGCCCCGGCCGAGGTGTACAACCTGAAGGTCGTCACCGACGCCAACCCCGACTACAGCGACATGGCGAGCATGATCCGGTCGATCACCGCCAAGTGGCCCACGACCAGGGAGAAATGCTGGGCGATGTACTACTGGACGCACATCGCCCGCCGCCAGACCTCGCCGATGGTCCTTCACGGCCGTGAGCTTGGCGACCCCATTCGCCAGTTCAACGACTACGGCTACACGATGTGCTCGACGGTGGCCGGCGTCAACTGCGCCATCTGGCACAACATGGGCCTGCCGGTCAAGTTCTGGGACATCTCCATGCACACGGTCAGCGAGTGCTTCTACGACGACCGCTGGCACATCTACGACAACTCCATGTCGGCCATCTACACGCTCTGCGACGGCAAGACGGTGGCCGGCGTGCAGGATGTGGGCAAGGAGGGGGCGTGCGAGGCATCCGGCGGCAGGAAGGAGCCGGGCCACATCGCCAAGTACCACTGCCTGTACGCGACCAGCAACAACGGCTTCCTGACCGGGGCCGACTGCCCGCGAGACCTACAGCAGGAGTACATCTGCTTCAACCCCAACGGCCTGAAGTACCGCAACTACGAGTGCGGCTGGGAAGACGGCCACCGCTACATCCTCAACCTCCGCGACGGAGACAGCTACACGCGCTATTACTACCGGCTGGACAAGCCGGAGATCGGCAAGGACGGCCAACCGGTCAAGGGCGGCAAGTTCCTCAACGCGATCACCGGCCAGGAGGTGCAGACCGAACGGTTCTACATCCCCAACACGGGCGAAGACCCCAAGGCCAAGCCGTTCGACCCCGAGCGCGGCTTCAACATCCGCGGAAATGGCGTCTGGACCTTCCGCCCGCCCCTGACGGCAGATGCGTACAAGAAGGCCATCATCAGCGAGACGAACATCGCGCCGGCGGCCGGCTGCGGGCTGATGGCGGTGGATACGTCCAAGGAAGCGGAAGTCGTCTTCAAGGTCAACGCCGCCAACGTCGTCACCAGCGCTCGCATTCAGACCGAGTTCTTCGGAAAGGCCGATGTCGAGATCAGCACGAACAACGGCATCACGTGGACCAAGACCGCCGAGAATGAGGTCGACCAGGTGAACGAGCATGGCAAGAGGACCTATCTGCTTCTCAAGGAGGTCAACGGCGCGTATGAGCTCCTGATCAAGGTGCGGATGGCGGCGGGCAAGCTCAACCGCAGCCCATCGGGCGGCGCGTTGCTCAAGTCCCTCGACGCCGAACTCGTCACGCAGGTCAACGCCAAGACCCAGCCGAAGCTCAACATCGGCAAGAACACCATCTACGTCGGCGCGGGAGACCAGACAGAGTCCATCGTCCTGTGGCCCAACAACGCCAGCGACAAGACGTACAAGGAACTCGTCTTCGAGGAAAAGAACATCGCCTGCGGGTTCTCGAACTGGGCCTACTACGGCAACCTCCACCCGGCCGACGGCAAGTCGGAGGCGTACCTCGTCTACAAGATAGACGCCCCCGGCGAGATCACGGCCGTCACGATGGGCGGACGGTTCTCCAACCGCGGCAGCGGCAACCACGTCGACATGCTCTACAGCATCGACGGCGGCAGGAACTGGACGCAGGCCTGGTCGCTGACGAGCATCGAGCCGCCGTTCGACACCATCCACCAGGAGAGGATCGCCATCAGCGGCGGGCCGAAGTCGGTCCTGTTCAAGTATCTGATGACGGGCGGGTCGAGCATACACTCGATGCGCATGGAGGCCGACTACAAGCCCGCAGACACGACGTTCAAGCCGGTTGAGGTCACGTTCGCGTGGAACGAGCGCCAGGCGGACCGAACGCTCGTCAAGCGGAGCCACACGCAATTAGTCGAGAGCCTGCCGGCCACGTACGAGATCAACGTCGGCGGCGCGGACCACCCGGTGATGGACTCGCTGACGGTCAACCTCAAGGGCTCATCCGCCGCCACGCAGCCGGTCAAGTACGGCTACAGCGACGGGAAGGACAACGCGGATGCGAAGAAGTACGTCCATCGCTGGGTGACGTACGGCAAGAACTTCGCCGAAGGCAAGAAGTACACGCTCTCCACGCCGTCGGCCGACGCCTGGGGCGCCGGCGACAAGGAGGGCAAGAAGCTCACCGACGGCGTCGTGGGCGCCAACTACTGCGGCGGCCCGGCGCCGTCGTGGGGCATCCTCTGGAACCCGGATGCCAAGGTGGACCACAACATCGACCTGGACCTGGGCGAATCCCACAAGTGCGGCGCGTTCCGCATCCAGATCACCTCCGGCTGGCCGTGGCCGGAGGCAGTCCTCCGCGGCGACTTCCCCGACAAGGTCGAGTTGCTCACAAGCGCCGACGGCAAGGAGTACGCCTCGCAGGGCATGTTCAACCTGGGCCTGTGGTACAAGGACATCGCCATCAACTACATGCTGCCCGATAACGAGCAGCTCACCGGCTACAACTTCGAGCTGATCCTCCCCAAGCCGGTCGATTGCCGATACGTCCGCTACAAGGTGACGCCCGGCCACGGCATGGTGATCACCGAGGTCCAGGCGATGGACTTCATCAAGTACGATCCGTTCGACATCAGGCTGGCCCTGCCCAACGAGAAGGTTCCCGAGCCGGCCAAGTGAGGCGTTGACTCGTTGCCTCGTTGCTTCGTAGCTTCGTTACTTGGCTGATTCGTGGCTCGCCCGGCTCTGTTCGGCCCGCACGGTTACTCCTGGGGCCACACATGTACGAAGTAACGAGTTAACGAAGTAACGAAGCAACGCTGTAGTTCTTGATTCCGGTCCCAAATCTCCTACTTTATCTCTCTTTTCACGTGTTAATTTGCGCAGATGTGGTAAACTGTAGCGATTAGGTAAATTAAGTCGGCTTGAGAATGGGTCGATTAGAGATGCGGGTCAAGTCTCGGCGCTGCCGGGACTAACAGAAAAGGAGCACAAACGTGCGTCACAAGGCCGTGTACACGACGGGCGAGGCGGCGGAGATGTGCAAACTTTCGCAGCAGACCATCATCCGGTGCTTCGACGACGGGAAGATCGGCGGTTTCCGCGTGCCGGGCAGCAAGTTCCGCAGGATTCCGTACGACGCCCTTGTGAAGTTCATGAAGGAGCACAACATCCCCACCGGCGGGCTGGAGAACAGCAAGATCAGCGTGCTGGTGGTGGACGACGAGAAGCAGATCGTCGAGATCTTCGTCGACGCCCTGACGAGCGATGGACGGTTCGAGGTCGCCACCGCGCAGAGCGGCTACCAGGCGGGCATACTGACGGAGAAGCTGCTGCCCGACGTGGTCATCCTCGACTTCAAGCTGCCTGACATCAACGGCAACGAGGTGTGCCGGACCATCCGCGCGAACCCGGACCTGTCCCGCACGAAGGTGATCATCATCTCCGGCGTGGCCAGCCCCGCGGAGATTGAGGACCTGAAGAAGGCCGGCGCGGATGACTTCATCCGCAAGCCGTTCAACATCGCCACCGTCATCGAGCGCATCTTGAAACTCATCAGGAAATGAGCCGGAGGAAGGCTAACCAAGCCGCGCGTGCCGGGCCGCGGGCCCCAGGCGCGGCGGCCCGCGTCGGAGGGTCCATCAGCGACGGGCAGTTGGACCTCGCCCTGCGCCGGCTGGACCGCCTTCCCGTGCTGCCCGCAATCGCTGGCCGGCTGCTGGAACTTGCGCTGCGGCCGGAAGGGGATTGGGCCGCCGAAGGCACGGCCGCGCGACAGACTGTCGAGCTTGCGGTACTGGATATGGCCATGACGGCCGGATTGGTCCGGCAGGCCAATCAGGCCGCTCCCGACTCGGCCCGCACCGCCGCCGATGCAGCCTCGAAACTCGGACCTGAAGCCGTGCGAGCGGCCGCGCTGACGGCCGGCCTGTCCGGCCTCGATAATGCCTCCCCGCCCGGAAGCCGCCTTGACCGCGTGGAGTTCTGGAAGCATTGCCTTGCGACGGCCCACGCCGCGAAGCTGCTCGCCGAGCGGATCGGCCTGCCGATCGACCCGATGGAGGCGTTCACCTGCGGCCTGCTGCACGACGTCGGCAAGCTGGCGATGGATGAGCTGATGCCCAAGAGCTACGCCCGCGCGATCGCCGCCGACGCCCAGCAGTGCCAGGCCATCGCGGACAGCGAGCGGAAGATCATCGGCGCGGACCACTGCGTCTTCGGGCGGCGCCTGGCCGAGATGTGGCGGCTCGGCGCGGCCCTCGAGGCGGTGATATGGCTGCACCACCAGCCGGCGGATGGGGTTCCCGGCTCCGTCGCTGATCGCCGCCTGGTCGATGTGATCGCCCTGGCGGACGCCATCGCCCGTCGGGCGGGGATCGGCTTCTCCGGCAACTACACTTTCCCTCGCGCCGTCGATGAATGGGCGAAGGCGCTGGGCATGGAGCCTGGCGAAGTGGACGAAATCCGGGCATCCGCGGCCGCGGCCGTCGCCGAGGCGGCCGAGCGCCTGGGGCACATCGAGGCCGCGCCGCAAGGACGCGAAAAGTTGATCGCCCGCGCCTCGGCGGAGTTAGTACGGATGAACGAGCATCTCCGCCGCGGCGCCGCCCGCGCGGCCGCCGAGGCCAAGGCGTTTCGAGAGCTGGGCGAGTTCGCCTCGTCGCTCACGGGCCAGTCGAGCGTGGCCGAGGTCGTCGGCCGGATCGCCGCCGCGACGGCGGCCGCGCTGGACCTGCGGCCCTCCCTCGCCTCGCCGGTCGTCGCCTACGCGTTCGACGATACCGGCGAGCCGGTCATCCTGGCCGTGCGGCACGACGGCGGCGAGAATCCATCCTGGCGGACGCTGGCGTGCGCCGGGCCGCGAGATTCGCTGACAGCGCCGCGGACGGCCGGTCCGGCCCCCGATGCGATGGCCGCGCTGCTTGCCGGCGGGGAGGACATGGCCGACTGGATCGACCTGGCCGCGTGCGTTCACCAGCCCTTGATCTGCGCCGGCGAGTGGGCGGGCGGCGTCCTGATTCCGTCGGCCGCCCAGGGGCCGGCGCGGTGCGCGGATGATTCATGGGCGAGGATCGTCGCGGCGATGGCCATGGCGCTGTCGCTGGTGCAGGCGCGGTCGCGGGCCGTTCGCCTGAACGAGCAGCTCACGGGTGCGTCGCAGGTCCTGGCGGCCGCCGGCGACGCGCTGGCCGAGGCAAAGACGCTGACGGCCATCGGCGAGATGGCCGCCGGCGCGGCCCACGAGCTCAATAACCCGCTGGCGATCATCTCAGGGCGGGCGCAGTTGATGGCCCAGCGTGCGGACCAGCCCGAGCAGAAGAAGGTCTGGGCGATCATCGTCGAGCAGGCGCAGCGGATCAGCGACATCATCTCGGAGCTGATGGAATGCGCGGCGCCCGCGGCGCCATCGCCGCAGTCCATAGACCCGCGCGAGCTTCTCCGGTCGGCCGCGGCGTCCCTCGCGGCGGGCGGCGATGCTCAAGCCGCGTCCGCGTCGGTCGATATAGATATAGAGGAGGCCGCGCCGCCGATTCGTGCTGACCGCGGCCAGCTTGAGACGGTGTTAGTCGAGCTTCTTCGCAACGCGGCCGCCGCGGGCGGGCCCGAGCCGAAGATTCGCCTGTCCGCCGCGGCGGACCGGGCCAAGGGACATGTCGTGCTGTGCGTCGAGGACAACGGCGCCGGGATGGACGAGCAGACGCTGGCCAGCGCCTTTACGCCGTTCTACTCCAACCGGCCTGCCGGGCGGCGCAGGGGCCTGGGCCTGGCGAAGGCCAAGCGGCTCGTCGAGATCAACGGCGGCACGATACGCGTGACATCCGCCCCCGGCGCGGGAACAGAGGTCTTCGTCGCGATGCCCGCGGCCGATGAGCCATCGAAGAAGGAACAGGACCGATGAGCGAGACTGCCCAACCACACGTGCTCGTCGTGGACGATGAGCCCGACATCCGCGAGCTGCTGACGGATGCGCTGGGCGCGAGCGGCCTTCGCGTGACGGCCGCCGGCAGCGGGCAGGCCGCCCTGGACATCTCCGCACGCCAGCGCCCGGACTTCCTCGTGACCGACCTGCGCCTGGGCGACTGCACGGGGCTGGACGTGATCGACCGCCTTCGCGACAGCGGCGCGGATGTCCCGGCCGTCGTGATAACCGGGCGGGGCGACCCGGCGAGCATGGCCGAGGCGTCGCGCCGGCGGCCCGTGGAGCTGATGACCAAGCCGCTGGACCTCGACCGCCTGACGGCCGCCATCCGCGCGGAGATCGCGCACGGCCGCACGCGCCGCCGAAGGGCCGCGCGCGCCCGCCGCCTGCGAGGCCTCGCCCGCCAGTCGAACATCCAGAAGAAGACACTCGCCCGCCAGGTCTCCGGCGCGTGCGCCGACCTGACGGCCGCCTTCCGCGACCTCAGCGGCCAGTTCGCCATCCAGAAGCAGGCGATGGCCTTCCAGAACGAGCTCGTCCGCGCGGCCAACGACGACGACGTCTTCAAGGCAGTCTTCCGCCTGTTCGTCAAGCAGTCGGGCACGGTCTTCGGCGTGGCGATGGTCTGCGACGCCAGCGCCCGCCTCCGCATCGCCGGGCGGTTCGGCGTGCCCGTGCCAGACTCGCTGGAGTTCTGCGAGGCCCTGTCCAAGCCCGTCGTCGACATGCTGCTTGCCGCCCCCAAGTGCCTGCTCATGGACGCCACGGAGGATGCGCACCTGTTCGCCGAGGCCATCCGCCGGCGCCTCGTGGGCGTGAGCATCCTGGCCATCCCGCTCGTGCCGGCCGACCGCGAACTCATCGGCGTGGTCATCCTCTACCGCAAGGGCGAACAGCCGTTCACCGACGCGGATGTGAGCCTGGGCGAGATGATCGGATACCCCACGGCCCTGGCGGTCAGAAGGAACGACTAGGCTCGGTCGACGCTGCCCGACCGCGTTCTACAGGGGTGGCAGGGGCGTAAGGTTCGCGGGCTCGTCCAGTATGTCCATTATCGCCGCCGCGCAGAACACTCGTCCCCGCCTGGAATCGGTCGCGCGCTTCAGGATGCCCAGACTCTCCAGCCGCTCCACGGCCCTCTGGGCTGTCGTGAACGCCACGCCGAGGCGCTGGGCCGCCTTGTTGATGGTCCAATATGGGTTCTCGGCCAGCAGGTCAACCAGTTGCGAGGGCGTCCTGGACGCCGCGCCTGCCACCTTCCGGCGCCACTGAACGGTCAAGGCGTTGATCCTCTCGGCCCTCGCCAGGGCGTCCTCGGACATTCGCGCGACGCCGTTAAGGAAGTACTCAACCCAGCCGCCCCAGGCCGCCCGTGCGGTAACAGCGGACAGCCTGTCGTAGTACTCGCGCCGGGTCGCCTCGAAGAACGCGCTGAGGCAGAGCAGCGGGGTGGGCAGTATCCCGCGCTCGACAAGAAAGAGCGTGATCAGCAACCGGCCGATGCGCCCGTTGCCGTCCAGGAACGGGTGAATGGCCTCGAACTGGTAGTGCATCAGGGCCACCTGCGCCAACGGCGGCAGCGAGCGATCGTGCAGGAACTTCTCCCAGTCGCCAAGGCACACCATCAGTTCATCCGGCGGCGGAGGCACATAGCTGGCGTTGCTCAGCGTGCAGCCGGGCGGGCCGATCCAGTTCTGGCTGCGGCGGAACTCGCCGGGCGTCGCCACGCCGCCCCGAACGCCGTGCATGAGCTTGGCGTGGAGCTCTTTTACCAGGCGCAGCGAGAGCGGAAGGTTCTTGAGCCGCTTGATCCCGTGGTCCAGGGCGGCCACGTAGTTGGCGACCTCGCGCAGGTCCTCGGGGCTGCGGTCCACGGCGGCCCCGGCGTCGGCGGCAAGCAGCTCGCCCAGCGTGGCCTGAGTGCCCTCGATCCGGCTGGAAAGCACGGCCTCGCGCTTGACGAACGGCCGCATGAGCAGGTGCGGGTTGGGCAGCCCCCGGCCTTCCCCGGCAAGCTGCCCCAGGAGGCGGTCGGCGTCGGAGAGCGCTCTCATCAGCCTGGGCGTCCAGTTGACCTCGGGAGGCAAGGGGGCCGGAACGAACGCCTGGACCCCTCCCGCGCAACGCACGAACCTGCCGGGCGGTTGTTGGCGCGTCGTCATGCCTGGAAAGCCTACCTACAGCCGCGAAAATAAGCAAGGGCGTTATTTGCGATTTTGCCGGAAATCGAAAATAAGGTGTGCTGTTGTTCTTGATGCCTGAATCGGCGTGCGAACTGTCGTGAGCGCCGAATCCTCCGTCACAAGGTCAGTGAGGCCGGAGCCACTACAGTCGGGATCGACGAGTCTCGCCCTTCTGGTTGGCCTGCCAGTATGCGCCCGATGCAGCATCAAGACACGTCAGCCAACCGCCGTCCCATGCCAACGTGTCGATGCAGACGGCATGACCGATGTCCTTCGGAACGCCTGATCTCTGAGGCGTGTGGCCGCAGACCATGACCTTGCCTGATTCGTGCGGCGAAGGGTCGCCCCAAAGCTCCCAGTACAGCATTAGATCAGGCTGTTCCTCCAAAGGGACACCTGGAAAAGCATTCGCGTGTACGAAGAAGTGCGCATCTGTTTGATACCACGGCCGTGTTCGTTCCTCCAGGAACTTCCAGTGCGAGTCCGGCACGTCCTGCAATCGCCCGCTGTCGCTCACCGGTGAATATGAAGCCGGGGCCGGCGCCGCGCCGTACTCCATCCATCGTCGAAAGGCTTCCGGATCCTCCCTCGCGTTGAGCATCATCAACTCGTGATTGCCGCGCAAGGCGACCAAGGTGCCGCGGCGCTCACGGTCTATCAGCCAGTCCAGAACAGCGCAGGAGTCAGGGCCTCGGTCAACGTAGTCTCCGAGCATGACAAGAACGTCTGACGACCCAAGAGGGACAAAGGCTGCCAAGGTCCTGAGGGCTGTGAAGCATCCGTGAACGTCTCCTACTGCCAGATGACGCATGGCGTCAGTCTCGCCTCCGTCGCACGGACCAGGTGCCAGTCGCGCTACTTCTCTCCCACCTTCGCCAGCACCTCCTCGGGTATGTCGAAGTTGGCGTAGACGTTCTGCACGTCCTCGTGCTCTTCCAGCGCCTCGACCAGGCCCAGGACCTGAGCGGCCTTGTCGGGGCCGACGGGGACCGTGTTCCTGGGCTGCATGGCGATCTGCGCGGAGACGGTCTCGATCTTGCGGGCGGCCAGCGCCTCCTTGACCTTGTTGAACGCGGCCGGCGAGCAGGTGATCTCGAAGAGGTCGCCATCGCGCGTCACGTCGTCGGCCCCGGCTTCAAGCGCGATCTCCATCAGCGTGTCCTCGTCGGCCTTGTCGGAGGTGATGGCGAAGACGCCCTTCTTGTCGAACATCCAGGCCACGCAGTTGACCGGGCCCATCTGGCCGCCGGCCCGCTCGAATATCTTGCGCATCTCCGGCGCGGTCCGGCTGCGGTTGTCGGTGAGGCACTCGACCAGGTACGCCACGCCGCCGGGGCCGTAGCCCTCGTAGGTGATGTTCTCGTAGTTGACCGCCCCGAGCTCGCCCGTGCCCTTCTTGATGGCGTTCTTGATCGTGTCGTTGGGCATGTTCTCCGCGCGGGCGTCGTCGATGGCATAGCGCAGGGAAAGGTTGTCGTCGGGGTTGCCGCCGCCGTGCTTGGCGGCCACGATGATGCGGCGCGCGAGCTTGCTCCACGCGCGGCCGCGCTTGGCGTCCGTGGCCGACTTGTAACGCTTGATCTTAGCCCAGTGAGAATGGCCTGACATGCTTCCTTCTCCAACAGAAACTCAGCAGGGATAAAGGGGATGCAGGGGATTCAGACAATTGAAAGCAAGCAAGCCGCGGCAGCGCCCCACAGGCGCCCGGTGTCGCGATTCGGCCGCCGGGCCGCATTGCACTGCCTGTCTCTTCAACTTCATCATCCTTTGTATCCCTTGCATCCCTGCAAGTTTTTTCTTTCCGCTACTTTCCTTCGGCCGTCAGCATCACGGCCGGGGCCTTGCCCGACTGGGCGGCCTTGACCTTCGCCTGCGCCGAGGACTGCACCTGCTTGTCCTCCGGGGTCGGCGACTTGTCCTTGCCGGCCAGCTCGACGGCCTTGTTCCAAAGCTCCACGGCCTTCTGGGCCCAGCCCAGCCGCCAGTACGCGTCGCCCGCGTGGTCGTAGATGACCGCGCGGCCCTCATCCGCCTCGCGGCCCTCCAGCAGCGTCAGCAGCTCGCGGAAGACGCTGCCGGCCTCGTTGAACCGGCCCTGCCGGTAGAGGATCCAGCCCAGCGAGTCCAGGAACGACGGGTCGGAGGGCTTCTCACCCAGGGCCCTGCGGAGCATCTCGTGGGCCTTGTCGAGATTCACGCCCTGCTCGGCATAGACGTAGCCGAGGTTGTTGTTGGCCATGCTGTCGTTGGGGTTGAGCTTGTACACTTCCTCCAGGACGGCCATCGACTCCTTCGGCCGCTTCAGTTCCGACAGGCAGGAGCTCTTGAGGTTGAGCAGGCGGACGTCCTTGGGATCATCCTTGAGGTACTTGTCGGCCGTCACCAGGGCGTCGCCGAACTTGCCCGCCTTGAGGAGTACCCAGACCTTCGTCTGGCGCAGCCAGGGACCAAGCTCGATGACGACCTTCGCCGGGGCTGTCGCCGGACCTGGGCCGGGACCGGGACCCGGGCCCGGGAATGGCCTGATGGGCGGCCGGGGAGTCGGCGTGGGCGCGGGCTTTGTCGCGGGGGCGGTGGCCGGCGCGCTGGCGGGGACCTTTGCCAACCATCCATCGACCAGCGCCAGCGCCTGGTCGTACTTCTTGTGAGCGGGGTCGGCAAGGACGTCGATCAGCGCCTGCCGCGGCGCGACGGCGGTCGGCGCCTGGGCGATGCAGGCGTCCGCAACCTTCTGGGCCTCGTCGAGCTTGCCGGCCTGGCCGTACAACTCGATCTTCAGCACCCGGTAGCTTTCGAGGAGGTCCGCGCTGCCGCCCGCCTTGATCCACTCATCCAGCGCCGCCTGGGCCTTGTCGAACTGCTTGGCCTCTCTCAGCTCGACGATCAGCGCGCCGCGCGGGATGTCCGTCTCCGGCTTGACCTTCTGCTTGATCAGGCCGTTGACGTACTCGACGGCCTTGTCGTACTGCTTGGCCAGGCACAGGAACTGGACCTTCTGCTGGTAGAGCCGCGCCTTGGCCCTGGCGTCGGCCTTCGGGAGCCATTCGTCAATGGCCTTGACCGCCTTCTCGCAGGAGGCCGGGTCCTTGGCCGCCTCGTAAATCGTCAGCAGGAGGCCCTGATAGCCGCGGATTCGCGCGAGGTCCTTGGCATTGTCCGCCTTGGCATTCTCCTCGTTGATCCACTTCTGGACGAGCTCCTCGGCCTTGGCATAGTTCTTGAGCTTAAGCTGAAGCTCGATGAAGGTGGTGCGCAGGGCCTGGCGGTCCGGCGTGTCGGTGGTCATGCCGGCAAGGAGCTCCTCGGCCGTCTGCGCCGCCAGGTCGTACTTCCTGGCCAGCATGAGCGCCATGGCGTAGTTGACGCCGAACTCGGTCTCGGCGGGGTACTGCTGGCGGAGGTTCTTCCAGGTCTCGGCGGCCTGGGCGAACAGGCCCGGCTGGCCGGCGAGCTGCGCCTTGAAGCGCTGGGCGTCTATGTTGCGCGGGTCCAGGCGCAGGACTGCGTCGAGGCGCTTCATCGCAACGTCGTACTGCGGCTTGGAGACAAGCCCGCCGGCCGCCGCAACTTCCTCACGCGCCGCCAGCAGGTTCACATCCACGCTGTCGGGCGCCTGCTCCAGGAGCTGCGCGACGATGCTCCGCGCGGCCAGGTGCTGGCCGATGGCCATGTTCAGCTCCGCCAGCATGATCAGTCCCTGGAGGCTCTGCGGCGAGCGCTCGATGGACATGCCGATGACCGCCTGGGCGTCGCGGTACTGCCTCCCGGCGAGGTAGGTCTGGAACAGAAGGCGGTAGACTCGCGGGTCCTCGGTGTTCAGCACCGACTTGAGCACGCTGGCGGCCGTGTCGCCGCGCCGCTCGCGGACGTACGCCTCGGCCAGCGCCAGGCACGCGGGCACGAACTTCTCGTCTGCCTTGCGGCAGGCCTCCAGGTCCTTGATCGCCGCGGCGGTCTGTCCGCGAGCGAGCTTGATCTTGCCCAGCAGGTAGCTGGCGAAGTAATCCTGCCTGGGCAGTCCCGCGACGGCGTTGGCGGCCTTGTCATAGAGGTCCTGCGCCAGGTCGACGTCGACGATCCCCTCGTACGCCGGCAGGAAGTCCCTGCGGGCGTCGATGGTCTGCCCGAACAGGTCGACGGCCTGGTCGTACTGGCCGCGGGCCTGGGCGATCATGCCCGCCACATAGAGCATCGCGTACTTGTCCGCCCCGGCCGATGCGCGGGCGGAGTCAATGAACTCCTTCTCCTTCGCATCGGTCAGGCTGGCTGCCAGGACCTGGCGGACGCCCTCGCCGACGCCGGTGACGTTCCGGGGGCTGGCCGCGACGGCCTTCACCAGCACGTCCAGGGCCGCCTCGGGCTTGCCCTGGCGCGCCAGCAGGCCCGCCAGCGCGGAAGCGACGCTCATGTTGCCGGGCATCTGCTCGGCGACAGCCTGAAGGATCGCCCGCGCCTGGTCGTCCCGCCCGAGCCGCTCTGAGATTGCCGCCAGCGCGACGGCCAGCGGCGCGTTGACCGCGTTCTTCTTGCGGAACGCCTCCCAGATGCGGTTGGGCATCGCGGGGTCGCCCGCCGCGCGGCAGAGCGACTGGGCCAGCATCGAAAGCTGTGGGCCTTGCGAGCCTTCGCCGGCAAGCTCAACCAGCAGCTTCTCCGCGCGGTCGTACTGCTTGACGGCGATCAGGGCCTCCAGAAGCAGCCTGGCGGCCGTCAGGTCGGTGTGGTTGCTGTCGTAGGCCTTCTGGAGCGGGTCGATGGCCTCCGACGGGCGGCGGAGGTCGGTGAGCAACTGGCCGCGGACCGTCTGGAGCCTTTCGGGGCGGAGCACCAGCTCCTTCAGCGCCGCGCGGGATGTGTAGGCGCTGCCGTATTTCTCGATCATGCCCTCCAGGCGGGTGAAGCACTCAAGCGCGGCGGTGTAGTAGCCTTCCTTTTGGAGCAACTCGCCCAGGTGCAGCAGCGCCTCGGCGGTCAACGGATTCTCCGGCCGGGCGTCGGAACAGGCCAGGGCGGTGCGGAAGGCGGCGATGGCGTCCTCGTTGGCCTTCTGGAACATCAGCACGTTTGCCAGGAGCAGGTGCGATTCGAGGTCATCCGGCGCCGCCTTGACTGCGTAGCGGAGGTGGTTGACGGCCTTGCCGTAGTCCTGGATGCTCGCGTAGGCCAGGCCGAGGGTGCGGCGAATCTTGACGCTGTCGGGGTCGAAGCTGATGGCCCGCTCCAGGTAGCGGATGGCCTCCATCGTGTCGGGGGTGGGCTTGGCGGCCAGGCACTTCTCGGCCTCGGCAAGGGCGGCGGCGGCCTGGGGCGACAGCGGCCTGGTCGTCGGTGCGCTGGTGGCCGTCGGGCGCGTGGCGAGGGGCGGCTTGAGCTCATCGAGCTTGAGCAGCGCCTTGGCGGGCAGCGGCGCGGGCGTCGGCTGGGCCGACGTGCCCGGGCCGGCCTGCGCAGTCTGGCCCTGGCCCTGCGCCGAGCACCCGCAGGCGGCGCAGAGAACGACTGCCGCCACAAGTCCGATCCACGGCGAATGTCGAGTAGTCACTATGGTATGACCTTGTTCAGCGGATAGGTGATGATTCCCGTCGCGCCGGCCCGCTTGAGCCGCGGGACCAGTTCCCGCTCGATGCGCTCCGGCACGATGACCTCTACGGCCACCCAGTCCGGGTCGGCCAGCGCGGAGACGGTGGGGCTCTTCTCCGCGGGAAGAGCCCGCGTCACCGCGTCCAGCGCGGCCCTTGGCACGTTCATCTTCAGCCCGACCTTCTCTCGGGCCTCGATCGCCCCCTTCAGGAGCAGGGCGATGTTCTCGATCTTGTTGCGCTTCCAGGCGATCTTGAGTGCGTCCTTGTTGGCCACCAGGCGCGTCGTGGAGGTAAGCAGCGTGGCCACCTCGCGGAGCTTGTTGGCGCGAAGGCTGGAGCCGGTCTCGGTGACGTCCACGATGGCGTCCAGCAGGCGGGCCTTGACCTCGGTGGCGCCCCAACTGAACTCGACCTTCACGTGTACGCCCCGGTCCTGGAAGAATCTCCTGGTCACGTTGACCAGCTCCGTGGCGATGATCCCGCCTTCGAGGTCCTCGACCTTGCGGACGGGGCTTTCCTCCGGCACCGCCAGCACCCACCGCACCGGGCGAAGGTTCTGCTTGGCGTAGACGAGCTCGGCGATCTCCTGCACGTCGGAGCCGTTCTCACAAATCCAGTCGTGGCCGGTCAGCCCCGCGTCGATGACGCCGTCCTCGACGTAGCGGCTCATCTCCTGCGCGCGGAACATGATGACGCTGATCTGTTCGTCGTCGATGGACGGGGCGTAGCTGCGGGCGGAGATCGTGACCCAGTAGCCCGCGCGGGCCAGCAGGTCCAGGGTGCTGTCCTGGAGTGAGCCTTTGGGTATGCCCAGCACCAGCTTGTCGTCGGGCGTCTTGTGTGCCATCCAGTTCCTCGTCATGCAGCGCAATGCATCAGGCAAAACGCCCCCGGCTACGCTTTCTTGCCGGCAGGGCCGGCCCTCTTCCGGCCGGCGGCGATCTTCGCCGCCTTGTGCGCCTTGGCCGGCTTTGCGGCCTGCTGTGGGGCGGGAGCAGGCGCTTGTTGGGCCTTGGCTTTCTCCTTGGCGGCCTCAGCGGCGGCCGCTCGTGCGGCCGCCTCAGCTTGCGCCTTGGCCGCGGCGGCGGCCGCCGCCTCTTCTTTCAGACGCTTGGCGACCACCTTGGCGTTCTTCTCCACGAAGTCGCGGAACAGCTCATGCGCCGCCGGGCCGTCCTTCTGCGCAACTATCCGCTCCAGGAAGCCCTGTATGTCGTCCAGGTCGCTGCTGGGATGGACGTACCCGTTGGCCTTCAGCGCGATCACCAGGCTCTTATCGACCGGCACCGCGTGGCCCGAGAAGACGCCCATAGTCACCAGCGCGGCCGAGTACGGCGTCATGCCCATCTCCAGCAGATGCTTTCGGAGTTCGCGCTTGGGCATCTTGTGCATGTATTCCATCGAGAGGCGGGAGCTGCGGTCGAAGATGGTGTTGAGGGCCTTGACGATGGCCTCGGCCTTCTCGCGGACGCCCGGGAAATCGCGGCCGATCACGTCGACGATGTCCTTGGTCGGCGCGACGCGGAGCTCGTTGTAGTCGACAAACTCCCGCTGGAAGGCCTGGATGGCCCTCTGTGCCTCCTTGCGCGGCGCATCGGACTCCAGGATCGCCTGGAGCATGAACGTGAAGGCGTCCACGCCCGTCGGCGGCTCGTCGGCGGGGCCCTTGCCCATGCCCGACAGCAGCTTCCTGATCTTCTTCTCGTAGCTGGTGGCGTTCTTCATGGCTCTATCCGTTTTCGTCGCCCGCGGCAGGCACTCGCGTTGGTTCGCCAAGCGGCAATCGCTCCGGTAGCGAATGCAAAATGCGGAATGCCTGAATGACGAAGGAATTCCAAACGACAAATGCAGAATGCCCTAAGGCGCCGTGTCGGCATCCGGCTTGACGTGCGGGCGGGACAGCAACGCGCTGGGGCCGCTCGAAAGAGAAATGGCGGCCCAAGCCGTTCTTCCGGCATTCCTCATTTGGAGTCATTTCGGCATTCGACATTTCTAATTCCGAATTCTCAGCCACGGTCCTCGCCGGCGCGTGGCGGGTCCGAGGCATCGAAACCAGCGGCGGCCCGCGCCTGGTCCTTCCGCCGTATCTCCTCCGAGACCTTCTGGAGGATCTGGAGCGTCTGGAGCGTCTTCTTGAACTGCTTGTCCAGCCTGAACGTCAGCACGGGCGTGTTGCGGAGGTCGATCTGCCGCATCATCAGCTCCTGGACGTGCCCGGCCGCGTGCTGAAGGGCCGCCAGGGCCAGCTTCTGCTGCTTTTCCTCGCCCAGCACCGACACGAACACCGTGGCCGAAAGGAAGTCGTCGGCCGTCTGCACCCGCGTCACCGACACGCGCGCGGGGTCGATACGCGGGTCGGAGAGCTTCGACAGCACCAGCTCGCCGATGGTGTTGCGGATCAGGTTGTTTATCCGCTCGAGCCTTCGCGTCATAGCCACTGAATCTCGCTTTCCAGCAGGACCATGTCCCGGTGCATCGCGGCCAGGTTGATGACCTCTTGCAGCGCGCCATCGACGTATGCCCTGTCGTTGCCGACCATCGCCACCGCCAGCAGGGCCATCCGGTGGTTGTCCAGGTAGTCCACCTCGGCGATGGACACGTTGAACGCGTGGGCCACGCGGTCCTTGAAGCCCTTTATCACCCGGCGCTTGTCCTTGAGGCTCGCCGCCTGGGCGACGTGGAGCTTCAGATGGACCAGGCCGACCACAGTCGGCGAGGTCCTCTTGCCAGGAGATTCAGACAACAAGTTCATGCATGCCACACGTAATGCCCAACTGCATAAGGCATTCAGTAAGCCGCCACAATCAAGTCATCCACAAGCTTGGCGATCTTGGCCATCCGCGGAGCCTTGGGGTCGAACTGCTGGAAATCGAATTCAGCCGGGGCCCACACGCGGTTGGCGCCACGGTCTTCCCACGGGTACTCCGGATTGGGCTGGGTCAAACCCGCGATATCCGGCGAGAGCCGTTCGATGCTCCTCGCGACGTCCAGAAGCGACCTAGTGTACTCTCTGAAGACAGACGGCCTATCATAGCCCAGTCTGCGCCGCATCTCGGGCCAGTTGATGAGCGCCTGAAGCATCTGCACGAACATCACGTGCGTCATGGGCGCGGGCGCCCGTTTGCCAGGGGGCGTCTGCATCGCCTTGGAAAGCTTCTCGGTCAGCATCTGCAAGTAGTGAAGCCGGTGGGAGTATTCCACGTTAAGGTCGCCGAGTTTCTTCAGCACGGCATATTCGCTGCGCGCCTGGACCAGATAAGCCTCGTGCCAGCCCATTCCGTCCTCACAATTCCACGGCGTCGGACCAGTTGCCCCATTCCGAAGGCGGTTTCAGCTTGCCGAACTCGTCAGGTCGGATCATTGCCAAGGCCGTTGGCAATGGCATGTCGTCCCTTGGCGATGGGCGAAAGTAGAACGGATGGAGATCGTCGTCAGGGTTGATCGGCACGACCTCCGTCAACTCGACCAGCCTGACTTCCTGGTCGTCGGGGAACCAGAATACTCTAGTGACGTCCGGCTCCGCCTTACGATTATCCAGAGCCAGAAGCTTGGCTTGCTTCTCGGCCACCGGATTGACTGGTTTCACTGCCATAGCCGATGCTCCTCAGGGCAGGGCCTCGCGTTGTCCAGGCCCTGCCTACAGCTTCCTTGTCACCTCGACCCGCTGGTAGAACTCCAGTATGTCGCCCTCCTTGATGTCGTCGTAGCCGGCGATCTTGATGCCGCACTCCAGCCCGGCCCGGACCTCGCGGGCGTCGTCCTTGAACCGCTTGAGGCTCTCCAGCGTACGCTCGTCCTCGACGACCACGTTGTTCCGCGTGATGCGGACCTTCGAGCTGCGCGTGACCACGCCGTCGGTGACGTAGCAGCCGGCGATCGTGCCGACTCGCGACACCTTGAACGTCTGGCGGACCTCCGCCCGCCCCAGCGTCTCCATGCGGATTTCCGGCGCCAGGCCTTCTTCCAGGGCCTTGCGGATGTCCTCGATGATGTCGTAGATGATCCGGTAGAGCCGGATATCGACGCCGGCGGCCTCGGCCAACTGCCTCGCGGCCGCGTCGGGCACGGCGTTGAAACCGATGATGAGGGCGTCGGACGCCTCGGCCAGGGCCACGTCGCCGGCCGTAATGCCGCCGACGGCCGCATGGAGCACCTTCACGCGCACCTCGTCGGTGCTCAGCTTCTCGATGGAGCCTGTGATGGCCTCTATCGAGCCCTGCACGTCGGCCTTGATAATCAGGTTCAGCTCGGTCGCCTGGCCCGCCTCGATCCGCTTCAGCATGGCGTCCAGCGTGCGCTCGGGGACGGTCGCCAGGTCGGCGGCCCTGGACCTCTGGCGGCGGTCTTCGGCCACCGCGCGGGCCCTGTCCAGGTCGTCCAGCACGTAGAACCGGTCGCCGGCCTCGGGGATCTCGTCCAGCCCGGCCACTTCGACCGGCGTGGAGGGCCCGGCCTCGCCGATGGGCCTGCCCCGGTCGTCGACCATGAGGCGGACCCGCCCGTAGCCAGCGCCGGCCAGCAAGATGTCGCCGGCCCTGAGCGTTCCATCCCGGACCAGCAGGCGGGCCAGCACGCCCAGCCCGCTGTCCATCTTGCTCTCGATCACGAACCCGCTGGCCGGGGCCGCGCTGTCGGCCTTCAGCTCCAGCAGCTCCGCCTCCAGGCTGAGGGTCTCGACAAGCGCGTCGATGCCCTGGCCGGTGGTGGCGCTGGTGCGGATGACCTCGACGTTGCCTCCCCACTCGCGGGGCTGGAGGCCGTGCTCGGCCAGTTGCCCCAGCACCTTCTGCTCGTTGGCGTTGGGCAGGTCGATCTTGTTGAGCGCCACGACGATCGGGACGTTGGCGGCCTTGGCGTGGCTGAGGGCCTCGACGGTCTGGGGCATGACGCCGTCGTCGGCGGCCACGACCAGCACGACCACGTCGGTCATGTTGGCGCCGCGGGCACGCATGGCCGTGAACGCCTCGTGCCCGGGCGTGTCAAGGAAGACCACGTGGCTCTTGCCGCGGTCGAACCGGTACGCGCCGATGTGCTGCGTGATGCCGCCGGCCTCGCCCTCGGCCACGCGGGCCTGGCGGATCCGGTCCAACAGCGACGTCTTGCCGTGGTCCACGTGGCCCAGGAACGTGACCACCGGCGCCCGGGTGGTCAGCGGGCCCTTGGGGCGATTCCGGATCTCCTCGAGCAGCTCCTCCTCGGCGGTCCTGGCCCGCTTGACGATCAGCTCGACGTTGTAGTCGATCAGGAGCGACTCGGCGGTCTCGCGCGAGATGACCTGGTTGACGGTCGCCATCGTGCCCTGGTCCATCAGCTTGCGAATGAACTCGCCGGCCTTGATGCCTGAGGCGGCCGACAGGTTCTTTATCGTGATGGGCTCCTCGACCTCGACCTGCGGGCTCTTGACGGCCGGGCCGCCCTCGGCGGATTTTTGCGTGACGGCGGCGCGGTGGCGGCGAAGGCCGCCTGTCGCGGCCGTGATCCGCTCGGTGCGCTCCTGCAAGTCCTGGTCGCGCCATTCCTTGATGACCTCGCCGCTGTCGGCGCTGCGGCCGCCACGGCGGCGCGGGCTGCGCTTCTTGGCGGCGCCCTTCTTGCCGGCGCCTTCCTCCTCTTCCTCGACGACGACGGCCGGCTTCCTGCCCCTTCTGCCGGCGCCCGTCGGCGCAGCCGGCTCGGGCGCGGCCGGAGCCGCGGGCGGCCTGCGGCGCGGGGCCTGGACGTAGTCGGGCCTTTCCACGCGGACGACCCGCGGCCCCTGAAGACGAGCCGGCCTTGGGACAAGTTGCGGTCCGGCCGGCTTGATGGGAACCTTCGGCGGCGCCGGCTTGGGGGGCTCGGCCGCCGGAGGCGTCGCGGCCGCCGGCTGAACAGGGGCGGCGGGCGGCGCGGGCTTGGCCGGCGCGGCCGGCGGCGGCTCGACGCTCGCCGCGACTTGAGCGGGCTGCGCAGGGGCAGCAGGCGGCGCTGGTTCGGCGGGGGCTGCCGTGGGCTTGGCGACTTCGGCCGGCGGCGCGACAGGCGCGGCCGTCGGCGCGGGGACCTCTTCGACCGGCGGTGCTTCAACAACTGGAACCTTCTCAACGGGCGGGGCCTCTTCGACGGCCACGGCTGCCACATCAGCGGCAGCGGGCGCGGCGGCAGGCTCTTCCTTCTTGCCCTTGCGGCGCTGCTTCCTGGCCTTCTCATGCTCCTTGGCCAGGTCAACGTGCTTGGTGGTCTCGACGGCTGTCTTGAGGCCGCCCTCCGCGAACCACTCGCGGATCGTGGCCTCCAGGCCGGCCGACACCGTGGCCATGTGGTTCTTGACGTCGATCCCCTCGGCGCGGCACTTGGCCAGCACCGTCTTGCTCATCACGCCGAGCTCTTTGGCCAGATCAGATATACGTAACTTTGCCAAGGAAAAACCTCCCGGCAACCACTCATCTATCAAATCGCCCGGCTGAAACGCTCAGCCGAGGCGTGTTCGTACTGTCCTTCACGTCCGCGTATCGGCCGGCGCATCCTGGGCCGGCGTGGCGGCGGGCGGTTGGGTTGGCGCATCGCCAGGGGCAACCTCCGCCGGCGGAGGCGGCTGCGAGCCTTCCACCGGAGCAGCGGGCGGAGGCTGGTTTTCGGGCGGCGCCGCGGCCGGCGCTGCGCCCTCCGTCGGCGCAACGGCGGCTGCGCCCTCTGCCGGGGCCGGAGCGGCCGGCGCCTCAGCCGGCACGGGGGCCTGTGCGGGAGCCTGCGCCGCGGCGGCCTTCTTTTCCTTGTTGGCCTGCTGCTCCGCGGCAACGCGCTTGGCCTCCTCGGCGCAGCGGACCACGATCTTCTGGGCCAGCGTGCGGTCCATGTTCAGCTCGTTGACCAGCGGATCGGGGCCGACCTCTTCCACGTCCAGCACGTTCACCATGCCCATCGCCACGATCTGGTCCACCACTGTCGACTCCACGCCCTCGACCGACCGCAGCGCCTTCTCCAGCGTATCGAGGCCCGCGTTGAACTCGTTGGGCGTCAGTATGTCGATGTCCCAGCCGGTCAGCCGGGCAGCCAGGCGGACGTTCTGCCCGCGCTTCCCGATGGCCAGCGAAAGCTGGTCATCCGTCACCACCACCGTCGCCCGCCCGAGCTCGAAGCACAGTGCGATCTCGGCGACCTCCGCCGGCTTGAGCGCGTTGGCGATGAGTATCTTGGACGAGTCGTTCCACCTGACGATGTCGATCTTCTCGCCGCCCAGCTCATCGACGATGTTCTTGATCCGGCTGCCGCGGATGCCCACGCACGCGCCCACCGCGTCCACCTTCGGGTCAAGGCTCGTGACGGCCACCTTCGTGCGGTATCCCGCCTCGCGGGCGAGGGCCTTGATCTCGATGATCTTCTCGGCCACCTCGGGCACTTCCAGCTCGAACAGCGCCCTGATGAAGTCCGGGTGCGTCCGCGACAGGATGATCCGCACCTGGCTTGGGCTTTCCTTGACCTCCAGGACCATCGCGCGGACTCGCTCCTCCGGCTGGGCCTGCTCGCCGGGGATCTGCTCGCTCTTGGGCAGGATGGCCTCCACCCGTCCCAGGTCAACGATCAGGCTGCCGCCCTCCCACCGCGCGACACGGCCGGTGACGATCGTGCCGCGCAACTCCAGGTACTGCTCGTAGATGCTGCCGCGCTCGGCCTCGCGAACGCGCTGGATCAGCACCTGCTTGGCCGTCTGTGCGGCTATGCGGCCCAGGTCTCGCTGGCTGATGGGCTGGCCGTTCAGCGACGCGGTGATGTCGCCCGTCTTTCGATCGACGTTGGCGGCCACGTCCTCAGTGCCCGGATTGGCCTTGCGAATGGCCGAGATTATCGCGGCCTCAAGGTCCTCGAACAGCGTTTCCGCATCGATGTTGCGGTCCCGGGCCAGTCCTTCGACTATGCGTAGAAGTTCCTGGTTCATTCTTTTCCCTTATTCTTATGTCCGTATCCCGCGGCGCCGCCGGGGCCGCCGCGAAGGCGACAAAAAAAGTGGGTCGCCTCTGCCCACTTTCAAGCCGCAAGCCTCGCCTTGTCAGGGGGCGTGCCGCCGGCCGTCGGCGGTTTGGCTCACCGCCTCCGGCGCCGATGGCGCGCCGCCCCGCAAACTATCCGGGCGGACCTGTTCCTCCGCAGGCCCGGCGGGGCACAACCGCCATGGGCCTAAGCCGTAACACCGGCGTGGACCTTGCTGGGGCGCATACTCGTTCGCTCCCGGCCTGAAAAGTTCTCTTTGGCAAAAAACGACAACATTAGCCGCTCTCAAACAGCCAACTGCCGTCCGCACGAATAAACAGTGCCGCCTGCACACAGCCCGTTGCCTCCTGGGCATGGCAGGCGACAAACAGTCCGTACACAAGTTGACGCTAAATTATAGAGCGTGCCACAGCCGCGTCAACCAAAAACATCTTGCCCCGGAAATAGTTGCCATGTAGGGTCTTGGCCGCGAAATCCGCCCGCCGGGGCAGCCTTTCGGACGGTCCGGCAAGCCGCTTCCGGCAGCAAAACGAGGTGCAAGCCAATGCGTATCACTCGACTGATCGCCTGTGCAATCCTGACACTGGCCGCGGGTCACGGCCTGTCGCTCGCGGAAGACCCCGCCTCCGAGCCGGCCACCGGGCCGGCCATGTCGCCTCAACAGCGCACCGCCAAGGCCGCGGCCCTCCAGCAGGACCTTATAAGACTATTCGCCAGCAAGGATTACGAAAAGGCGGCCGCCCTATGCCGGCAGGTGATCGACCTGACGCCCAAGGACCCGATGGGCTATTACAACCTCGCCTGCGCCCAGGCCCGCCTAGGCAAGAACGAGGAGGCCATGGCCAGTCTCACCAAGTCAGTCGAGCTTGGCTACACCGACATCTCCCATATCAGGGCCGACGACGACCTGGCCGCCCTTCGCGACAGGCAGGCCTTCAAGGACCTGATCTCCGCCATCGCCACAAAGGAACTCGACAAGTGGTCCGCGGATGTGAAAAACAATCCCAATAACGCCAATTCCCGCTACAACCTGGCGTGCGCACTGGCGCTCCTGGGCAGGAAGGATGAGGCGATGGCCGCCCTGGCCAAGGCGGTCGATCTCGGCTGGGACAATCCCGAGCACATGCGCAGCGATCCCGACCTGGCCGAGCTTCGCAAGGACAAGCAGTTCGACGAGCTTGCCGCCAAGGCGGATGAGAACGAGAAGAAGGCCCCTTATGAGAAGGGCAAGGACATCGAGGGCGTCAAGACGGTCGAGGGTTTCCCCACCGGCGGCCTGCGATACCGCCTGCGGATGGGCCCCGACGCCGCCAGGGACAAGCCCGACAGGCTCATCATCTGGATGCACCCATCCGGCGGCTCGGCCAACATCTTCGCCGAGGCCCTCTCGCCCATGATGGTCAAGAAAGGCTTCGCGCTGCTCGTGCTGACGCGCAAGAACTGGATGGGCTGGAGCGGCGAGGACGCCGTCAAGCTGCTCAACAAGACATTGCCTGAGGTTGGGAAGATCGAAGGCATCGACGTTCGGCGGCCGATCCTGATGGGCTTCTCGGCCGGCGGGCAGATGGCCCTGTCGCTCTGGGCCGACAACGCCGACAAGTTCGGCGGGCTCATCATCGACGCCGCATACCCGGTCAGCCAGACCGTCGAGGGCGGCCGCCTCGTCGCCAAGCCGCTTGAGCCCCCCAAGGGCAAGGATGTCAGGAAGACGCCCATCCTCGTGGTCGTCGGCACGGAGGACTTCGGCGCGGGCGGCAACGCGGCCGCCGCCAAGGCGCGGGGCATCAAGCCGCTCTGCGAGATGTGGCGCAAGGTCGAGAAGCCCTGGACCGACGCGGGCGTGCCGCTGACCATTGAGTACGTCCAGGGCGCGGGCCACGGCTGGCTCCTACGGCCGTCGGACAAGGCCAACCTTGCCGTCCTGGAAAAGTGGCTGGACGAGGTCGCCCAAGGCAAGCTGCCCGCGAGCAGGCCCGCCAGCCAGCCGGCGTCAGATCCGATCTCCGCAGCCGCGACACGGTGAAAACACGAGGGGCCTACGTGCCCGATCTGCCGGGCTGCGCCGTTGTGGGCTATGCCACTCAGGAAGAGGCGCGGCAATCCATTGCCGAGGCCATAGACATGCACCTCAAGGGGCTGGCCGAGGATGGCGAGCCGATCCCGGAACCCACGATCCGCGCCGATGTCGTGGTCACAACCGCTGCCTGATCGCGCCTCCATCGCCGTGGTTTGCGCCGCGGTATCGGTGTGTTCGTTCCCAAAGTCCTCATTCAGTCACTTGTCCCTTCCTCTCAACATGCCCAGCCCGGCGGATGCGCACGTCCGGCGCATCCGCTCTATGACCGGCATGGGGACGCCGCGCTCGTCCACGACCTTGACCGATCCGCCGATGACCCTTGTCTGCCAGCAGACGGCCGGCTTGAACTCCTGCCTGCATTCCCACAGGTACGGCACGGGAAGAAACCCCGCCGCGAACACTTGATACAGGCCCTCCGGCGTGAAGGGCCCCGGGACTGTCGACTTTATGAACGCCAGGACCGTCCTCGCCTGGGCCACCAGTTGCTCGGTCCTTTCGGCGACGTCCGGATGGCGGGACATGTCGTCGACCTGGCCCGTGGACCGGAGCCTTCGGTACTCCGCCAGCGCGTGACGGGTGATCTTGATGCTCTCGTCGACGACATCCGGGTCCGCCAACCGTGTCGCCTCCGAGTAGCTCACGACGTGGATCAGCTCGGGGCTCCGGCCGTTGTGCGGCTCGATGTCGTCCATCAGGGCCGTGACGGCCGCCAGTTGGGCGCGGGCCTTGTCCAGGTCCGGCGAGAAGTAGTCCAGCCCTCCCCGCGGCTGTAGCAACACGCGGAACCGCGGGCCCTCCAGCTCGCGCACAAGGCGGAGCATCGCGCGCGATTTGGCCAGGTCCTGGATGCCCCAGGTGTACTTGGGCGTGTTGAGCATGTTCTGGAGGACCAGGCAGCGGATGCCCAGCACCTTCGCCAGGGTCGCCGCGAGGACGGCGGAAACCACGTAGGTCACGTCATCCGCGCCCCGGAAGGCGAAGTGGTGCGGCACGTTGGGCTCGAAGGGCTTGCCCGTCGAGGCGATGCACTTGAGCGCACGGACGTGCTGCTGGAGGTTCTCGCGGAGCGTGTACGGCCCGCGCCCGTCTATGCGGCAGAACCACCACAGCGACAGCGCGTGCCAGGCGATGTGAATCGTCCGCTCGTACATCCGCGCCAGGGCGGGTACATCGCGCGTCCCCGCGTAGGCGCGGACCAGCATTGGCCTGGCGGCCCGCCACGCATCCGCGAACTCCCCGGGCGAATTCAGCGGCACGCCGCCGCCGTTGGGCTTGCCGGCCCAGTCGTCCCCGAAGTTCGACTGCGTCAACTGCGACGTGCCGATGGACAGCACGTCCAGGTGCCCGGAGGCGGCAAGCCGCCGCGCCCACTCCATGAACAGGCGGACGGCCGCGAGGCGGTCGGGAAGATAAGGCCCGACGTGGGCCCGCATGATGGGGGGCAGCCTGCGCTTGCGCCCGTCGGCGATCCTGGCGGCCAGCGTGTCCGCCTCGGAGCCGAAGTCCTTGTAGCCGCCGCGGTCAACCGGCTTGACCGCCAGGTATTCCCCCTTGCGAATCAGGTCCCTGCCGAAGGCGAGCCGGTCCTCGTCATAGGCCATGCCTCCGGCCATCTCGCTTGGGATGGCCTTCGGGCTGACGCCCAATATCGCCAGCGTCTGAGCCGGCGTTTCGTCGCCGCGGAAGGTCCCGCTGACCTCCGGCACCCGCCGCTCCACTATCCCGCACGCGGCCGGGAGGCCGGCGAAGAACAGGGACTTGAGCACGCCTCCCTGCGCGGACAGGAAACGCCTGGCCTTCAGTTCGTGGACCAGCCTCTCGAAGATCGCCGAGCCCTCCTCCGGGTCCAGCCGGTAGCTGAAGCCAAGGGCCGTGATTCGGTTCTCGCGGATCCAGCGCTCGATGGCCGCCATGCAGGCCGGCGCCTGCGGCGCGCCGAACGCCTCGCACGTCGCGGCGTCCGCCACGACCGTCTTCACGCCGCAGTCGCGCAGCGATTGCTCGACGGAGCTTATCCCCAGCGTGTGGGAGTCCACGACCGGCCGCGCCAGCCCGAAGCAGTCGTCCTTTGTCAACGCGTGCTTCACCTTGGCCTCGCTATTGCATCCCCGGACCGGTCAAACGCTCCGGCTTCGCCCCACCAGTGGAATCAGCTCGTCGCGCGGGTACATCTGCCTGAAGATGCGGTAGTACAGCAGTTCCTCCTTGGAGCCCAGGAACGTGCCATCCGCGATCTCGCGCTGGCGGCGGAAGTCGCCGTCGCTGATCTGTTTGTCCGCGAAGACCGCCAGCTTGTCGCCAAGCCCGGCGCCGGCGGCGAACTTCATCTTCTTCCGCCAGGCGATGTTCTCCGGCAGCACGTCCTGGGCGACCATGCGGAGTATCCATTTCTCAATTCCCTCCGTGCCATAGCGCTTCAGCCGCGCGGGAATCCGGAAGGCGTACTGCACCACCTCCAGGTCGTCCAGGAACGGCACGCGGACCTCCAGGCCGTGCGCCATGCTCATGCGGTCGCACCGCTGGAGGTTCGTATTGTGCAGGGCGGAGGTGATGTTCAGCAGTTCCGCGTCGAGGGCGTCGGCCGGAATGTCCTTGAGGTACTCGTAGCCCGCGAAGAGTTCATCCGCCCCCTCGCCGGACAGCGACACCTTGACGTGCTGGCTCGCCAGCTTGGCCAGGAAGAAGTTGGGGACTGCGCTGCGGACCAGCGCGCAGTCGAAGGACTCCAGGTGGTAGATCACCTCCGGCAGCGCCTCAATGGCCTCCTCGATGTCATAGACGCGCTCGTGATGGCGCGTCCCCAGGAACGCCGCCACCTGCCAGGCCAGCAGCCGGTCGGGACTGCCCTCCGTGCCGACGGAGAACGTGTCCAGGGGATGCTTGTGCCTCCGGGCCAGCGCCGCGATAAGGCTGCTGTCCAGCCCGCCGCTGAGGAACACGCCCACCGGCACATCCGCGATCAGCCTTGTCCTGACCGCTCGCTCCAGCCGCTCGCGCAGGCCGGCCTTCGCCTCCCGGGCGTCCTGGATGTCCTTGGCCGCCCTCTCCAAGCGCCAGTAGCACTTCAGGCCGCTCTTGACGTGAAAGACGTGTCCGGGCGGGAACTCCGAGATGTGGCTCGCCCTTCCCACCAGGGCCTTGAGCTCCGACGCGAACGCCATCGCGCCCTTGACCTGGCCGATGTAGAGCGGCTTGATCCCCAGCGGGTCACGCGCCAGCATGAGGTCGGCCCCGTCGGCCAGGGCGAAGGCGAACATGCCATCCAGCTTCCTCACCCACACTTCAGGGAGACTGCCGGTCTGGGCAAGACCCAGGATGGCTTCCGTATCGCTGTGAGTGCGAAACACCCCTTCGCCCATGGCCTGGCGGAGCTGCTGATAGTTGTATATCTCGCCGTTGAAGGTCACATGCATCCGGCCGTCGGCGCCGCTCATCGGCTGGCCGCCCCCCTCCAGGTCGATGATGCTCAGGCGAGTGTGCCCGAACGTGTGATGGTCGTCGTGCCAGAGGCCCTTGCCGTCGGGGCCGCGATGCTCAAGCAGCTTCAGCAGGGGCGCGACGGTGCGTGCTTCGCGCCCGCGGGAGACTCCAAGTATTCCACACATATCGGCATCTCCACTCATTCTTCCGCGGGAGGCGCCGGCGCCGGCGGCTCGGCGGCCCCTTCAGCCCCCACCACCAGGAAACGAATCTCCTTTACGGACATCCCGTTGATCCCCAGCCGCTCCACCGTCCTGCCCTCGGCCCAGTAGTCCACGCCGTGCATCGCGGAGGCAAGGCGGATGATCGAGCGGATAGTCGGCGTGCGGACGCCAAGCATCTCGCCTATGGACGCTATGGGCACGAGGCTACAGGGCACATCCTCCGAGATGTACCTGTGCTCCATGGTGCCGGGGGCCTTGATGCCCGCGTACCCGGCGTTGGCCCTCATGGCGTCGAGGAGCGTCTTGCCGGGCGCGTCGTACGCGAGGTACAGCCATTCGCGGGCCGTGTTGGCGCGGATGCCCAGCGCGGCGGCCACGGCCACCCGCTCCTTGTCGATCTCCTCCAGGACCCTCGCCACCGCGGGCGTGACCCCCTCCACGTAGTACTCGAAGTCGCCGTGCGTGTCCTCTATGCGGGCGGCGTTGAGGATGGTGATGGCGGGATGGAAGACCGCGCCGATATTGTCCAGGCTGGTCTTCAGCACGTTGTCGCCGGGGACGAACTGCGGCAGGGCCTTGCGAATGACGGGCAGCACGTCGGTGACGCTGTACGCCGGCAGCGTCGCCAGCGGCACGGAGTTCTTGACCCCGAACACCCGCACCTGGCCGGGGTTCGTCGCGCGGGCGGCGTAGAGCAGCGTCTGCGCCTCGGCTATATACGGCCGGACGTTGGGATTGCCCTGGCGTATGATCCTGGCGACCTCCAGGGCCCCGCCGGTCCGCCCCGGGTTCAGAACGAGGGTCTGCCCGTCCTTGATGTGCGGGGCGATGATCCTGGCGATGTCGCGATGCGCGGTCGCCGGCACGACCGCCATCAGCACGTCGCAATCATTTATTGCCTCCGCCGGGTTGGAACTGACGACATTGAGGGTCGCGAATCCGTTCACCTCTCCCTCGGCGTCAATGCCGCCCCTTGTGCGGACCAGTTCTATGTGCGCGTCGGTCCTGTTGAAGACGTTCACCTTGCACCCGTTCAGGGCAAGATGGGCGGCCATCGCCAGGCCCCCATGGCCCGCGCCCAGGACGCAGAAGGTCGGGAGCCCGTCGCCGGCGACCATCTCGCCCAGCGGCTCCTCGGCCGCCGCCAGCAGGGCCATGACCTCCCTGCCGGTGGAGGCGCGAAGCATCGATTCGAGCAGGTCCCTGGCCTCGAACATCCGGGCGATGCGGCCCAGGACCCGCAGGTACAGCGCGTGCGCCTGGGGCGGGCAAAGGATGAGCACGGCCAGGTTCGCGCGGGTGGGGCCGTCCCACGGCACGCCCTCGGGCGATGTTCCCAGCGCCATGACCAACTGGTTGCACGCGCTGGTGCGGGCGTGGGGAACCGCCACGACCGGCCCCCGCATGGACATGAGGGTCAGGCCGCTTCGGTCCCTGGCCGCGACGTCCAGCCCGGCCCTCTCGCCGTCAACGCACCTGGACTTGCCCAGGAGGTCTATCAGCGCGCGGATTGCCTCATCCCGGCTGGCCGCCGATAGGCCCGTGATGACAGTCTCCGGGGTCAGGATGTTGGTGATCTTCACGGACCACCTCCTACCCCGCGGCCCAGGCCACGGCGCGCGCCGCGCCCCGCGCGGCCGGGCGGGCCGCCGGCGGCGTCGCGCCGCGGAACAGCGTGCGGCCAAGGCGCAAAACACAGCCGGCGCCGCTGGCCTGATTGGTGGAAATGGCCGTGCGCTCGAGCTTGTCCATGCCGCTCTCCGCAGTCCATTCTCCGGGAGGCGGCCCGACCTGCCCGAACACCTACGACAGCACTGTACTGCCGCACCCTTGGGACCGACGCGCAACAGGCGCCGTTGCACGCTCGGTCTTCAGCCTTCCATATTACGGTCCGCTTCGGCCCCAAGTCCACTGTCACCGGCCAAAGGCGAAAAAAAATTCTCGTCGCCCGCCGCGCTCTGCCCGCCGCCCTTCAACACGAACGATACGTGGCTGCTCTGCTGCGCCGCGCAAGCCCTGCCGCCCGCCGCCGCCTCACGGTTTGCGCGCGAAGATCGTGACGCCGCCGTAGGGCAGCAGCAGGCCCAACGTCAGCCATGTCGCCATCGGTCCGCCGATGCGGGGGATGCGCTGGAGGGCGTCGATCAGCCGCCCGAGTTTGCCTTTGGGGCCGGCGCCGGCGCGGTCCAGGCCGAGGGTCATCTCCGCGATCCTCAGGCCGCCGCGACGGAACGCGGCGCGGTAGTCCCCCAACGTGTGGACGTGCTCGTTTATGCCGAACTGCTTCTCCTTGCCCTGCACGCCGGCCTCGGCGCCGGCGCGGTAGGAGCGCACCCCCTCGTTCAGGCCGGCGACGACAGCGCCGCGCCGGGCCACGCGGGCCATCTGGCCGACCATCCTGCGCAGGTCCAGCGCGTGGTGAAGCGCGGCGACGCCATAGACCAGGTCGAAGCTCCCATCCGCGAAGGGCAGTTGCTCGGCGTCGGCCACCACCGCCTCGTAATGGCCGAAACGCTCCGTGAAGAAGCGCGACCGGCCGACGCCGATGTTGGCGTCGCCCACGAGGTCGCAGGCGGTGTACCGGCAGCCGCGCTGGATGAAGTAACGGCCGGCCCACGTCTTGGCCGCGCCGACCTCCAGCACGCGCATGCCCGGCCGCACGTAACAGTTCAGCAGGCGCTCGAAGGATGTCCGCGTGGCGACCCACACGGCCGCGCCCCTGGGGTCCCATCCCAGCTTCTCCACCACGTACGGGAGGGCCAGGTCGACGCGGTCATCCGGCTCGTACCAACCGTCCTTGGAGGCCATCGCAACCCAGCCGCGGACCTCGCGCAGCTTGAGGTCGATGCCGGCCAGGCGAGGGCAGAGCATGTCGGGGATGCCGCCGCGGATGGGGTACGAATCGCCGCAGGATGGGCATTGGACCGCGCCCGCCTCGATGATGTCACCTGCCCGAGCGCTGACCTCCAGGCGCAGAGGGGAATGGCAGAAGGGGCATGCGAGATAATCCAGGAGCGACGCCTTCACGGGTAGTCCTCAATTCCGCTGGGAGATTCTCATGGCGGCGTCCATCGGCGTCAATCCGATTCCACGGCCGTCGGCCCTGCGGCTCGTGGTGTGCCCATGAATTGCACAGATTGGGTAAGGCAGGCAGAGTTAAAGGGCGCTGGCTGAAAAGGATACGCAGAATACACAACATACGTAAAGTGTTAATCTGGGGGATTTAGACATTTCGCGTTTGTGATATAACATTAGTTGTTACAATATGTTATATGCGACCCGCAGACCGCCCAAGAACCGCCTTCGCCAAAAAGGGCCGTTCTGCAAGACAAAGCCAAAGTTGCCTGAAATCAACATTTCCGGCCCGCCAAAGAAGGCAAGATCCCGAAACGAACCCGAACTTATATGCGACTGGGTAATCTGGGTAAAACCTGCCTCGGGGCCGGTTGGCGGGCGGGCGCGGCTATGATTCGCGCTGGACATCCACAACCATGACGGTGATGTCATCCCGGCTGTTGGGGTTGCCGGCGGCGTCGTCGAGCATCGCGGCCAGGCGCAGGAGCATCTCATCCCGCGGCGCGGCCGCCAGGGGCGCGAGCAGCTTTTCCAGGCCGCCCTTGCCGTCGGCGCGGCGAAGCGCCTCTTCCGCCCCGTCGGTGTAGAGAACCAGGCGGTCGCCGGGAGCGAGCACGGCCGTGCGCGACTGGTAGGTCTCCTCCGGGAAGACGCCCAGCAGGCTGCCGGGAGCGTCGAGGATTGTAGATTGGAGATTGCCGATTGTCGAATTCGGATTGCGGAATATGATCGGCGGCGGGTGGCCGGCGCGGCAGTAGGTGAGCGTGAGCGTTTCGGTGTCGAGCACCGCGTAGACGGCCGTGCAGAACTGGCAGCTCGTCAGGTTCTGCCGGCAGATGTCGGCGTTCAGTTCGGCCAGCGAGACCTCCGGCGGGACGATCTGGTATGTGCTGCCGACGATCCGCTTGGTCTGGAGGGCGTGCTTGATGAACATGGTCAGCAGCGCCGCGGGCATGCCGTGGCCGACGGCGTCGGCGACGTAGAAGCCCACGTGCCGTTCGTCGAGGCGCGTCACGTCGTAGATGTCGCCCGACAGCCAGCTCGCCGGGCGGTAGAGCACGCCGAAGCGCACCGGGCCGACCTCGGGCATCCGCCGCGGCAGGAAGTCGCGCTGGAGCCGCGCGGCCAGGCGCAGCTCCTCGTCGAGTTCCTCCATCGCGCCGGCCGTGGCGGCGAGCTTGCGCGCGGAGGCGAGCTCCGCGTGGAGTTCGCGGATGGCCGGCTGGAGGGCGGCGGCGGCCGTGAGCTTGGCGGCAAGCTCGCGCGGCGTGCTGTCGGCGGCGGCGCAGAGGAACTGGCCGGACCTTCCCGCGACGGCCGGGCGCGCGCCGTGTGAGGCGCCGCTGCCGCGCGTGCGCCGCGGCCCGTCGAGCATGAGCAGCGCGACGGCCGGCGTCCGCTCCAGTGCGCCGAGGATCATGCCCAGGTGCAGTGGATCGTCGCGCCGGCCGTTGGGGTAGATGACCGCCAGGCCCGCCTCGGCAAGCTGGGCCTCAAGCGTCTGGCCGAACGCGCAGGGCGCGAGCTCCCACTCGTCGCCCAGCGCCTTGCGCAGGTTGGGCGGCACGGAGGCGTCGGATATCCACAGGAGCTTTCGCTTGGACGGCAAGTCGATCTCCAGGGGACAAGGCTCCTGCACAGCGCCCGGAAGACGTGGGGCCTTGACCCACTGGAAATGCAGAATGCAAAATGTTCAAAGTAAAATGATGAAGTGACAGCCATTACGTACCCGTCTGACTTCTACATTCTGCATTCATCATTCTGCATTCTTCATTTCCTGGTTCTTCATCGTCAAGGCTCGTCCTCGGCTTTAGCTGGCGGGGGCATGTCGGCGGAGAAGGTGACGACGTCTCCCTCCTTCACGCCGGCCCGCACGAGCGTCCCGCCGGCCACCTCCAGGGCGAACTGCGCCGGCCGGTCGGAGGGATAGATGTCCTTCTCCTCAAGGTTCGGCTCGACGTGCATCTGATATGTCTTGATGACGCGCATGTCGGCGCCGATGAAGGCGATGTCGATGGGCACCGGGCAACCGCGCATGCAGAACTCAAGCGGCCGAGGCGTGGGATAGACGAACAGCATCCCGTAGCCCGGCGCGAGGTACGTCCGGCCGGACAGGCCGTCGTAACGCTGCTTGCGCGTCGTGGCCAGGTCGACGGTCCACGTGTGGCCGTTGATGGTGACGCGCGGAGTAACGGGCGACCTTTCGGAACAGCCGTCGGCGGCGGCCAGCGCCGCGGCGAGCAGTACGGCCGCAAGGAACGTGGGAATGTGCCTCATGGCGAAACCTGCTGGGTGATGGGCATGCCGGCCTTATGCATCTGCGGGTGCGAGCGCATCTCGGCGATCATCCTCCCGACCAGCTCGACGGGAAGACCGACGACGTTCGAGAAGCTCCCCTCGACCTTCTGGACGAAGCGGTCGGCCGTCTCCTGGATGGCGTAGGCGCCGGCCTTGCCGATCCACTCGCCCGATGCGATGTACGACTCGATCTCCAGCGGCGACATCTTGCGCATGGTAACGTGGGTGACGTCGGAGGCGATGAGCCGCTCCTCGTCTGGCCCAAGCAGGGCCACGCCGGTGACGACCGTGTGGCGCGTGCCGGAGAGGGTGCGGAGCATCGCGCGGGCCGCGTCGGCGTCGGCCGCCTTGCCCATCACCTTGCCGGCCAGCGTGACGATCGTGTCGGCGGCGAGGACCCAGACGCCTGGATGCGCATCCGCCACCGAGCGCGCCTTGAAGTACGCCAGCGACTCCGCCTGCTGCGCCGGCGGCAGTTTGCCGATGATCTCGTCGGGCTCCTGGATCGGCGGGGCGATCACCTTGAAGCTGTAGCCGGCATCGCGCAACAGCGCCTGCCGCCGTGGACTGGAGGAGGCCAGCACGAATTCGAATTGCCGCTGAGCCACGGGCTGCTCCTGTACGGCCATATTTCTCCGCGTAATTGTAAGCGGGCGATATCGCGTTTGCCACAAGAGGATTGCCAACCGCGGAATCGAATTGCGGGATTTGCCGCTCGGCCGAGGGAATCGTATGTTCCCGGTGCAAACGCTGCGGCGCGAGGGCAGGCTACCTTGACGTTGCCGGTTGTAAACATGTTGCCGGCCTTCAACATTCCGCAGCCAGGCCGCTCGCGAGACCGCTTAGGCAGGGCTCGTCGGGCGGTTGTGGTCTGCTGCTATGTTGCCGGCAGCAATCATTCCGGCATAAACGGCACACTTGACGTGTCTTCTCGCCGTTTCCCATACCCGTAACGTCCTCTTTGCAAGGGTGTTAGGCGCGCTGCGCGCCGCGGACTCCTTCGCACCACCCTTGGCACCGCCATTGCATCGTCTAACGTAGCTGGACTCATACCGGTATCATGATGGCGTTTTGTTGGAGTGTTGCCATGAATGAGGCGACGATCAAGGAAAGGCTGGCGGAGCTGAACGACGTGATGAACGCCACGCACCTCCGCGCCGGCAAGGCGGCGGCCGAGGGCGTCTACGTGTCGGAGGCACAGCGGAACATGCCAATAGAGGAGATCTTGAACAACCTGAGGCTACAGCTCAGGTATCTGCTGTTCGACCTGGAGGCCACGCGTCGGGAGAACCGCTACCTGCGGCAGATGCTGGAAAGTCGCCATCGCCCCCCGCGCGAGGATGAGCCCAAGGACGAGCCGCCGGTTCTGTAGATAGACACCCACATATCCGCGCCTCCGTCGCAAGTCACCATGCTTCTCACAGGCCGATGGAGCCGGATGCAAAAGCGGCATGGCGGGCCAAGCCCGTCATGCCACATTTTTCCGCCGCTTACCTCAGCGGCGCGTGAATCATCCCGCATTTGGCTCAGGAAACCGCCAGCCCATTGCCGATAGTCTGTCTACGATAGGTAGGGGCCGATGCACCGCGGTCCCGCAGGTATTGTAGAAAGGCGAGCGGCTGCCGGCTGTCGATGGGCGATCCCTGGCCAGTCGCGTGAAACTTGAAAAAAAAGATTCATGTTCCTGTTGACGTTCGGCCGAAGTTAGGATAGGATAGGCTAACAGATGCCAAAGTAGGTGTGGTATGACTGAGTATCCTTTGTGCCAGTTTGGTCCCGGCGGCGATTACGTGTATCCATGGCCGCCGGACTGTCGGCCCCTGTCGGTGGCGGCCGGTCCGGCCGCGAGCCCCACGCCACAGCCGCCGCACGGAATGGAAACGCCCCTGGTGAGCTTGGGGCCGGATGGTATCGAGTGGTCGCCGGTTGGCGCGGAGGCCGAGCCGGCGGCCGCAAGACCCTCCGGGCTTGTCGCCTGGTTGATGCGGAAACGGGCGCGAGTGGTCCGGGAGCGGTCGGTCAGCGTCAGGGAAATCGCGATGCCGGCCTCGGCCCTGCGGCCGATGGCGGCGTGCAGGGCTTGTGCGCTGGCGGCGCTTGGTCCGCCGCGGGAGAACGAAGATGGAGATTACGGTTACGCCCAGGCAATTGGAGATCCTTCGGTTCATACGGGATACCCGCCATCGCTACGGCTATTCGCCGACGATGCAGGAGATGGGCGATCATCTCGGCCTTACCAAGGTCACCGTGTTCGAGCACGTCGGGGCGCTCGAAAGAAAGGGCCTCATCCTTCGCGGCGGCAAGCACAAGGCGCGCTCTTTGCGGGTGTCGCCCAGCTTCAAGTTTGAGGATGAGCGTGCGACGAGGTTCCCGCTTGTCGGCCGGATCGCGGCCGGACAGCCCATAGAGGCCATCGAGCAGCACCAGATGCTCGACCTTGAGGAGATGTTCGCGGGACAGGGCGAGAAGTTCACGCTCCAGGTGACCGGCCAGAGCATGATCGACGACCACATCCGCGACGGCGACCTGGTCATCTGCGAGAAGCGCAGCAACCCGAAGAACGGCGACACCGTGGTCGCCCTGCTGGCCAACGGCGAGGCCACACTTAAGCGGTTCTTCAAGGAGAAGGACCGCATCCGCCTCCAGCCGGCCAACCCGGAGTTCAAGCCGATCTACGTCGAGCCGGGCCAGATCAACATACAAGGCGTCGTCGTGGGGGTCGTCCGCAAGATGTAGCCGACCGACAGAATCAGAGGCGCTGCCGCTTCCTTCCCAACCCAGTCCCGGCCAGCCGGGACTGGGTTCTTGCCGCGCGGAAGGTGGTCACCTTCCGTGTCTCAGCGATGCCGCCTGCGCAGGATCGCCAGGCCTCCGAGGGCCAGCAGCACCAGCGTGGCCGGCTCGGGGATGGTAACGTAGTCGTTCTGCGACCAGAATCCGCTGCCGGGGCTGACGCCCACATACTGGCCGGTCTGGAACCAGTTGTCCTGGACGATAATCAGTTCATCGCCCTGCACGGCGGGATTGTCTCGATATCCAACGCCGCAGGTGGTGTGTCCTTCGGACACATTCTGGAGTTGGTTGTAGACCTGTACGTCAACGCCGTCCACGCTCACAGTGTTGAACCCCATAGCGAGATTGACCCAGCCGGTCCACGAGACAAGCACGGGCCGGCCGGCATCAATCTCAGCCTTGTAGGTGGCGAACATCGTGGCAAGATTGTTGTCCCGAATGGCGACGGCGTTGGGGAACGCGACTTTCTGTAGCCCGCCGGGGTCGAGCCACGCCGTCCGCGCGTAAGTCTGTGCCCCGGGGCTGATGTTGGCCAAGATAGTGTTGCCGATGCCTCTGGGTGGGAATGGGCCGCCGGCCGTTTTCCACCCACCGGTGTCCATGAACCACCCAAGCTCGACCACGCCATCGTGCCATAGGCCCTGCTGGTAGGTCATGGGGTTGACCGGATTGGGGTAGGGGGCTGACGCGCCTAGGCCGACTTGCCTGTCGGTCAGCCCGGCGCAAGCCAACTGGTCTTCCCAGTAGCCCATCAGTGCGGAGGCGGCCGTAGGCGAGCACCAGTTGGGGTAGTCGCCCACGTTCAGTCCAGCAGTCCCTGGGGCGTAGAAATCCGGCTGGTTCCAGTCTGGCACCGTCTTGATTACCACATCGGCAACGGCAGGACCGCACAGAAAGAACGCACAGACACACAGGATCAGGGCAGTAGCCTTCATAGGGCTCTCCTTTCGCTGGCCCAGCGAACGAATCAAGAAAGGGCGCTCGATAGAAAGAAATGGTTGTCAGGGAAACTCGCCCGGGCGGGCTTGCAGACCCGGGAGCGTGAGCGGACGTCCCGAATCCGCCGACTTGCAACGAAATCCGCCGCTTCCAGAGCGGAGGTCGAAGCGTCGTTATTATAACGCGCCCAACCGTTTCGGCAAGGGCGCGCTCGCGGTTTTTTGGGCCTTAGGTGACACGGCCTTTCGCGTCGCCACCGGCCCGCGGGAAGGCGATGCGCTCCGCGATGGCCGCCAGGGGCACGCGGGGAATGCCCAGGCGGGCCTCGGGCTTGGCGGGGCCGTGGAAGTCCGAGCCGCCCGTGACGGCCAGCCTGAACCGTCGGGCCAGGTCGAGGTAGAGGCGGGTCTGCTCAGGCGTGTTCTCGCTGTGGTAGACCTCGATGCCGCCCAGGCCGTCGCGGATTAGCGAGCGGAGGACACGCTCAAGCTCCGCGCGGTTCGCGCACCGAAGCTGGGGCGGATGAGCCAGGGCCGCAACTCCACCGCCCGCGCGGATCGCCTCGATGGCTTGGCGCGGCCAAAGCCGTTCCTTGTCAACGTAAGCCGCGCGGCCATTGCCGATAAGAGTGTCGAACGCCTCCTGCGTCGTTTTGACATGCCCTTTGCGCCGCAGGGCCTCGGCGATGTGCAGCCGGCCGACGATACGGCCGTGGCCCGCGACGGCCCGCACATCCTCCATCTCGATGGCTATGCCCAGCTCGCGCAGGCGCGCGATGATCCTGGGGTTGCGTGAATCACGTGCGGCCACAAGCTGCCGGCAAAGGCTCGCGATGGCCGGCGAGCGCTCATCGACGCCCAGGCCGAGTATGTGAAGCGTGCCCGTGGGGAACCTGGCCGAGACCTCGATGCCGCCCACGAACCGCAGGCCCGGAAACCCCGCGGCTGCCGCCCGCGCCTCGGCCAGGCCGTCCATCGTGTCATGGTCGGTCAGGGCGACCATCGCCAGGTGCTTCCGCTCCGCCAGGGCGATCAGTTCCGCCGGCCGGAGCTGGCCGTCGGATGCGGTGCTGTGGGTGTGAAGGTCGACGAACCGACGCCTGGATCCACTCATTCTGGTTCCGGCCCGAGAGATGCCAGTATTGACTCAATGATCGGTTTGAGCGGCGGCACATGCACCTTAGCGGTTTCATAGACACGCGCCCAGTTGACCTCGAAGTAATCGTGGACCAGCACATGGCGCATGCCAACGATCTTCTTCCAAGGCACTTCCAGGTGCTTGTCCTTGACCTGCGAGGAAAGCCGCCAAGTCGCTTCCCCGATGATTTGTATATGACGCAGGACGTGCGAGCGAACGAATTTGTTGGCATCGAACGCGGCCATATCGGCGGGTGTGGCGTCGATCACCTCGTTGATTGCTTCGAGGATGTCCTGAAGCAGCAGGCGATCTGGCCTCATAGAGGAACCGCCTCCTTCAAGACATGGTTTCTGAATCTCTCCCGCATTCCGTCTTCGTCAATCACATCAACCCTGATTCCGAGAAGTTCGCGCAGGTCCATGACGAGCCCGCCGTGGTCCAGAAGTGAACGGCCTGCCTCGAACCTGACAATCAGATCCAAGTCTGATTCTGCCGTTACGTCCCCCCGCGCCACCGACCCGAAGATCCGCACATCGTGCGCTCCGTAACGGCGGGCAATCTCAAGGATTGCGTCTCGTCTTTGACGGATATCTTCCTGGGTCATCATTCCTGTATTGTACCCGTCCCCCATGGAACTGTCCTCAGACTGACTACCTCAACTTTCCAGGTACTCGAAGTGCCTCTGTTTGCAGCATGGGCAATCCACGCCGGCGCACGCGCGGGCCGCGTCGATCCGCTGGAACCCGTTGGTCCACAGGTCGAACTTGACCAGGTACGGGCTTACCTCGTCGAGCTTCCCGGCGAGGATCTTGATGGCCTCCATCGCCTGAATCGCGGCAACGGCCATTACCGCCGGCCCGAGCGCCCCCGCCACGCGGCATGACGGATCGACGCACGGCGGCGGCGGCGTCTCGCTGATGCACCGGAGGCACGGCGTGCGACCGGGGATGATCGTCATCGTCTGCGCCTCGGCGCCGACCACGCCCGCGAACACCCACGGCCGGCCGGTCTTCACCGCGTAGTCGTTGATGATGAACCGCGAGGCGAAGTTATCCGTGCCGTCGAGTATCACATCCGCCCCGGCCGCAAGCTCCTCGACGTTGTCCCTATCCAGCCGCTCCTCGCGAGGCTCGATTGTCACCTGCGAGTTGATCCGCTTGAGCCGCCGGGCGGCCGCGAAGACCTTGGGCAGGCCCTCGGCCGCATCCGCCTCGTCGTAGAGCGCCTGGCGATGGAGATTGTTCAGCGCGGCCTTGTCATCATCCACCAGCCGCAGGAAGCCCACGCCCGCCCGCGCCAGCAGCTCCGCCGCCCAGCTCCCCAGCCCGCCAACGCCCACAATCAGCGCTCGCCTGGCCGCCAGTTCCTTCTGAAGGGCCAGGCCCCAGCCGCCGAAGACCATCTGCCGCTCGTACCGGCCGAGATTGTGACCGTCTTTCGCCATTGATTCGGCGATTGTAGATTGCAGATTGCAGATTGTAAATTGACCGCGCGAGGGCCGACAAATGGCCTTGAACCGCTCGGCCGGAAAATCGTAATATGTCGGAAGAGCGAGCCGGCCGGGAACGCCAGCCCGGCCCGTTTCGTTGAACAACCACAAAGGAGCTAGCGATGGCCTACAAGATCGGCGATGAGTGTACCGCCTGCGGGTCGTGCAAGGACGTCTGTCCGTCCGAGGCGATCAAGGAAGGCGAGAAGAAGTACTCGATTGACCCGGATGCGTGCGTGGACTGCGGGCAGTGCGCCGAGCAGTGCCCCTCCAAGGCGATCAGCGAAGGCTGACGCCTGATCGCATCTTTCAGGACAGCGGGCCGTGGCTCGCCGCCGGCGGGCTGCGGCCCGCGGTCTTGCGCATTTCCCTGCAATAGCCGCCCTTTGCGGCGGTTAATCTTGGTTGAATGCTTCAGGATGGGTTACAATATTCCGCGGGCGCGGCCATGCGCCCGGGTTGGGTGTTGCGCAGACTGACACGAGGATCGAAACTCATGAAGACCAGCCACTTCCTTGCCGCCGCCGTTCTGTCCCTGGCGATGCTGCTTTCCCGGCCCGCTGCCGGCCTTGCCGATGACCCGGCGCCCACGCCGAAGGTCGTTGTCGTGCCCGGCCCCGGCATGGCGCCGGCGACATCATCCGCCCCGGCCACCAAACCCGCGCCCACCACCGCCAAGGCCGACACGCTCGATGCCTGCCACGACCTATATGCCAAGGGCGATTACTCGGCGGCCGTCGATGGGTACAAGAAGCTTGCGGCCAAGTCGCCGCTGGGCGCCGCCATCGGCATGGCCGAGGCGCTGGCCATCGAGGGCAAGTACAAGGAGGCCATCGAGGCACTCAAGGCCGTCGAGGGCGAAGGCGCAAAGGACGCCGCCTGGCATGTCCTGATGTACGAGCTGACCAGCGCCGTCGGCAAGTACGACGAGGCGCTGGACCACGCCACAAAGGCCCACGAGATGAAGCCCGACTGGGCCCCGGCCATCTTCGCCCACGGCCAGGCCCTGGAGGTCGTCGGCAGGAAAGAGGAGGCCAAGGCCGTCTACAAGTCGATTGACAAGGTCATCCGCACCGACGCCTATCGCCGCGACCCGCGGAGCCTTGTGGCCCTCGGCCAGATCATGGACCGCGACGTGGTCCTTGGCGGCAAGAAGGCCTCCAACCAGGCCGAGAACATCCTCCAGAACTACCTCCAGGAAGCGTACATGAACGTGGACAAGAAGTACTGGCCCGCCAACGTCGCGGCGGGCATGTACCTGCTGTCCAACCACCGGCCAAACCAGGCCATCGCCGAGTTCAAGCTCGCCGAGGCCCTCAACAAGAAGATCCCCGACGTGTTCGTCGGCTACGGCGTGGCCGCCCTGTCGCAGTTCCAGTTCGAGGCGGTGCTCAAGCTGTCCGACCAGGCGCTGGCGATCAACCCCAACCACGTCGAGGCCATGCTGCTCAAGGCCACGTGCATGATGCAGTGGCGCAAGTTCGACGAGGTCGAGGGCGTCCTTAAGAAGGCGCTGGAGGTCAACCCCAACCACCTGGAGGCGCTTAGCCTTATGGCGGCCCTCCACACGCGCCTGGGCCATGGCGACAAGGCAAAGCCGTATATCGAGGCGGTGCATAAGATCAACAGGAACTACGCCGGCCTCTACACGGCCATCGGCGACTGGCTGGTGGCCGGGCGGCAGTTCAAGCAGGCAGAGCCGAACTACATCAAGGCCACCGAGCTTGCGCCGGAGCTGGCCGAGCCGTGGGCCGGCCTGGGCCTGATGTACATGCAGACCGGCGATGAGGCCAAGGCCTCCGTCGCGCTGAAGAAGGCCCACGACATCGACGACTTCCGCGAGGACGTGGTCAACTACTACAACCTCGTCGAGAAGATACTCGACCCGGCCAAGTACGCGGTGAAGGAGACCGAGCACTTCATCGTCAAGGTCGACACCGAGCGCGACTCGGTCCTGCTGGACCAGGTCAGCGACTACATGGAGAGCATCTACAAGGAAATCTGCGGCGACTACGACTACGAGTTGAAGGACAAGACGCTCATCGAGATATTCCCCTCGGGGCCGCAGTTCTCCGTCCGGGTCAGCGGAAAGGGGTGGGTGCCGACGGTGGGGGCCTCGACCGGCAACGTGATCGCCCTGGCCGCCCCCGGCAAGGACGTGGCCAACAGCATGACGTACAACTGGTCGGTCGTCCTCCGCCACGAGTACACGCACTCGGTCACGCTGGCCGCCACGCAGAACCGCATCCCGCACTGGTTCACCGAGGCCTGCGCCGTCTCCCAGCAGCCCGACAAGACCGCCTACAACTACGTCAGGCTCCTGGTGCAGGCGGTGCGGACGAACACGCTGATCCCCGTCAAGGACCTCGACTGGGGATTCATCCGGCCCAAGACGCCCGCGCAGCGCCAGCAGGCGTACGCACAGTCGGAGTGGATACTGGAGTACATCAACGTCAAGAAGGGCTACCATCCCACGGTCGCCAACATGCTCAAGGCCTTTAACGCCGGCAAGACCCAGGCGGAGGTCATCAAGGACATCTTCGGCACGACCGAGGAGCAGTTCGACAAGGACTTCGCCGAGTGGGCCAAGGCGTGGGTGAAGGATGAGTGGCACTTCGACCCCAATCCGCCGCCCGATGCGCAGAAGGCCGTCGCCGAGGCGGACGCCAGGCCCAACGACGCCGCCGCCCTGTCCGAGGCGGCCATCGCGCTGGCTTCCATCGGCCAACTGCCACGCGCACAGCAGTACGCGCAGAAGGCCCTGGACATCGACCCCAACAGCACCAAGGCCCTGGCCGCGATGGCCTCCGCCCTTGCCGCCGCCAAGAAGAACGACGAGGCCATCGGCATGGCCAAGCGCCTGGAGGACCTGGACCACTCATCCATCTACGCCCCGCGTGTGATGGCGCAGTGCTACATGGAGAAGCGCTCCTGGGCCGAGACCATCCTTGCGCTCGAGACCTACAAGCAGCGCCAGCCGCTGGACCCGTACAGCTACGAGAACCTCGCCAGGATCTACAAGGAGCTCGGCCAGCCGGCCAAGGCCCTGCCCAACCTGCTGGAGCTGCACCGCCGCACGATGAACAAGCCCGACTACGCCCGGCAGATCGCCGACATCTATCGCTCCCTCAACCAGGACGACGAGGCCCTGCGGTTCTACCGCGAGACGCTCTACATCGACCCCTACGAGACCTCCACCTACGAGGCGATGGCCTCCATCAACCTCCGCAAGGCCGCCAAGTCCGAGACCCCGGCCGACAAGGACAAGTACTTCAAGGAGGCCCTCCGCCAGGCTGACCACATCAACATGGTCGATCCGGAACTGGCCGACTCGTGGAACAAGACCGCCATGGTCCAGTACAAGATCGGCAAGGCCACCGGGGACAAGAAGCTGCTGGAGAAGGCCAGGGAGTCGGCCAAGAAGTCAATCGAGAAGGACGCCGAAGGACAGGGCAAGCAGATACTGGAGATGATTGAAGAAGCCCTCAAAGGCTGATTGTCGATTGCCGATTGGCGATTGACGATTGAACTACAAGGACGCGGCCCGTCTTTGGTCTTGTGAACCAGAGACGGGCCGGGTTCTCTTTTTGAGCAATCGCCAATCGAAATCGTCAATCGAAAATCACTTGTGTCCTTCTACCCCCCGCACCGTGTATTTCTCGATGGCCTTGGCCAGGTCCACGCCGTTGATGTTGGCCAGTGTGCAAAGCCACGCGAAGACGTCCGCGAACTCTTCCTCCTTGTTGTGCTCATCGTCGCCGGCCAGGGCTGAGGCCAGCTCGCCCACCTCCTCCATGAACCACAGGAATGTCGCGGGCGTGCCGCGATTGGAGTCCGTGGGGTAGTACTGTTTGTAGATGAAGTCCTGAAACTCCCGGATGGTCATGGCATTGGTCCTATTGCAGATTGCAGATTGTAGATTGCAGATTGGAGGACACAACCCGCTCGCGCGCGTTCAATCCGCAATCTGCAATCAGAGATTGGCCAGCCTCTGCGCCTTGTCGTGCGCGATCAGCGCGTTGATCAGCTCGTCCATGTCGCCGGCCATTATCTGCTGGAGGTTGTAGTTGGCGCCCTCGGAGCCGGCGCTCTTGAGCCGGTGGTCGGTGCAGCGGTTCTGCGGGAAGTTGTACGTGCGGATGCGCTCCGAGCGGTCGCCCGAGCCGATCATCGCCTTGCGGGCCGCGGCCTCGGCCGCCAACTGCTGGCCGCGGATGTGCTCGTACACGCGGGCCGCCAGGATTCGCCTGGCCTTGGCGCGGTTCTTGTGCTGGCTCTTCTCATCGCGCATCGACACGGTAATGCCGGTGGGCTTGTGCTCCAGGCGGATGGCCGACTCGACCTTGTTGACGTTCTGGCCGCCGGGGCCGCCGGCGCGGCTGGTGTACTCCTCGACGTCCTTCTCCCAGTTGATGTTGACCTCGACGTCCTCCGGCTCGGGCAGGACGGCCACCGTCGCGGCGGAAGTGTGTATCCGCCCCTGAGCCTCGGTCTTGGGCACGCGCTGGACGCGATGGCCGCCGCCCTCGTAACCGAAGTGGGTCCATACGCCGGGGCCTTTGATGTTGGCGATGAGCTCGCGGAAGCCGCCCATGTCCGTCGGGCTGGCCGAGAGTATCTCGAAGCTCCATCGGTGTCCCTCGGCGTATCGCCTGTACATGCCGGCCAGGTCCGCGGCGAATAGCGCCGCCTCCTCGCCGCCCGTGCCCGCGCGGATCTCCAGCACGACCGAGTCGATCTGCTCGTCGTCCACCATGACCAGGAGGCCCTTGATTTCGTCCAGCGCCGCCTCGGCCTTGTGCTTCAGGTCATCGACCTCGCCCCGCGCGATAGCCTTGAGGTCCGCGTCGCCGGCTGGATCGTCGAGTATTGCCTGCGCCTCGTCACGATGGGCGGCGACGGCCTTGTACTTGATGTACGGCTCGACTATGCGGGCCAGCCTGGACCGCTCCTTGGCCAGAGCGACGATCTTCGTCGCATCCGACGCGACGGCCGGGTCGTTCATCTGCTCCGTGATCTGCGCGTAGCGCCGGTGCAGTTCGTCGAGCTTGGCCGTCAGTGTGTCATTGCTCGCAGGCATGGATGATCGCCTCAGTGGCACCCCCAACGGCCGTTTCGTTGGGGGTGTCACAGCCAAACAGAAGCGCCGACAGGCCCCAGCGAGGGAATCACCGTCGGCGCTATTGGCGTCGCGCAGCTACTTCTTGGTCTTCTTTTCCTCGGCCTTCTTGAAGTATTCGCCGCCGAACTTGCGTGTGAACTTCTCGACGCGCCCGGCCGTGTCAACGAACTTCTGCTTGCCGGTATAGAAGGGGTGGCAGGCCGAGCAGATGTCAACCTGTAGGCTCTTGGCCGTCGAGCGCGTCTTGAAGGTGTTGCCGCACGCGCACGTCACGGTCACCTCGTGATAGTCGGGATGTATCTTGTCCTTCATGGTCCTACCTCGTGTCCTTATACGAAACGGAAACGAAGTAGTTTAGCAGGGATGACGCGGATAGCAAGGTCATTTTCCGGCCCGTGGCTGGGGACAGTCCCGCAGTTTGGGACTGTCCCCAGTTGCTATGGCGACGCGGTATTGCTCTTGGCGCGCTCGCGCTGCTTCTGGCGCTCGCGAAGCTCCCTGGCGAGGCGCTTCCTGTAATCGGCTACTTTCCCCAGCCACGACTGGCGCGTCTTGTCGAGGCCGATGCTCGCGCCGGGACCGGTGGCGAGCGACTCAAGGAGGGCGAAGGTCTCCTCCGGCGGGCCGTCGATGAGGTTCTCGGCCGCCGGCACGACAAAAGGGTTGCAGCCCGGCCGGATCGTCTCGTGTACCGCGTGGATGAGCGAGTCGACCGCCCGCATCTTCGCGGCCCAGTCCCGCGCCTGCGGATAGCCGGCCATGAACGCGCTGAACGCCGGCATGGCCCGTGGGCCGTTGAGGCGCTGTTTCTTGTAGGAGTTCTGGTAGCTCCGCCAGCGGACCCGCCAGGAGCAGCCTTCGCAGGTGAGGACCGAATCGGCCGAGCGCTGGCCCGCCAGCAGGCCACCGCAGTGCGGGCATCGCCGCTCGCTGACCCGACGGACCGACTCGCAACGCGCAAGGAGCGCGAAGGCGACCTCGTCCATCAGTTCACCATCGTGAATCCCCGCGGCGTCTGCCTGATAGAGCCGCCAGATCAGGCGCGGCTCGACGCGTGACGCCCAGCGGATGGGACGAGGATCGGGGTTGTCGCTGTCGTCGGCCATTGCTCCTGGCACGTATGATAGGAGTGTGCCCGGCCGCACTGCAACATAGGCTGTTGACCGCCCCCGCCGCGCCGGCGGACAATGTGAGCCATCCTCGAAAGGCCGAACCATGAACCTCCGCACGATGCTGCTACTGGGGATTCTCGCAACGTGCCACACACTCACGGCCGCCGATGATGCGGACAGCAACGACAAGAACTTCGTCCCGTTCGTCATCCCGTCGGAGGTCAGCGACAAGTCGCTCATCGCCTTCAAGGCCGCGCCTGTCCCGGCCGACGCCGCCCGCGTCGAGGCCCGCGATGGCCACTTCTGGCTCGGCAAGAACCGCTGGCGGGCATGGGGCGTCAACTTCTGCTTCGGCGCGAACTTCCCCACGCACGCCGATGCCCAGAAGATCGCCCGCCGTCTGGAGGCCTTCGGCGTCAACGCCACGCGCCACCACCACATGGACAGCCAGGCCTTCCCCGACGGAATCTGGGACCCCAAGGACCGCCTCAAGCTTTCCGACGAGGCTTTGGATCGGCTGGACTACTTTCTGGACCAACTCGCCCGCCACGGCATCCGCGCGAACATTAACCTGCACGTCTCGCGCGGCCATGCCAAGGCCCTCAAGCTCCCCGACGCCGACAAGGCCCCCGGCATGGACAAGATCATCGACATCTTCACGCCGGAGCTGATCGACGCCCAGAAGAAGTACGCCCGCGACCTGCTCACGCACACCAACGCCCACCGCAAGGTCCGCTACGCCGACGACCCGGCCGTCGCGTTCGTGGAGATCAACAACGAGGACAGCCTGTTCATGTGGGGCGCTGACAACACGATCCAGTCGCTCCCGCCGCACTACGCGAAGATCCTGGAGAGCAAGTTCAACGCATGGCTCAAGGCCCGCTACGGCACGGGCGAGAAGCTCACGGCCGCGTGGTCGGCCGGGGCGGCGCCGCTGGGTGAGAACATGATCGCCGGCGTCGCCAAGCGTCAGGCGCAGGGCAACAAGGGCGTCTGGTTCCTGGAGCAGCACGAGGGCTGCCAGGCAAAGGCCGCCGACCTGCCCAAGGCGGGCGAGGTCAAGTCCGAAGGAGTGCGGATCGACATCGCTAAGGCAAACCAGACAACATGGCACATCCAGTTCAGCCTCAACAGCATCAAGCTGACGGCCGGCAGCTACTACACGTTCATCTTCAAGGCACGCGCGGACAAGCCGCGGCAGATCACGGCCTCCGCCGGCCAGGCGCACGATCCGTGGAAAGGCCTGGGCCTGTCGCGAACCGTGAGCCTGAGCGACCGGTGGAAGCCCTTCCGCTGCGGCTTCACCGCCAGCGACTCCGACGACAACGCCCGCGTGGGCTTTGTCCTGGGAGGCAGCGACACGGCCGTCGAGATCGCCGATGTCGAACTTCGCCCCGGCGGCATCGAGGGGCTGGCAAAGGATGAGTCCATCGACAAGGCCAACGTCGCCCTCTACGGCCAGGCCGAATCGCCCGCCCGCACGACCGACCGAATGCGCTTCTTCGCCGAGACGGAGAAGGCCTACTTCGACGACATGCGCCAGTTCATCAAGAAGGACCTGGGCTGCAAGTCGCTGGTGACCGGGACGATCGTGTTCGGCCCGCTTGGCCTGTGGACGCAGAGCGACATGGACTACATCGACGGCCACGCCTACTGGCAGCACCCGCACTTCCCCGGCCGGCCGTGGGACGGGGCGAACTGGCTCGTCGAGCAGAAGGCGATGGTGGACCACCCCGACCAGTCGCCGCTTTTTCGCCTCGCCTGCGAGCGACTGGCGGGCAAGCCCTACACCGTCAGCGAGTACAACCACCCGGCCCCAAACGACTACCAGGCCGAGTGCGTGCCGATGATCGCCTCGTTCGCCGCCGCGCAGGACTGGGACGGCGTGTGGCTCTTCGCCTACAGCCACTCACGCGACAGCACGACGACAGACCGCTTCTCCAGCTTCTTCGACATCGTCGGCAACCCGGCCAAGTGGGGCTTCATGCCGGCGGGGACGATCATCTTCCGTGAAGGAGGGTTCGAACCGTTCAGTGGCAAAGTGGAGGTCTCGCTGTCCCAGGGTGAGGATCCTCTGGCCAGCCTGGCGAAGCTTCAGGCCAAGCACGGAATGGACATGCTCGGCGCAGCGGCCGCCTTCGACAAGAGAATGTCGACATTGACCTGTCAGAACTGCCGAGCGCTTGTCTCTCTCAATGGCCAAAGCAGCTCAACCCGGCCCTTGACCGAAGCTCGGAGCGGTTGGAATTGGAGCATGTCCCAGGTCCACTTTGTGCTCGCTGTCAGCACGCAGGCCATGATGGTTGATGGTTACCTGCTGGGCGGCGGGACAAGAGACCATTTCGGCGCCTTCACGGCCACAGCTATGGACGGTCTCTCCCTGAAGAAGTCCAAGAAGATCCTCCTGACCATCTGCGAGCGGTGTGAGAACACCGACATGGTCTTTTCCGAGGACCGCCGCACGGTCGGGACCCGATGGGGCAAGGCCCCTGTGAGGATAGGGGCGACAACTGATGAGATACGAGTTCCGCCTTGGGGCGAAGTGGACTTGTCTGCCAAGTGGCAATGTCAGGCGCTCAATCCAGACGGGACTGCCAACGGGAAAGTGGACCTCAAGAGGCAAGACTCAGAGCTACTTGTCCTGACAAGCGCCAAGTACAAGACGATGTGGTACCTGCTAACGCGGGAGTGAGAGAATTCCGAACTAAGGGCGACCTTGTGGAGTGCGGCGGCAATATCGCGAAGCGATGCGACGCCGCTTTGGCTCGCCGTCGGTGATTGGCACGACATCCAAAGCGGCGTCGCGTCCCTACGGGACTTTGCCGCCGCACTCCATAGGACTGCTTACCGATTACTGCTCACTGATTGCCGCTTACTTCCTCAGCGCCTCGATGGCGTCGTTGACCTTGGCGCGGAAGGCGTCCCAGTCGGCCAGGCCGAAGAGCGCGTCGTGGTCGCGCTGGCCGAGCTTGAAGCTGGCCATGCGGGCGTCGATGAGCTTCTCGCCGGCGACGGCCGCGGGCGTGCCGGCTTTTTCCTTGGCCAATCGCGCCAGCGTCAGCAGTCGCCGGTAATCGCCCAGGCCCTCGCGCTTCCGCTCGAACAGGTCAAGGCAGGTCATCAGCTTGCCATCGGGCGTCGACTGCGCCCAGGCGTAGTCGTCCTCGCGGCAGTCCAGGGCGTAGAACGGATCGCCGGCCGTGCAGTTCCAGTGCCAGGCGATGCGGAACTTCATGTCGAACTGCTTCGCCGCCTTGTACATGTAGTCGCCGAACGTCCAGCGGCTGCCGCCGTTGTAGAAGGCCCACTGGCAGCCGGCGTCGTGCAGTATCTTGATCGCGGCCTCGTCATGGCCGTTGAGGTTGGGAATCTCGACGGCCTTGCACAGCCGCGCGTGCGGGCTCTTGGTGTCGGTGCCGGAGTAGCTTGTCGCGAAGGAGAACCACGGCGGCCCCTTGGGGAACGCCTTGCGATAGGCCTCGCAGTTGTCGGCCGCGCGGTTAACGTCGTCGCCGGCCGGCTCGTCGCCGAGGTTGATGAAGTACGGAATCCAGCCGGCCTCCTCGGCGTGCTTCTGAATGGGCGTGTAGAGGGCCTTGATGAACTCGGCGTAGTCCTTGAAGCCCGCGGCCTTCATCGCCGCGTCATCCTTGAAGTACGCGTTGTAGCCGTACACCAGCGTGCTATAGAAGACCACGCCCCTGAAGCCCAGTTCCTTGGCGGTGGCCATCAGCTTGTCGGCGGCCGTGAAGTCGAGCTGCGGCTTGCCGTCCTTGAATCCGCTGTAGCGCACTTTCGGCCCGCTCGAAAAGTCGGTGAAGCCGTACTCGCGGAGCTTCTTCATGCAGACGAGGTCGCCGATGTACGGCGCTTCGATGCCCCACGGTCCGGCGGGGATGTCAACATCGTCGAGCGCGCCGCTACGAACGCGAAGCTCGACCAGGATGCTGTTCTTGACCGCGGCAGCGCCCTGGTCGCCGCCCTTTTCGGTCTTGAAGCTGATCTTCCCAGTGTAGAGGCCGGGTTTCGCGTCGGCCGGCACCTTCACCGTCGCCACAAACTGCCGCGTGATGTCCTTGGGCATCTCCACGGCGCTTGTCGGCATGACGAAACGCGGGCCGATGGTGTAGACCGATCCCTCCATCGTGACGCGATTGATGCGATAGGAGACGTAGCCGACTTCGATGGCCGAGGCGGGGATCGTGCCGGCATCGCCGCTCAAATCGCTGACGGTTGCCGTCACCCTACCAAGGTCCATCAGCGGAACGACTGCCACGGTCAGCGGGGCCATCTCGCCCGCGAAGGCGTCCGCCTTTGCCGGTTGGCCCAGTTCCGACTTGAGCGGCGTGTCGTTGTAGTACACGTCTTTCATGAAGTTCGGCGCAAAGATGACCAGGCCGAGCTTCTTGTCGTTGTCGTTTGGCGCCAGGGCGTCCCCCGTTGCCTTGTGCAACGTCCGCTTGAAGTAGTTGTCGAAGTGGAACCGCCGGCGCGATTCGACGTACTTGAGGAACTTCTCGCCCTCGGCCGCCTTGGAGGCTGGGTAGATCACGAGGGCCGACACCGCGCACGGCTCGTAGCCCTGGCCGCCGAACTCGATGAAGAGCTGCCCATCCGTCACGTCGACGTCGAACGCCTTCTCGTCATAGACCTTCTGGTACTTGTCGAACGTGTTGTCCGTCGGCAGGTCGTCGGTGTTCCAGAAGCGGAAGTGCTGCTTCTTGAGGTCATCCGCCGTCCGCGTCTCATCCACGACGACCTTGCCGTTGGCCTTGATCGTCCGCTTGGTCCACTGCTGCACCTCGCCCCAGTAGAGGTTGGGCCGGTTGACGTTGACCCAGACGTGGTACTTTCCGTTGGGCACATCGACGGCCATGCCGCCCTGAGTGATATTGATGTAGTCCTGGTAGAGCGGGTCGGGCTGGAGGGCGTTCTGGCCGGCCGGGTTGCCGGCGTTCTTGAGGCCGTAGCCCTTGCCCTCGCTGTAAATGGTGGACGGCACGACCGGCGTGAAGCCCTCCATCAGCGGGCAGGTGTTGTTGGGCTGGAAGTCGTATGCGAGCAGGCCGTCGAAGAAGACCTTCGCGGCGTCCTCGTCCCGTTCGACGCGGATGTTGTCGATGAAAAGCGGCGCCTGGGGCTTGTCGGAGATGGCGTAGACCAGACGGGTGACGTTGCCCGCGTCGAGCATCCGCCCCGGCCGGGACTTCTCGCCGACGTAAAGTTGCTTGATCGGGATGATCAGCGTGCTGGCCCCCGGCGGGACGATGGTGGTGTAGTTGACTCGCGTGTAGTAGTCGGTAGTCCCGATATCGCGGACCTCGACGGTGATCTCCATCGGGTCGGTGGCGTCCGTGTACATGTCGGCCTTGAGGTAGTCGTAGCCCGCCCAGTCCTGCTTTGCCGACATCGAGGCGTAGCTCCGGGAGAGCTTCAGGGCCTTCTTGCCGTCGGTGGCGTGCTCCTCGACGACGGTTGCCTGCGCCTTTTCATCGCCCACCTCGAATGGGCACTTGGCCTCCTCGAAGGACGTGATGAGCTTTACCGGCGGACCGGTGACGACGGCCTTCTTCACCTCCAGGCTCGTGCCGCAGGCGTAGCAGTTCTTCCACGCGGGCATGTTGCGGTATGAGCACTCCGGGCAGCGCACGGCCGTGGAGTCGATCTTGCCCGGCGGGGCGATGGGGGCCTCTTCCTTATCCAGCACCGGCTTGGGCGTCAGGGCCACGTCGTCGCCGACCTTCTCCATCGTCACGTCGTCCACCCACAGCCAGCCCGGCGCGCAGAGGCCGAAGGAGGGCCCCTGGGCCTTGTGCTTTTCCTTGATCTCGCCGACGAAGGTCAGCTTGGTCCAGCCGAACGTCCCGTTCTTGTCAAGCTGGAAGTAGCCGCCCTTGTCGGAGCCGTCGAACATGAACTCGGTGGTCCAGCCCCACGTGCCCTTGCCGATGTCCAGGCCACGGAGGAAGGCCGTGATGCGATACCTGCCGGGCTCAAGGTCATGCGTCTGCATCAGGCGCATCTTGGGGGCGTTGGCCCCGCAGAGCATGGCGGACGCCTTGCCGGTGCGGGCGATGGCGCTTGCGCGGAGGTCGCACTGGCCCTCGTGCGCCGTGAACGACCAGCCGGGGAAGACCGTCTTGCCGCCGGGGTTGTTGTCCTCGAAGGAAGGGTTCTCGACGATGTTCCTGCTGTCCTGGGCCAGAACCGGCGTCGTCAGGACCGCCCACGTGAGAACCATCGCCACGCTCGACATCGCACCCAGACTTGCCAACCGCATGTTCATGCTCCTGTTGACGGATGGGACCAGCCTAACGCATCCGGCGACGGCCGCGCCGCCGGAATATCCAGTATGGCGATGGCCGGCCGACGGTTCAAGGATTTGCGGCGCCTTGGGCAAACGTCAAATGCGGATAGAGATAGGGACGCGCCCTGTTCTCAACCTCACACGCGCGAAGGACAGAGCGCGTCCCTATTCCGCGAGGCCCGCGAGCGATCCGAGGGACACGTCTGTCAACGAGGCTACGATCCTGTCGGCCAGATTGAGCGCCCCGGCCGGGTAAGAGCTTGTAACGGCCAGCACCTTCATCCCGGCCGTTTTGGCCGCCTGGATGCCGGCGGGGGCGTCCTCGACCACAACGCATCGCCCCGGCGTGAGGGCCTTGCCCGTAATGGCGCACAGCCTCGCCAGAGCCAGGCGGTAGCCCTCCGGATCGGGCTTGCCGTGTCTGACATCCTCGGCCGTGACGACCGTCAACAGGTGTTTCGCCACGCCGGCCGCGCGGGCGGCAATCTCGATCTCCTTGCGAAGCCCTCCGGAGCAGACGGCCGTCGGCACGCCCGCTTCTGACGCCCCGCGAATCAGCTCCACTGCGCCTGGCATCGCTCGTACCGAGCGCGTATATGCTTGCTGGACGAGCGCGGTCTTCCGGGCCACAAGCTCGCGGATGAGCGATTCAGCCGCCTCACGGCCGTTGTTCCGCAGCACGGCCGCGAAGCAATCGTGATCGTCGAAGCCCACGTATCTGGCGTAGTAGTCCTCCGTCGCCAGCGGCACGCCGATGCCGGCGAGCACCTCGCGGAAACACGCCAGGTGGATCGGTTCGCTGTCGACCACCACGCCGTCGAAGTCGAGGATGAGGGCCTGAACCTTATGGATGGGTTGCATCCGCTGATACCTAACGGTTTCGGGGCCCGATGGCAACGGCAGAAGGTCAGCGCCGTTCAGTTGGACTTCGACGTGGCGTCATTCGCCGGGTCAGGCAGCGTCACCACAAGGCGGGTCCTGCCGGGGCGGGAGGTCACCTCCAGATTGGCGCCGACGGCCCTGGCCCGCTCGTGCATGGTGCTGATGCCCAGGCCCCGGGCCTTGGCCGACGGGTCGAAGCCGCGGCCATTGTCCTGGATGACCAGGGACAGGCATCCATTGACACGGGCGAACCTCACCGACGCCCGGGTGCAGCCGCTGTGTCGTGCCGCGTTGCTAAGCGCCTCCTGGGCGATGCGGAACAGGGCGATCTCGATCTCGCCGCCAAGCCTCTTGCGGGCCAGGGCGGGGTCGATGGTCACGCGCATCTTCATTTTCGGACGGAGGTCCGCGGCTATCTGCCGGAGGCTGGGACCCAGGCCCAGCGACTCGAGCGTCGGCGGGTAAAGCCCGTGGCAGGCATCGCGGATTTCGTCGACGATCTCGTTGCACATGCGGGAAAGTCCGCTGATCGACGCCGGCGGCTTGGGCATGGAGTCTAAGGCGTTCTGGATCGCCAGGCTCATCGCGATCATCCGCTGGCCGACGGAGTCGTGGAGTTCCTTGGCCAGGCGCCTCCGCTCCTCCTCGCGGGCGTTCATGAGTTGGGCGTGCAGCGCCTGGACGGCCTCGCCGGTCCGCTTCTGCGTGCAGAGGTGCCCCAGCACGGTGGCGTACAGGCTCAGCATCACGCCGTCCTGGTGGGAAAAAGGCCGATGGGTCAACAGGTTATCGGCCGCCAGGCAGCCGATGATCTGGCGCCCGTCCCACAGCGCGGCGGCCGCGTGGGAGCCCTGGCCCACGATATGGCGCTCGCCGTCGTACAGCGGCGCGCCCTCGCAGATGGCAAGCCGCGTCTTCTTCCTGACGATCTCGGTCGTGGCCAGGCCGTCGACCAGGCGAGCCACGTGGGTCCGTTCGTCGCGGGTCCGCCCCTTCTCGTCGGTGCCGTAGGAGCCTGACATCTCGCCATCCCTGGGCGTGATGAACCACAGGCCAAGGCGGTCAAAGCCCAGGCGCGTGCGGCCCGCCTCGACGGCCTTGCGGCACAGTTCGTCGAACGAGGAAGTTTCCGTCAACTCGTTCGCCAGTTCGTGCAGCGCCACGAGCTGCTCGCCAAACCGCCGCTCCGCCCGCTCGCTCTCTCGCAGCGCATCCTCGGCCCGCTGGCGGGAGCAGAGCCGGGCCACAACGGCCGCGTAGAGGGTCAACACCTCCCCGTCCGCTTCCGTGTACTCCCGGCCGCGCAGGAGATTGTCGGCGGAGAAGAAGCCGATGACCTTCTGCCCGTCCCACAGCGCGGCGGTGATATGGGTCCCCTTGCCCACCACTTCGCCCACGCTGTTCAGCAGCGGGCAGTCGCGGTTGATTATGAAGTGTTTGCGGCGCTCAACCAGGTCCCTTCGGTCCTCGTCGAATACCTCCGCGCCTCGTGAGCCCCTCTCGTCGCGCACATTTCCCCGCTCATCGGTGCCGAACGACCCGAAAAAGCACCCATCCTGCCAGAACCACAGGCCCAGGCGCTCAAAACCAAGCCGCTCGGTCCCCAGGACCACGGCCTGGCGGCAAAGCTCGTCGAAAGAGGGGGCCAGCGAGAGCTCGGTGCCTACCTCGTTCATAGCCTTGAGCCGCAATCGCAGGTCGCGCTCCGCGCGTTCGCTGGCCAGAAGCGCCTTCTCCGCTTGCTTCAGCTCGGTGATGTCCTCCACCATGGCGATCGTCCGGGGCGGCTCGGTGCCCGGCAGGATCGTGGCGGTCAGCCGGCTGGGAAAGATGCTTCCGTCGCGGCAGATGTGGGGGGTCTCGATTGACACGCGCTTGCCCTGGCGGAGCGACTCGAACACGGCCGCGATGTCGCCGCGCGCCCCTTCGGGCACGATGCGGGCCATCGGCATGTTGGCGAACTCCGCTTCCGAGTAGCCGAACCGCCGCTGGGCGGCCAGGTTGGCCCGGAGTATCCTCCGCGCCTCCAACGGCCCGTCGCACTCGAAGACGCACAGGGGGGCGTTCTCGAACAGATCGCGGTATCTCTGCTCGCTCTCTCGCAGGGCCGCCTCCGCGCGCATCTGCTCGGTTATGTCGCGGTCGATGCCCAGCAGGTAGAGTCTGTCCTGCACACGGATAGGGGCGGCCATCCATTCGTAGACGTTCTCCCTGCCGTCGGGCCGAATCCATGATGCCCGCCCGCGTATGGCCTCGCCGCGAATGACCTTCTCCCAGTCCTCCGCATCCTCGTCAGGCCGCTTGTGAATCCTCACGAAGACGTCGAGGTCGTCGGCGGCCATCAGTTCCTCGCGGCTGCGCCCGGCCATCTGGGCATAGCGGTCGTTGCACAGGATCAGCCGCCTCTTCCTGGTCTTCATGTCCCGTTCGGTAACGACTATGCCGTCCTGGCTGTGGCGAAGGATCAACTGAAGCCACTGGTCGATCTTGCGGCTTTCCTCCTCGGCCAGTTTCTGGTCCGTGGAATCACGGGCGATCACCATGGCGGCCGTGGACGGCCCCGTCTCGCTTCTGAGCGGCTGGACTGTGGTCCGGAAGAACCTCTTGCCGCGTGAAGTGGGAATCCAGACTTCGACGGCCTGTCCCCTGCCTGACTTGATTACCTCCCGCACGATTCCAGCCTCGTAGTCGGCCGCCTCCTTGGGAAAGAAGTCCCAGACCGTCCGGCCGACCATCTGCTCGACCTTCCGCCCGAGCCGCTCGGCACCGGTGGTGTTGATGAACAGGTACTTGCCCGACTGGTCTATCACGGCGATTGCCTCGCCTGCGCTCTCGACGACGGCCCTGTACCGCTCCTCGCTGTCCCGCAAGGCCTGGCCGACCTGCTGCGTAAGCTCCACGGCCCGGCGATAGGAACGCTCAACGAGGAGCAGTTCCCCCTCCAGTTGGGCCACGCGCCGGCGAAGGGCGGCCGCGTCGTCGGCTGGGCTGGCAGCCGTTATGTCCTCCGCGCCGCGGGATGATTGCTCCCCCCTGGACAACTGCTCCTCCAACTGGGCCACGCGCTGTCGCAGCGCGGCCACGTCGCCGGAAGACGGGAGCGTGGTTGTCTCTTGGGCGCGCCGGTAGGACCGCTCAACCAGGAACAGTTCCTCCTCCAACTGGGCCACGCGCCAGCGAAGCGAGGCCGCATCTTCGGAAGGCGGAGGGAGCGGTGTTTCTGGAGCCATCTGCTGACCTCTACGGATACGTCGGGTGATTATGCTTCCAAAATGAGGTACTTACCCGAGTCTTCTTGCCTCGAAGCGAGTTCAACCTTGCGTAGACATTGGACGATAGTGTATATTGGATGTCCGAGTCCGTCAAGGACGGGCACATCTGACCGGCATTCAGCGGGACACAGGTATGGCCGGCGAAACATCTGAGCCTGACGGCCAACAGCCGATCGCGGTCTTCCTGGCCGACGACCACGAGATGGTCCGCGAGGGTCTGGCGGCCCTGTTCGCCAAGGATTCCTCCTTCCGCGTGGTGGGCCAGTGCGGCGACGGCCTGAAGATCGTGGATGAGGTCCAGCAGACCCATCCGAACGTGGTCGTGCTGGACATCACCCTGCCCGGCATGAACGGCGTGGACGTCTGCCGGGAGCTGGTCAGGAAGGCCAAGGGCACCGCCGTGCTCATCCTCAGCATGCACAAAGACGAGGAGTTCGTCGCCACGGCGATTGAAAGCGGGGCGTCGGGGTACCTCGTCAAGGACTCCGCCTCCGGGGAACTGACAGAGGCCGTCAGGCGCGTCGCCCGCGGCGAACTGTACCTGGGGCCCGGGATCGGCCGCTCGGTTCTCCAGCGGCTGGGCCAGGGGGGAGACGGGCCGTACAAGAGCCTGACGACGCGGGAGCGCCAGGTGCTCAAGATGATCGCCGAAGGCAGGACCAACCGCGAGATCGCCGAGCAACTGAACCTGGCCGTCAAGACCGTCGATACTCACCGCACCCGCCTGATGCGCAAGCTCAACATCCACGACCAGACCACGCTGGTCAAGTTCGCACTCCGCAAGGGGCTGGTCTCGCTGCGCTAGGTCGCCCTGCTGCTAAAGTCTTGTCTTCACAAGCCGATAACACACCCGTAAGCCTGTCGTGCAGCCGCTCGCCCGCTGGCGCCTGACAAACTCGTCTCCAGGACGGGAACGTGGACAAGACCCGACTGACTTCATCAGGCATCCTGCTGATCCTCGCCGTGACTGCCGCCGGCGGCATCTTCCTGCTGGACCTGTTCTACCTGCGGCCGCGGGCCCGCGTGCAGGAGTGGTCGGCGCTCCGCGAGCAGGCCGGTCGCGCACAGAGCGCCGCCAAACTCGTCTTGAGCAGCCAGCAGGAAGGCCTGCGGCGCGTCTCTCGCGCGGCGCTGCGGTCAACGGAAGTCGTCGAGATGATGCTGGACAAGACCGATGAACCGATGACCGCCGCCGTAGTGCACCAGATGCTCGAATCCGCCGGGGCAGACCAAGCCTGGCTGGTTGATCCGCATGGAAGCCTCTCGGGCTTCTGGACAGAAGGCCGTGGCCCAACCGACAGCAGGCCGGCGGAAGGTGGCGCTTTGGCGGAGGCCATAGCCGCCGTCGCCCCAGGCGACCATCGCGACAGTCTCATCGGCTTCCTGAAGCTGCCTGACGGGCCGGTCGTGTTCTGCCGCACGAGGATCGGGCGGGACTCGCGGATAGCAGGGCATCTCTGGCTTGTCCGCGGTGTCGGCCCGGATGTGCTCGCGAAGATGGGTCAGGCCGCCGGGGGTGAGGTCGTGTTCGTTGCAGATGGCACGATTCCACGGGGGGAGGCAACCGAAGACATCTCAACCTGCTCGACATGGCGATCCGGTGAGGACATCCTGGCGCGAGCCTGGCAGGTACACGATGCGTCGGGCAAGCCCGCGGGCTACTTCCGGGTCACACTGCCGATATCCCAGGCCAACCTCCAGTCTTCCGCCGGACGAAGGACAGTCCTCATAGTCCTGTCGCTGTCCATAGGCCTGTCGCTGATGGTGATAATGGGCGCGCACATGCTGGTCACCGGCCCGGCCATGCGCTTGCTGAAGAAGATCCAGTGGCTGGAGTCGGGCCGCGGCTGTATCGCCGAACTGACCCGGGACCTCCACGGCGAGCCGCTGCTGCTGGCGAGGCGGCTGGAATCGGCGTTCGACCGCCTGGCGGAGATGTCCAAGATCGACCAGCTTACGGGCCTGGCCAACCGCAGGCACTTCGAGCAGGTCCTGGCGGCCTTCTACAACCAGGCCCGGCGGTACAACCGACCGCTGTCGGTGATGGTGATGGACGTCGACTTCTTCAAGGCCGTCAACGACACCGGCGGCCACGCATCCGGCGACGACGTGCTCAGGCAAGTCACGCGAGCGCTGGAGGCCGCCTGCCGCAAGGCCGACCTGCCCGCCCGCTTAGGCGGCGACGAGTTCGCGGTCCTGCTGCCGGAGACGACGGCGGCGGACGCCCAGGCCGTGGCCGAGAGGATCTCCATGGGCGTGTCGGGCCTGCCCATAAGCGTCGGGTCCGCCCGCATCTCGATCACGGCCTCAATCGGCGTGGCGGACCTCAACAGCGGCGAGATGGACAGCCCGGACGCGCTGATGGCCCTGGCCGATCGCGCCCTGTACGCCGCCAAGGAGCGCGGCCGCAACCGCGTCGTGCAGGCCCGCGAGTTGACCGGCGTGAACTGGCGGCAGTGCGGCGAGGCCGGCGACAGGGTCGGCTTGATGTGCAAGAAGCTCGCCGGGCTGGACAACCAGTTCAAGGAACTGTTCCTGCGGGCCATAGAGGAAATGGTCGTCATCCTGGAGCACCGCAACCATCACATGGCCGCCCACACGCTTAAGGTGGAGCACTACTCGATCCTGATTGGCAGGGAGATGGGGCTTCCCGACAGGGTCGTCAAGCAGTTGCGGATAGCCGCCATGCTCCACGATGTCGGCATGATCGCGATGCCCGACGCCGTGCTGCTGAGCCCGGGCTCGCTCAGCGACAAGCAGCAGGCGTTCGTGCGCCGGCACACGCTGCTGTCGGTGCAGGTCATGGAAGGGATGGAGTTCCTGGAGCAGGAGATACCGGCCGTCCGTTACCACCATGAGAGATTTGACGGCAAGGGCTACCCCGAGGGCATCTCCGGGGCGGCCATCCCGCTCACCGCGCGCATCCTGGCGGTGGCCGACGCGTTCGACGCGATGACCTCCAGCCGCACCTATCGCCCCGCCAAGAACCGGCAGGAGGCCTGCGCCGAGATCGAGAAAGGCGCCGGCGCGCAGTTCGATCCCTCGGTGGTCGAGGCGTTCCTGAGCGTGGCAGCCCGCATGGGCGATGGCCTGATGGAGCTTCCGCCGCGCAGGGGCGGGCAGGCGGAACAGCCAGCCCCCTCGGCAGCCGTGCCCGACGGGAACAACGTTGCGGACCCCATTCCGAATGACGCCGGCTGACATGTCCTGGAGCCGCAATTTGCAGTTTGCATTCCTCTGGTTCCTCCCGTAGATTATCCGGCGTTTGAGGCGAGTTGGCGCGGTGGGGGCCCCCAAACGCGGTATCCCGCGTTTGGGGATCCCTGCCATCGACCGTGAAGGCGGTCGCGAGGAACCCTCTGTGGCCGGCACGACGGCTGACAAGCAGGCTCAGATTCGCCAGTTCGTCCAGCGGATGACAGGCGAGCAGCGGATGCTCGTAGTTCTCAAGCGAGAGTTGTACGAGGGAAGCTGGGACGAGATGGTCCAGGACCTTAAGGCCCGGCTTGAGGGCCGGCCGTACATCTTCAAGCTGGCCCACCGCATAGTGGACGACCTGGACCGGATCGACCTGCTGCGGGCCTTCGAGCGGGAGCATGGAATCGACCTGGCCGAATACGTCAAGGAACCCTGAGCGACAGGAGTGACGCATGCGTAGTCCAATCACGTTCATGGCGGCGATCGCGTTGTGTGCGGCGGCCGGCTGCACGACCACGCCCGCCACCGGCGGGGGCAAATGGTCCGGCGTAGTTCACCCCAGCGTGCTGGCCAAGGCCGGCCTGCAATACTACTGGGACTGCACAATCCCGCTCTCGGCCGGCGAGTGGGTCGTCAGGCTGAGCCGCCTTGACGAGAACGTCTACTGCATCACCAACCTGAACAGGGTGATCGTGGTGGACGCCGTCAGCGGCGGCCTGAAGTGGGCGGCGACGCTGGCCGCTCCACGCGACACGGTCTTCGGCCCCATTCACGCCGACGGCGTGACCCTGACCGAGGCCATGTCGGGCGTGGGCGAGATTCTGACGCCGTCCCGCCTTACCAACGCGATGACGTTCGACGCGGTGATGTTCAACACGATGAACTACGTCGCCGTCTACAACCGCGCCACCGGGCAGGCCATGCGCCGGCCGGGCATGATCGACTTCAGCGCCCAGGGCCCCCGCAAGTTCATCGCCAATACCCGCGGCGCGACCGATGGCGTCCTGTTCTATGTCGGCTCGCCCACGGGCGAGTACGAGGCAATCCGGCTTCAGGAAGGCGTGCTCGTCTGGACGATGAGCACGACCTCCAGGTTGGAGCCGATCACCGCCCCGCTGGTGTGCTTCGCCGGGAGGGTCTACGCGACCAATGAGGGCGGAGGCATATTCTGCGCCACGTCCCTGGGCGTCAAGGGACGGCAGGAATGGAGCCAGAAGCTTGACGGCCCCATCCGCGGCGGAATCTACGTCGACCAGCGCGGGTGCTTCGTGCCCTGCGTGGACCACCGCATCTACGCCTTCGACGCGATGACGGGCGCCCGCCTCTGGGAGCCGTTCATCTGCCAGGGGCAACTGTCCCAGGCCATCCAGGTGGGCGAAAGCTCGATATTCCAGGCCGCCGATCAGGACAAGCTCTACGTGCTGGACGTGGCCACGGGGCGCCTGCGATGGACCTCCAAGACCGGCCAGCTCGTCCTCGCGATAGCCGGCGGGAACGTTTACCTCAAGGATGGCACGGGCAACCTGCAAGTCCTCGACGAGATGATGGGGCCCAACAAGCCATCGGTCGCCGTGGCCTTGACGGGGCACGAGCTGTTCACGGGAAACACCACCGCGCCGGCCATCTACACCGCCAAGTCCGACGGGCGGGTGTTCTGCATCACGCCCGCCGACCTGGGCAAGCTGACGGTCGACATGCTCCAGGAGCCGGGCAAGCTCAGGCCCAAGAGGGCCGCGGCGCCTACCACGACGTCAGCGCCCGCGGCGCCAAAGGCGCTGGCGCCGTAGCCGCGCCCTGTCTCCAGGAACCTGAATAGTTGAAAAGGAACATGGCGGAGCAACAGGGACTAGGGACTGGGAAGGCGAAGACCTCGTGAGCAAGACGCTCGCTTGATCGCCCTGCAAGCGCCCAATCACCTTCATCCTGGTCACTAGTCCGTCGCCGCCGGTCTCTTCCGCTCGGCAAATTGCGATAGCCTGGGAAGGAGTCCAGATGGACAAGGTCGTCATCCGTCGTGCCCTCATCAGCGTATTCGACAAGACCGGAATCGAGGACTTCGCCCGCGCGCTGGCGCGGATGGGCGCGGAGATCATCTCCTCCGGAGGCACCGCCAAGGCCCTGGCGGCCGCCGGCCTGAAGGTCCGTTTCGTCCAGGAGTGGACGGGCTTTCCGGAGATGCTCGGCCATCGCGTCGTCACACTGCACCCCAAGGTGCATGGCGGCATCCTCGCCCTGCGGGATGATCCAGCCCATCAGGCCGACATGGCCAAGTACGGCATCGAGCCTATCGACCTGGTGTGCGTGGGGCTGTATCCCTTCGAGCAGGCCATCGCCAGGGAGGGCTGCGCGCCGGCCGAGGCGGTCGAGATGATCGACATCGGCGGACCCGCGATGGTCCGCGCCGCCGCCAAGAACCACAAGTTCGTCACCGTCGTCACCGACAGGAGCCAGTACGAGACGGTCCTGTCCGAGATGCGCTCCGGCGGTGGGGTGAGCTTCGAGACCCGCCGCAAGCTCGCCCTGGCCGCATTCCAGCTCACCGGCTCGTACGACAGCGCCATCTGCGGGTACCTCGCCGGCCAGCTCTGTCAGGAGTTCCCGCAGCGCCTGGTGATGAGCTACCGCAAGTCGGCCGGCCTCCGCTACGGCGAGAACCCGCACCAGAAGGCGGCGTTCTACGTCTCGCCGGACGCCTCGGAGCCCTGCGTCGCACGCGCGAAGCTCCTGGGCGGCAAGGAGATTTCCTACAACAACTATTTCGACGCCAACGGGGCGCTTGAGCTGGTCAAGGAGTTCGCGGAGCCGGCCATCGCCATCATAAAGCACGCGAATCCGGCCGGGTGCGCGGTTGACGAGGACCTGGTCGAGGCCTACCGCAAGGCGTACCTGGCGGATGTGAACGCCGCGATGGGCGGCATCATCGCCGTCAACCGCCCCGTGACAGCCGGCCTGGCGCAGGCGATTGTCGAGAGCTACAAGCGGTGGGGCAAGGCGGCCGGCGCGGGCGGGTTCTTCGCCGAGATCATCATCGCCCCGTCATTCGAGCCCGACGCGCTGTCCATCATCCGCGCCCGCGAGGGCTGGGGCGGCGAGGTTCGCCTGCTGGAGACGGGGCCCCTGACGCCGGGAAAGCACAACAGGGAGAAGTTCCTCAAGTACGTCGTCGGCGGGCTGATAGTGCAGGACCGCGACCTCGTGGGCCTGAACGAGGACAAGTGGAAGGTCGTCACCAAGCGCAAGCCCACCTCCGGCGAGATGGACGACCTGAGGTTCGCCTGGCTGGTGTGCAAGCACGTCAAGTCGAACGCGATCGTGCTGGCCAAGGGCAGGATGCTGCTGGGCGCGGGGGCCGGGCAGATGAGCCGCGTCAACTCGGCCATGCTCGCCACGCACCTGGCCAGACAGTACGGCGGGGGCACGCCGCAGTCGCCCAAGCTCGATCTGAAAGGCTGCGCCCTGGCGAGCGACGCCTTCTTCCCATTCCCCGACAGCCTGGACTGGGCGGCGGACGCCGGCGCGACGGCCGTCATCGAGCCTGGCGGCGGCAAGAAGGACGCCGACGTGATCGCTCGCGCCGACGAACTGGGCCTGGCCATGGTCTTCACGGGAACCAGGCACTTCAACCATTGACTGGTCCCCGCTTGTCAGTTTTGCTTGACCGCCGCCGCGGTTTGGGCGAGAATGTTGTGTTTTCGCGGCGGTGACGGCCGCGCCCGCCGTTGGTGCAGCGGGCGTGCGCCCGCCGCGGGTTCGAGCGCGTGCGCCGAAGTCCGGCGCGAGGCGCTGCCCTGTTCGGGAATTGAGTACTTTTTCAGGACCACAATGAACGCAAAATACCTGCCAGTGAAACTCGGCCTGGTCGTCCTGCTCATCGCGTTGGCGCTGGGCATCTGGCTCTTCTCGGGAGTCAAGCTGGGCATCGACCTCCGCGGCGGCACCAGCATGATCTTCGCGCTACAGACAAGCGAGGGCGAGAGCACCTCCAGCGACCTGCCGTCGCAGGTCATCTCGGTCCTCAAGAAGCGCATCGACCCGCGCGGCCTGTACTCGCTGGAATGGCGCCCGCTGAAGGGCAACCGCTTCGAGGTGCGCATGCCCGCTCCCCGCAAGGAGACGCAGGAGGCCAAGCTGGCCTACCAGAACGCGCTGGTTGACCTTGAGAAGACCAACATCCAGTCGTCGAGCATACGCTCCGTGCTGGATGCAACCGGCGAGGACCGCAAGAAGGCCATCGACGCCATCGCCGGGCCCAACGCCCAGGTCAAGGAGAAGCTGGCCGCGCTGGCGGACATCAACGACCGGATAAACAAGGACCTGGCCGCCATCGACAAGGCCAGCAAGGACCTCCAGAGCGGCAGGCTCACCGAGGCGCAGGCAAAGGAGGCCAACGACGCGCTGACCAAGGCGCAGAACGACCTCGACGACGCCCGCCTGGCCTACGGCGACGCCCAGGACGCCCTCATGCGCGAGAACATCAGCCTGGCCGCCGTGCAGGCGACGCTCCGGCTTTACGTCTCGCCGGCCGAGCGCGAGAACATGGCCAAGACCGAGTTCAACCAGCGGATGCAGAAATTCAACGACGGGCTTAAGGCGCTCCAGGAGAAGGCCAAGGCCCGCGGCCACGAGAAGGAGCTGGACGAGGTCGTGGCCCGCTACGAGGCATGGACCAGGACCCGCCAGTTGCTGGACGACCCGATGGACCTCAAGCGGCAGATCGCGGGCACCGGCGTGCTGGAGTTCCGAATCGCCCCGCAGGACCCGCGGCGTCCGGGCGCGGAGCAGATTCCGCCGGCCAACGGCGGCCCGCCCCCGTTGCCGGAGCTCGACCGGTACATCAAGGAATTGCAGGAAAACGGGCCGGAGGCGGCTCGCCGCCGCAACGACCCCTACGAATGGTTCCCTATCCGGGGCGAGACCGAGGGCTTCGGCTCGCTGATCGTGGCTCACTGGGCCGGGCAGGCCTACGTGCTGCTGTGCAACACCCCCGGCAACGAACTGCTCCACCAGGAAGGCAGCGAGGGATGGCGGCTCAAGCAGTCCTATCCCACCTCCGACGAGTGGAACCGCAGGGCCGTCGGCTTCACGTTCGACGACCGCGGCGCCAAGAAGTTCTACGAGATGACGCGCGACCACATCAACCAGGCGATGGCGATCCTCCTGGACGACGAGGTCTACTCGGCCCCCAACATCAAGTCGGCGATATCCTCGAGCGGCATCATCACCGGCAAGTACGACGCGGACGAGGTGAAGCGGCTGGTTGACACCCTCAACGCCGGCTCGCTGCCGGCCCGCCTGACCGTCGTGGACACCCCCTCGGGCAGGATAGCCCAGCCCGTCGCCGAGAGCACATTCGGCCCGACGCTCGGCGAGGAGAACCTGCGCCTGGCGATGAAGGCCGGCATCATCGCGCTCATCGTCATCGCCCTGTTCATGACCGTGTACTACCTCGGCGCCGGCTTTGTCGCCGTCTTCGCCATGGTCGTCAACCTGGTCTTCATCATGGGCGCGATGTGCCTGTTGAACGCGGTGTTCACACTGCCCGGCATCGCGGGCATCATCCTGTCCATAGGCATGGCGGTCGACTCCAACGTGCTCATCTACGAGCGCCTTCGCGAGGAGCAGGCCAAGGGCCAGTCCGTCCGCATGGCCCTCAAGAACGCCTACCAGCACGCCTTCAGCGCGATCTTCGACTCGCACGTCACCACGCTGCTGACGTGCTTGATACTGGGATGGGTCGGCACCGAGGAGGTCAAGGGCTTTGCCATCACGCTGGGCCTGGGCATGCTGTTCAACCTGTTCACCGCCCTGACCATAACGCGGTGGATATTCCAGGCCATGGTCGACACCGGCCTGGTGAAGCGGCCCTTCAAGATGTTCCACCTGATCCGGGTGCCGAGCATCAAGTGGATGCAGAAGCGGTACTATTTCTGGGGCTTCTCGCTGGCCACGGGCGTGCTGGGCGTCGCCTCGCTGTTCTGGACCGGCCACAACATCTGGGGCATCGAGTTCACCTCCGGCACGCAGGCCATCGTGCAGTTCAAGGATGACGCCCTGCTGAAGGATCCCTCCACCGGCAGGGAGGAACTGCCGAACGACGGGCTGGTGCGGTCGCTGTTCGCCGACAAGGCCCACGCCTTGGGCATCGCGGCGCTTGAGGACGCCCGCGTCGAAAAGCAGATCGACCCCGACCGCACGCGCAACTTCATGAGCGAGCACTTCCCTCCGTCGGCGTTCCCCGACGTCAACTCCAGCGGGCAGATCACGGCCCAGGACTGGGCGAAGGCCAAGCTCAATCCGGAAGCCTTCAAGCTGCTGGCGCGCGGGGCGAATTCCATCACCCTCTCCGAGCTTGGGGCCAGGCTGCCGGCCAACGCATACCAGGTTGCCACAACCGAGCTGAACCGTGAGAAGATCGAACGGGTCGTCCGCGACGCCTTCGGGACGGCGCTTGTGAGCCATCCGCAGCTCAGCTTCGCCGGCCCGCCCACGGGCAGATTCGCGCCGATGGGCATAGACCTCAAGGCCATGACGCTCGACGACCTCATGGCCGACAAGGCATCGCCGGCCGCGACCCAGGCCGCGGGCGAGAAGTCCCTCATTGGCGTCGCCAGGATCACGGACGCCATCACCCGCAAGGCCTCGCCCTTTCAGAACGACCTGAAGGACTACGAAGGCGGCGCGGTGCTGGTCGTGCAGGACATCAACCCGCCGATCAGCACGACCGACCTGCTCCAGCGCATCCGCGAGACGCGGTTCCAGACGGGTTTCGCCGACCAGGCGATGGACATCTCGACCGCCCTGCCGCTGGGCGGAAAGCCGGGCGAGGAGACGTTCTCATCCTTCGCCGTCCTGGTCAAGCCGGCCGAGGCGCTGGGGACCGCCAAGGACGCCTGGGACAAGTTCGCCAGGGGCGAGGCCAGGCTGCTCGCCGCCGCCCTGGAGCGCGGCCAGGACATGACCGCGCAGCAGTTCGACGCCGCAATCGCCGGCGAATCCGCCCGCCGCGCGCTGATGGCCGTCGTCTTGAGCTGGGTCGTCATCATCCTCTACCTGTGGCTGCGATTCGGGCAGGCCAAGTGGGGCCTGGCGGCCGTCCTCTGCCTGGTGCATGACGTGACGATCATCGTGGGCCTCGTGGCCGTGAGCGACTGGCTCGGATCCACCGCGATTGGCCAGGCCCTGATGATACAGCCGTTCAAGATAGACTCGACGATGATCGCGGCGCTGCTGACCATCGTCGGTTACTCGTCCAGCGACACCATCGTCGTCTTCGACCGCATCCGCGAGAACCGCGGCAAGCTGCTGATGCTCAGCGAGAAGGTCATCGACGCATCGGTCAACCAGACCCTGAGCCGTACATTGCTGACCTCCGGCACGGTGTTCGCCGTGGTGTTCATCATGTACGTCTGGGGCGGGTCGGGCATCCACGCCTTCAACTACGCCTTCCTGGCTGGCGTGTTGTTCGGGACCTACTCGTCCATCGCCGTGGCGTCGCCGCTGCTGATGGGCTTCAAGCAAGCCGTGCTGCACCGTGTCGCCCAGGACGCGACTGCCTGAGTGAACCGCAGGGAGCAGGGAGTTGGGTGTCGGGCGCGGCCGAGCAGCGCGCTTGGACCGGGTCACGCCCCAAACCCGACGCCCTGCTCCCTACTCTTCTACTTCCCCGCCGGGACGGGGAAGTCCGGCACTGTGAACTTCGGCGCGGGCAGCATCATCCGCTCCGGCAGGTTGGGCATCTCGCCCTTGCGAAGGAAGTCCATGATCTGCCCCCATTCCTTCGAGTAGCGCTGGGCGAAGGCCTCCAGTATGCCGTGCCCGCCCTGCTCCACGATCACCACCCGGCCTCTGGGGAAGCTCTTGACTATCTCCAGCGAGTTCTCGACCGGAGTGTTCGTGTCCCAGTCGCCGTGGATGAACAGGACGGGGATATCGGTGCGGACCGGCGCGCGGAAATCGTCTCCGACATCCGCCGTCGGCCAGACGCCAGCCGTCGCGACGTAGGCGTCCCAGTTCCACATCCCCAGGTACTCCACGGCCGGATCGCCCCTTAGCTTCTCGAGGCGCTTGGGAGTCACGCCCAGGCTCGTGTCGATCAGCGGGCCGATGACCCTGAGCGCGTCCGCGTGCGAGCGGCGCTTGGCCAGCACCGATTGGGCCCACTTGTCGTAGTGCTCGTGATACAGCGACAGGATGAACGCCGGCCCGTCCGGCCCCCTGTGCAGGAAGTCGCGCTGGAGGTCTTCCTTGCCCAGGGCTACGGCCGTCTCCGCGCCGCTCTTGGCGTCCTTGACCTTCACAGTGACAGGCCCCTCCCCGAACCGCTTGTATATCTCCTTGACGGCCGCCTCCAGCCCGCCCGCCGGCACGTAGGGTGCGAGGGACTTGTCCTTCTCGGCCACCTTCCACGAACGCCTGATCGCGGCCATGATGTCCGTCGGCATGTCGTACCCGTTGTCCAGCGGCTCCACGCCTGACAGCAGCGCCCGCCCCACGATCTCCGGATGCATCCGCATCACGGCGAAGCTCCACTGCGAGCCGAAGCTGACGCCCAGCAGGTTGATCTTCTCGTACTTCAGCGCCTTGCGGAGGTCGTTGACGTCCGCGGCACACTCTTTGACCGTGTAGCCGCGCAGGTCGATGCCCTTTCTGGCGAAGTCGGCCACGACCTCGCGCGCCAGCTTGACAAAGGCGGCCGTGCTCTTGGCCAGGCTGGCGGGCTCATCCAGCGGCAGTTCCGGCGTGCGGACGGCGTAGGTCAGCACGTCGCCGCGCTTGCTGAAGCCGCGCTGGTCCATCAGCACCACGTCGCCGGCCGTGCGGTAGCGCAGGGCGTGACCGGCGTAGCCCTTCAGGTTCGTCAGGAACGAGGTGCCCGGCCCGCCGGGCAGGTGGAACGTGGGCGGGCCGTCGCCGCCGGCGACAGCCTTGAACCGGGCGAAGCCCACGCCGATGGTCCTGCTCTTGGGGTCGGCCCGGTTCTCCGGCACGTACAGCGTCCCGAGCTCGTAGTCGATCTTGCCCGATGCGACGTCTATGGACGCCTGCTCGATGACCACCTCGCCCGCCTTGTGCATGGCGGGGCCGGTCCGTGTCTGTGAAGCCGGGCCGCTGGCCGCGGGGCCCGCGCCGGCCGGCGATGTTGCGCCCTCCCCAGCGCGCACGGCCGCGACGAACCCGGTGATGGACATGAGCAACGCGATCCCCGGCACGGCAACTGTACCAATGCGCATACATTCTCTCCGGCGCTGGGCGCCAATGGCTCCATGACTTTAACCCCGCGGATGGCGGAAGGCTATGGCGGCAGCGCGATCTTCAGGTCGAACGGATCGTAACGGATAAAGTCCAGCACCTGCACCTCGCTGACGGTCATCATCCGCGCCGGGGTGAGACCTGCCGGCCGGCGGCCCCGGAAGCCGCATTTGAGCTTGTTCTGGCTGCCCCCGCGGTTAGTCTAGGGAAGGCGTGTAAGGAGACTTCCCGATGGATTACTCGTGGGTCCTGGCGTGCGCATCGGGTGTGGCGATGCTCGGTGGATTGATGGCCTTTGCGGCCGATCGCGAGCCCGCGCCGGAGCTGAAGGTCCCATTCGTGAAGGATGCCCAGGTCAAGATCGACGGCGCGCTGGATGACCCTATCTGGTCGAAGGCGGCCGTCACCGACCACTTCCGCCTGACCGACGGCGCCATGCCCAAGGGCAGGATGCGCCTGTTGGTGGCCCAGGACCAGAAGAACCTTTACATCGGCGTGGAAGTGTTCGGCACCGAGGACCAGATGAAGAAGCTCGTCGCCACGCACCACACCCACGACGCCAGCGGGATATGGGACGACGACGTGGTCGAGCTGTTCATCGACCCGACCAACGAGCGCAAGAGCTACTGCGAGTTCATCATAAACTCCCAGGGCGTGACGTTCGACGCCTACCACCGCCGGCCGGGAAGGGCCGACACTAAGTGGGACCCGAAGTACCAGGCGGCCGCCAGGGTCAACAAGACGAGCTGGACGGTCGAGCTCGCCCTGCCGCTGGACATGTTCGACAGGCACCCCCGCCCGCGCGACAAGTGGATGTTCAACGTCCTGGTCTTCCGCACGGCCGACAACGAGTACTGCTACTGGTCGCCGGTTTACCAGGAATCGGCCCACGCGCCGGACAAGTTCGGCACGCTGACGGGCCTGGTGATCCCGGAGGATCAGTCGAAGTCGCAGCCGGCAGCGGGCCCGGCTGCCGGCCCGGCGTCGGGCCCGGCCCCGACCTCGCGGCCGGCGTAGAGAACGGGCGCCGCCTCTTGACGCCTCGCGGGTTGGGGGCGGAATAAGTACGTCCTCCAAATCGACCGGGACGGTCCGAAAAGAAGAGGCCCCTCCGCTACCGGTTGACCGAATCGCGGCGGCCCGGCGGAGTTTGTGAATTTTCGGCGTGCCTCTTCCAAACCGCCCATCCGGCCGTACAATATCCCCAAGACGGCAGGGAGGTCGTCAGTGGCTGAGGCCGACAGTTCGATGACGCCGACGGCGCACGTGCCCGCCGACACCGGCGCGAATTCCGACGCAGGCGCGAAGTCCGCTGCCACTGTGCCCGCCGTGGACGTGAGCACCCGTTGCGTTCTTCCGCACCAGACGGCCGCGCTGGCGTTTCTACGCGAGGACTTCGTCAGGCAGTTCGCGGGCGAGCTTTCGGCCGTGCTCCGCGGGGCGTTCTCGAAAAAGCATATTCGCCTGGCGGGCGCGATGCTCTTGCCGGCCGATGAGTTCCTGTCATCCGTCGAGGAGGCCACGTGCTGCTTTCCGCTGGCGATCGCTGGCGCGGCGAACGCGGTGGCCTCGGATGATTCCCGCTTTCCAATGGCGGCAACGGACAGAGTGCAACGGGCAACCGTGCCGGATGGCGGGGCCGCAGGGCCGTGGGCGGCGATGATCGAGATCACGCCCTCGATTGCGTTTCCCATCATCAACTGCCTGCTGGGCGGGTCGAGCGACGATCCGTTCATCCCGCGCCGGCCTCTGACGGCCATCGAGCGGCGGCTGCTGGCGCGGATAGTCGAGCGAGCGTGCGCGAGCCTGGTGCGGGCCTGGCCGGGCCGGGGCGCGCCGAGGCTGACTCCGATTGCGGATTCGGGGACTGTCCCGCCTTCCGGGACTGTCCCCGGTTGCTCAAAAGCCGGGGGACAGTCCCAGACAGCGGGACAGTCCCCGGCCGTGCAATCCGCAGTCCGCAATCCGCAGTCCGAAGTGCTGTTGACGGCCGGCTTCGAGCTTGGCCTTGACCGCCAGGCCGGCACGATGCGGATCGCACTTGCGGTTGATTTGCTGCCGCCGCTGGCGTCGCCGCTGCGAGCCGCGACGGCCGCCGGCCCCGGCGCGTCGCCGCTGGAGGTGACGGCCGCGCTCGACGAGACGACCATCGCGGCCGCCGACCTGGCCCGCCTGGCGCCGGGCGACATACTGGCCCTTGACACGCCCATCGACGGCGAGGTCATCATCCGCGTGGCGGGCATACCGAAGTTCGTCGGCCGCCTGGGGACCTGCAACGGCCGGCGGGCGGTGACGATCACCAGACGCATCAACTGACAAATGATCCCTTGAAGCCTGCCCGTGCAGTTCTGTAGGCTTGGTTCTTCGGAAACACTGCCATGACCGTCCTGTTCATCATGGTTGGTTCGCTGGCGCTGCTTGGCGCGGCTGGGAAGTTGTACTCCGGCTTCATCGCCCGGCGGCTGGGGGAGGACTCGTCGCGGCCCACGCCGGCGACGCTCATCAACGACGGGCGCGATTACGTGCCCTCGCCCACGCCGGTGGTGTTCGCGCATCATTTCGCGGCCATCGCTGGGGCCGGGCCGATTATCGGGCCGGTCATCGCGCTGGTCTACGGCTGGGTGCCGGCCCTGATCTGGGTGCTGGCGGGCGGAATACTCATCGGCGCGGTGCATGACTATCTGGCCGTCCACATGGCCACGCGCGAGGGCGGGCAGTCGGTCGCGACCATTGCCCGCAGGACGATGGGCGACGGCGTGTTCATCGCCATGGTCCTGTTCCTGATCGTGATGCTGGCGCTGGTGTGCGCGGCGTTCCTGAACCTGTCGGCCAGGGCGCTGGTGAGCATGGTGCCTTTCGACCGCGTGCAACTGCCGGCCGACCAGACGCTCTTCCGCGTGCAGGACGGCCAGGTGGTCCTCGGCGGCGTCGCGTCCATGAGCGTGATCGTGCTGACCGCCTTCGCCCCGCTGGTCGGCTGGATGTACATCAAGAGGAAGATCAGTGTCTGGAAGTGCTCCGTGGCGGCCGTGGTCATCTGCGCGGTCAGCATCACTGTGGGGGTCTACGTGCCGGTGTGGTTCCCGGCCCTGCACGTGCCTGCCTTCGCCCCGGGCGGGTGGCGGGTATGGGGCGCATTCACCATCGAGTCGGCCAGCACGTGGAAGATTCTTCTGTCTATCTACGTATTGGTGGCGGCGGGGCTGCCGGTGTGGCTGTTCCTCCAGAGCCGCGACTTCATCAATGCTCACGTGCTCTACGCCGGCATGGCGTTCCTGCTGCTGACGCTGGTGGTGGCAGGGGCGCGGAGCGCGGGCGCTTCGGCGCCGGAGGGCGTCGAGGCCATTCCCGCCTTGTCCATCGGCTCCGGCGGCAAGGCACTGGGGTTCATCTGGCCGTTCCTGTTCATCACCGTGGCCTGCGGCGCGGTCAGCGGCTTTCACAGCCTCTGCGCCGGCGGGACCACCTGCAAGCAGATCACCTCCGAGGCGGCCGCGCGCCGGATCGGCTACTTCGCCATGCTGCTGGAGACGTTCGTGGCGGTGGCGGTCATCGCGACGATGATGATCGGCGCCGACCTCAAGACCTACTGGGCGGACGTCCACCCCATGCTCCTTCACGGCACCGACCGCAGCGCCAACGAGGTGCAGGGCTTCGCGATGGGCGTGGGCTGGGCCTCGTACAAGGCCTGGGGCATGAACCCCGCGTGGGGCGCGCTGGCGGGGATGATACTGCTTGAGGGCTTCCTAATCACCACGCTCGACGCGGCCGTGCGCCTGACGCGGTACCTGATCGAGGAGCTCTGGCGCATGCTGTTCGGCAGGTACGACGTGTTCGCCGCGCCGGTGGGGCCGCACGGGCCCGGAGGCAAGATGATCGCCGGCGAGGCCATCGTCGCAGGCGGCGAGAGCATCCCCACCGTGCCTATCGACGAACAGCCGCCCGCGCCGTCGTCGCCCGTCGCGACCGGCGGCGTCTTCCGGTTCTTCCTCAGGACCCTCCGCCACTACTGGATCAACAGCGGCATCGCCGTCGGGCTGATGCTCCTGCTGGCCCTGACCGGCGGGCAGAGCGCCCTGTGGGGCATCTTCGCGACCGCCAACCAGCTCCTGGCGGCGTTCGTGCTGTCGCTGGCGGCGCTGTGGCTGCTGCGAAAAGGCAGGAAGCTTTGGTTCGCCGCGGTGCCCGCGGTGCTCATGCTCAACACGACCATCGCCAGCCTGGTGATGCTCATGTTCAAGTACTGGAGGTCATACCTTCACCCGGCCAGGGCGGGCGACGAGTGGAAGATGGTCCCTCTTATCGTGGCCGACGCGGTCATCCTGTGCCTGACGACGTACCTGCTCTACAAGGGCATTCGCTGGCTGCTCAAGGAACAGGGCGCGAGGATGCGGCTTGGGCCGACGGCCGTCGGCGTGGCGGCGACGCTGGGAACGTCGGCGGTGGTGGTGGCCGGGGGTGTGCTGGCGTTTACGGCGAACATGGGGATGTGGCAGGCGCCGGCGTGGCTGGCGGAGATTCTGGGCTTCTGACGAAGGACGATCGCGTGCCGTCTCTGTCGCCATTCATGCGCGTGCTCCTGGCCGGGGCCATCCTCCAGGCCATCGCGGCCGCCCCCGCGCATGCCCTCCAGGCGTCTTCCGCCCCCGCGACATTGCCCACATCACGCCCGGCGAGGATTGACTACTCAGGCAACATCAGGCCCTTCCGCGACGTCCAATACGCCAAGATCGGCGACAAGCCGCTGCTCCTTGACGTCTATGTCCCGGAGGCGGCCGTCAGGTACAAGGTGAACCTGCCTCTGGTCGTGTGGATTCACGGCGGCGGGTGGATGAGCGGGTCCAAGGCCGACTGTCCAGCACTGCCGCTGGTCCGCCGCGGATACATCGCCGCGAGCATCGACTACCGCCTGACGCAGGAGGCGATCTTCCCCGCGCAGATCGAGGACTGCAAGGCGGCCGTCCGCTTCCTCCGCGCAAACGCGAGGAAGTACTTCATCGACGCGGACCACGTCGGCGCATGGGGCCTGTCGGCCGGCGGACACCTGGCGGCGCTCATGGGCACATCCGGCGGCGTCAAGGACCTCGAAGGCGCGGCCGGCAACCTGGACCAGTCCAGCCGCGTGCAGTGCATCGTCGACCTGTGCGGCCCAACCGACCTCCTCAAGCTGCTCGACCAGAAGAGCGTCATCGACCGCCGCTCGCTGCTGGCCTACGAGAGCAAGCTGCTGGGCGGCCTGATCGAGGACAAGAAGGAACTGGCGGCCAGGGCCAACCCGATCACGTACATCGGCAAGGACTGCCCGCCGTTCCTGATCTTCCACGGCGACCGCGATGTGGTGGTCCCGATCAACCAGAGCGAACTGCTCAACGAGGCGCTCAAGGCCGCCGGCGTCGATGTCCGCTACGAGGTCGTCAAGGGCGCCGGCCATGACTTCGGCAATAACCAGGCTAAGATGCTCCCCGTCATCTACGCCTTTTTCGACAAGCACCTCAAGGGCATCCCAGCATCGCAGCCGGCGGCCACAATGCAGACGAAGTGAGGCATCATGTTGGCTGGCGCGATTCCTACCTGGTCCCCTTGAGTTGTTGCTCCAGATTTGCTGCCGGATAGAAGTGATATGTCTTGCCGAATTTCCTGACGGTCAAAAGGCCTTTTTCGACGAGACCGAACAAATCCGTCCTGGCGGTCTGGTTGACAACATTGTGGCTGGCCCTGTGGGAAGCAAGAGTGTAGACCTGATCCGGATGCCGTAGTGCGTGGCTCAGGAGGGCTAACTGCCGGTGATTGAAGGCTGCAGATGCGCGAACAAGCTTCTCCGTCTCACGTACCGCCGCGACCTTACGTCTTATGTACGCGTCAAGGTCGGCAAAAGCCTTCAGGACTACGTCAAGCTGATGAATGATGAAGTAAGTCAAGTCATTGTCGTCAGTCTCAGCGTGGAGGAAGGCCCTGCCGTATTGAATGGGCGCCTTCCTGATCACCTCGGAAATGGAGATGTATTCACAAATCCAAGCTCCGTGGCGTAGCATTGCCCAGTAGAAGAGCGCACGGGCGCAGCGACCATTACCGTCGACGAAAGGATGATCGTAAGCAAGCCAGAAATGCAGGATCACCGCTCGCAAAACCGGATGCAGGAAACCGAGAACACCCGATCCATTGGCGAAACTGCACATGTCAGCCATCCGTCCCGGCAGACTTTCGGCTGGGGGCGGATCGTGAAGGACTTCGTTGTGGCTCTCCTTCACTTTGGCGGATGAAATCTCCGAACGTGACCCAAACGGCAACGTACT